>JACRKZ010000026.1 GCA_016235455.1 Armatimonadota bacterium | reverse complement strand
TGGCCCAATGGCAGCGGCGCGGCAAGCTGCTCATTAGCCTGGTGGCGCTCTTCGTCGTCGCGCTGCTGGGTGCCGCGGCCGGGGTGCAGCAGATCCAGTCGCGCTATGTGTCGCTGGCCCGTGCCACGGACCAGTTGCGCGCCAGCCAGGCGCTGGTCGCCGAGCGGACCGAGGCGCTCGAAAGCAGTGAGGAGCGGTTCCGTCGGCTGTTTGCCGACTCTACCGACGCCATCCTGCTGATCGAGGGAGGTGTGTTCGTCGAGGGCAACGCGGCGGCGCTGGCCAGCCTCGGTCTGAGCGACGTGGCCGACCTGCGGGGCCTGCCGCCGCATCGGCTGTCGCCCGACACCCAGCCGGACGGCGAAGCCTCCGAGCCCAAGGCGGTGCGCATGCTCGCCACGGCGGCCGAGCAGGGCTCGCACACCTTCGAGTGGGTCCATCGCCGCCTCGACGGCACGGCGTTCTGGGTTGAAGTGGTGCTGACCGCCATCTCGCTACGCGACCGCAGCCTGGTCTACTGCATGTGGCGCGACATCACCGAACGCAAGCGCGCCGAAGCCTCCATCCGCGATGCCCTGCAGCTCAACGAGCGACTGCTGGCCGCGGCCACTGTCGGCATCGTCGTCTACGAGCGCACCGGAGCCTGTCCGCTGGCCAATCAGGCGGCGGCCGACGCGCTGGGCATGTCGCTGGAGAGCTTGCTGGCAACGCCGATGGCTGATGTCCCGTTGTGGCAAGCGGCTGGGGCCGTGGCGGCCGCGCAGCGGGCGCTCGGCAGCGGGGCCCCCCAGCAGTTCGATGCCCGGTTTGAAGCGGCCGGTGGGTGGCGTGCCGAACTCGAATGTAGCATCTCGGTGTTCGAGCGCCACGAGGTGCCGCACCTCCTGTTCGTCGTGGCCGACGTCACCGAACGCCGGCTGGCCGAGGCTCGGCGGCGGCAGCTCTCGGCCATCGTCGAAGCGACCTCCGATTTCGTCGGCATGGCCACGCCGGACGGCCGCGTCACCTACCTCAACAGCACCGCCCGCGAGTTGCTCGGCCTGAGTGCCGACGACGATCTGAGCTCGTTCGATCTTGCCTCGTCGCATCCGGAGTGGGCGGCCCGCCGCGTGCTGGAAGAGGGCTTCCCCGCGGCGCTGCGCGGCGAGACCTGGTCGGCGCGCACCGCGTTCCTCGACCGCTCAGGCGCCGCGGTCCCCCACAGCCAGGTGCTGATCGGCCATCGCGGTCCCAGCGGCGAGGTCGAGGTCATCTCTACGGTGGCCCGCGATATCAGCGCGCCAGTACGCTCGGAGCAACTGACCGAGGCCCGCCTGCGCCTGATGGCGGCAGCGGCCACCTGCGTCGATACCGACGCCTTTCTGCAGACCGCGCTGGACGAGATGGAGGCGGCCACCGGCAGCACCATTGGCTTCTACCACTTCGTCGAGCCCGACGGCGAGCACCTGCGCCTGCAGGCCTGGTCCACCAACACCGTGGCCCACATGTGCCAGGCCGAGGGCCAGGGCTCCCACTATCCGCTCAGTGAGGCCGGAATCTGGGCCGATTGTGCGCGGACCGGGCGGGCTGTGGTGCACAACGACTACGGCAGCTTGACCGAGCGCCGAGGTCTGCCCGCTGGCCATGCTGCCGTCACGCGCGAGGTGACTGTGCCGGTGCTGCGCGGCGGTCGGGCCGTAGCCATCATCGGCGTCGGCAACCGCGACGTGCCGTATGACGACGCGGCGGTCGAGATGGTGCAGTTGCTGGGCGACTTCTCCTACGAGGTGGTCGAGCGGCTGCGCGCCGAGCGCGACCGCGCCGCGGGTGAGGAGCGGCTGCGTCTGGTCATGAGCCGGGTGCCGTGTGTGCTGAGCACGGCGCTGGTCACCGCCCGCGGCGAGTGGCGCGAGCGCGCGCTCGATCCGACACCCGAAGGCTGCCCGTTCGACTGGCAGGATGTGCGCGTGCTCAACATCGACAGTGCCCAGGCGCTGCTGCCGCTGGAGGCGGCCGACGAGCAGGCCTACTTCACTGCCTGGCGGCTCAGCCGCCATCCCGACGACCAGCGGCAGGCCAACGTCAATGCCGGCCGCGCCCTGTTCGACGGGGCCTCGCACTACAGCAACGTCTGGCGTTGTACCGACCGGTTCGGCCTCGAGCATTGGCAACACCAGGAGGTCACGATTGAGGCGGTTGACGAATGCACCTGGCGCCTCTTTGGCGTGGCCACCGACATCACCGACGCACGCCGTGCCGAACTGGCTCGCGTCGCCGGCGAGGAACTGCTGCGAGAGGTGACCGGCGGCGTCCCGTGCATCCTCACCACGGCTGTTCTGGAGGCCGACCCCGACTGGCGCCAGCAGGTCCTAGACGGCACGTTCTCCGCGACGACGTTCCGCGGCAGCGACCGGCAAGTGCTGAACGAGGAGGCCGCGCAAGGCCTGCTGCCGCTCGACGTGCGGCCGGGCCAGACCTACTACGATGCGTGGCTCCAGCACCGTAACCAGGAAGACCAGGAGCGCGCCGGGTCGCTCATGCTGGCGGCCATGTTGGCCAACCACTCCTCCTATGTCGTCGAATGGCGCTGCACCGATCGCCACGGCGTGGAGCACTGGCAGCGCCAGGAGATCACCATGCAGCCGGTGGGTGACGCACGCTGGCGCGCCTTCGCGGTGACCATCGACATCACCGATCGCAAGCGGTCTGAGACCGAGCAGCAGGCGTTGATGACCGAGCTCAAACGGTCCAACGCCGAGCTCGAGCAGTTCGCCTATGTGGCCTCGCACGATCTGCAGGAGCCGCTGCGCCTGGTCAATGCCTACACCGAGTTGCTGCTCCAGCGCTACCGCGATCGCCTGGACGACGGCGCCGAGCCCCTGGTCAACTTCATTACCGACGGCGTGAGCCGCATGCAGCGCCTCGTGCAGGACCTGCTGCTCTACTCACGCGTCAGCAGTCGCAATGCGCCCATGCTGCCGACGCCCATGGCGGCGCCGCTGGCCAACGCGCTGGAGAACCTGACGCTGGCCATCGCCGAGAGCGCAGCGGAGTTCGTCGTCGGCGAGCTGCCGGTGGTACCGTGCGACGCGCTGCAGATGACCCAGTTGTTCCAGAACCTGGTGGGCAACGCCATCAAGTTCCGCCGAGCCGACGACGTGCCGCGGATCCAGATCAACGCGCGGCCCACCGAGGATGGCGCTGCCTGGCGGTTCACGGTCAGCGACAACGGCATCGGCATCGAGCCCGAGTACCACGAGCGCATCTTCGTCATTTTCCAGCGGCTGCACACCCGACGCCAGTACCCGGGCACTGGTATCGGACTAGCCGTGTGCAAGCGCATTGTTGAGCGCCACGGCGGCGAAATCGGTGTCGAGTCTCAGCCTGGCGAGGGTACGGCCTTCTGGTTCACGTTACCGATCCGCGCGGTAGTGACCGATAATGGAGACGGACAGGGCCGACCTGGAAACGAGGGTCACCGTGATACTACTGGTTGAGGATGAACCGGGCGATGCCTACCTGACCAAGGAAGCCGTCCAAGGCGCCGACGCCGCGCTGCGCGTGGACGTGGTTGAAGACGGGGTCGAGGCGCTGGCCTACCTGCACCGACTGGGCTGCTACCAGGACGCCCCGCGACCCGCGCTCGTGATCCTCGACCTCAACCTGCCGCGCAAAGATGGTCGCGAGGTGTTGGCCGAGATGAAGGGCGACCCGGACCTGGCCAGCATCCCGGTGGTAGTGATGACCACCTCGTCGGCGCAACGCGACATCGCTCAGGCCTATGCCTTGCACGCCAACTGCTACGTGACCAAACCCGTGGAACTGGACCAGTACATGCAGGCCGTGCGTGCCACCTGCGAGTTCTGGCTGTCGACCGCGCGGCTGCCAGTCGGCGAGGATGAGGCATGAGCCAACCCATGCATGTGCTGCTGATCGACGACGAGCCGGCGCAGGCCTGGCTGGTGGCCGAGTACCTGCGTGGCGCCGAGCCCGGCAGCGTGGTCCTGGCGACGGTGGAGACGCTCGGCGACGGCTTGCTGCGGCTGGAGGACGGGACGTTCGACGCGGTGCTGCTCGACCTCTGCCTGCCGGACAGCCTCGGCGTCGAAACCTACCGCCGGCTCAACGACCGCCACCCCGCGCTTCCGGTCGTCGTGCTGACCAGCCTGGAGGACGAGGAACTGGGCGAGCAGTTGGTGCAGATGGGCGCCCAGGACTACCTGGTCAAGGGCCAGATCGCCGGCCCCATGCTCGTCCGCACGCTGCGCTACGCCATCGAACGTCGGCGCGCCCAAGCTGAGCGTGAGGAACTGATCGGGCAGCTCCGCCTCGCGCTCGATGAGGTCCGTCGGCTCGAGGGTTTGCTGCCGATCTGCGCGTGGTGCCACAAGATCCGCGACGACGCCGGCTACTGGCAGCGCGTCGAGGTGTTCATCGCCGAGCGCACGGATGCCCGGTTCAGCCACGGCATCTGCCCGTCGTGCATGAAGGAAGTGTGCCCCGACGAGACGGTGGCCGCGGCTTGGGTGACCCAGCTCGACGTGGTCGACGCGGGCGCGTTCTGCGCCCAACTGCGCGCCGGCAGCGACCCCATCGCCGCCTACCTGTTGGGCCAGTTCTCCACCGCCACCATGAACATGGTGCGGCGGCTGACCGATGGCCAGCCGGTGCCCAAGGGAGTGGTCGAGTCCCTGGCCGGCGAGTTGAACCGCATCATCGAGAACGAGCACGTCTACTCGCCTGAGCGCTTTGCCGGCATCGCCCTTGATCCCGCGCTGCTGGCCAGCGCCGCGCAGGGCCAGCCGGCCGAGCTGACCGCGCGCATCCTGCTCAACCGGCGCCTGCTGCAGGCGGCCTTGCCCGGCTGCATTGCCGCGATGCCGGTTGCGCCCGCCTGACCGCCGCGCTCACTCGGGCCGGAGGTCACGGCGGGCGATGGTCTCTGCGACCATGGCCTGCCAGTAGGGCGCCAGGCACGGCGGGTCGGCCATGCTGTCCAGGACATACGCGCGGTCGGCCCGCTCCAGGTCCAGGACCGCGGTGATCATCTCCTCCCGGTAGAAGCCGGCCTCGGCCAACGGGATGCCGCCGGGCTCGCGGATGAACGACGATCCGCTTGACGTCTGCTTGCCGTCGGGCGACTCGCCGATGGTGTTGGCGACGCAGTGGAAGATCCTGGTGTTGGGTCCCACGGGCTGCTGCGCGCGGCCCGCGACGCGCTTCCAGCAGACGGCCTCGATCTCGTCCGAGCTGCACGACGGGTGGAATAGGATCTGCGCGCCCGCCATGGCCGGCACCCGGTAGAGCTCGGGATGCCGGCCGTCGCGGCAGATGACCAGCGTGCACAAAATGCCGTCGATCTCGAACAGCGACAGCTTGTTGCCGCCCCGGCAGAAGCTCTTCTCGTCGCGGCCGGCCATGTGGACCTTGGCATACTCGTGCACAATCTCGCCATCGGGGTTGATGACATGCGCCAGGTTCAGGAAGCGGTCGGCGGTTGGCCGGATGCTGCCGGCGATGACCCACAGGCCATGCGACCGGGCTGCCTCTTGGGTCGCCTCCAGGGCCTCACGAACCACATCGGCCGAGAGCGTGGTGAGGTAGGGGAAGAAGTAGCCGGTGAGGTGCGCCTCGGGGAAGAGCAGCACACGGCTGCCGGCTCGCGCCGCGGCCTCGATGTAGTGCAGCGTCCGGTCCACGTTGTAGCGCAGATCCCTGGCCCAGTGCATCTGCACGCACGACACCTGCAAGGCGGTCGACATGGGGGCTCCTCCGTGGCTGACCAGCATAGCAAACCCGAGCCATCGGAGCCAGCGACCCGGCCACCGCCCCCGACGACTGGCCGCCGCTGCACCACAATCTGATCGCCGCAGTGCCAGAGGGAGCGCCCATGAACGAGCCTGACGCCGTCATCCGCACCGAGCGGTTGATATCCGCCACACCGCACGCCGTGTTCGCCGCGTTCGAGCAACCCGAGTCGATCGCCCAATGGTGGGGGCCGGCCGGCTTCCACAACACGATCGAGCGGTTCGACTTCGCGCCCGGCGGCCGGTGGGTCTTCGTGATGCACGGTCCGGACGGCGCAGACTACGCCAACGAGGCCGTCTTCCGCGAGATCCAGCCTTGCACCAAGGTGGTCATCGACCACGTATCGCCGCCCCACTTCACGCTGACCGTGTTGCTGACCGCGCGTGGCGAGCAGACCCATGTGGCCTGGATCCAGGAGTTCGAGGACCCCGCGGTGGCGGCGCGGGTCCGCCCCATCTGCGAACCCGCCAACGAGCAGAACCTGGATCGGCTGGCGGCATTCCTGGCCAATAGCCTCGCGTGACGCGGCGAGGCACGGGGAGGAAGAACCCATGGATCAGGCCCAGACGGAGCGGACCCAGTCGCCCTCGGAGCTGATCGACGCGAGGATCGCCGAGTTGGTCGACTGGCGGGGCGACATGCTCGCCAGGGTGCGCGCCGTGATCAGAGAGGCGGATCCCGACGTGGTCGAGGAGTGGAAATGGCGCGGGGTGCCGGTGTGGTCGCACGGCGGCCTGATCTGCACCGGCGAGACGTACCGCCAGGTGGTCAAGATGACCTTTGCCAAGGGCGCCTCGCTGCCCGACCCGGCCGGGCTGTTCAACGCCAGCCTCAAGGGCAACACCCGGCGCGCCATCGATATTCACCAGGGCGACAGGCTTGACCGCGAGGCGCTCGGCGCCCTGATCCGCGCGGCCGTGGCCCACAACATGACCACCCGCAAACGCGCCTGAACTTTTTTCGTTGCGCCTTTAGCAGAGCCTTGACCCGACGCGATACGGGCTGTACCGTACCGGACGATGCGTCGTCCGACGCGTTAATGTTGAGCGCCCGATAGGGCAGTGGAGGGAAGAAGATGTTTGACCTGCGGATTAGCCTTGCGCAGCCAGCAGGTTCGAGCACCACCCGCCACGAGGCCTGATCCGTTCCTCTGAGAACGCATTCAGCTCTCGTGCAGCGCAAAGCGTACCGCTTTGCGCTGGGTGGTCCCGAACCAGCGGACAGCTTGCGCATCGACGCGAGCGACCCACTTCGGACCGGCGTCACAACGCCACGAGACCTGAGATGCGAGCCACATTTGTACGACAACGATTTGGGCTGGAAGCCGCCAAGCAAGGCCACCTGGGAGCCAAGGACGCCATGGCTGAGCGGCTCTGGCAGCGCCTGCGCTCCATGGCCCGCTACTACGCCGCCCGCACGGGCGAAGACGCCGACGACCTGCTGTCCGAAGCCTGGTTGGGCCTGCTCGAAGCGCTCGAAGTGGTCGACCTGTCCATCGGCGACCCGGAGCAGTACCTGCTCAAGCGGGCGCGCTGGCGGCTGCTGGACCACGTTAAGCGGGCTCGCGTGCGGCGCACCGAGCCGCTGGAGTCAGTGCCCGGCGAAGAGCCTGCCACGCGGCGCGACCACGACCAGCGCCTGACCGACCTGGCCACCGACGCCTTCCTGGACCGGCTCAAGCCGACCCAGCGGGCCATCATGGAATGCCTGCTGGACGGGCTGACCTGGCGCCAGGCCGGCGCGGTACTGGGCTGCACATCGGCCAACGTCGCCTACCATATGCGGCAGATCCGCGAGGAGTACGCCGTGTGGAGCGCCACGGCCTGAGACGGGGGTGGTGTTACGAGGGTGCTGGGCTTGGCACAAGTCCAGCACCCTCGTCCCAGCTACAGTCGCCAGGACCGCCCGTAGTCCGGCGTCAATCGATCCAACACCGGCACGCGCCGCGCGCCGTGCCGCGCTGATTCGAGGATGGCCAACAGGACCGCCAGGGTCTGGAGGCCGTCCTCGGGCGGCGAAACCGTGCGCCCGCCATACTGCACCAGGCGCACCAGTTCGTTCACCGCGCCGGCAATGCCCACGCGGTCGAAGGTCGGGGGCACCATGACCCGCGTGCCGCCCGACGTGGTCAACTCGATGTGCCGCTCCCATACCCTCATGCCGCCGTGGGAGCCCTCGATATCGAACCACAGCACGCGCCGGCCGTGGCGCACGCCGTCGTAGTGCGCCACGACACCGTCGGCGAAGGTCAGGCGGGCGCTGGCCGTCGGCTCGCGGTTAGGGTCGCGCGGCAGCTCGCTGAGGTACGGCTCATAGTCCTCAAAACCGGGCTCCAGGCGGCCGGTCACCTCCACCACGGGCGCCTCGGCCAAGAAGCAGAGCGTGTCGATGGCGTGGGTGCCGGTGCGGAACAGCAGCGCGCGCGAGCCGCCGTGGTAGCAGCGCAGCCGCCGTAACTCGCCCAGGTCGCCCGAGCGCAGCAGATCGCGGGCGAGATGCAGCAGTGGGTCGTAACGGCGCGGCTGATAGACCACCATCGACGCCCCGGCTTCGCGCACGGCACGGATGATGCGGTGGCCGTCGGTCAGGCTGGTGGCCATGGGCTTCTCGCAGAGCAGCCCCTTCACGCCGTTGGCCAGCGCCGCCAGGATGACTTCGCAACGCGTCGTCTCGGGCGTGGCCACGCTGACGATGGTCGGCTTGGCCTCGGCCAGCAGCAGGCCCATCAGCGGGTAGCAGGCCACGGCCGGCCAGAAGTCCAGCCAGGTGTCGCGGAAGTTGGTCATCAGGTCGCTGCGCCAGTCGTGGACCGCCACCACATCGCAGGCCGGATGCGACGCATAGGCCGCGGCGTGACTGCTGACCACCCAGCCGAACAGACTCGGCTCCGGGCGGCGCGCGGCCACCGGCGCGAGCCCGCAAATGGCGACTGGCAACTGGGTCAGCAAGGCGCTCCTCTTTCGTCGCGCGGCGCCAGGTTCGCCCGGCGCGGGGCCTGGCGCGCGACGGCTTCGGTCAGCACCATGGTAGCACGGTTCAGATCGCGCGCGCGGTGGGCCGCGCCCGGCCGCGCGGACAGCCGGAAGGTCTGCCCGAAGTGCACGCTGACCGGCGCCAGCCGTGGCAACATGCGGCCCGCGGGCATGGCCTCGTAGGCACCCTCGATCCACGCTGGCAGGACGGCGCAGCCCGTGCTCAGCGCGACGCGCGCGGCGCCGGTCTGGAACGGCTGCAACTGCCCGTCACGGCTGATGCCGCCCTCGGGGAAGATGGCCAGGCCCGCGCCTTCGGTCACCAGCCGCGATGTCTCGGCCATGGCGCGGGCCAGTTGGCGCCCGCTGCCCGTGGCAATGCAGCCGTAGACATCGTAGATGGCCTGCACCGGCTCGAAGCCGGCCGGCAGTGGCTTGACGAGGTAGCGAATGGGTCGCGGCACCGCCAGCGACAGGAAGATCGGGTCGAGCAGCGAGAAGTGGTTGCACACCACCAGCAGGCCGCCCTCGGCCGGCACATGCTCACGGCCGTGGACGCGCAAGCGGTGCGGCAGGCCGAACACAAGCCAGGCCATGTCCAGACAGGCCCGTTGTGCTACCGACCAGTGCGCGCGCTGCTCCATCGCCCACAACATAGCACAAATCGCGCTTCAGCGGCCCTTGGGCTTGAGGTTGGGGGCCAGCAGCTTGACCTTCGCGGCCAGCAGTTCCCACTCGGGCCGATGCTGGGCGAGGTCGAGACGCTTGGCCGACTGGACGCCGTCGTCGGCCAGCCTGGCGCTGAGCGCGGCGTCCGGCGCCAGCCCGACCTGCGGCTTGTCGCCCCAGCCCGCGGCGGTGCGGCCGCGCTGGGCGAAGTACCACGACAGCGCGCCGAGCAGGTCCTCTCCGCCCGATAGAGTCTCGCCCGGCCCGGCGGCGGGCTGCTGGGCGATGGCCAGCGCGAACGCCGCGGCGGCCTGTGGTGCCGGCCCCACCGCGCCGGCCGCGGCCATCTTCTCATCCATCAGCAGGTCGACCAGCCACTGCGCCGGCGGACAGGCCGCCGCCGACTGCCGCAGCCGCAGCCAGGCCATGACCGCGACGTCGGTGGCGTCCACATCACCCGCCAAGGGCGCATCGCCGACCGCGGCCGCCATGGCGTTGTAGCGGCGGCGCCAGGCGCGCAGACGGTCGAGATCGACCATGTCCAGCCGCACGAAGGCGCTGCCCGGCCGCATCGTCGGACCAATACCCGTGCCGGGCTCCGGCAGCGGGGTGGGGCCGGCGTCGGGCGGCGTGGGCGTCGCGGCACCGGGCTCGGCCAGGCTGTCGATGGTCAACTCCTCGAAGGCCACCTGCGCGGCATCAATGGCCAGCAGGCCAAAGCCGCCCGAGGTCAGTTCACCGTCGCGCCAGGTGTCCAGGTCGACGCCGTTGTAGGCCAGCTTGTGCAGATCGCCCTTGACCTCGATGGTCAGCGTGCGCGGCCCGGCCAGCATCAGTTCGGAGTTGCGGCCGCGACCCTTGATCTCGAACTCGCCGCCCTGCACGCGGCCAAAGCCGTAGCCGCCGGCAGCAGAGCAGCACATGAAGTAGCCGTTGCCCGACTGCGGGTTGAAGCGGTAGAGGAAGCCGTAGCTGGCGGTGATGACACCATCCATCCAGCGACACCGGAGCGTGGCGCGGAAGTCACTTAGAGCGGGCTTGGCCTGGCCCACCACGGCCACCTGGCCCACCACGCCATGCACCTGCAGCTCGCCGGCGTCGAACTTCCAGAGGTCGTCGAGCCGCCACTGGCGGGCGTTGTCGTCGAACTTGTCGGCGAACACCGGGTCCGCGGCGCGGATGGGCACCGAGGCCAGCAGACCGAGCAGCAGCCAGCAGGCGCGACCCTTGGTCATGAGCCGCTCGGGATGCAGTAGGGCCCGCTGGGAATGACGATCAGCCTGGCGTCGGGTCCGTGCTTGGCCAGTGCGGCTTCGACCGCGGCCTCCACGGTGGGCATACCCTTGACCAGGCAGCGGTCGAGTTCCTCGACGCTCAGGCCCGAGGAAACCACCATCACGTCGCCCCGACGCAGCACGCGGCAGAGCATCTCTACTTCCCACTGGTCCTTAGTGAAGGTGTGGCCCGGCGCGAGGATCATGTCCATGAAGCTCTGGTGATCCGCGGCCTCGAATAGCATGTCGCGGAACTCCGGGCTGCCGATGCCCTCGCTCAGCTCGGCGGCGATGATCACCGTGCCACCGGGCTTGAGTGCGGGCAGCGCGCCGACCATGCCCTTGACTGCCTGGTACAGCGTGGCATCGAGCGGATAGCCGGCCGACGTGGTCAGCACCACCTCCGCCGGCTCGGCGCAGTGCACGCGGCTGACGCGGTCACAGAAGGCCACGCCGGCCGCATGGGCCTGGGCCAGTTCGCCGGCGAACACGCCGCAGATGCGCCGCTGCTCATCGATGACCACGTTCAGGTTGAAGTCGACGCCGGCCGCCGCGCAGACCTCCAGGGCGAACTCGTGCAGCGGGTTGCCGTCCAGCACGCCGTTGGTGGCGCGGTCGCTCTCCAGCAGCGCGGGGCTGTGGAAGTAGTAGACCGACTTGAACGAGATGAGCCCAGGGCAGACGATCTTGCGGCCGCCGCTGTAGCCCGCCATGAAGTGCGGCTCGATCAGGCCGGTGATGATCTTGAGGTCGGCTTCGACATACGTTTTGTCGACGTAGATGCCGACGCCGGTGCTGCTGTCGCCGAGGTAGGCCTGCTCGTCATCGGCCTCGCTGTGGTGGTTGACCACGCGGTAGCGGTCGACAATTTCCTGGCCGACCATTTCGACCAACTCGGCCCCCTCATTGGGCCGGTGGTTGCCCGTGGCCACCAGGATGGTGATGGCCTCCGACGGCAGGCCGGCGGCTTCGAGTTCGCCGATGATCTGGGGCAGGATGACCTGGTTGGGCACCGGGCGGGTCACGTCGCAGATGACGATGACCGCATCGCGCCGGCCCGCGGCGAGATCACGCAGGGGCGCGGTGCCCAGCGGGCTGCGCAGCGCGGCCAACACGGTGCCCGACTCGTCGGGCAGCGGGCTGGCCGGGTTCAGGCGCAACACGCTCTGGACCCGCTCTTCGGGCAGTTCCACCGTCAGGCCGGAGCGGCCGTACTCGAGCTCGATCTGCATCGTCTGGTCACCTCGCGGGGCTAGTCTAGGCGCCGTCATCAGGGCTCGTCAAGGCTACTGCAAGCCGTCGAGCATGGGGTTGGTGCCGGCCTTGTTGATCTGCTCGATGGCCGCGCGGAAGATGGGATCGTCGGGGAACTGCTTGCTGCCCAAGGCCCACAGGTCCAGCGCTTCCTTCATCTCGCCCTGACGCGCATAGCACAATCCGGCGTTGTACAGTGCCTTGCGGTTGGAGTGGTCGAAGTCGTTGATGGCCTTGAACTGGTCGAGCGCCTGGGCGATCTGGTTCTGCTGCATGTAGGCCACGCCCAACCCGAGTCGTGCCTCCAGATGCGTTGTCTTGAAGCCGATCGCGCGCTGGTAGCAGGTTGCCGCGTCGCGCCAGTTGCCGGCGTCGGCGAACACCAGGCCGAGCTGGTAGTGCGCGTCCGGATCGTCGGGCCGGTCGGCCACCTGCTTGATGCAGAGCGCTTTGGCCTCGTCCAGGAGCGCGCGCCGCTGGGCCAACGAAGCCTGGGCCAGCGCATCGGCGGCCAGCGAGCAGCGCGGGTCGAGCCGGAGCGCCTCGCGCCACTTGGTCACCGCCAGGGCGCTCGCGTCGGGCTGCCAGGCGCGCCAGCCGGTGCCGACCAGCTCCAGCGCCTCTGGTACAGCCGACGGCTGGTAGGCCTGCATGGCCTTGAACTCGTCGGGGTTGAGCTTGAGCCCCATCTGCCGCACGAACCGACCGACGACGACCTCCACTTGCGGCTTGAGGGCATCGGCCACCGGGACTTCCATGACCGTCGGCGCGAACAGCTTGGGGTTGCCTTTGAGCAGCACCACGGGCTGGATCTTCAGCTTGTCACCGCAGTCCTCGATCAGCCCGCTCAACACGTACTCGGCCGCGAACTGCTTGCCCAGCGCCGCCAGCTTGACGGTCAGCGTCTCGATGTCGGTGACCGCCGTGCCGAGATCGGCGCGGCGCGAAGAGAAGGCGTCGGTGATGAGCAGATGGCGCGACAGCCGCAATCTGCGGGTCAGCACCTCGCCCTGCAGCGGGCCCATCCAGTAGCGCGGTGTGCCGGCGCCGGTCACCACCCAGTCACAGACCAGCACGCGCGCCACCTGGTCGTGCAGGGCTGGCGGCGCGGGCGCGGCATGGCTCGGCAGGGCGCAGAGAGCGGCCAGCAACGCGAACAGTCGTCCCCTTGTGCGTGTCATCAGTCGGTTCACTCCGCGGTTGCCGCCATTCTAGCAGGCGGCGGGGTTGCTGTGGGCGGCTGGCGCCGACTCCCGTCGGTACTACGCGGCGCCGCCTTCTGGTATACTCACTCCCTTCCGTATAACGCCATGGCTGAACCCACTATTCTGGACCGTATCGTAGCCGGCAAGCACGACGAGCTTGCCGCGGCCCAAGCCGCCGTGCCCGCCGCTCAATTGCGCGCGGTCATCGCCGGCTTGCCGGCCCCGCGCGACTTCGCCGCGGCGCTGTGCCGGCCGGGTCAGGTGCGGCTCATCGCCGAGGTCAAGAAGGCCAGCCCGTCGGCGGGGCTCATCCGGCCCGACTTCGACGCCGTGGCCATCGCCCAGGCCTACGCGGCCGGTGGTGCCGCCTGCCTGTCGGTATTGACCGATGAACGTTGGTTCCAGGGCTCGGCCGACTACCTCCGCGCTGTGCGCGGCGTGGTGGACCTGCCGATTCTGCGTAAGGATTTCACGCTCGACGAGTACCAGTTGCTTGAGGCGCGCGCTTGGGGTGCTGATGCGGTCCTGCTGATCGCTGCGATCCTGGCGCCGGCCCGACTGGCGGAACTCATGGGTTGCGCGCGTGATCTGGGGTTGACCGCCCTGGTTGAGGTGCACAGCGCCGAAGAGACTATGGCAGCGGTTGACGCGGGAGCTAAGCTAGTAGGCATCAACAACCGGGATCTGCGCGTCTTCCGCACCGATCTGGCCACGACGGTCGAGTTGCGGGCGCTGATCCCCGCGGACCGCGTGGTGGTCTCCGAGAGCGGCATTCGCACCGCGGACGATGTGGCGCTGCTGCGCACGCATGGCGTCCAGGCCATGCTGGTCGGTGAGGCGCTCATGCGCCAGCCCGATGTGCTGGCGGCGACGCGGGCGCTGGTCGGAGCGGGCTGCTCATGAACGGCACGACTCCGCGCGTGGCTGGCGCCACCCGGGTCAAGTTCTGCGGCTTCCGCAGCGCCGATGCCGTGGCGGCGGCCGTGGCGGCTGGGGCCGACGCGGTGGGCTTCAACTTCCACGCGCCCAGCGCGCGAAGTGTGAGCTTGGCGCAGGCCGCCGAATTGGCCGCCGGTGTGCCGCTGTGGGTCGACCGCGTGGCGCTGCTGGTGTCGGCCGACGAAGCGCGCATTCGCGCCGCGGCCGAGGCGGTCAACACGCGCACGGTGCAACTGCACGGCGACGTGCCGGTGGAACTGCTGCGGCGGTTGGGCGACCTGCGGGTCATCCTGGCCGTGCCGGCCGCGCCGGGCGAGACGCTGGCGCGCGTGGCCGAGCGACTGCCGTATGTGGCGGCGCTGCTGCTCGACGCGGCGGTGCCCGGTCAGCACGGTGGTACCGGTCAGGTGGCGGATTGGGCTGAAGCGGCGACGGTACGTGACACGTTGGGTCATATACCGCTCTTGCTCGCGGGCGGTCTGACCGAGCACAATGTGGTGCAAGCAATCGAGCGCGTGCGGCCCTATGCGGTCGACGTGGCCAGTGGCGTGGAGTCGTCGCCCGGCGTCAAGGACGCGGGCCTGATGGCAGCCTTCGCCTCAGTCGTGCGGAGGATGGAGTGATGGCCGAGACACAACCTTCTCGGGCAGCGACCGGCGCGGTCGCTGCCCGACCGGACCAACTGGGACACTTCGGCGTCTTTGGCGGACGCTGGGTGCCCGAAACGATGATGGCCACACTGGACCAACTGGCCAGCGAGTATGCCGCGGTACGTGATGACCCGGCTTTCCGCGCCGAGTTGGACGGCTACCTCCGAGACTACGTGGGGCGGCCCACGCCCATCTATCTGGCCGAGCGGCTGACCGCCGCGGCCGGCGGCGCGCGCATCTGGCTCAAGCGCGAAGACCTCTGCCACACCGGCGCGCACAAGATCAACAACGCGCTCGGCCAGATCCTGTTGGCCAAGCGCGTGGGCAAGTCCCGCATCATCGCCGAGACCGGCGCCGGCCAGCATGGCGTGGCCACGGCCACCGCGGCGGCGCTGTTCGGCATGCCGTGCGTCATCTACATGGGCGCGCTCGATACGCAGCGGCAGGCGCTCAACGTGGCGCGTATGAGGCTGCTGGGCGCCGAGGTGCGCGCCGTGGACGCCGGGAGCCGTACGCTCAAGGACGCCATCAACGAGGCCTTCCGCGACTGGATCACCAACGTCGAGGACACGCACTACATCTTCGGTACGGCCGCGGGCCCGCATCCCTTCCCGATGATCGTGCGCGACTTCCAGCGCGTCATCGGCGACGAGGCGCGCGCGCAGTTCCTCGAGCGCAACGGCCGGCTGCCCGATGCCGTGGTGGCCTGTGTGGGTGGCGGGTCCAACGCCATCGGCATGTTCTGCCCCTTTGAAGGCGATGTGCCAGGCGTCCGGCTGTACGGTGTCGAGGCCGCCGGCCATGGCATCGAGACCGGCCTGCACGCCGCGCCGCTATCGGTGGGCTCGCCGGGCGTGCTGCACGGCGCGTTGAGCTATCTGCTGGACGACGAGGCGGGTCAGGTAACCGAAGCGCATTCCATCTCCGCCGGGCTGGACTACCCCGGCGTCGGGCCGGAGCATAGCTTCTATCGCGACGCGGGCATCGCTCAGTATGTGGCCATCACAGATCAGGAAGCGCTCGACGCGACGCAGCAGTTGGCGCGGAGCGAGGGCATCATCCCGGCGCTGGAGTCGGCGCACGCCGTGGCCTACGCGCTCAAGCTCGCGGCCGAGATGGGCGAGGGCGACATTCTGGTCAACCTGAGCGGCCGTGGCGACAAGGACATGGGCATCCTGGTGGACGCCCTGGGTCTGCAGAAGGATTAGGCTCGTGGGACGGTTGCAGAGCATCTTCGAGGCCTGTGCGGCGCGCGGTGAGCGCGTGCTCGTGCCCTATATCACGGCGGGCGACCCCGACCTGGCGGCGACGGCGGCCCTGCTGCCGGCGTTGGCCGCGGGCGGCGCCGACATCATCGAGATTGGCGTGCCGTTCTCCGACCCGCTGATGGACGGCCCGACCATCCAGCGGGCCAGCCATCGCGCGCTGGCCGCCGGCACGACGCCGCATGGCGTCATGGCGACCGTGGCGCAGGCTCGCGCCGGGCTCGGCTGCGGGCTCATCTACATGGTGCCGTTCAACCTGGTCTGGCGCTACGGCCTGGAACGCTTCGCCGTCGACTGCGCGCAGTCGGGCGTCGATGGCGTGCTGATCACCGATCTGCCGCCCGAAGAGGCCGACGACTGGCAGGCCGCGGCCGACGCGCATGGCGTCGAGACCATCTACCTGTTGGCGCCCACTTCGTCGCCGGAGCGCATCCGGCTGGCGGCGGCGCGGGCCACGGGTTTCATCTATCTTATCTCCCGACGCGGCGTGACCGGCGTGCAGTCGTCGGTGCCGACCGAACTGGCCGACCTGGTGGCCGGCATTCGTGCGCAGACGGCGGTGCCCATTGCCGTCGGCTTCGGCATTGCGACCGCCCAACAGGTGGCGCAAGTATGTGCCGTGGCCGATGGCGCCGTGGTGGGCTCGGCTCTGGTGGACCGCCTGGCGGCCGCGGCCGACAGCGACGCACGCGTCGCGGCGGCCGAGACGATGATCCGGGAGTTAAAAGCCGGTACGATTATCTCATAGAGTCGTGTTGGCACTAGAAGGAAAGGATCCCGACTGCCCGAACGAAGCAGACCCGTAGGTGGTTTTTCGGGTGAGGGGTCGCGGAGACGAGCGTATGTTCTCGCGCAAAATGCTGGCCAAGATGATCGACTTTACCGCTATGCGGCCCGATCTAGGCAAGGACGAGGTGTTGGAGATCGCCGCCACGGCGCTGCGTTATCATTTCGCGGCCGTGGTAGTGCAACCCTATTGGGTACGCGTGGTGGCTCGCGAACTTCGTGGCACCGACGTGAAAGTGTGCGCGCCCGTGGGTTACCCGTTTGGCACCACGACGATTGCCACCAAAGTCATCGAGGCCAAAGGTTGCATTGCCGGCGGCGCCACCGAGTTGGACGTCATGATCAACCTCGGGGCCGTCAAGTCGCGCAAGTACCGCACCGCGCGTCAGGACATCCAAGAGGTGGTCAATGTGGCCCAGGCCTCGCGCCTGACCCAGGAGGGGTCGGGCGAGATCATGGTCAAGCTGACCGTGGAGACCGGGTTCCTGACCGATGAGGAGTTGCGCGTGGCCTGCGAGATCGGCCGCGACGCCGGAGTCGATTTCATCAAGACCTGCTCGGGCTGGGGCCCGCGCGGCGCGACGCTGGACGACATTCGCAAGGTGCGCGCCGTGGTTGGCCGCGAGATCGGCGTCAAGGCCTCGGCCGGTATCGGCACGCTGCGCGACGCGGTCAAGATGCTCGACGCGGGGGCCAACCGCATCGGCTCGTCGGCCGCCGTGACCATCGTGGACGAAGCGCCCGAGGAGGATGACGACACCTTCGGCCGCCGCCGCCGCCGCCGCCGCACGACGCCGGCCGCCGCTGCGGCCGCTGTGGTCGAAGAGCCCGAGATGGAGGTCGACGACGACGAGTCGGCGGCCGATGCCGACGAGTAACCAACTCGCGCTCTGCCTGCGCCGCCGCGAGCAGGGCGAGTCGGACCTCATCGTCACCCTCCTCACCCGAGAGGCGGGCAAGCTCGCGGCCGTGGCCCGGGGTGTCCGCAAGCCCAAGTCGCGCCAGGCGCCTGTCTGCCAGCTGTTTGCGTTGTCGCGCGTGCAGCTGGCCACGCGCGGCGATCACGGCGGACTGCCCGTTCTGGCGCAGGCGCAGCTCGAAGAGACCTTCTACGACCTTCGCGCCGACCTCGACCGGTCGGCGCGCGCCGCCTATCTGGTCGAGCTGGCCGACCTGGCCATCCCCGATCACGAGCCGCAGCCGACGCTGTTCGACCTGCTCCTGGCCAGCCTGGCCGCGCTGACCACCGCGCTCGAGCCGCGCGTGGTCATGCACAGCTTCGAGCTGCAACTCCTCGCCGAACTGGGGCTGGAGCCGGTGCTCGACCGCTGCGCGCACTGCGCGCTGCCGTTGGGCGATGAGGCAGCGCTGTTCGATGCGCCCGCTGGCGGGCTGATCCACGCGCGCCACGGCGGCTCGGCTCAGGCCACCAGTGTGTCGCCCGAGGCGGTGCGTGCCATGCGGCGGCTGCTGCGGCCCGACGCCTACGAGCTCGACCTGACCACGCTGCGCATGCCGCCGATGTTGGCCCGGCCGGTGGCCGCGGCGCTGCGGTCGGCGGTGCGCTGCTTCCTCGACGCTGAACCGCGGGCGCTGGCCATCATCGAACAGCTGGCCGACGAGCCCGAACCCTAGCTGTGGAGACCCGACCATGCCCCGACCACCGTACCTGGGTGCCGCTTACTACCCCGAAGACTGGCCGCGCGAGCAGATTGACGCCGACATCGCGCTGATGCTCGAAGCCGGCATGAATGTCATGCGCCTGGCCGAGTTCGCCTGGAGCACGATGGAGCCGCGCCAGGGCCAGTTCGAGTTCGGCTGGCTGCACGAGGCTGTGGACAAGCTCGGCGCCGCGGGCATCGGCTCCATTCTGGGCACGCCCTCGGCCACGCCGCCGGCGTGGCTGACCGAGCGCTACCCCGAAGTGCTGTTCGTCACCGACGAGGGGCGGCGGCCCGGGCACGGCTCACGCTGCCATTGCTGCCCCAACAGCCCGGTCTACCGCGACCACTGCGCGCGCATCGTGACCAAGATGGGCGAGGAGTTTGGCGCCGACCCGAATGTCATCGGCTGGCAGATCGACAACGAGGTGCATCCCATGGGCGCGCCCTGGCCGGCGCGGTCGTGCTGCTGCCCGGTCTGTCGCGCGCGGTTCGCCGAGCGGCTCGCCGCCCGCTTCGGCACAGTCGAGGCGCTCAACCAGGCCTGGTGCCTGAGCCTCTGGAGCCAGGCCTACGACTCGTTCGAGCAGGTGCCCGTGCCCAACCGTGTCGTCTGGCATCATCCCAGCCTGCTGGCCGAGTGGGCGGAGTTCGCCAGCGACTCCTATGTCGACTTCGTGGCGCACCAGGCGCACATCCTGCACCGCCACACCAAGGCGCCGGTAGGCACCGACATGATGCCGCTGATTGGTGTGGACCATGTCGCCGCCAACCGCGTGCTCGACCTGGTGCAGTACAACCACTACAACGACGAGCGCACGCTGCATGTGGCGGCGTTCTGGTTCGACTACATGCGCGGCATCAAGCCGACCGTGCCCTTCTGGAACACCGAGACGCAGACGGGCTGGAACGGCAGCGTGGCGGTCAATGGCGGCAACAAGCCGCCGGGCTGGTGCCGGGCCAACAGCTGGCTGCCCATCGCGCTGGGCGGCGAGGCCAACCTCTACTGGCTGTGGCGACAGCACTGGACGGGCCACGAGCAAATGCACGGCGCCGTGGTGTCCAGTTGCGGCCGGCCGCTGAGCATGTTCGCCGAAGTACGCGAGATCGCCGACGGCTACCGTGCCGCCTCGGACTTCCTGGCCGAGACAGAGGTGGTCAGCAGCGGACTGGGTGTGATGTTCAGCACGCGCACCGCGCGCTGGAATCAGTACCTGCCCATCGCCGCCGGATTCGACTACGTGGGGACCATCGTCGAGCGCATCCATCGGCCGCTGCTGGAGGCGCAGTACCGGCCGGACGTCGTCACGCCCAGCACCGACCTGAGCGGTTACCAGACGCTGGTCGTGCCGTTCCTCTACAACCTCGACGAGGACGGCCTGCGCGCGCGGCTGGTCGCTTGGGTGGAGGCCGGCGGCACGCTCGTCATCGGTCCGCTGTCGGACGTGCGCGATGCCAACCTGGGTAAGTACCGCCATGCGCCGTTCGGCAGTCTGGAGGAGTGGGCCGGTGTCTACACCAAGTTCTCCGTGCCTGGCGGTCCGGTGGAGCACGAGCTGAGTTGGCTCTCGGGCGGTCAGGAGTGGACCGGCAGCCTGTGGGCCGACGGCTTCGAAGCGCGGGGTGCCGAGGAACTGGCGCTCTGGTCGAGCGGCCCGCTACGCGGCCTGGCCGCGGCCACGATGCGCTCGGTGGGGAGCGGCCGGGTGGTGCTGCTGGGCACGCTGCTGCCGGCGCAGGGGCTGGACTGGGTGCTGCGCCAGTGCGGCGTGGCGCCGGTGGCCACCGCGGGCCCGCGCGTGGTTCTGGCCCAGCGCCGTGGCGAGTCCCGTCAGGGCGCGGTGCTGGTCGAGTTGGAGGGGGTCGGCGGCACCTTCACGGCGCCGCTGGCCGGCGTCGATCTGCTCAGTGGCGACCGCTTCGACCAGCAGATCCCCATGGAGCCGTTCGGTGTACGCGTCATCGAGCAGTGACGCCAAAAAGGAGCCGACCCGCCGAGGCTGGCCTCGGCGGGTCGGCTCCTGCTGTATATCCGGGTCGCGCCCTATCAGGCCGGCCGGGGTAGTACACGGTACTGCCCCGCCCGTTGCGACACGTAGTTGCCTCGGTCGCCCAGAAGTCCGTCCAACGTCTGTTGGTACGTGGCACTCCGCGCATAGAGCACGCCATTGACGGCATGTCGACGCGCGTCCTCCTCCGCAAGCTCAACCATCAACTCGCGAACCAGTCCGTTGGCCAACGTCGCCTGTGCCATGTTCCACCTCACTAGCCGACCGCACTCCGAGCCAAGCCATCCAGTCCGGACAAAGGATAGGACCCTCTCACTGATCCTATCGGCCACTAGTGGGTAGTATGAAGGTCATTCGTTACGGCAGCGTGAACCCAATGCGGCGATTTTGAGTGAGATGCGACCAGATTATGTTGAGTGGTCTGGCCAAGGGGTGGTCAGAACACGGTGACGCGCACGGTGCCGGGCTCGACCATCTGATCGAGGCGGAGTTCGCCGAGGCGGCGCGGGTTGACGAAGTTGTCGCCACGGCCGAGCCACATCATCTGTTGTTTGCGCTGAGTGCCGTCGCAGTCGTCGACGGCGAGGTCGAGTCCGAGCGACTTGAGTGGTCTGCCGGCCACGGTGTTGAGTACCGTGCGGGGGATGGCCAGGGTGAGGCGGTAGCCGCGCGCCGTGGCGACGCAGACGGGCTTGAGCGCCAGCAACTCGGGCGCGGTCTCGTCGTCGGGCGGCGAGACGATGGTCGACGGCTGCTCGGCCGAGCCGGCGCCGATGAACAGCGTGGCGCACTGCTTGGTGAAATACGGCCTGCCGCGCTGGTTGTCGTCGCGCAGGTCCAGGTAGACCTCCACACCATCGCCCAGGGGCATGGCCACGTCGGTCTTGACGATGTCGTCGGCGACGTCGAGGGTGATGGTCAGGGCGGCCTCGTCGCAGGCCAGGTAGATGTTGGCCGAGAGGTCACGGTCGCCCTTCCAGTCGCTTCGGCCCATCTGCGAGCCGACGCTGAGATGCGCCCACGACAACGACGCGAACGGCACCTTGGCGGCCTGCAGGGCGGCGTTGGGGCAGCTCATCACCGGTACCGCGGTGATTCGCGCCAGCCCGAAGGCTACCTCGCCGCCGAGGTCGGCGCTGACCCACAGCGGCCACTCCAGCGAGCGGCCGCCGGACAGCGTGTGGGGCAGGGCGATGGGCAGGAAGCGCGACGTCTCGCCACCCGCGGGCACTGGCACGGGACCGTCTTGGAAGCTGCTGATGGCGTCGACTCGCAAGGTCGCCTGGCGTACCGCCTCGGTCTTGTTGGCCACGTGGAGCTGCACCGACGAGAACCCGCCGAGCTTGCAGTCGCCGCGCACCGAGGCGTCGATGGACACGCTGCTGGTCAAGGGGATGCCCATCATGCTGCACAGCGCGCGGTAGATCTCCAGGGCCATCTGGGCGTGGCCCGGCTCCTGGGGGTGGACGAAGTACGGGAACAGGCCGCGGTAGTCGTACCCGCCGGCCTTGACCGCGGTGTCCAGGTCGGCGATGGGCAGCCGCAGATCCTGAGCCACGCGGCGCGCGGCCACGGGGAACGG
Organism: Armatimonadota bacterium; assembly: GCA_016235455.1. GTDB lineage: Bacteria > Armatimonadota > UBA10988 > UBA10988 > UBA10988 > UBA10988. The sequence goes on along the minus strand of JACRKZ010000026.1, from coordinate 44,843 downwards.
CATGTCCACCACCGGCTCGTGCATGGGCGGTGTGCAGAGCAGCGCGGCGGCGCCGATCTTCTCGCAGTTGGCCACCAGCCGGCGCAGGTTCTGCTGGTAGCGCGGCAGGTTGGCGAGCCCGTCGCCGACACCCTTGTCGTTGCCGCCGAACTGCAGTACCACCAGGTTCGGCGCCAGCGGTGAGACGTCGTCGGCGAACCGCGCCAGAGCATCGTTGGTGGTGTTGCCGGGCACACCCTTGCGGTGCACGGTGACTTGGGCGCCGGCCCAGCGCTCCTCGAGCATGCGGCGCAGCAGGGCGGGGAAGCCATCGAGGTTGGGGTCGGGCACGTTGAACCCGTCGGTGATGCTGTCGCCCAAGCAGACCACCGTGACCGGCTGCTTGGCCGTGAGCCGGTCCAGCAGCCGCTTGGCTGCCGAAACGCCCGCCCCGGCCTGCGGCCCGGGCAACTCACCCGGAGCGTCGGCCTGCACCGCTTGCGCGGCGGCCCGGCCCTGGCGACCGCGCGGGGCGGCTGTCAAGCTGGTGATGACGATCACGCCAACCACCAGGCAGGGAAGGACGCGAAGTTGAGATAACCGCACCGGCCGCTCCTCTATTCATGCTACCCTACCGCGCTGGACGACTAACCTGGGGCCGGCAGTTCCCGCTGGAGGGTCATACTCCTTTCATGTTACGGGCAAGACGGGCTCGGTGACCAGCGAGAGACAGCGATGGCGAGGAATCAACACTACCTGGTGCGCTTCGAACCGGAAGGCCGTGAGGTCGAAGTAGAGCATGGCACGCCGCTGATGCGTGCCGCGGCTCTGGCCGGGCTGCCGATGGAAGTGCCCTGCGGCGGGCTGGGGTTGTGTGGCAAATGCCGCGTCACCCTCATCGAGGGCGCCAAGGCGCCTACCTTCGAGGAGCTCGACGAGCTGACCGCCGCGGATCTGGCGGCGAACGTTCGGCTGGCCTGCCAGCAGACGGTCGACCGGCCGATGGTGGTCATGCCCGATGTCAACACCGTCTCGCGGGCCAACCAGATCATGGTGGGCGGCCTGCTGCGCGGCACGCGGGTGGGCAGCGATGTGCGTCTGTTCGGCGTGACCGTGCCCAAGGCCCCGCTGGGCGATGACCGACCCGACTGGAGTCGGCTCGAAGCGGCGGCGGGCATGCGGCTCGACCCGAGCCTGCACGCTCTGCGCCGGCTGGCCGAGTTGCTGGGTGAAGGCGATACGCACCTTGCGGTGACGACCGTGGGCGGGCGCGTGGTGCGCCTGGAGTCGGGCCACCCGCCGTTCGGGCGATTGGGCGTGGCCATCGACATCGGCACCACCACGCTGGTCTGCTACCTGCACGACCTGGAGACCGGCGCCGAGCTGGCTCATGCCGCCATGCTCAACCCGCAGGTGGCGCATGGCGACGACGTCGTCTCGCGCATCCATCACTGCGTCAGTCTGCCCGATGGCCTGGAACGCCTTAGTCTGCTGGTTCGTGGGGCCATCGACGACCTGGTGCGGCGGGCCTGTCAGCAGGCCGGCGTCGAGACCGCCGCTGTGGTACGCGCTGCCATTGTCGGCAACGCGACGATGACGCACATCCTGCTGGGCATCAACCCCAAGGGCCTGGGCCTGGCACCGTTCGCGCCGATCATGCAGACCTCGGTCACCGCCAGCGGCGCCGAGATCGGCTTGGCCGAACTGCCCGACGCGACGGTCACCGTGCTGCCCAACATCGCCGGATTCCTGGGCTCCGACACCGTTGGCGTGATGGTGGCCGCTGCGCCCGAACCCACCCAGACCACGTTGCTGGTGGATATCGGCACCAACGGCGAGATGGTGCTGTTCCACGACGGCAAGTGGTACGGCTGCAGCGCCGCCGCGGGCCCGGCCTTCGAGGGCGCGCGGATCAGTTGCGGCCTGCGCGGCGCGGCTGGCGCCATCTCGCGGGTCGATCTGGTCGACGACGACCTGGCCTTCGCGGTCATCGAGCATGAGGCGCCGCGGGGCATCTGCGGCTCGGGTCTGCTCGATGCCATCGCCCTGTTGTGCTCCACCGGCGTGCTGGAATCCACCGGCCGCCTGGTGGGCAGCGCCAATGGGCATGAAGCGCTCAACAGCCGTCTATCGGGCGAGGGCGCCAAGCGCGCCTTCCGCCTGGTGCCCGCTGCGCAGGCCGGCACCGGCCACGAGTTGCTGCTTACCGCGCGCGACATCCGCGAGGTGCAGTTGGCCAAGGGCAGTATCCGGGCCAGCATCGAGGCGCTCATGGCGCGGGCCGGGGTGGTGGCTGACGACATCGAGCATGTCTACCTGGCCGGCGGCTTCGGCAGCTATCTGCGGGTGGAGAGCGCGCTGCGCGTCGGACTCTTGCCGCCCGTGCCCATGGAACGCATCACCGCCGTGGGCAATGCCGCCGGCGCGGGAGCCAGACTGGCTCTGGTGTCGTCCATCGAGATGGAACTCGCCGAGCGCCTGGCGCGCGAGGTGTCGGTCATCGACCTGGCCAACGACATGACCTACCAGATGCAGTTGGTTGAGCAGATGATCTTCCCGGAGTAGACCGTGTCCTTGAAGCTAACCTCGACGGCGCTGCTGGCGTCGTGTCTCGTTGCCGCATGCGTCGGCGCGCAGCCCGCCGAGAGCGCGCTCTGGACGCCCGATGGCCGCCTGCTGATCAACCATGGCGGCGCGACGCTGGCCACCGGCACCGCCGCGCTGTTCGAGGCCGGCTGGGCCGGTCATGACGCGGGCATGGACTCGTCCGTGCCGGCCACCGGCGCCACACGGTCGCTCAAGATCGCCACGGGTCGCGGCGAGGTCAAGGTCAGCGCCACGGCGTCGGCGGTAGCCGGCGGGGCCAAGCTGGCCTACCGCTTCACGCCGCCGGGCGAGGTGCCTGTGAACAGCGTGCACGTGGCCTGGAACCTGCCCGCCTCGGCCTGGATTGGCGCGACCTGGGAGTCGGGTGACAAGCGCGGCACGCTGCCGGCCACGCTGGGCGAGACGGGTCTGTTCGGCGCCAAGGGCACCGCCCTTGCGCTGACCACAACCGGCGGCGTGAAGCTGAGCTTCGTCGCCGAGGAGCCGGTCAACTTCCTCATCCAGGACGACCGCCAATGGGGCGTCCAGAACTTCACCGTGCGCGTCATCGGCCTGCTGGGTGATGGCGTGGCCTGGCGAGACCCGCTGGCGCTGGCCTTCACGGTCACCGGCCAGCCCGCACTGGAGCTTGTCGTGGACGAACCCGTGACCCTCAAGGCCGGACCCGATTGGGTGGAACTGCCGGTCAGCGTCGATCTCGAACCCGGCTCCGCCTTGGACTTCCGCCCGCTGGGCCTGCTGGACGCGCCGGCCGGGAAGCACGGCTGGGTCCAAGCGGTTGGCGACCGGCTGGAGTTCACCGGCCAGCCCGGCCGCGCGGTCAAGCTGTATGGCATCAACTTCTGCTTCTCCGCGCTGTATCTGGACCACGCGTTGGCCGACAAAGTGGCTGATCGCCTGGCCATGACCGGCTACAACACGCTGCGTATCCACCACTACGAGAGCAACCTGGTGCGCGGCGATGCGGCCGACTCGCTGACCTTCGATGCCGACAAGCTGGACCGCCTCGACTACTTTGTGGCGGCGCTGGCCAAACGGGGCATCTACGTCACCACCGACCTGTTCGTCTCACGGCCCATCCGCGAGGCCGAGACGGTCGACGGCGGCCGCGGCATGGACGACTACAAGACCGCCGTGCTGGTCAGCGACAAGGCACGCGCCAACCTCAAGGCGTTCGCCAGGGCCTTCTTGGGCCACGTGAACCCGTACACCGGCAAGGCTCTGGCCAATGACCCGGCGCTGTGCTCGTTGTCGCTGGTCAACGAGGGCGCCGCCGGCAACTTCCTGGGGCGCATGAGCGGCGAGGTGCGCCGCTTGTTTGCCGAGCGGTTCAACGCCTGGCTGGTCAAGCGCTATGGTACGCGCGCCACGCTGGCCGCGGCCTGGGGCGATAAGCTGGCCGCCGACCAGGACCCGGCCAAGGGCACCGTGCCGCTGCCGCGCGACCTGCAGGGCAAGGTCGGCGCCGACTGCGCCGCGTTCTTGGCCGAAGTGCACCTGGCCTTCTACGAGGATATGAAGCAGTTCCTGCGCACGGATCTCAAGTGCCCCGCGCCGCTCACCGACATCAACGCCTGGACCGAGAACTGGCCCAACCAGGCGCTGCGGGCCAAGTTCGACTATGTGGACAACCACGCCTACTGGGACCATCCACAGTTCCTGGAGGGCGACTGGCGCCTGCCCTCGCGAGGCTGGAGCGGTGGCGGCAGCGCCACCGTGGCCACCAATCCGCTGCACGTCGATCGGGCCATCACGCAGGTGCTGGACCGACCGTTCGGCTTCTCCGAGTACAACTACGCCAACCCGAACAGCTATCGCGCCGAGAGCGGCCCGCTGACCGGCGCCTACGCCGCGCTGCAGGGCTGGGACGCGGTGTGGCGCTTCGCTTACAGCCACGACCAGGGCAACCTGGCGGCGCCGAAGGCCAGCAACTACTTCGACATGGCCACCGACCCGAACCTGCTGGCCTCGGACCGGTTCGCCGCGTTGCTCTTCCTGCGCGATGTGGCGCCGGCCAGGAACACCGTGTCGCTTGGTGCCAGGTCGGCGGACATCCTGACGGGCAGCAGTTACCTGCCCGACGGGCTCGCCTCGGGCCTGGGTCAACTGGGCCGGATCAGCCTGGTATCGCGGCTCGGCTGCCGGATCGACTCCGCCGGCGCCAAGGGCGAGCTAGCGCTGCCGCTCAAGGGCGGCGCCATTGATCCTCGTGGCAAGGACGCCGTGGAGAAGGTGCTGGCCGCTCTGCGCGCTGGCGGCAACCTGCCGGCGGGCAACCCGACCGACGTGGCCAAGGGCCTCTACGTGAGCGACACGGGCCAACTGCGGATCGAGGGCCAGGCGGGGCTGTTCACCGTGGATACGCCTGGCTGCCAGGCCATCTTCTCGGCCCACGGCCAGCCTGGCGCGACGAGCGTGATGAGCCTCGGCGCGAGCAAGTCCACCATCGGCGTGTTCGCTGCCAGCCTGTCGGCCGAGCCCGTGGCGCGCGCGCCGCGGCTGCTGCTGGCACACGTGCCGGACGTCCAGGCCAGTGGGCGGCGCTTCGCCGAGCACGCCCTGCTGACGCTTCAGGCCTGGGGTGACCTGCCGCTGCTGGTGCGTGACGTGCGGACCGAGATAACGCTCAAGCTGGTCGAGCCGGCGCGGTACATGGTCTTCGCGCTGGCTCTCAGCGGCGCGCGACTGGGCGAGGTCAAGGCGACCGTGCGCGACGGCGCGCTGGTCTTCGAGGCCAGCTCGCGGCGCGAGGACAAGGGCGTGTTGTACTACGAGATCACGCGCGGCTAGGCGCGCCGCAGGGCCGCCGCTACGAGTGGTCTGCCGCCCTGGCGATCAGGCCAGCCGCCTGGGCATCCTTGGCTTGCGCGGCGCGCACGATGGCGGCCAGCTTGGGCCGCGTCTCGCGCTCGACCAGCAACGGCAGCGGATCGCCCGGGTTGACGCCGCCCGCCGTGCGGTTGAACTCATACATCAGATCGTGCTCGGCCTGGAAGCAGGCGGCCGCGGCCAGCAGCGGCTCGCTCAGGTCGGGCCGGTGCTCGGCGGCCTGCTTGAGGAAGAGCGAGCCATACCAGCGCCGCTCGGCCAACTCCCAGATGAGCGGGTCGCCCAGGAAGGCCTGGTGCACCAGCGCGTCCTCCCCGGTTTCCAGCGCCTCGGCCCAGGCGTCGAACAGCGCCTGGTTGGTGAGATAGGCACCGGCTCGGCTGCGCGACATCAGTTCCGCACCGTGCCGTAGTGCGGCCATGATGCGGTCGACCTCGGGTGCAGGCTCCGACCAGTCGGTGAAGAGGCCCAGCGCGCGGGCGCGGCTGAGGCCGCCGGGCAGGTGGAGACGCTGGTCGGGGCCGAAGACGATGCCGCGACCGCCAGGCTCGGCCAGGAAGCCGATCAGCGTGTAGCCCTCGTCCTCATAGCCGGTGACCAGCACGAACTGGTGCGGCTCGGGCTGGCCGAAGACGATCAGGGGCCAGCCGTTGAGCAGACACGCCACGGCCCGCTCGTAGCGTGGTGCCTGCTCCACCAGCAGTTCCGCGTTGAAGCCCAGGTAGGCTGCGCCAGCGACCAGCTCAGCGCCCCACAGACTGACCTCCAGCGCCGTGTCGGTACGGCCCATTTGCCCCTCGAGCGGCGGCCACCACAGGTCGAAGGCGAGGCCCGAGGCGGCCATGAGTCTGGTGTGCGTGCGGTCGATGGTCCAGCCGTCATGTACGTCGACATCGCTCGCCAAGTCGAGCATCTCGGCCGCCGCGCGAAGCGCATTGGGCACCGGGCAATCCTCGGGCGCGCGTCGCTGGCCCGCGTAGCGCGATGGATCGGGTACGCCGAGCTGGAACGACTCGGGTCCGGCAAACTCCTCCATGGCGGTCTCCCACGGGCGGGATCTTCGCGGCGCCCGTGGCGGGTCCTGCTGGAAGGAGTCGCCTCAGACGGCGCGAAAGGCGGCGTGACGACGGAGCGGGCCGACTTGGGAGCAGAGCCAACGACAGGTACGACGCGCGGGCTGCGGGCTCGCGCGCTCATTCTCGCTGTGCCGCTGTGCATCCTGTTTGCCTACATCACGGTCTACGGCGACATGGTCTGCAAGAGTGTGCAGATCGGCATCCTGCAGTTGCCGCCGCCGGCCGTCGGCGCGCTGCTGGGCGTGGTGCTGCTCGGGCAGTTGATCACTCGCCTTACCGGCCGGCGCCTGCTGGAGCCGCGCGACCTCCTGCCCATCTACATGATGCTGACCATCACCGTGCTGATGAGCAGTCGCGGCACCATCGAGAAGCTCATCCCGCCCACCATCGAGCTGAACTACCGCGCCACACCCGAGAACCTGGCCATGCAGACCTTCGCCGGCCTGCTTCCCAAGTGGCTGGTGGCCTTCGACCCCAAAGGCCCGCCCAAGCAGCGCGTGGCCAAGGACTATGCCGAAGGCAACGCACCCGTCCAATGGCGGTTGTGGCTCGGCCCGCTGCTCTCCTGGAGCGGCCTGCTGGTGCTGGTCTACACCAGCTTCCTGTGCCTCTCGGTGATTCTGAGACGGCAGTGGCAGGACAACGAGAAGTTAGTGTTCCCGCTGACCACCTTGCCACTGACGCTCATCGACGATGCGCACTCGCGGTCGTTCTTCCGCAATCGGCTGATGTGGACCGGATTCGCCGTACCCACCGTCTTGTACCTGCTCAACGGGCTCCACGCCAACTTCCCACCGGTGCCCGGCATCACCACGCGCGTGGTCATCAACGATTGGCTCACCACGCGGCCGTGGAACCAGATTCAGTACACGCCGATCAACTTGTCGGTGGAAGCTATCGGCTTCTTCTACTTCCTGTCGGGCGACCTGCTGCTGAGCCTGTGGCTGTTCTATGTCTACGGCCGCGTCTTTGACATGTGCATGGTGCAGGCGGGGTATCCTTCGCCGACGATGAACGCGCACAACCCATCATGCTTCTCGGGCTACCAGAGCATGGGTGCCCACCTGGTGCTGCTCATCTACCTGATGCGCGTGGCCTGGCCGCACCTCAAGCAGGTCAAGGCTCGGGCTTTCGCCTTCCGGACGCGCATCGACGACGGGCCGGAACGCGAGGTGATCACCTACCGCATGGCGGTCTGGGGGCTGGTGCTGTCGTTCGGCGGCGCGCTGGTGTGGATGCGGCAGGCCGGGCTCGACTGGGGTTTTGGCGCGGTGCAGATGGGCATGTACCTGTTCGTCATCTGCTTCGTGCTGGGCCGCCTGGTGACCGAAGCGGGCGTGCTCCAGACCGAGACCTCATTCCGCGCCACGGACTTCCTGGTCATGTTCCGCGCGCAGCCGACCTTCGGCGCGCGCAACCTGGCCATGATCGGGCTGCTGGACATCGTGCTGGCGCGCGATCCGCGCGGGCTGTTGCTGACCAACTTCCTGGACAGCCAGAAGATGGCCCAGGACCTCAAGGTACGGCCGCGATCGCTGCTGTTGCCCACGATCATCGCCATCGTCGTCGCTTTTGTGGCCGGCAGCTACTTCTTCCTGACGCTGTCGCATCGCGACGGGCATGTCAACCTGTACGGCTACCCGGCGGCCAACGCCTGGTCGCGCATGAGCAACGCCCAGGCCGCCATCGAGTGGCGCGTGACCAACCCGCCGCTGACCGGCACGATGTTCATCTACGGCGTGGGGGTGACCTCGGCGCTGGTCTTCCTGCGCGCGGCGTTCGCCGGCTTCCCGCTGCATCCGCTGGCTTACGCGGTCCATGCCGCCTGGTCGATGAACGTGTTCTGGTTCTCGGCATTCCTGGCCTGGGCCATCAAGGGCTTCATCCTGCGCGCGGGCGGCATGAAGCTCTATCGTCGGCTGATGCCCTTCTTCTTGGGCATGACGCTGGGCAGTTTCACCATGGCCTGCCTGTGGACCGCGGCGGTGATCATCGGGCGGGTCAAGGGCATCAACATCAATCCGCCCATGTTCGGGTTCGACTAGCGCTCGTAGTGGGCTGAGTCGCCTGCCGGCACGCTGAGTCGGCGTTGTGAGAACAGACCGGGAACCGGGCATTCATCGATTGCGTCCCCTCACCAGGGTGGTATCACCCAGAAAGGAAGGGTCTCGTGATGAAGAGACTACTGGTCTGTCTCGCCATGGCGGCGGCGGCGCTGGTCTGCGCGGCCGAAGACCGGGTCGACCTCAAGGCGGGGGACAAGGCCCCGTCCGTGAAGCTGAAGGCGACCGACGACAAGGAGTACTCGCTGGAGCAGTTCGCGGGCAAGTCGTCCGTGGCGCTGGTCTGGTTCCTGCGTGCGGGTAGCGGCGGCTCCAAGGCGCAGCTCTCCGGCATCCAAGCCAGACTGGATGAGATCAGCAAGTACAACGTGCATGTGCTGGGCATCACCACCAGCCCGCTCAAGGAATGCCAGGACTTCGCCAAGGAGTTGAAACTGACCTTCCCGCTGCTCTCGGACACCGACCAGGCCGTGGCCAAGGCGTATGGCGCGCTGCGCGGCGGTACGGGCCCGATGTGCGAGCGCTGGGTGTTCCTGATCGACGACCAGGGCGTCATCAAGAACATCGAGAAGGGCGAGGCCGTGGCCGACAAGGGCAAGTTGCTGATCGAGGCGGTCAGTGGCAAGCCTGCCCCCGATGCTCCAGCCGCGACCACGACCAAGGTCGACCTGAAGCCAGGCGACAAGGCCCCGGCCCTCAAGCTGAAGGGCACCGATGACAAGGACTACACGCTGGATCAGTTCGCGGGCAAGTCGTCCGTGGCGCTGGTCTGGTTCCTGCGCGCGGGCAGCGGTGGCTCCAAGGCGCAACTTGCCGGCATCCAGGCTGAGATGGATGTGATCCGCGAGTACAACGTGGAGGTGTTCGGTATCACCACCAGCCCGCTCAAGGAGTGCCAGGACTTCGCCAAGGAACTGAAGCTGACCTTCCCGCTGCTCTCGGACACCGATCAGGCGGTGGCCCAGGCCTATGGCACGCTGCGCGGCGGCACCGGTCCGGGGTGCGAGCGCTGGGTGTTCCTGATCGACGACAAGGGGGTCATTCGGAACATCGAGAAGAGCCAGGTCGCGGCAGACAAGGGCAAGCTGCTGGTGCAAGCCCTGGAAGACAAGCGGATCAACGGCAAGTAGGTAAGCCACCCGGCCGGCCCTTAGGCCCAGTCAACGCGAGGAGTATCGCCATGCGCGCACTCACGCCTCTCGCGCCGTTCGCAACGGCACTGCTGGCCCTGGTCGCTGTCGTTGGACATGCCTCTGGCGCGTCACCCGACGACGCCCCGCCAGGGGCCACCCCGCCGGCTCTTGCCGTGACCTTCTCGGCCGTCACCGCGGGCGGCCGCAACTATGCGGTCTACGACTGCGCCGATCCTGCCAGCAAGCCCAAGACCTTCCGCGTGGTCATCCCCGACGGCTTGCGCACCGTGCGCGGGCTGCTGGTCAACTGCAACTACGGTGGCGGCGATTCACGCGGTGACTGGACCTTCTGCCACTACTACCGCGAGTTCATGCACCTGCACGGTTTCGCCCTGGTGGCCTCGGCCGGCGACATCCCCCATGCCGCCGCCTTCCAGGCCTTCCGCCGTTGCCTCGACGCGGTCGGCGTGGCGGCCCGGCATCCCGAGTTGGTCAATGCGCCCTACGTGGCCATCGGCTTCTCGGCCGGCGGCGGGTTCGCCAGCACGCTGATGACCTTGGATCCCGACCGCACCATCGCTGCGGCCATCCTGGGCGCACGCTACAACTTCGACCACATCGCCAAGCCCGCGCCCGCCAGCGTGCTGGGCATTCCGTCGGTGCTCATCACCGGCGAGCAGGAACAGCTCAACAGCGCGGCCGTGGACGGTCGCTACAAAGTCGACGAGGTGTTCCTGCCCAATCGTCCGCGGGGCGGTCAACTGGCGTGGCTGGAACGGCGCGGCATCGGCCACGGCTGCGACGACAATCGACAGGATGTGCTGGCCGTGCCGCTGCTCGATCTGGCCGTGCGCACGCGCTACCCGGCGGCCGGCGACCCGACCCGAGGGCCGGTCGCGTTGCTGCCCGCGAACTACGACGACGGCTGGGTCGCCGATCACACCACCTGGCGCAGTGGCCTCACCAAGATCACCCCGGTCCGCGGCTTCACCGGCGACATCGGCCGGTCGAGTTGGCTGCAGACCGAGGATCTGGCCTTCATCTACCGCGCCTACGCCACCTATGACCAGCCGTTGGCGATCACCTCGCCGGCGCCTTGCGGACCGGGCACGGCGGTGGTGGATCCAGGCACCGATGTGACCGTCGCCGCGGATGCCAGCCGGTTCCCCAACTGGCGGACGATCGAGTTCTATGACGGCGCACGGCGGCTGGGCGAGGTGACGGCCGGGCCGATACAGGTAACCGCCCCCAAGCTGACGCCCGGCTACCACGTGTTCTCCGTGCTCGGCACCGACGCCGTGGGCACGGTGCGCACGTCGGACCCGGTGATGGTCGTCGTGAGCGCTCTGCCACGCGGTGGCTGATTGCTGCGCTGGTGTCGGCGGGCAGGCGCAGGTGTTGCAGGCCTGCCACCACGGAGCCGACCTGTTCGTCGCTGCTCCTAACGCCTGACCTGGCCTTCGAGCCACGTGCCCAGGTCGAGCACGGCGCGCAGATGGCGCATCCAGATGAGCACGGGATACCACGGCTCGGCGGGCGGCTGGCGGGTCACCAGGCTGACAACCGCGGCGCCCGCGGACAACAGGAACAGCGAAGCCATGGCCGGCACCAGAGCCGCCAAGGCCACTAGCAGCACCAGCGCCCGGCAGAACCCACGCCCGGGCCAGGTGCCCGTGGGACACGTCGTCATGACAGGACCACTCCGGCGGTCGGCTTGGCCACCGACGCTGCCCTTCCTTCTCGGCGCGCGATGTGCCATGATGTGTCTCATTCTAGATTGAGGCGGCCGACGGTCGTCCTGGAGCGTTGTGCATGGTCGGACCGCGGATCGACGATACTCCCTCGGACCTGTTCATCAGCCGGCAATTGTCGTGGCTGGAGTTCAACCGCCGCGTGCTGGAGCTGGCGCAGGACGAGAAGCGGCCGGTGGCCGAGCGCCTGCGGTTCCTGGTGCTGTCGGCGGAGAACCTGGACGGGTTCTTCATGAAGCGGGTGGACGCGTTGCGCCGCGAAGCGGAGCTAGGCATCCCCGACGACGGGCCCTGGCCGCACACGCCGGCCGAGGAACTGGTCGAGGTCGGGGTCATTGTCCGTGAGATGATGGCCACGCAGGCGGCGTTGTGGCGTGACTGCCTGCAGCCGCGGCTGGCCAGCGAAGGCCTGGCGGTGACGAGCTTCGCCGACCTCGATAGCACCACCAAGCAGTGGCTCAGCCGCCACTTCCTGGACCAGGTCTTTCCCGTGCTCACACCGCTGGCCGTCGATCCCGGCCGGCCTTTCCCCTACATCAGCAACCTCAGCCTGTCGCTGGCGGTGGTGGTGGACCCCAAGGACGATGCACCGCTGTTCGCGCGGGTCAAGGTGCCGGCCAACCAGCCACGCTGGCTGCAGCTGCCCGACGGCTCGGGCGTTGTGGCCTTGGAAGAGGTCATCGGCGCGCACCTCAAGCACCTCTTCCGCGGCATGGCCATCTCCGGCTGCTATCCGTTCCGCGTGACCCGCAGCGTCGATGTGCCGCGCGAGGAAGAGGACGGCGAGGACCTCATGGACTTCGCCCAGGAGGTGCTGCGCGACCGGCGGTTCGCGCCGGTGGTGCGGGTCGAGGTCGACGAGCGCATGCCCGTCGACACGCGCACACTCCTGGCCGAGGAGCTCAAGGTCGAGCAGGATGACTTCTACGACTGGGCCGGCCCACTGGCGCTGGTCGATCTGGGCGCGCTGCCCGGCCTGGCCGACCTGACTTCGACGCGACCGCCCTGGGTTGGCCAGCCGCATCCCGACCTGCCCGTCGGGGGCGACCCGGAGGCGCTGTTCGGCGCCATCCGCGAGCGTGACGTGCTGGTCCACCATCCGTACCACGACTACGACCGCACGGTGGTCGCGTTCGTGCAGGCCGCGGCCACCGACCCCAAGGTGCGCGCGGTCAAGCAGAGCCTGTACCGCACCACCGTGGCGTCCGAGACGCTGAGCGCGCTGATCGACGCCGCCGAGGCCGGCAAGGAGGTCATGGCGTTGCTCGAGCTCAAGGCGCGCCTCGACGAGGCGGCCAACATTGCCTGGGCGCAGCGCCTGGAGCAGTCGGGCATCCACACCAGCTACGGCTTCGTGGGCTACAAGACGCACACGCGCATCACCCTGGTGGTGCGCGAAGAGGACGACGGCCTGCGCACCTACATCCACTTCGGCACTGGCGACTACAACGCCACCACGGCCAAGTCGTACACCGACCTGAGCCTGTTCACGACGCGGCGTGAGCTGGGCCGCGACGTGATGGAGCTGTTTAACTTCCTCTCGGGGTATGCCTATGCGCCGAGCTACCACAAGCTGGTGGTGGCGCCGCAAGCCATGCGCGAGCACCTGCTGGGGCTCATCGAGGCCGAGATAGCGCACCAGCGCGCCGGTCGTGGTGGCCGCATCGTGGCCATGATGAACGCGCTGGCCGATGTGCCGCTGATCGAGGCGCTGTACCGCGCCAGTTGCGCCGGCGTGCAGATCGACATGATCATCCGGCGCGAGTGCGGGCTGCGGCCGGGCGTGCCCGGCGCCAGCGAGAACATCCGCGTGCGCAGCGTGCTGGGCGACTTCCTGGAACACCAGCGCGTGTTCCGCTTTGGCAACGGCGGCGACGACAAGCTGTTCATCGGCTCGGCCGACTGGATGTACCGTAACCTGGACAGCCGCATCGAGGCGCTGGTGCCCATCGACGACGACCGCTTGCGCTCGGAACTCGTGGCGCTGCTGCAGCTCTACCTTAGCGACACGGCGGCGGCCTGGACACTGGGCAGCGACGGCCAGTGGACCCGCGTGCGGCCGGCGCCGGGCGAGGCGGCGATCAGTGCGCAGGACGTGATGATGATGACCGTGACGCCGGAAGCGTGACGGCATCGCGGTAGGGGAGGGGCCATGACGCTGGCCATGCTGCTTGCCTTGCTCTACTCCGGGCCGAACGAGACGGTCGTCCGCACGGTCGACATCGCTCCCGTGTGGGCGGGCCACTATGCGGCGTTTGACCTGGTCACTCGGGGCGACCGCCAATTCGTGGCTTTCTACGACGCGCAACGGCAGATGACCGTGGGCGCGCGCCGGCTCGATGACCGCCAGTGGCACTTAGTGCGACTGCCGAGCCGCACCGGCTGGGACAGCCACAACTACCTGGCGCTGGCCCTCGACGACGAGGGCCTGGTGCATCTGAGCGGCAACATGCACGCCGTGCCGCTGATCTACTTCCGGACGACGCGCCCGTACGACATCGACACCTTCCAGCGGGCCACACCGATGGTCGGTGCCCGCGAGAGCCGGGCCACTTATCCCGAGTTCTTCCGCGGACCCAGCGGCGAACTGATCTTCGCCTACCGGGACGGCTACAGCGGCAACGGCGACCAGATCTACAACGTGTGGAGCGGTGGCACGCACACCTGGCGCCGACTGCTCGACCAACCGCTGACGGACGGCGAAGGGCAGCGCAACGCCTATCTCAACGGCCCGACGCGCGGGCCTGACGGTTGGTGGCATCTGGCCTGGGTCTGGCGCGAGACGGGCGATGCCGCCACCAACCACGATCTCTCGTATGCCCGCAGCCGCGACCTGGTGCACTGGGAGAAGAGCGACGGCACGCCGCTGGTGCTGCCCATCAAGCTCTCGACCGGCGAGATCGTGGCGCCCGTGCCGGTGCATGGCGGCATGATCAACTCCAACATCCGCATCGGCTTCGACCATCACGGCCGCGTGGTGCTCAGCTACCATCGTTTCGACGCTAAAGGCTTCACCCAGGTCTACAACGCTCGCCGCGAGTCCGACGGCTGGCACCATGAGCAGGCCAGCGACTGGGACTACCGGTGGGACTTCTCCGGCGGCGGTAGCTTGCTTGGCGAACTGCGCATAACGGGTGTGTCGACCGCGCCGGACGGCACGCTGCGTCAGGGCTACTGGCACGCCAAGAAGGGCACCGGTGTGTGGCGGCTGGACGAGACGACGCTGCGGCCAATCGGCCTGATGCCCCCGCAGCGCTCGCCGCTCGATGCGTACAGCCGGGTGGAGGGCACGTTTCCCGGCCTGGTTGTCCGCTGGCTGATGCGTGACGGGTCGGGCGATGGCACGCGCTACGGCCTGCGCTGGGAGACCCTGCCGGCCAATCGCGATCAGCCGCGGCCACAGCCCTGGCCGGGTCCGAGCATGTTGCGGCTGTACGAGTTGGGCACGGCGCCGGTGCGCAACCATGGGCGCGCCGCGTCGTCTCTGTGGTGAGGTAGTGAGGAGCGCTGATGACACTGCTGCTGTGGGCGTCGCTGATGGCTGCCGAGCCGGCTGAAACGCTGGTCCGCACGCTGGACATCGGACCGGTCTGGGCCGGGCATAGCGTGGGCTTCGATCTGCTCTGCGCGGGCGAGTGGCAGTTCGTCGCCTACTACGATGCCGACCGGCAGATGACCGTGGCTAGCCGTCGGCTGACGGAGACGGCGTGGCACTTCGTACGGCTGCCGAGCAAGCTCGGCTGGGACAGCCACAACTACGTGACGCTCGCCGCGGACGACGAGGGGCTGCTACACCTGAGCGGCAACATGCACGTCAAGCCGCTGCTCTACTTCCGCACCAGCAAACCCTACGACATCGACACCTTCGAATCGGCCACGCCCATGACCGGTGAGCGCGAGACCAAGGTCACCTATCCGCGCTTCTTCCGCGGGCCCGCCAACGAGTTCATCTTCACCTATCGCGACGGCTCCAGCGGCAACGGCGACCAGATCTTCAACGTCTGGGACCCGGCCCGGCACACCTGGCACCGGCTGATGGACCAGGCGCTGACCGACGGCGAAGGGTTGCGCAACGCCTACTTCGTCGGGCCGCAGCCGGGGCCGGACGGCTTCTGGCATCTCTGCTGGGTGTGGCGCGAGACGGGCGACTGCGCCACCAACCACGACCTGACGTACGCTCGCAGCCGCGACCTGGTGCACTGGGAGAAGAGCGACGGCACGCCGTTGACGCTGCCCATCAAGCTCGCGACCGGCGAGATCGTCGCGCCGGTGCCCGAGCATGGGGGCATCATCAACGGCAACACACGCATCGGCTTCGACAGTCAGAAACGCGTCATCCTCAGCTACCACCGGTACGACGACAAGGGCTTCACCCAGATCTGCAACGCCCGCCGCGAGGCCGGTGGCTGGAAGCACTACCAGGCGACCGACTGGGACTACCGCTGGGAGTTCGGCGGCGGCGGCACCATCGTCTTCGAGGTGAGCATCGGCGCTGTGACGCTTGGCGCCGACGGCAGGCTGCGGCAGAGCTGGTCCAACGTCAAGAAGGGCGGCGGCAGCTACCTGCTGGACGAGGCCACGCTGCGGCCCATCGGTGCCCCCGAGCCGCGCACACCGTGGGTGCTGGACCGCTTCGGCAAGCCCGAAGGGACTTTCGCCGGCCTGCAGACGCGCTGGCTGCGGCGCGATGGCACGCAGCCTGGCTCGCGCTTCGCCCTGCGCTGGGAGACGCTGCCGGCCAATCGCGACCAGGCGCGGCCGGAGCCCTGGCCGGAGCCGAGCATGATGCGGCTGTACGAGACCCGGCTCAACCCCTGACCTCGGATGGAGGGCGACCATGCTGCCTACGCTGCTGCTCTGTGCCAACCTGCTCGTCGCGGGCCCTGTGCCCATCCCGCGCCTGAACTGGCAGCCCCGGAGTGACTGGGTCACGGTCAAGGCTACCGCCGACGGCGTGGCCGACGACACGGCGGCCATCCAGGCCGGCCTGGCCGGCATCCGCGACGGCTCCACGCTCTACCTGCCGCCCGGCACCTACCGGGTCACCAAGACGCTCACGCTGACCGGCCCGCTGCACGGCGTGACGCTGCTGGGCGCCGGCCGCGACACGCGGCTGGTGTGGGCCGGCGAGCCCGGTGGCCGGCTGTTCGTCGACGATGGCGTGGCCTACTCGCGTTTTGTAGGGCTGGTGTTCGATGGCCAGGGCAAGGCCTCGGTCGGGTTCTGCCACGCCTCGGACCACCGTTTCGAGACCGAGGTGCGTCACCAGTATCTGGCCTTCGTCGGGTTCACCGATGCCGGTGTGCTGCGCGAACCAGCGGCCAAGTTCTCCACCGCCGAGACGCTCTTTGAGAACTGCTACTTTGCCGACTGCAAGCGCGGCGCGGTGCTGCCGGCGTTCAACGATTACGACTGGACATTCGACCGCTGCCAGTGGGAGGACTGCGAGACCGGCGTGGCGTGCAGCCACGGCAACTTCTACATCCGCAACTGCCGGTTCGAGCGCAGTCGCGAGGTCGACATCAGCGCCGGCCAGGAGCACGGCAGCTCCGTGCGGCGGACGGTCTCGGTGGGCTCCAAGCGCTTCCTGAGCTTCGGTAACGGCGTGGCGCCGATGACGCTGGAGGACTGCCGTGTCCAGGGCTGGACGGCCACCGATGGTGCTGTGCGGCTGTTCGGCGCGCCGGCGCTGATGTTCGACTGCGCCTTCACCCGGGGCCCCGCCGGCTCGGTGCCGGTCCAGACCCGCGGTGGCCAGCAGTTGGTGGTGTCTGGCAACACCGTCGACGCCGGCGCCCTGACCAACGGCCAGGCGCGGCTGCACGAGATACCCGCCGGCTCGCGACAGGGCAATCTCAAGAGCGCCGACCAGCGCTTCATCAGCGATCAGGCGCCGCCCCTGGGCCGCGTGTTTGACGCCAAGGCCGACTTCGGCGCCAAGGGCGACGGCCAGACCGACGACACGGCGGCCATCGCTCGGGCCATCGACGCCGCGCGCGCCGAGGGCCGGCACGCACTGGCCTATCTGCCGAGCGGCACGTACATCGTCTCGCAGACGCTGAACATGACCGGCGCCGACTACGCGGTCGGTGGCTCGGGCTGGTGCACCCGGCTGGTCTGGCGCGGCGCCGAAGGCGGCACGATGATCAGCGTGAAGGACCCCCAGCGACTGGTGCTGGAGCATCTGAACGTCGGCAGCCATGACGCCGGAGCGATGAACAACGGCATCGACATCGAGCAGACCGGCACGGGCGCACCCTCGCGCATGACCTACGACGGCGTGTATGTCTTCGGCATGTACCAGAAGCAGCCGTTCCGCAAGGGACTGGTGCTGCGCGGCCTGGGACCGGAGGCGACCGTCGTCATGCCGCATGTGCAGGGCAACCAGCGCCTGGTGGACTGCGCGCGCGCGACCATCCTGGGCAAGGTGAGCTACGAGGGCTCGATCACCGTGGAAGGCAAGGCCACGCCCCGTGACGGCCTGATCGGCTATCAGACGCGGCTGGCCACGCTGGTCTCGCACGTGCTGTACGTCCGCGACAGCCAGAGCGTGGTGATGAGCGACTTCTACGTGGAGCAGAGCGAGAGCGGCTTCGTGCTGGAGGGCCAGGCGGGCGATCCCGCGGGCCGCGTGACCATCTCGTCGCCCAAGGTGCACTTCAACGCCAGCCCGGACCCCGAGAAGTGCGTCGCACTGACCGTGCGCGGCTACCACGGCCAAGTCACGCTCGGACCCACGCAGTTCTACATCGAACCCAAGGACGCGGCGCTGCGCTTTGGCGGCGCCTCGTCGGTGTCGCTCTGTCTGCTGGCGCCGAGTTTCTACAACACGCGCCCCGTCGTGACCCGCGCCGCCGGCGCCACGGCCGAGACCGCTCGCTATGCCGCGGTTGGCACGGGCGCGGTCATCCCCCAAGGCGACCAGGTCGTGCCCAACGCCGAGTGGCGCGGCGACGATGTCTCGGCCGAGGCGGCCCTGCCGGGACTGAGCGCCGCTCTGGACGACTTTCGGCGGCTGGGCGCGGTGGACCTGGCGGTTGGGGTGCGGTAGCCCCAAGTCGGGCGCATACTGGAGTCAGAGCAGAAGGAGCCGCAATGACACTGGAGCAGGTCAGGGCCGTACTGGCGACGCACCGCGTCGAATTGTCCGAGTTGGGTATTGCGGGTCTGTCGGTGTTCGGCTCGGTTGCTCGAGGCGAGGCAGGGCCGGATAGCGATGTCAACATGCTGGTAGACCTGGATCCTGCCAAGCGGGTCAGCCGGTTCGGCTTTGTCGGCATCCAGCTCGCGCTCGAGGACCTGCTCGGGGTGAAAGTGGATCTGGTGGAGCGCAGCGCGGTCCGTGAACGCTGGCGAGAGGACATCGAGAATGAGGCCGTGCGCGCGGCCTGATGCAAGGTGACGAGAGCGAGTCACCCCGACCGGGAACTCCTCGCGCGGGGTAAACGCTGTGTGTTGCGAGGCCAAGTGGGAGACTCGTGATGGCAGTCATGTCTGGTATGTCCGGCAACGAGATGTTCTGTCTGCATCTCAAGGGGATGTCGCCGGGTGAGCTGATCATCGGCAACAGCGTCTACTCCATGGGTGTACTGGGCAACCTGGCATCCGGGGTGCAGAACCTGTGTGGCGGCGAAGTGACCCAGCTCACGCAGCTCATCCATGACGGGCGCGAGCAGTCCTACCAGCGCCTGCTGGAGGAGGCCAAGCGCCACGGCGGCGTGGGTGTGACCAGCGTGACCAGCGAGTTGCGCCACTTCCACGGCAACACCGAGTTCATCTCGGTGGCCTCCTGCGTGCATCGCGAGCAGCCGGGCACCGAGGCACTCCAGTTCACGACCAGCAGCGATGGGCAGGAGCTCTACTGCCAGCTCGATGCCGGCTACGTGCCCAAGTCGTTCGTGTTCGGCAACATCGCCTACTCGATCGGCGTCGGCGGCGGCATTCTGGGCGGGCTCAAGTCCATGGGGCGCGGCGAGATCAAGGAGTTCTCCGACACCTTCAACCGCACTCGCCACACCGCGCTGACCCGCCTGACGCGCCAGGCGCGCGCCGTGGGCGCCAACGCTGTGGTCGGCGTGCAGACCGTGCTGATGCCGTTTGGCGGCGCGCACGAGATGATCATGATGGGCACCGCCAGCCACAACCCGGCGCTACCGCCCGAGTGCACCGAGAATCCCACCTCCAGCGACCTGACCTGTGAGGAGATGTGGAACGTGGCGCGCATGGGGTACATGCCGCTCAAGCTGGTCATGGGCACGGCGGTCTACTCGCTCGGCGTGGTGGGCAACATCACCTCGGCGCTCAAGGCGCTGGCCCGCGGCGAGATCTCCGAGTTGACCTCGCTGGTCTACGACGCGCGCGAGCACGCCATCGATTTGATCCGGCGCGAAGCGGAAGCCATCGGCGCCGACGATGTGCTGGGCATCAAGGTGCACATCCACGAGATCGGCAACCTGCTGGAGTTCATGGCCATCGGCACGGCGGTCAAGAAGCACGAGGGCGTGACCACGCAGCACGAGCAGCTTCCGCCGCAGGCTATCATCCGTGACAAGGATACGTGGATCTCGGGCGCCTTCGGAGCCGCCGAGGGCTAGCCGCCGCGCCATCCGCCTCAGGCAGAGCCAGCGCCGGCTGCGCTGAGGCGTGGAGCCGCGCCCTGGGGATAAGCAGGCATGAAGCCAAGGTCATGGGTTCTGCTGGCGGCGCTGGCCGTCAGCGCGCCGGTCTGGTCAGCGCCCGGCGATGCGCAGACGCAACGCTGCACGGAGATGCTGCGGCTCCAACTCGCCAAACCGTATCCCGGCGAGGGCTGCTGGCGGCAGGAGGACTTCGCGCTCGCTGCCTATTGGCTCAACGAGCGCACCGCCGAGGCCGACCAGGCCCTGCTGGCAGAGCGCGCCGAAGACTTCCCCGTGTCGCTCAAGGAGGGAGGCTTCCATTGGCATGCCTACCTGCTCGAGCGAATCTGGTTCCTGTTTGGCAGCGGCAGCCACCATTGGCCGGGACGCATGAGCCCGGCGGCCGAGACCGCGCTGCTGGACATGCTCTGGCAGTGGGCCGAGCCGCGCTGTCGACTGGAGATGACTCTGCCCGAGCGCGACCAGTGGGTGTGGGGCAGCGAAAATCACCACGCCCAGGCCTGGGGCAGCTTCTGGGGGGCGGCGCAGATCTTCGCCCGCCACCCGGCCTACCGCGCCCGCCGTTACGCCGATGGCACCTCCACCGGCCAGATGGCCGCGGTGTTCGACGATTACTTCCGCCGCTACGCCCGCCTTCGTGCCAGCCAGGGATTGCTGGTCGAGTGCAACTCTGGCTACAACAAGTACACCCTCGGCGGCTGGTACAACCTGGCCGACTTCGCCGAAGACGCCGCCCTGCGCAGACAGATGAGCCAACTGCTGGAGCTGTTCTGGGCGGACTGGGCAGCCGAGCAGATCGACGGTCTGCGCGGCGGCAGCCGCCACCGCTGCTACCCTGGCAGCGACTCGACCGAGGGCGGCAGCATGATGGGCGCGGCCTGGTATCCCTTCGGCCTGGGACCCGCGCGCAGTCAGCACCCCTCGCACATGTGTGCCGCGACGACCTTCTGGCGACCCTCGCCGCTGGTCGACGCGTTGGCCCACGATGTGGCCGGTCACGGCGTCCACGAGTCACTCTCGCGCCGGCCCGGCCGGGCTCAGCCTGGGCCGCCGGCCAACTTCGTGGCCGACCCGCAACACCCTTTCTACTCCGCGACCGGCGTCTACCGCGTGGCGGCCGACGCCGGGGTGCTGCGCTACACTTACGGCACGCCCGACTACATCCTCGGCACCAGCATGGTGCCCGCGCTGACGCAGGCCGATTGGACCAACATCAGCAGCCAGAACCGCTGGGACGGCGTGGTCTTCGCCGGCTCGCGCACCGCGCGCATCTACGCCCAGCCGCTTCAGCCGGCTCGTGGCAGCGTGTATAACGCCTACTGGTCGGTGCAGAAGCGCGGTGTGTTGATCGTCCAGCGCCTGAAGGGCAGCAACGCCAAGGGCCACCGACTGTGGTTCGACGCTGGGCTGAAGCGTGCCGAACACGACGGATGGGTCTTCGCCGAGGCACCCCAGGCGTATGCCGCGGTGCGCGTGACGCGTGGTCAGACGGTCTGGCAGCCCGACTCGGTCGAGCAGCACCGCGAGGGCAAGGGCGCCACCGACCGCGGTATGTGGCTGAGCTGCGGCGACGATTTCGCGCCGGCCATCCTCGAGGTGGCACGGCGCGGCGACTATGCCGACTTCGCGGCCTTCCAGGCGGCCATCGTGGCCAATCCGCTCCGCTGGACCGGGCCCCGCCTAGACTACACCAGCGCGCTCCACCACACCACGCTGTCGCTCTTTGCTGACTACAGTCAGCCCCCGGCTGTCGACGGCCAGGCACTGGACTACGCGCCGCGCCGGGTGTTCGACAGTCCATTCATCCAGTCCGACTTTGGCAGCGGCCTGGTGACGCTACGGTTCGGCGGGCAGTCGGAGACACTCGACTTCAACGCGCCATGAGCCGGGCGCCCTGACCGACCCGGTCGGGGCTCAACCCTCCAGCACCACTACCGCCCACAACCCGAGCTGATCAAGCACCAGCACGCCACGCTCGACCGGCACGACGCGGTCAGCCTGGCGCGGCGCAACGATGCGCGCGCGCCTGGCCGCCAGGTCGCCGCTCAGCCGCAGATTGACACCCGCCAACGGCCGTACGTCGTCGGTCGCGGCGTCGTAGTTGCGGTTGAGCACGTGTAGCACGGTCGGCGCGCCGGCCTTCACGCGTGGCATGACCACCACGCCCGTCGCGCCTTCCACGCTCACCGGCGATGGCGCCAGTCGGTCGAGCTTGGTCCGTGCGGCGTCCAGCGCGGCGGCGTCGGGCTTGTCGGGGATGAGCACCAGCCGGTCGCCCTGCGCGTCGACCAGCCGGCGCTGCTCGGCGTCGAGGCTGGCGGGCTCGCGGAGCACTACGGCTCTGGCTCGGGCCAGTTCGGCGGCGTTGAGGCGATTCGGCAGCCAGTCGTCGCCGGCCAGCGCCAGGCGGAAGGGCTGGTTGGCCGCGGTCAGCCAGCCGACCGTGTCGATGAGCTGCCGCTGCCAGCGGCGGAAAGCGGGGTTGGAGTAGATGGCCACCGTGCCGCCGTCGTAAGGGTCGTAGCCGTCGAACAGGTCGCGATGGTCGCGCACCCAGTGGTACAGCCAGTCGTAGTCGCCCGGCTGGGAGTCGTACCAGTGCGTGCCCTTGTCCTTGGTGTAGCACCACTGGTGGTTGGGCGCCATGAGCCGGTAGCCAGTGGCGTAGCTCTGGGCCACCCAGGTGCGCACGAGGCCCGGCCGGTTCTTCTCTTTGACATAGGCCCAGTCGGTGCCCGAGCCGGTCCAGGCGGAGCCTTTGCCCAGTTGGTCGGTGAGTTTGGCCACGAACACCGGCTCGTCGGGCACGGCGTCGCGCTCGGCGTGGTGGTCCACCTCGCCACAGAAGAAGTCGATGACCGGCGCGATGACCAGGCTGTCGGCCGAGGTGGCGCTGGAGTTCACGCTGAGCAGCAGCCGGGTGCCGCGGATCTGCTCACTGTAGCGCTTGATCTCGGCCACCCAGTCGCGCGCGGCCTGCACCTGGAAGGTCTGGTAGAGCGTGTTCAGCGGCACCGTCCAGCGCTTCTCCTTCACCGTCTGCGCGGTGATGCCCTTGGTCTTGAGCCAGGCGCCGTAGTCGAAACCATCCCAGGCGGTCAGCCCGGCGGCGCGCAGGTCCTCGGCCGTGGCGTGGGCCGGCAGCCAGGCGGCGAAGGCCGTCATGCAGGAGGGGCAGAAGCAGCCGCCGGGACAGCCCGAGGTGCCGCCGTAGTCGTCGATGTGCAGCCCCTCGGCCATGACGCCGGCCGAGTCACGCACGGCGGCGCGTCGCGCCTGGTACTTGAGGTACTCGCGATAGCCCGGCGTGTTGGTGCAGAACCAGTAGGCGCCGTGCCCCTTGTGCTTGTGATCCCACAGCCAGGGCACGAGGATCGGCTGGCCGTCCAGGTCGCGCGTCACCGATTCCAGGAACTTGGGGTCGTAATCGATCATGCCGGCGAAGGCCGTGCGGAAGGCCAGACCGGTGGCATAGCGCATGCCGGCGGCGCGCGCCGGGTCCAGGCTGCTCTTGCCAAAGGCCGCCAGGGCCTCGGGTGAGTCCGTGCTTGCGCTGCCGCCCCACGAGCGGAACGTGCCGCCGTAGGCCTTGTACACCTCGGTCGTGCCGCCAAACATGAAGACGACTTCGGACCGTTCGAGCCCGCCGACCGGTCCAACCGGGCCAACCGGTCCGACCGGTCCGGCGAGGCAGGCAGTCAGCAGCAGTGTGAGCATGGGCGCACTCCGTCGCCGACCCGGTTCACCGGCCCAGGGCCGCCACCTCCTCGGCGCTCAGCGCGCGACCACGCACCAGCAGGTCGGCCACATCGATGGCGGCGAACTCCGGCTGGCCGGTGTAGAGCGGGTTGCCGCCCACGGCCAACAGGCGCGAGCCGGTGGTGACCGCCGCCGGCACGTCGGCCTCGCCGACCGCGGCGCCGTCGACATACAGGCGGAGTTTGGCGCCAGTCTTGACCGCCGCCACGCGATGCCACGCGCCCAGGCCGAGCTCGGCGCCGCTGGTGCCGTGGAAGCCGCCACCCTCGATGCGCGCATAGAGCTTGCCGCGATCGAGCGTCACGCGGATCGGGTCGTCGCCGCCGGCGCACCAGGCGCTGATCAGCTGGCCGAGGTGGCCCTCGGCTGGCAGCTCGCGCACCAGCACGCGTAGCGCCACGGTGAAGTCGGGACCGAACGGCTCGGGCAGGGCATAGGTGAGCATCTGATCGCGCCCGTTGAGCCGCAGCCCATCGCCGGCCGGCAGCGCAGCGAACTGGCCGTTGACCAGCACGCCGCAGGTCGGCTTGGCGTCGGCCCGGAGCGGCGCGGCGACGATCAGGGCATCCGGCCCGAGCGCCACATCATGGCCCGGCACGCGCAGCCACGAGCGGTAGCGCTCGCCGCGGCTGCCCGCCGAGGCGTAGTCGCGCAGGCGCAAGGGCTGGTCGCCGGCGGGCACGTCGACCCAGAGCCACGGCGCCAGGGCGTCGCCCGTGGGTGTGCCGACCACCTTGGCCGCGGCCAGCCGAGCAGTGTCGAGCCGGGGCGTCTGCTGCTCGTCAAAGGCGGTGTCGAGCTGGTCCCAGGCCAGTAGGAGTGGCCCGCGATAGACGCTGACCTTGCCGAACTGCTCCCGCTGGCCATCGAGGCAGCGCAGCGGCAGCGGCAGGTCGAGCGCCACGGTCGTCTCGGCGGCCGCCGGCACGGCCAGGTAGGTGCCCGGCCGCGCCGCGACCGACTTGCCGTTCAGGCGGGCTGTGGCGCCCTCGGCCCAGGCAGGCATGCGCACACGCAGGGCGGTCGGCGTCCGGGCCTGCAGGCGCACCATGATCTGGCCGGCGCGCGGGTAGTCGCCGGTGACGGTCAGCGTGCCGCCGGGCAGCGTGGCGGTCATCGGGCCCAGCCAGTTCACCGTCAGCCCCTGGTCGGCGCGCATCACCGACCACTGGCTCAGCATGCCCAGTGAGCGCGGCCCGTTGACCGAGCAGCAGTTCAGCTCAGGCGTGCCGGCGCGGGCCTGGAAGACGATGTCGTGGGCGCTGGCCAGGCGCGCGCCGTCCATGGGTGTGTTGTAGGTGCACCAGCGGCCGCTGGGATGCTGCGCGGCCAGGGCGGCGTTGTAGGTGGACAGTTCCAGTTCGTCGGCCACCGTGGGGTCGGCGGTGAGTCGCAGCATGTCCACGCTCAGTGCCATCCAGGCCACGGTGCAGCAGGTCTCGATGGCCGACGGGGTGAACGCGTTCCCGGTGGCCTGCTCGCCACCTGAGAAGGCGCCGCTGTTGCGCCGGTCGAAATCGCGGATGGTGCGCCAGTGGCTCTCGAACGCGCGGCGATAGCGCTCCTCGCCGCTCACGCGCCACAGCTCGGCCAGCGCCTGCAGGTCGTGCAAGCTCTCCCAGCGCGGGCGTGGCGTGCGATAGAACGGCACGCCGGCCTCGCCGCAGCGCAGGTAGTCGCCCGCCTTCTCCCAGTCGCGCAGGATCTCCAGCGTTTGGGTCAGGTAGCGCGGCTCGCCCGTGCGGCGGTGCAGCTCGGCCAGCACATGGCTGATGGCCATGTTCATCTCGGGCGAACCCGCGTCGAGCACGCGCTTGTTCGCGTCGAGGTAGGTGCGGCAGACCAGATCGGCGGCCCGGCGCACCGCGGCCATGGCGGCTTCGTCGCCGCTGTGGTCATACCAGGCCAGCAATCCCTGCATGACGTGGTAGTGGCCCCACAGATCCCAGTCGCCGAGCAGGCGGCGGGCCTTGGGGAACGGGCCCAGGTAGCCGTCGTCGGCTTGCGAGGCGATCAGTTGGGCCACGAAACGGCGCGTGTGCTCGGCCAGGTCGGGCCGGTCGGTCATGCCCAGCGCGGCCACGCAACTGAGCAGGTACTTGCCGGCGAACTCACCGGCCCAGGGCACGAGTTGCGGCTCGGGCTGGCGGTCGCGCAGGGCGAACATGGCCAGCATGCCGGGATTGGCATCGGGTGCGGTGAGCAGCCAGTGGTCGACGTTGGCGGCGATGCGCGGGGCCACGACGCCATCGAAGCGCAGGCGGGGATGGGCGAGCGGCTGCAGCGAGTCAGCGCCGGGAGCGAGCAGCGAGCCGGCGGCCAGGAGCACCAGGGCGGAAGCGCACATGGGCAGGATTCCCTCGTCGGGCCAAGCGTAGTGCATCGGCCCGACGCAGTCGAATCCTGCCCATGCCAGCGCGATCCGCGCGTAGCGCGGACGGCCTGCCTAGGTCGTGGGTTCGCGCCACAGCTGGGTGACCAGCGCGGCGCCCTTCTGCCACTTGGCGTGGCCGTCGCAGTAGATGGCGTTCATGCCGTCCAGGTGGGCCCAGCGGCGGTTGGTGTTGGCCAGCGAGCCGGAATCGAGGAGCGTCGCGCCATTGCGGTACGGGCGGAAGATGACTTCCCCGCGGCGATAGCAGTCGAAGTCGTCATAGACGGCCACGCACTCGGTCGGCGCGACGATGCTGGCGATGGCCATGGCCGACGTGCCGTTGGTGGCACAGAAGACCGCACCGTTGGTCCAGTAGCTCATCGTCTCGTTGGCGGGCAGGGCCGCGCCACTCGTGCTGGCAATGCCGCTGGGGCACTGGAAGACGTTGAGGCTCTTGATGTACGGCTGCACGCGTCCGCACCAGCGATAGGGGTTGGGCTCCTTGACGGCGCCGTTCATCCAGTAGAACGGCTGCGGGCCGGTCGCACCGGCGCTGTTGCCGCCCTGGTTGTTGCCCGCGCACCAGTCGTAGGGCATCGACTCGTCGTAGTCCTGCACGTACTGCATGAGCCCGACGCCGATCTGCTTGAGGTTGTTGAGGCACGAGGCCTGGCGCGCCTTCTCCCGGGCCTTGGCGAAGACCGGGAACAGAATCGCCGCGAGGATGGCGATGATGGCGATGACCACCAGCAACTCGATCAGCGTGAAGCCCTGGCGCCTGACGGCGCGGTCGGCTCGCGAGATGACCATGATCTGCTCCTTGGCTCGACCGTGGGCTCGACAAGCCAGCGCCGTCGGCGAGGACGAGACGCGCTCTGGCGTCAGGAGGAAGCGAGGCGCCAGAGCAGCCCATGGACGGCTGCGGAGCTCGGGTCGGCGACCCTGATCGTGCGCGCCGCGCGCCGCCGAGTCCATGCCAACACCGGACGGTGTTTTGCCTTTTCCGATCACCCGTTCAGACGGGTGGCGTAGACAAGCGTTTGCGGTAGTCGCGCGGTCCCAGGCCGTAGACTTTCTTGTACAGGCGCGTGAAGTGTGGCGCGCTGCCAAAGCCCAGGTGGTCGGCGATGGTGCCCACGGGCTGGTCGGTGGTTTCCAGCAGGTGGCGCGCGGCCTCGAGCCGGCGTGTCTGCAGGTAGTCGTGGGGTGACTGGCCCAGATGGGCGTGGAACAGCCGGCGCAACTGGCCTTCGCTGTAGGCGGCGAGTTGGGCCAACTGGGCCACGCTGATGCCGGGGTCGCGCTCGGCGGCGAGCAGCACGGCGTTGAGCCAAGCCGGTGTGCTCAGCAGTCGCGCCGCGGATTCGGCCGGGGTCAGCGCGCGGCAGACGATGCCTACCACGGCCTGCGCCAGGCCGGTGGTGATCAGCCGGGCCGCGGGCTCGGTACGGCCCGTGGTCTGGACCATCTCGGCCATGCAGGTCGGTAGCAGGGCGGCGTCATCACCGTGGGGGTGCCAGGAACTCGGTGCTTCCAGGCCGGCCAGCAGGTCGAGCGAGCCAAACAGCGTGGCACGTACGCCGACCGACAGGAACTCGCTGTCGGTTCCGAACTCAAAGTCGTACGGCGCATACGGCCGGCGCACGAACGCATCGCCGGCGCGCACCTGCCAGGCTCGACCGCCGCTGCTCACCAGTGCGCTGCCGCGCACGACATAGAGCACGCCGTAGGCCATGGCGCAGTTGTCGGGCACGGTCTCGCCGTGCGGCGTGAAACGTCGCGTGGCCCAGAAGACGTTCACTGCCGCCAGCAAGACGCCCGAGATCGGCGCGCTGTGGCCCGTCCAGCCAACCACCATCGGTCGCACTCCCAGGCGGCATTATAGCTAGACAGGCCGCGCGACTGTCGGCCAGCCTCTGTTGGGTCACACAGCAACGCCTTCGCCGGCGCCATCGACGGCCTTCTGCACGGCCAGCAGCAGGTCGTCGCAGGCTCGGAGCAGGCCGGCCTCATGCCGGTTGATGGGGCCCCAGTGCTGGCGCAGGTGCCTCAGGCCGAGCGCCGCGAACTCCGCCGCGAAGGCGGGGCAGAGCTTGCTCAACGTCTGGAACCTGGCGCCTGGGCCGGTGCCGCACACCGTCATGTCGCGCGCGGTCATGGTTACACCGGCCGCGAACAGCGGCAGGAAACCGGACGAGGACTGGCTGTAGGAGTCGAACAGGCCGGCCATGAGCGGGTGAGCGGTCCGTGCGTTGAAGCTGGTCTGGAACAGCCCGGCCTCAGCCGTGTCTGGGTCGTTGTTGCTCGCCGAGCGGTCGCGGCCCTCGCAGTAGCGACCGCTGCTCTCGCGCATGGCCAGGCCGGTGAGCAGCACGAACAGATGACGCAGCGTGTCGGCGCCGCTCTGGCTGTTGTCCAGGCCGGCTGCGGCGAATGCATCGGCATACCAGGCCAGGGCGTCGGTCGACGGGTCGTCGGTGCACGCCGCGGCCATGGCTATGGCTGCCTCGTCTTTGGCCTTCAGCTTGGCGTAGGCCCGCGCGTAGGTGGCGGCCATGCCCCGCGCCAAGCCGACCGGCGCGCGACCGCGATCATCCCAGTAGTGGCTGAGCACGCCCGACCGATCGGCCAGGGCGACGATCTGCCCCAGCAGCGGGGTCATGGTGGCCGGCCGCATGACGACGATGTGGCGGGCCTGCTCCTCCACGCGGAGTTCCAGCCCGCAGCACTCGGCGATCTCGCGCACCAGCGCGTAGGTCGATCCGTCGATGCTCCGCACCTGGCCGCGGTACTCCTGGGCGCCCAGCTTGATGGGCAGGCCATCTCCTTGCCAGGTCACGGTGGTGCCGATGGCCTCGGCGAACGCGCGCATCGGCACCCAGGCGCGGTCTGCCACCAAGGGCGCCGTGAGGGTCACGCCGTTGGTGAAGGCCACCGTGAACGGCGGCTCGCAGCGGGCCATCACCGGATCGGGGGCTGCGCCGCTGAAGGTCGGCAGTCCCCCGTCTCGTACCTGCTCTGGCGTGATGCCGGTCGGCTCGATATGGCACTCGTCCCAGCCGATGCGGACCTCGCGGCGCCAGTCCTGCGCGTCGATGGCGTCGTTCACCAGGGCGCGCTGGCGGGCCGACAGCCCCCACAGCACCCCTGTCCGCAGCCCGCGCCGCCGTGCCTCGTATGCCAGCCGAAGCGCATAGGGCAGAGGCGTGTGCAGCGGATTGTCGTCGTCCAGCAGATCGACGGCCCAAGCTTGGGGGTGACCGTCGGCAGAGCGGACATTGTGAAATCCATAGCTCAGTTTCGAACGACCTGTCAGGCGCTGCCTCATCTGGTCTTCGGGCGACCGATAGGCTTCTTGGATGCGCGGTCGGTAGCCATCGCGCTCCAGGCCGGCGATGATCGACGCGATCTGCGCCGCGAACGGGCCGGCCAACTCGGACAACCGGTCCGCGTTGCGCTGCGTCCGTTGTGACTCTTCCATCTCGAGTACCTCCCTGTGCGGAACTGGGCGGCTGGCACCGGATCGGCGCCGCCTTGCCAGACGACTCTTCCAGGGGAGTGCTCGGATTCCTCGCGGGCTCGGAAGACGATGTTTCTCTATCAGGATCGGCGTGTGCTACGGCGACTCACTCAGGTCTTCCTCGGTTAGCAGGCAGCCGCGCGCGCGCAACTCGGCCTGCAAGCGGGGTACGTCCACCGCGCGCGGTGTCACGCCGTCGGCGATGGCCAGGGCCGCGGCCACACCGGCGGCTTCACCCAGCACCATGCAGGTGATCATCACACGAATCGAGCCCAGGGCGCGATGCGTGCAGCTCACGCAGCGGCCGGCGACGAGCAGGTTGTCCACGTCGCGCGGCACCAGACAGCGGTAGGGCAGCTGGTAGCGGAAGCCGGGCTCGGGCCGGAGCGTGGTGTGGCTCATGCCGGGGCCGTCGAGGTTGTGGATGTCCACGAAGAACGAGCCGTAGCCGATGGTATCGGGCCAGGGCCGGCGGCTCATCAGATCGTCGAACTCGACGACCACGTCGCCCAGGATACGGCGACTCTCACGCAGGCCGATGGTGGCGGCGGTGTCGATCAGGTACGACTGCTCGAAGCCGGGGATGTGCCGGCGGAACACGGCCACGCAGTGCTGCACCTGGCGCCGACCCTCCAGCGTGGCAGCCGTGAGTTGCTCGGCCTTGGTGCTGTCCACTCGGATCATGTGGGTGAAGTTGATGCCCACTTGATCGGGCCGCACGCTGTTGTGCCAGAAGCCCATGATCTGGTTCTGGAAGGGCTCCATCTCGCCGCGCGCGTGCAAATCCTCGAAGAACGCCTGGCACTGGTAGTCCGTGCGCCAGGCGGCAACCCGCGGCCAGTCGACGCCACCGACGCGGAACATCATGGTCACCGGCTGGCAGGCGCCGTCGCCCGCGCGGCCCTGCTCCCAGGGCGCGCCGGCCAGGTAGCCCACGTCGCCGTCACCGGTGCAGTCGATGACCTGCCGCGCGGCGATCATCTGCCGGCCGCTCTTGTTCTGCACGATGACGCCGCGCACGGCGGCGCCGTCCTTGACCACGTCGGCCAGGAAGGTGTGGTAGAGCAGGTCGACACCCTCCTCGACCATCCAGCGGTCGCACAGATACTTGAAGGCCTCGGGGTCGTAGTCGTAGCAGCTGCCCAGGTCGCCCGCGCCGCTCGTGACGATGCGCTGGCCCAGCTCCCAGGCCAGGCCACCGACCACACGCAGGTCGCTGCCGTGGGCGTTGACCTGGCTGATATGGTTGTGCAGGCCCGGTCCGCCCACGCCGCCGAGGCTGCCAAACTGCTCGATGAGCAGCACCGAGCGGCCCGACCGCCGCGCGGCCAGAGCCGCCGCGATGCCCGCCGGTCCGCCGCCTACGACGACGACGTCCACCTCACGGGCGATGGGAATGGTGCGGCTCGGCTCGGTGTAGGTGTTCACCTCAGTCTCCTGCTCTGTTGACGAGTGTGCCTGGGCCGTTCCGCGGCGTCCATGCTCGCACCCGCCGTGCTCTTGCCCTTTCCGACCAACGTTCGGGCAGATCGACGTTCACCAGTTGATGGGGTAGATGGTGAGCGACTTGTTGAAGCAGGCCAGCAGCGTGGCGCTGGCGCCGCAGAAGAAGTCGCCGATGATCAGCCCGAGGAAGAAGGGGATGGCCCGCCGATAGGCTTTCATGCCGCCCATGCGCAGCGTGGCACTCTTGATCAGCCAGGCCAGCAGGAACGGCAGCCACAGGGCGTCCATGGTGTAGGTGCCGGCCATGGCGAAGCCGATAGGATGCAGCGGCCAGGTGACCCACGTGTTGCGCACCCAGGTCAGCAGCAGCGTCAGCGCGAAGCCGTACCCGGTGGCCGAGAGCTGCGCGTGCGCGCGGCGCGACGGGTTGACGAAGTGGGCGATGACCTCTTCGTAGATGACGCGGCCCATGGTCGTGCGCCACGGCTCGCAGCGACCCAGCGCGCCCTGGCTGTACCACACCTCCAGCGCCATGAACAGCGCTACGGGGATGGCGAAAGCGATGGCGATGATGATCGCCGCGGAGACCTGCCGCGGGCGCAGGTTGGCGGCGTCGGCCATCTTGAAGGCGTCGAGTTGGTGCGGCATCGACTGGCAGCGCATGTCGGAGTTGGAGAGGCTGCGCAGGAAGGCCATGATGGTCAGGTCGCGTAGCGAGAGCTTGCCCTGGAACGCGGTGAGCACGATCTTGTGGGGGTCGAACGCCGGTCCATACAGCCAGGCGTTGCCGGTCTCGGCGCGGATGCGCGTGGCGGCGATGAGGAAGGCCAGGGCCAGGGCGAAGATGAGCGCGGCCAACGGCATGGCCAGCCCGGCCTGTGCACAGAAGATGAGCATCACCAGGAAGCACAGCAGGAAGCCGACAAACGCCGCGCGGTACGTCATGGGCTCGGCGCTGTCGTCGAGCGGGCCATGGCGCCGGCTCCAGGCCGTCCGGAGCATCTCGCGGATGGTGCCGCGCGCGAACCACAGGCTGAAGGCGGTGAGCGCCAGGAATGCACCGGCGGACTGCTCAGGCAGGTAGGGGAAGCGGCCCAACCCAGTGCCGGCATCGACGATGCCGGCCTGCGCGGCGAAGCCCGCCTGGAGCTTGCCCAGCCAGTAGAACACCCAGCAGCTCAGCGTGACATCCAGGCTCAGCAGATAGCCGATGCCGATGACGAACGGGTAGAAGCTGACGCCGATGGGGCGCATGGCCGACACGAAGCGGCCGCTCAGGCTGGCATCGACCGATTGCAGCCGCACATGCAGCCGCGGCACCGAAGGCAGGCTGAGGTTGAGGTTGTTGACCAGCCCCACGAACAGCGCCAGGCCGATGCCGGCCCAGAGCGTCGGGTTGCGCCAGAACTGGCCGTCCTCGCGCGTCATGGCCAACGGCAGCACGACCGTGGGGAAGGTCAGCCGCTCGCGGTCGACCCACTGGCGCCGCAGCAGCGCGCTGAGGCTGATGGTGATGCCCACGAAGGCCAGCAGGAACACGGTCCAGCTCAGCGCCGGCATGATCCAGGCGTGGTAGGGCACGGCCGCGTTGCCGCGGTAGAAGTCGGCGATGACCCTGGGATCCTGGGGGGCGAACCACTTGGGCACGTACGGCTGCACCAGGTCCAGATGGTTCTCGGGCGTGGCGAAGTAGAACGGCGCCAACATGACCGGCACGAGGAAGTGGATGCCGCCGCTGGAAGCGATGACCGTGGAGGTGGTCATCATGATGTAGACGGTCAGCACCTCACCGCGGGTCAGCGCGGCCGGCCGCCACACGCGGCGTACCAGCCCATTGACCAGCATGACCAGCATCAGCCCGCCAAAGGCGCCGAGCGGGATGGAGGTGTTGGCCAGGGCGCTGTGCCCGCGTTGGCCGACCACCAACTCGGCTTCGTGGATCCAGCGGCAGATGAGCGCCACCATGGCCAGGCCGACCAGCAGCGATCGCCAGGTCAGGCTCCGGTAGCGGTCCGTTGTCGCCGGCTCATTCACCGTTGCAAGATCCTCTCGCGCGCAAGCGTAGCACGAGCAGGGGGTGGTGCTCAATGGGGCGATGGCCGGCCGCGGTCCGTATCGTGACACTATCTTGACCATCGGGGCGATCACTTTGACCGCCGCTTGACGCGGCCCGTGCCACCATCGCCAAGGGAGCAGGGCAGATGGATAGCGCGCGCCGACGACTGGGCCGGGTAGGCGATTTGCTGCGCGGCTGGCGAGGCCGGGGCCTTGCCGCCACGGGCACGCCGGGCCTGGTCGACACGTTGTTGAGCGAACTGGCGCGGCCGGCCGCGGCCGAAGTGCACCAGCGGCTGCTCCGGCGGTGTCTCGAACTGCCCGACGGTTCACCCGGTTGGCGTCGACTGACCGAGCGAGGACAGACGGTCGTGGCTTGCCTGGCGCGCGAGTGGGTGGGGCCGGATTTCGGCCAGGTGCCCGCGCTGCAGGATGCCAACATGGCCGTCTTCGCCGACTACACCGCATTGCTCTGCCGCCTCGGCGCGGCGGCCTTGCCGGCGGCGCGCCGCTTGCTGGCCGGGCCCAGCGCGCCGGTCAACACGTTCGGCTACGAGGGCACGACCCACACCGCGTTCGGCCCCAAGATCAGCGCGCTGGCGCTGGTGCGCCTGCATGGCGACAGCGGCGACTGCGCGCTGCTCGAGGGGCTCGTGCGACGGCAGCACGAGGACGACCGCGTGCGGGTCGAGGCCGCCCTGGTCTGGTCGCGCTGGCAACCACGCGAGGCGGCCGCCGCGGCCACCGAGCGCTGCCTGGCCGGGCGTTCGAGCAGTGCCGCCTTCGGCCGCAACGTGGCCCCGCGGCTGGCGCTGCTCGGGGTCGACCTTGTGCCCGCGGTGCTGGCCGGCCTGGGCGGCGCCGAGCCGGAGGTCGTCGAGCGCGCCGTCGCGGTTCTCGAACTGGTCGGCCCGCCGGCGGTGCCGCTGATGGTCGAGTTCTGCCGCGACTCGCCGGACTCGACGGCCTGGATCGCCGTTGAAGGCGTGCTGGCCAAGCTCGACCACCACGCCTACCGCGCCGCCCGGGCGTTCCACACCGGCGTCTGTCGCGGGCTGTCGCGCGTGATCAGCCGGCCCGACCCCGCGCGCGGCGTGACCCGCGCCGCCCGGCCTTAGCACGGCGCTGGCACCAGGCGACAGAGCATCGCCTGGAGGTCCGCCATGACCGTCACCTCATGTGCCTATCACTCGGAGCGCGACTTCGATCGGGTCCATGCTTTTCTGACCAGCCTCTACCGGCCGCGCCACGTCGACGGCCAGTGGTTCGCGCCCATCTTCGAGTATGGCGTCACACACCCGTTCTTCGACGGCGCCCATGCCCATCGTTTCAGGCTGTGGTACGCCGGCGACCGGCTGGTCGCGTTGGCCTGCTACGAGCTGTACCTGGGCGAGGCCTTCTTCGCTGTGGCGCCGGGCTGTGACGACCTGTTTGGCGCAATGCTCGACCATGCCGAGGCCCATCTGGCCAAGGCCGAGCCCGATGGCCGACGCGTCCTCAACGCCTTCGTCACCGATCGCCAGCCCGCCTGGCTGACGCAAGTGGCCGGACGCGGCTACGAGCGGTCGCCGCACGACGACCGGCCGATGTCGGTCTTCGACATACCCCGGCCGTTCCCCGCCATCGCGCTGCCAGACGGGTTCCGCCTGCTGACCCTGGCCGAAGACAACGACCTGGCCAAGCTCAACCGTGTGCTGCATCGCGGCTTCGGCCACGGCGACGAGCCCGACGAAGGCACCGCCGAGATGCGTCTGGCCATGCAGCGCGGTCCGCACTACCGCCGCGATCTGCAGGTGGCCGTGCAGGCGCCCGACGGACAGTGGGTGGCCTTCGCCGGCATGTGGTACGACGAGACCAACCGCTTTGGCTATGTGGAGCCGGTCTGCACCGACCCCGACTACCGCCGTCTGGGCCTGGGTCGCGCTGCCGTGCTCGATGGCATCCGCCGTTGCGGTGAGCTGGGTGCCGAGGTCGCCTATGTCGGCACGACCATGCCGTTCTACCTGTCCTTCGGCTTTCAGCCGCTGGGTCGGCAGGAGTGCTGGCGGCGCGTCTGGTAGGTTGACAACGCGGGCCTCGCAAGCGCCTACTACCACCAGGAGCCCGCCGTGAGCGTTGCGCTGCTGATGGTCTACGCCCTCTGCGCCGAGCCGGCCGTGGTCGAGGCCTGGCGCCCGCTGCTGCCGACACCGGTGCGGCTCGATGCCGTGGCTGCCGCGCAGTTCCACGAGGCCCGCTGGCGGCGGCCGCTGTGGGACGCACTGGCCGACGACCCGCTGCTCGCGCCGACGCTGGCCGAGACCGGGGCGCTCGCCTGCGCCGCCGACGCTGGCCGGCTGGCGCCCACGCTGGAGCGGCTGGGCCAGCGCTCGGGCCTGGGCGTCAATCGTTCGCTACGGCGCGACCTGCTGGCCAAGATGGCGGCTCGCTTGGGCGACCGGCCGCTGTCCGCCGGCCTGGCCGCGGTGCGGCGGGCCGGCGGTGGTGTGCTCGCGCCGGCCGGCGATCCCGCTGTCGACGATGTGCCACCGGCGCTCGGTCGCGCCATGGGCCTGCTGCTGCTGGCCGTTGAGGGCGGGCTGGAGTGGCGCGCGCGCGCCTTCGAGGAGGCGCCCGCCGGCGGGCTGGCGCGCAGCCTGGACGACCTGCGGCGCATGGCGCTGCCGGGCGGGCTGCCGGCCGGGCCAGAGTCGTTCCAGCATCAGCGCCGGCTTGACCGCCTGATGGCCGGGTTCGACGTGAAGGCCCTGGCCGCCGCGGCCGATGACCTGGCCCTGGTGTTCGATGCCGTGCGCGCCGACATGAAGCCCGTGCCCGGCTGGACCACGCGCCGTTGGACCACGCCGCTGGGCGAGGTGGTGCTGGCCGGCGACGGCGCGGACGCCCACGGCGGCGAGCCGCCGTTGCTGCTCATCGACCTGGGCGGCGACGACCGCTACCAGGGCGGAGCGCGTGCCACCGACGACCGGCATCCGTTCTCGGTGGTCATCGACGTGGCTGGCAACGACACCTACGCCGCCGACAGTGGCCTCGGCGCGGCGGTGGGCGGCGTGGCGATGCAGATTGACCTGGCTGGCAACGACACCTACACCGCGCGCAGCCTGGCCCAAGGCTGCGGCATCGGCGGTGTGGGCCTGCTCTACGATGTGGCCGGCGACGACCGCTACGTGGGCGAGGTGCACTGCCAGGGCGCCGGCGCGCTGGGGCTGGGCCTGCTCATCGATGCCGACGGCAGCGACGAGTACCGCGCCACCTCGCGCGCGCAAGGCTACGGCTATGCGCTGGGCGCCGGCCTGCTGCTCGACGCCGGCGGCAGCGCCAACAGCTTCGCCGCCAGTGGCGGGCCGGACGAGGTGGACGGCGCCTGCCTGGCGCAAGGCTGCGGGTTCGGCCGGCGCTCAGACGGCACCGACGGGCACTCGCTCGCGGGCGGGCTGGGCTGGCTGGTCAGTGGGTCGGGCGACGACCGTTTCGTCGCGGGCCGCCTGGCCCAAGGCGTGGGCTACGGCTTCGGCATCGGCCTGCTGACCGACCTGGGCGGCGCCGATCGCCACGAGTGCGCGGCCCAAGGCCAGGGCTTTGGGCAGCAGGCGGGTATGGGCATTGCCTGGGATGGCGACGGCGACGACTTCTGGTCGGTGGCCGAGACGGGCGGACTGGGTGGCGCTATCGACTTCGGTCTGGGCTGGCTCATCGACCGCGCCGGGCGCGACACCTATGTGCTCCGAGGCGTCGGTCTCGGCGGAGCGACGGCCAACGGCCTGGCCTTCTGCTGGGATGGCGGCGGCGATGACGAGTACCGCGCCGACGGCGGTCCGGCCCTGGGTCGCGGGCAGACGGTGCCTACCGCCGCGCTGCTCGCGACCAGCCTGCGCCGGGCCTGGCCAACGCTGGGATTCCTGCTCGACTCCGGTGGCGTGGACACGTACACTGGCGCCCTGAAGCGACCGTGATCGCCGCAGGGAGCCCGCCATGACGTCGAAGGAACGCGTGCTGACCGCCTTGGCCCGGATGACGCCCGACCGCGTGCCCATCAACTACTTCGCCAACCCCGGCATCGACGCTCGGCTGAAGACGCACTTCGGCCTGCAGCCGCACGACCACGAGGGCCTGAACCAGCGGCTGGGCGTCGATTTCCGCGGCGTGGGCGCGCCCTATACCGGCCCCAAGCTGCACGAGGACGTCCCGGGCCGCCACATCGACCTGTGGGGCATCCACCGCCGCTGGGTGGAGCATCCCACAGGCGGCTACTGGGACTACTGCGACTTCCCCCTGCGCGAGGCCGACGAGGCCACCGTGGCCGCTTGGCCCATGCCGTCACCCGACGACCATGACTACAGCGGCATCGCCGAGGCCTGTCGCGCGCAAGCCGAGTATGCCGTCTTCGTGGGCAACGCCGGGCTGGCCTGCATCATCAACACGGCCGGCTTCCTGCGCGGCATGGAGCAGACGCTCATCGACCTGGTCACCGCGGATCCCGCCGGCCTGCTGATGATCGACCGCATGTTGGACATCCAGTACGAAGTGACCGCGCGCACGCTCGAAGCGGCCGATGGTGGCATCGACTTCATGTGGATCGGCGAGGATCTGGGCACGCAGATCGCGCCCATCATCAGCCTTGACCTGTTCCGACGCGTCATCCGTCCGCGCCACCAGCGCTTTGTCGACCTGGCCAAGGACTTCGACCTGCCGGTGATGATCCACACCTGCGGATCGAGCAGTTGGTCCTACGACGACTACGCCGAGATGGGTGTGAACGCCGTCGACACGCTGCAGCCCGAAGCGGTCAACATGGGGCCGGCCTACCTCAAGCAGCGCTACGGCAGCAAACTGGCCTTCCACGGCTGTATCAGCACTGCCGGCCCCGTGGCCAAGGGCACGGTCGAGGAGACGGTGGCCTGCTGCCGTGAGACGCTGGACATCATGATGCCCGGCGGTGGCTACTGCTTCGCGCCGACGCACTCGCTCCAGGACGACTCGCCCACGGAGAACGTCGTGGCCATGTATGAGACCGCGCATCGGGACGGGCGGTACCGCTAGGTTCGACCACGAGAGGACACAGAGAACACAGGGATTCATGCTGGATTCTCTGTGTGTTCTGTGTCCTCTCGTGTTGAGTCAGTACCCCACACCCCACCGACGCACGAACTCGCGCTGCTCGTGGGTCTCGGGCGATGGCTTGCCGGCGGTGGGGTCGGTGCGGCGCAGCCACTCAATGCGGTCGAGGGCGTCCTGGCCGGTGACGTGGCCGTGTCGCGCCAGCCAGCACCCGACCACCGTGCCGGTGCGGCCACGGCCGCCCCAGCAGTGCACCAGCACGCCGCGGTGGGCGTCATGGGCCAGGTCAACCGCGTCGAGGATGCCAGCCATGTGCTCGCGCGTGGGCACGCTCACATCGCGGATGGGCAGCCGCAACCAGCGGCCGACCAGCCCGCGCTTGGCGGCGCGCTCGCGGAACTCCCTGGCGTAGGGCGTGAACGCCTTGCCGTCGTGGCCCACCTCGTCGGCGCGCATCAGGTTGATGATGCAGGTGATGCCGGCGTCGAGCAGGCCCTCCATCTTGCCGCACAACACCAGCGGATCTTTGTCGCCGGGGAAGCAGCCAGCCAACAGGCGGCCCGGCTCCACCCAGTAGCTCCGCGGCCAGGGCACGGGCAGCGACAGGGCCTCGCCGCGCGGCAGCGGTGGCGCGGCCGGCAGCGGCAGCTCCGTCCACCCGTGGTTGACGATGCCCAGCAGTCCATTGGCCGGCATCTCGCCGTCATGGCCCACGATGAACACGCCCGGCTCGGTGCTGCGCAGCACCGCGTCATACCAGGCGGCATAGGCCGGGTCGGGGCCATAGCCGGCGGCGGCCAACTCCGGGCAGCGCAGTACGAACTTGCGGGCCAGCGCTACGGGACCATCGCCGGCCACATCTGTCCAGCCAAAGCAGCTCAGGTCGTCGCCGGTGGAGTAGCGCGCCGGCTCCAGGCGCGTGCCCGGCGCTTCCACCACGAATCGCCAGTACATGCCCGAACCCGACATGTGCGGCAGCGCGCGCAGTCGTTGGTAGCCCTGCTGGTGCAGGCAGGCCAGCATCTCCAGCAGATTGCGGCAGAAGCGCTCTTGCCGCTGGTAGGCTTCGTTCTCACCCATCGTCGCTCCCCTTTGCGAGGAGAGAACCTGGGCGAGCGCGGTTTCTTTCCAGGTTCTCCCAGGGCCGCGCGTAGCTCGGGCGGCGGCAGTAGCGTGTCATGCCCAACTCCAGCCGCGCCTCACTGGCCGGCGCCAGGTCGACGGTCAGCCACGGACCGTCGAGCGGCTGCGGCGCGCCGCCGTCGAGGCTGACGCTGGTCAAGCCGTGTTCGGCGAAGGCGCCGGCCTGCACGACCACCTGCCGGCTGGCCAGCGCATCGGTGTTGTGCAGAGTCACTGTGGCACCATCGGCCCGCACGTTCTCCACCAGCGCCGCCACGCCCGGCGGTAGGCCCGGCCGCCGCTGGATCGGGTCGAGGTAGCGCAGCCGGACGTGCAGCAGCCCGCCGTGGTAGATGATCTGCGGCCCGCCACAGGTCAATTGCACCAGCGGCTCGGTGACCACGGGGTTCTTGTCCTGCCAGTGGTGCACATCCCAGTCATACGGCTCGCCGTCGTCGTGGGCGATGGCGTCGAGGCGCGAGAGCATCACCTCGTAGCCATTGCGCAGCATGGTCTCGGGGTAGTCGGGCAGGGCGCCTTCAAGGTAGCGCACCCACGGCTCCGCGTGCAGTTGGTCGCCCTTGTCGCGGCCCGGCTCAACGCGGTCCCAGTCCTCGCGCGAGCCCAGGTCGAGCAGGCGCTGCCAGTCGGAGTCCTTCTGGCTCAGGTACCACAGATGCAGGTGGAACCGCGCGGTCAGCCGGCGGTAGTCGTACCAGCCGCTGTCGCCATGGCGATGCGGCACCCACATGGCGCCGTCGCGCCGCTGGCCCAGGCCGACCAGGAGATCCAGTTGCGATCGCGGCAGGTCGAGCCAGGTGTCGTCGCCGGTCAGCAGCAGGCAGTTGGCCGCGGCGATGAAGGCGGGCTCGACGATGGTCATCATGCCGTGCGGCCAGCGCCAGCCGTAGTAGCCGCCCCACCACTTGCCGTCCATGGTCTCGCCGATGATGCCATTCGGGCCAACATTGTCGGGCAGGAAGCCGCCGTTGGCCTGGGCCCGCTCCATCCAGGCGCTCGTGTAGTCGAGCACCCAGTTACGGTAGCGCTCGTCGCCGGTGAGCATGTAGGCATGGGTGATCAGGCTGGTCGCCGTCAGGTTGAGCGGCACATCGGCGCGCATCATGCGCTCGTTAAGGCGGGCCAACACCTCGGCGAAGATCGTGTCGTCGGTCCACTGGCATTTGGGCCCAGGCACGCCGGGGATGTCCTCATAGGGCGGCAGGTAGTCGTCGAGCACGGCACGATGGGTGCACCAGTCCTCGGCGGTGTTGACATACCGCGGGCCGCGGCTGCCGGTGATGGGGCTGCGCAGGCGACGGTGCTCGGCGTCCCAGTTGTCCGCCTCGGGGTCGGCGCCGGTGTACATGTCGGCGAAGCGCACCGCGCGCCGCCGGTCGCGCGCGCGACTGGGGTCGGCCAGACCGAAGCCGTACAGGTAGGTGTAGCTCTCGCCGTGGTGCATCCAGTCGTAGTAGGCGTCGAACTCGCGGTAGACCTGGCCATACTCGGTGAACTGGCGCGTGACGGCCTCCCATTGGCGCCGGCTCAGCTCATGCACGGCCTCGCTGCCGCCCAGCGCGTAGTACAGCGGGAAGTTGCCGAAGCTCTCGTAGCCGTCGTCGCTGCCGTCCATGCCCGGCCATTCGTCGCGCCACACCAGGCTGCCGTCGGGCCGCGTATAGCGCTCGACGAAGGCCGGCGCGGCGGCGTCCATGGCCTCGATGAGCTGCCGCTGCAACAACGCCCAGATCGGTGGCACGGCCCGCCGCCGACACGTCAGATGACCCATCATGCTCTCCCGAAAGGCCGTTCGACGGCCGGCAGGTGATCCCTCGTCGCCGTCCAATTGCGCGCCATGATGCCGAACACCCGACCGAATCTGCTGTTCGTCTTCGCCGACCAGTTGCGCGCTCGCGAGATCGACGATCCGCTGAGCCCACTGATCACACCCGCCTACCAGCGGCTCTGTGCCGAGGGCCAGCGCTTCGGCAACATGGTCGCCAACTGCCCTGTCTGCACGCCCTCGCGCGCCATGTTGCTGACCGGCCAGTATCCGCTGGCCAACCGCGTGGTGGCCAACGACCTGCCGCTGCCCGAGGATTCCGTGACCATCGGCCGCCTGCTGGCCGACGCCGGCTACCGCACCGGCTACGTGGGCAAGTGGCACCTCGACGGCTCGCCGCGCGATGGGTTCACCCCGCCGGGCCCGCGCCGACACGGCTTTGACACTTGGGCGGTGCACAATTGCATCCACAACTACCTGCACTCGGCCTACTACGGCGATACGCCCGATCTTCAGCCGATCCCTGGCTACGAGCCGGCCTACCAGACCGACATCGCCGAGGAGTTCATTGAAGCCGACGGCGACCAGCCCTGGAGCCTGTTCGTGTCGTGGGGCCCGCCGCACGACCCGTACCCGCAGGTGCCGTCACACTACCAGCGCATGTACGACGCGCCCGACCTGCCGTACCCGGCCACCTGGCTGTGCGATGACCCCAGTCTGCACCCGCCGGGCGGTCGCCTGCGGTCGATGAACCTGCCGTGGGATCCCGAGAGCAGCTACCGGCAGTACCTGGCGGCGATCACCGCGCTGGACGACCAGCTCTCGCGCCTGCTCCTGGCACTCGACCGCACCGGCCAGGCGAGCCGGACCATCGTCGTCTACACCTCCGACCACGGCGATATGCTCTGGAACCACGGCCGCATGTTCAAGCAGCAGCCGTGGGACGAAGCCGTGCGCATCCCGTTCGTCATTCGCTGGCCCGGCCAGGTGCCCGCCGGCGCGGAGCACGACGGCTGTCTGTCCATCGCCGACCTCACGCCGAGCCTGCTGCCGCTGTTGGGCATCGACGTGCCAGCCGGCATGGAGGGCACCAACTGCTCCGCGGCACTTTGCGGCCACGACCGCGTCGGCCCGGAGTCCGCCTTCCTGCTGGAGCCGGTCTCATGCGACCAGAGCTACGACATGGCCATCCCCGAATGGCGCGGCGTACGCACCAAGCGCCACACCTACATCCGCACCCGCACCGCGCCGTGGCTGCTGTATGACAACCTGGCCGACCCCGACCAATGCCACAACCTTGTCGGCCAGCCGGGCACCGAGTTGCTCCAGGCGGCC
Organism: Armatimonadota bacterium; assembly: GCA_016235455.1. Classification (GTDB taxonomy): domain Bacteria; phylum Armatimonadota; class UBA10988; order UBA10988; family UBA10988; genus UBA10988. Next base: position 2,311 of record JACRKZ010000026.1, on the reverse strand, counting down.
CTGGAGTCGGAGCTGGCCGGCTTCATGGGCCATACCGGCGACATGTTCGAGCCGGGCGAGCGGATCGTGCGGCGGCTGGGCTTGTGTGAGCTGTGGAACAAGCGCGAGCAGGAACTGCATCCGCGCGCGCCGAGGTTACTGGAATGATCACTGCGCTGTGGTTGACCTGCCTGTCCCTGCTCGCGCCGGCCGAGCCCGGCGCCAACCTGCTGGCCAACGCCGGCTTCGAAACCGATGCCGGCTGGTCGGACTACGGCCAACCCTTGACCATCGACGACACGGTCGCCCATAGCGGCCGACGCAGCCTGCGCTGTGCTCTGCCCACCGAGGGCGTGGCCGGCGCCAAGCAGGTCATCACCTTCGACCCGCCCGTGCAGCGGCCCATTCGCCTGCGCGGCTGGGCCAAGGCGGAGCGCGCCGTGGTGCGGCAGGACTTCAGCCTCTACTGCGATGTGCACTATGCCGACGGCACGCCGCTGTGGGGGCAGCTTGCCGCCTTCCAGCCCGGCACGCACGACTGGCAGCGTGCTGAGTTCGAGTTCAAACCCGCCAAGCCGATCGCCAGCATCGAGGTGTTCGTGCTGTTCCGCCAAGCCCAGGGCAAGGTCTGGTTCGATGACCTCGAGGTCTGCGTGGCGCCGCTGGAGTGGAGCCGGGTCGAGGTGCGGCCGGGCGCCTATGGCGCGCGCAGCTTGTCGGCCGTCGCCACCGCCACCCGGCCGGGCCCGTGGACGGCGCGGTTGGAGGCCGACGGCCGGCTGCTGGCCGAAGCGCGCGGCGAGCGTGGCCCGGCGCAGCTCGACTGGCTGGGCGCCGCGACCGATCCGGCCCAGGCGGAGCTGATCCTGCGCACGTGGGACCCGGCTGAACGCGAGTCGGCTTCCGAACGGCGTTCGGTGGCGCTACCGACAGCCGGTGCTGCGCGGCCGGTGCAGGTGTGGACCGCGGACAGCATGGATCGCGTGCTGCCCTCGCAGGTGTCGCCCGGACCACTCAGGCCCGTGGACGTATCGTTGGCCGGCGGCGAGGCAGAGAGCTGGCAGGTGCTGCTGCGCGCCGCGCCGGGCCATGGGTTGGCGGGAGTGACGGTGCAGGTGTCGGAGCTGGTTGGTCCCGGTGGCGCGCGGCTGCCGGCGCCCGACTGGCAGCAGGTGGGCTATGTCTGGCTGGAGCGGCTATTCCGGCATCCGGCCTACCCCGAGGCGGTGGCGGGCTGGTGGCCCGACGCGCTGCTGCCCGTGGCGCGGTTCGACCTTGAGCCGAGCTTCACACAGGCGCTGTGGTTCACGGTCCATGCGCCCGCCGGCCAGGCGCCCGGGCGCTACACGGGCCGGGTGGTCCTGCGCACCGCCCAGGGCGAGGTGGCCGGCGCGCCGGTGACGGTGACGGTCGAGCCGTTCGCCATTCCGGCCAAGAGCAGCCTCAAGACCGCCTTCGCGCTGATGGACGGCTTCCTGGAGCGGGTCTACGGGCGTCCGCTGCCGGCCGCGGTGCGGCGGCGCTACGGTGACTTCATGCTGGCTCATCGGCTCAATCCCGACGACATCAGCCGCACCGACCCGCCGGAACTCGACGATCTGGCGTCATGGCGCGGGCAGCTCAACGCCTTCAACGTGCTCAACCTGGTGGAGCCGCGCGGCACGAACACCTGGCGCTGCTACAGCGACAAGGAAGCCTACACGCCGGCACTCAAGGCCCAGTTGACCGCGCGTCTGGACCAGTATGTGCCCCGGCTCAAGGCCGCCAGGCTGGCCGATGGCGCCTATGTCTACACCTTCGATGAGCGCGGCGAGGAGTTCTTCCCGATCATCCGCGAGTACTTCGGGCTGGTCAAGGAGCGCTACGGCCTGCCGACGCTGACCACCGCCTACGTGCCGCTGGACCCCAAAGTGCTGGCCGACCTGAACATCGACTGGGCCTGCCCGCTGACGCCCAAGTACGACCTGGCCGCGGCCGACCGCTGCCGCGCGGCCGGTCAGCAGGTGTGGGTCTATGTCTGCCTGGGTCCGCGCTACCCCTATGCCAACTGGCTGGCCGACGACCCCTTGGCCGAGGCGCGCGTGTTCTGGTGGCAGGCCTGGGGCCAACGGGTGGACGGCGTGCTCTACTGGGGCGCGAACATCTGGGACCGCCCCGGCAACGACAAGCCCATCGATCCCACCGCCGGGCAGAGGTTGGCTTGGAGCATCACCACCGGTGGCGAGTATGACTGGCTCCACGGCGATGGCCGCCTGCTCTATGCCGGGCCGGACGGGCCGATCGGCAGCATCCGCCTGGCCAATCTGCGTGACGGCTTGGAGGACTACGAGTA
>JACRKZ010000120.1 GCA_016235455.1 Armatimonadota bacterium | reverse complement strand
CCTCTCGAGCGCATCGTCCGCATCCGCACGGGTGAGGCCGACAGCGAGGCCCTGTGACCCGCTAGCGGTTACAGACCGATATAGACCGAGCCGGGCTGGTCGACGCGCTGCGTCGGCCGGTCCGGTTCGTGTTGTTGGGGGGTGTGCGCGGCGCATCTGGTTGTGCTACCATCGCGCTGGCTAGCGGGGGCGATGGTTCATGGCACGGCCGGACATCACGATACTGCATCTCTCGGATCTGCATTTCGGGGGCATGGATACACAGACCGGGCATGCGCCGGGGGTCCTTGGCAAGCTGGTTGCCGACGCCGCTGCCGGGGCGTGCCGCGAGCTTGGTGTCCAGTTGCCGGACATCGTGGTCACCACCGGCGATGTCGCCATGACCAGCAATCGTTCCGAATACATGCAGGCCAAGGAGTTCTACGAGGAGTTGGCTGGTAGGTGGAAGTTGTCGCGAGGAAAGTTTGTATTTGTTCCTGGGAATCACGATGTGTCCTGGTACGAATGCGCACGCGCCTGGGTGGATGTTACCTACGACAGATCCACTGAGGACAAGGTGCGCGCAGACCTTTCTGCGCGCAAGTTCGGCGAATATGATGTGTTTCTCGCCTCCTTCCTCGGTCGCGAACAGTGGGCTGTCCAGTCGGAACTGCCGTCGGGCGGCAAGGTAGTGGCCTTCGACGACTTGGGCCTGAGCGTTGCGCTGGTGAACTCCTGCGAACGCGAGACGCACATGGACGGCGACCACGTCGGTTCGGTCTCCGAGCAGCAGATGCAGGCGCTGCTCGACAACTGGGTGGGTCGGAACGAGGAGACGGTGCGCTTGGTGGCGCTCCACCACAATCCGGCGTCGGTACCAGAGCCCCTGAGGGGCCAGATGACCGCCGACTTGTGTCAGCGCCAGCTGAGCGAAGAGCAGCGCGCGAAGCTCGTCGCTGACTTGGTGGGCATAGACAACGCAGACTACTTGCTGCAAGTCGTCGGCCAAGCGAGGGCGCAGTTGGTGCTACATGGGCACCAGCACCAGTCCAGCGCTGTGCCATGGAACTGGCAGGACGGCCCTGGTGTGCTGCAAATGCTCGGCACTGGTAGGCTGACGGGGGGCAGAGATGAGTTGGCGTTGAAAGCAGAGCACACGTTCCACGTTATTCACCTCGATCGCGCAACGTCGCGATGCCGGCGACTGCCGCTCTGCTACAATCCGCTGCTCAGCACCACGGTGGATGTCCGCCGAGGGGGCTACCAACGAGGCGAGACCGAGGCCCTGCTGGCCACCGCACCATCGGCTCGTAGCGAGAGCCGGGTGGCAATAGCCGTTCCTTCGGCGCCCACCTCGCCGGAGCCGGCCAGCGGCCGGCCCGTCACAACCGCAGACACAAGCGGCGAGTGGTTGGCACAGTACCGGCGCCGCCTGGGCGGCTACGGGGAGTTCGTCAGGTTGCCGTTGGGCTCCGAGTCGGCCGGTGATGCAGCATCGGGGCAAGTAGAGGCACGACTCGACAGGATGTACGTGCCCCTGCGCCTAAGCGACGGCGGTGGCGGCGCCAAAGGTGACGGTGGCTCAGTCCTGCTGCCGGGCGGTGTGCTCGACCTCGAACGCCACCTGCTCATCGTGGGGCCTGCCGGCAGTGGGAAGACAACGTGGGCTCGCTACACGTTCCGACAGCTCCTTCGTGACGAGCGCTGCCTACCGATGCTACTCGAACTACGCAGTGTGGCTGCCCGCTGGGACCGCACAGCCGAGGACCCGATCCGAGACCTGTCCTCTTGGCTGCGGGACTGGGTCAGTGCGTACGCCGGCCCAGGACTGTCCGAGCTTGTCGAGACTGCGCTGCGAGCCGAGACCGGCCCCGTGCCGGTCTTGCTCGCCGATGGGTGGGACGAACTGGGCGAGTTGAGCGCCGAAGTGCTCGAAGCCTTGCACGTACTCATGAAGCGCTGTCCACGTCTGCGGGTTGTGGTGACTAGCCGGACAGCCGTCAGCCAACTCTGCTTTGATCCGCACGTCTTCGATGTCCGGGAGGTGATGCCCCTAAACAACGAGGAGGTTGACTCTCTCACGAAGCGAAGTGCGGCTGCGCTCTACGCCGACGACGAAGACGGCCGATGCGCGTTTATCGCGCGGTTTGAGGCTGTACAGACGGCATCAGCTGCCGTGACCGGCCTCTCTCGCAGACCACTCACGCTCACGTTGGCGCTGACGTATGCGCGATACCACTCGCTCCCTGATACACGCGTCGCGCTCTACGAGACGTGCGTCGCGAGCCTTCTCAATGCGCTGCCCGCCGAGTATGGCTCTGAGGGCGTTCGGACGCCCAGCGGCCGGTATTGGCGGCCGGACGACGCGGAAGAGCGACTGCGCGCGACGGCGATGCTCGCCTACGGACTGCAGACTGATGGTTACCGGGGTGCTTCCAGACGGCACGTGATGAGCTCGCCCGATGTCGTTACTCGGCATCTATCCTTGCTAGGCTGGAGCGCCGGCCAATGCCAACGCTTCGTCTGCTGGCTCGTCGAGCGGGCGGGCATACTCGCCGACAGCCCCGATGGAGCGCTCCATTTCGCCCACATTGGTTTCCAGGAGTACCTTACGGCAGTTCATCTCAACGCGGCCCATGACGGCGCGGCGGCTCGCGGCTCGGCGTTCCGCCATTTGGCTGAGAACATGGACTGGTGGGAGACGCTACGCCTGTGGGCCGGGATCATGAACAGAACCAGCGTGGGCCGAGTGAGTTCGCTGGGCTCGGAGCTTCCGGAGCAGCGAGCGCTCTTCGGTGCGATCCTGGCCGACGGTGCCGGCACGCATCAAGACCTGGCGTGCTGGGTGGACGAGTGGGTGCGCGAACTGAACGACGGCTGGCCGGCTGGGGCCGAGTACTGCGCGGCTGCGTGGTCTGCTAGCGTGCAGACCCGACGCCGATCATTGGTTGGCAACACACTCTCTCATCGAGCGCATAGAATGACATGGCTCGCGTGGCAGAGGGTTGCGCAGTGGTGCCGAGAAGCCCTGGGGCTCGGCCTTGAGCCGCCGCCAACGTGGTCCTTCGTTGTCAGAGCGGGACGAGACCTGGATGGCGCTGGCCCTTCGGAGGAGTCTTTGGCCGTCGGTCGAACGCTCGCGTTCTTTGCGCCGATGTGGCCCAACGGCAACGCTGGCCTTCTGCAGGCCTGGCCGTCGAGTCGCAGAACTGCAGGGCTGGCCGCGCAGGTCGTGGCTTCGCTTGGTGCACCGCGCAACGTAACCGAATGCGTCGCTCGCTATAGCCAGCGCATCGGTGTGGAGAGACTGCTGCCTTTTGACACAAGAGAGCCCGGGGACATACTTGGGTGGCGCCCAGGACCCGGACGCCCCTACCAGTTCGACCGAGTCCGCAGACTATCAGAGTGTCTTCGCCGTGAGCCGTTCATGCGCAGGCTGATCTGGCCATCTCGCGATCTCACTGTGCTAGAGGACTACGCGGCGCTGATCGCGCTGGAGATCACCTCGGACTACGAGACCGCTGGCATCGCTGATGATGTTACGCGATGGGCCCTAACCCGTGCAGGGGCCATCAGAGGCCAAGCCGACGGTACGCTACGGTCCAGGTGGAGCTCCGAGATTCTGGGGGGCTTGGGCGAGTGGCGCGGCACCTACGATGCCCTGGCCATACTGGCGCGCGGGCCGATTGCCATGTCGGTTCACGCGTTTTGCGCGGGCCTGCCGGCAGAGCACTGCTCCTCTGGCGAAGCGGATCTTGTAGCTTCGGCTTGTGCCAAGCGGTTCGGCCAGACCACTCTGGAGCGAGTCGGCCTGGGCCGAGCAGATGACTGCATCGCGGTCGCCCTGCGGGTCGCGCATCCGATGTGGCACGCCCTGGCCAATCACATCGCGGGCATCTCCACGGCCGACGACCGGGCCTACCTCGTCGGCTGCGCCAAGAACCCACCCACGGACCTGCCCGACGAGGTGCAATGGGGCCTCAAGTACACCGTTCGCGGCGACGTGTGGATGGGAGACGGTAGCGTCGTCACGCTCGACGACCTGCTCGGCGAGGAGCTGCCCTACCTGGAGGAGATGGAGCCGCCCATCCCCATCGAGGAGATCTGGCCGGAAGACGAGGGCGCCTAGCCCAACCCCTCCGCCACATCCTTGGCCATCCGCGCCCATTCCCACACCCGCCGCGGCTCATGCCGCACGGTGGACACATCCTTCATGATGATCTCCACCGCGCAGCCTGCCACATTCGGCTGCATCCACGGGTAGCGCGCTCCATGGTCGCCGTTCAGGGCGCCTCCTCCAACGCCGCCAGCAGCTCTGCCCGCAGCGCCGGCAGGCTCTGCGTCACCGTGAGCCACAGCACGCCGGCGTCTGTCCCCCAGTACTGATGCACTGCCTTGTTGCGCGCGCCGCGAATCGCTCGCCAGGGGATCGAGGGATGCGCATCGCGGAAGCCGTCCTCGTCGTTGCCCGCCAGCATGTCCCGCGCCCAGTTACGCCACGGCTCGCCAGACATCGACTCGGTCCCTTTCCACGTCGGGCTTCATCCACTCGCGCAGCGTGTCGAACAGCCCCATGTCGACCTCGCAGGCCAACAGGTCCTCCAGGTGCTGCTCGATACCGACGAGTTCGAACAGGCCGACGCGGCGGCTAAGCTCGACCAGCAGATCCACGTCGCTGTCGGGCCGCGCTTCGCCGCGCGCCACGGAGCCGAAGACCTGCAGGCGCGCCACGCCGAGCGCCGCCAACTCCGGGCCGTGCTCCTCCAGGGTCTGGCGGAGCCGGTCGATGGTCATGGCCTGTTCCATGCTCTCTAGCTTAGCCCCTCCGCCACATCCTTGGCCATCCGCGCCCATTCCCACACCCGCCGCGGCTCATGCCGCAGCGTGGACACATCCTTCATGATGATCTCCACCGCCACGCCCTGTGCCTTGGCCAGCTCCTCGGTCAAGGCGCGCCGGGCCTGGTCCAGGTCCCAGTGGTCCCAGGCGAAGACCGCGGGGTTGGGCTTGTGGCTCAGCACGTAGCGGTCGCCCACCTGGTCTACCGCGGAGGCCATGTCGGCCTTCGGGCTCATGCTGATCTTGCGGAGGTTGGGCACGCTGTCGAGGATGCCCAGCTTCAGGTGCAGCGGCTCGCAGCAGCCGTAGTAGGTCACGCCGAACTCGGCCAGCCAGCGCCGCTCGTACTGCAGCGCGAAGGCTTCGTGCATGGCCGGCGAGACCTCGGAGAAGATCTGGGCCGTGGCACAGCCCCATTGGTCCTGGGTGCCCACGACCTGTCGCGGGCCGGCGTGCTGGGGCAGGCCGGAGATGTAGCCCAGCCCGCCCGAGCCGACGCGGTAGTTGCCCGCGGTCTGGTCGAGCACGCCCAGTTCGCGCCACTGGCGCAGGCGCGACAGGTAGGCGCCTACCAGGCGGTCCATGCAGGCGTGGACCAGCTCGGGGTTGATGGCCAGGTCGAGCATGGCCGGCTCCACGCCGTACCAGCGGATCAGCTCGTCCCACGGCGCGAACCAGACATGCACCACGCCCAGGTCGCGCACCGGCAGCAGGTCGCCCAGCAGGCTGTCGAGCGCGGCGTGGCCGCGGGCGGTGGCCTCTTCGTCCAGGCTCAGCTCGGGGTCGCGGATCTTGGCCACGTCGGCCAGCGTGTGGATCTGCTTGGCGAACTCATGGCTGTAGATGGCGCCGGCCTCGCCCTGCGACAGCAGCCGGCCTTCCTGATGGATGCCGAAGCCGCTGTCGCGGATGACCAGCGGGTTGGCGAACCACGGCTCGACGATCATGTCCGCGGGCAGATGGCGCCACTCATAGAGCGTGGCGCGCAACTGCCCCTCGACGCCGCGACAGAAGCTGTCCTCACAGCACAGCGTCAGCTCGTCGTCGACGTTGAGCTCGTGCCAGGGCAGCTCGTTGATCCAGACCATGGGGCGCACGGGCTGGCGGTCGTTGAGCCGGCGCCACAGGTCGGCGGTCTGCTGGTGACAGGGCAGGGCGGCGATCTCGGCCACTTCGCCGGCCAGGCGGCGGATGATCCCGCGGTCAGCTGCGCTGATGGACATGGCGATCCTCCTCGGGTCTAGCGGGTCGGCGCTACCTTGAGCAGCAGCACGCTGCGGCGTGGCACTTCGGTGGTGTAGCCATCCTCGAACGCGCCCAGGTCCTTCTGGCGCCAGACGTCGCGCACGGTCTGCTTGCCGCCCACGCCGAGCAGTCGCCAGGGTGCGGTGAGCGTCTTGGGGAACTGGCCGCGGTTGGCCAGGCCCACGGCCTTGGTGCCGTCGGCCAGGTCCTTGACCATCAGGAACGACTGGTCGTCGATGGGCGACACGGCCGCGCACTGGCCCAGCGGGTCCTGGTTGATGTCGATCACCTCGGCGTTGCCCAGGATGTTCAGCGTGAACTCATCGAGGTTGGCCATGTCGCCACTGTAGAAGATAGGGCAAGCCATGAGCGACCACAGCGAGACGAAGCTGTACTGCTCATTCGGGCTCAGCGGGCCGTCCTTGGGCTCGCCCATGGCACCGGCGTTGCCGATCTTGCCGATCTGCACGTAGTCCGGGTCGTTCCACCCGCCGGGCCCGTTCCAGGCGCGCAGTTCGCAGTTGCGCAGGGCGATCTCGAAGATGCGGCTGAGTTCGAAGCCCAGGTCGCCGCCGGTGCGCCAGCTCTGGCCGCCGATGCCGGCGCCCCATTCCCAGACCTTGCCCATGCCGTACTGGCAGAGGTTGAGCTGGATATCGCGCGGGCCCTTGGCCAGCAGATCGGCCATCAGCCGGTAGGGCTTGATCAGCTTTTCGGGCTCCTGCTCGTCGCGACACACCTCGCCATACGAACACCAGTCGTACTTGAGCAGGTCGAAGCCCCAGTCAGCGAAGGTCCCAGCGTCCTGCGCCTCATGCTGCCAGGCGCCACAGAACCCGGCGCAGGTGCGTGGGCCGGGAGAGGTGTAGATGCCGGCCTTGAGGCCCTTGGCATGGATGTAGTCGGTCAGCGCCTTCATGTCCGGGAAGTGCTTGTTGGGCAGCAGTCGCCCTTGGTCGTCGCGCAGCGGGCCGACGCGTAGCGGGTCGCGCTGGCGCTCGGCGTTCATCCAGCAGTCGTCGATGCTCACAAAGCTGTAGCCGACATCGGCCAGGCCGCTGCTGACCAGCACATCGGCCGCCTGACGCATCATGGCGTCGGTGATGCGGTCGTAGTGCGCATACCAGTGGTTCCAGCCCAGCGGCGGGGTCAGTGCGAGCTTGTCGCCGGCGACGATCTTGAGGCTGCGCTGCGCCCGGCCGGCCGCGTTCTCGGCGTGCAGCGTCACCACCGTCTCGCCGCGGGCCGGCGCGGTGCCGCTGATGATGCCGGTCCGCGCGTCGAGCCGCAGGCTGGCGGGCAGGCCGTCGGCGCTGAAGGTGATGGGCCGCGTGCCCTGGCAGGGGATGCGATAGAGGAACGGGTTGCCGGGCCGGCAGCCATAGGTCAGCGGGCCATTGAGCCGCGGCTGCGGGCCGGGCTTGGGCGTGAGAATTACCTTCTGGTCGTCGGGCGGGTCGACTGCGCGGGGCGCCGTGCCACTGACGGCGAAGCGCGCGTCGCACCAGTTGGCGTGGTCGTAGGCGATGCCGTCGCCGGCATCCTCGGCCAGCAGGAGCAGGAGCTTGGCGCCGCGCAGGTCGACGTCGATGGCCTTGGCGGCCTGACCGGGCTTCATGACTCCCGAGTCGAACCGCAACTTGCCGTCGACCAGCACCTGAAAGACGACGGTGCCGGCGCCGCCGGCATTGTCATCGATGCCGACACTGGCCGAGAAGCGGTCGGAGCCACCGTCGAGGGCGACCCACAGCTCGCCCCGCGCATGGCTGCCGACGCCGTGCTCGAAGGCTTTGCCGGCGATGGCCAGGGGCTTCTCGCGGATCGACTGGTTGACCTGCGCCTGGCCGTAGCCTTGGCGCATCTTGGTCAGATCGAGGGTCTCCAGGTAGACCGTCTCGGCCGCCTGAGCCGCGAGGGCCAGGACGAGAGACGCGACGACAGCGGCGCATCGGAACATGAGCGGGCTCCGCTGGCGCAATTCGTCAGGCCGGGTCGGAACCCTTCCGGGCCGCCAACCTGTAGCGGATCCCGGCGGCGAACGTCTCGACGATCTCATAGAGCGCCCAGAGCAACAGCGCGAAGCCCGACACCAGCACAATGAACACCGGATGGCTCAGCGCGGTCAGGGCCTGACGGGCGATGGCGGCGGGCTGTGAGACCACCTGCCACGAGTTGAAGCGCAACTCCAACCCAAGGTAGACGCCCAGCCCGTTGAGCCAGAACAGCAGCGCGCCCAGCCAAGGTCGCCAGCGACAGTCGCTCAGTGCCTGGCCGAGCGGCCGGATGGCCGCCCAGAAGGCTATCACCCCCGCGCCCGAGAAGCTGGCAAAGAAGAGGGTCCATTGCGCGAGCGCCATGAAGTCCGACAGGCTGCCGTGCTTCGCCCAGCGGACCCAGTACTGCTCGCCATGCATGAGGTCGAACCAGTGTCGCCACTCGGTGAGCAGGTAGCAGGTGTTGGGCAGGAAGGCCAGCCAGAGCGCCAACCACAGGGCCACCGCCGGCCACAGGTGCGGCTTGCCGCCCCGCGCGCGGGTCAGTTGCGTGGCCAGCCGCCGCGCGAACAGCACGGGCAGGACCGCCAGGAACAGGTTCCATGCCACCCAGAGGAATGCTCGGTCCATGCCCACACGCTCCAGTTAGCAGTGTACCCCGGTTCCGGCCGCCGTTACACCGAGGCGCGCCAGCAGGCAGGCCATGGCGCCGTCGGCCAGCAGGGCCAGCAGCGGCAGCCGCCACCAGTTGTCGGCCGAGCCGAGCGCCACCTGGGCGACGGCGCGCAGCGCCGGCGGCGTGGCCAGGTGTTCGCCGAGCGCCATCAGCTCGGCGGCGAAGGCCGGGCCGGGCTGCTCATGCAGCCGCGCCTGCCGCGACAGCTCGACTACGCGGGCCAGCGCCGGTGAGTCGTCCGGCAAGCGCTCTCCCAGCTGCTGCCAGAGCGGCACCAGCACATCAAACGGTGGCGGCCGCAGTCGCCAGCGCCGGGCCGCCTGCCCAGCGCGAGCCAACGCCTCGCGTCGCGGGTCGGCCGGGCCGTCAGCGCTGGCCAGCAGCGCCCAGGCCAGCCAGCGCAAGTCGGTCGCGCGCAGCCGCTGGGCCAGGCGCGCGGCGTCGGCCCAGTGCGCCGCGCCGAGGATGGCCAGTTCGCCCACGGCCGCCATCAGTCCCAGTTGCTGCACGCGGCCTGACGGCATGGCGGTCAGCCGCTTGAGCATGAAGCTCAGTTCATCGCCCGCACCTTCGGCGCCGACCTCCAGCAGCAGGCGCACGGCGGCGGCCTCGGCGCGCAGGCCGTAGGTGCTGGTGGTGGCTCGTCGTGCGGCGAACAGCGCGCGCCGCAAGGCGTCGGACTGGTCGCGGCCGCTGAGCCCGCGCGCGCCGGCGACCAGGATCCACGGCTCAAGGCCGGGCAGCCAGCGCTCCCAGCGGCGCAGGCCAGCGATGACCTCACCCACCACATCCGGCCCGAGCGCCGCGGCCAGATGCGTGGTGGCGCGGCCGGCGGCGTGCAGCGCGGTCTGCCAGCCTTCCCAGTCCAGCAGCTTGACCCGCACGGCACGCTCTACCAGTTCCAGCAGTTCGGCGCTGGTATCGACGGCGGCCTCGGATAGCGCCTCCACGCAAGCGGCGAAGGGGTTGCTGGCCACGAACGCGGTGGTGCGGCGAGCCACGGCCGTGGCCTGGCGCAGCAGGTCGGCGCGCCGGTGGCCCGACATCGCGTCGGTGCCGCGCAACGCTTGGAGCACCAACTCGCCGCGCGCACCGAGGTCGTCGGCGGCCGCATTGTCCAGTACGTCGCGCGCCAGGGCCAGCGGGTCGCCGTCAAGCAGGCCCAGCGTGGCGCAGGCCAAGGCCACGGGCCCGCTGTCGCGCGCGGGCATGCGACCCAGCAGGCGTCGCAACTCCGCGACCAGGTGCGCGCTCTCCGCCGGCCAGCGCGCGGCGATCTCGGCCACCAACATGAGGAATCGCTTGTCGCGCACCCAGTACCGCCGATAGGCGCGGCCCGGCTCACGGCGGTCCCAGGGGTGCTCGCGCGGCCGGTCGGGCAGCGCCAGCAGTCGCTCGGCGGCGGCCACGGGCACCACGGCGGAGCGGGCCTGGCTCAGCGCGGCGAACGGCACCGTGACGCACCAGCCTTCGAGCTCGAACAGGTCGTAGCGATAGCTGTCCCAGCTCTGCTCGCGCCAGTCGGGCCCCTTGGCGCTCGCGGTCAGTGCGCGCAGGGCGGCCACCAGCGGCGCGGCGAGGCGCTCGGCGTCAGCCTCGTCGGCGAGGCTCGTGCTGTCGAGCGCCTCGAGTACTTGGTCCACGGCGAAGAGCAGGTCGTCGGCCATGGTGACTATGATGCCACCAGCGCGGCGCGGCGTCTGCCCTGCGTCGGCGTCAAGACACGTCGTCGCTGGCCTTGACATCGCCTCAGCTGATCGCGATCCTATCGGGCAACGTCCTGCTAAACGATTGCTCCGAAGCTGAGGTGCCATGAAACACGCTGTTGCCGTGTCCCTGCTACTGGTTGTGCTGCCGCTCCTGGCGCAGACGCCACCGGGTGTGACGACCACCACGCTGCCTGACCCGTTCCCCAACTGCGCGCCGCGCGTGACCGATCGCGAGGCGGCGGTGGAGGCGGGACGTCCGGGTCGGACGCCGAGCGCGCTGCTGGGCCAGTACGATGTCGAACTCGACCCGTTGCAGGTGCAGTCGTTCACGCAACCGGCGCATGGCCAGGCGACGCTGCACGCCGACGGCACGTTCGGCTACACGCCGGCGGCCGGCTACGTGGGCGCGGACGCCTTCTCGTTCACATTGACCGACGGGCGCGGCGGCCAGGGCACGGCGACGATGCGAGTGCGGGTGGTCAAGCCCAGCGGGCAGTGGGCCACCACCAGCTTCACCGACCTGACCGAACTGCAGGCAGGTGGGCAGCCCATTGGCGGCGGCAACGCGACCACGGTGCCGCGGCTGCTCGACTGGAACGGCGACGGCCGGCTCGACCTGCTGGTCGGTGCCGAGGGCGGCGTGTGGCTGTACCCGAACGTGGGCACGACGACCGCGCCGGCGTTTGGCGCTGCCCAGCGGCTGCGGGCTGGGCAGGCGCCGCTGTCGTCGGGCAAAGACCGCATGGCGCTGTCGCTGGCCGACATGGACCACGATGGTCAGGTCGACCTCGTGGTGACCAACGCCACCGACCGCACGCCACGCTGGCTGAGGCGCTCAGGCGGGCAACTGGCGGCGCCCGTCGCGCTCCAGGCCACGGGTGGCGCCGCCCTGGTGGTCGACGACATCCGCTGCGAAGTCGCTGACTGGAACGGCGACGGCCAGCCCGACCTGATCACCGGGTCGCGCTCGGGCGATGTGAAGGTCCGCTACCGGCAGCCCGACGGCACGTTCGCCGCGCCGGTGATCGAGATTGACAGCGAGGGCCGCAGCATGGGCGGCTCCTACAACCTCAATGTGCGCGTGATGGATGTGAACCTGGACGGCATTCCGGACCTGGTCGACTCCTACAACTGGGGGAACATCAACTTCCGCATCAACACTGGCACGGCGGCCAAGCCGGCCCTGCCCGGCACGGGCACATTCGCCGTGGCGGGCGCCAAGGGCGCCCCCGTCGACCTGCACAACCTCACTGACGGCCCGATCGTGGACCTGGGCGACCTGAACGGCGATGGCGCCGCTGATTTGGTCATGGGCGGCGAGGTCGGCGGGCGTGTCCGCGTGGCCTGGGGACGCAGCGCCGCGAGCTATGTGCGCGACACCGTGCTGCTGATCGGCGCCCACCCGTTGGACCTGGGTACCTACCTGGCCGATCGGGCGAACGAGGCCGACAAGGGCCGGCTCCAAACCCTGATGGGTGCGCTGTACGACTATGTGGTCAGCTTCGCTACGCCCAGCCAGCGCGAGCAGTTGCGCGATGAGTTGGCCAAGCTGATCGCGGCTTTCCCGCAGTACCTGCGGCGCCAGAAGCTCGATGTCAAGGCGCAGCCGGGCATCCCGTCGCTGGCCGCGCAGGTCTGGCTGACCATGTTGATGACGGGCCCCGATGACCCCGCGGTGCGCAAGCAACTCGCCCAGGTGGCCGGGTTCGACGGCGCGTATGCCAAACTGCTGGAGGATGTCGGCGTCATCTACATCGAGAACAACGAGAACCCGCGCGGCGCCGAGGCCATCTGGCAGTGGCTGCGCACGATCCCGCGCGAGGTCTATCCCGGTACCGGCATCACCGCGGCCGACTGGCTGGGCGGCAAGGTCTACCTGGTGCGCGGGCACCTGAAGAACACCTTCAACGGCGCGCCCGTGGATGGTGGCGAGTACGCCTTCGGCCCGGACGCCAAGGCGGTCATCGGTGATCGGGGCAGCGAGAATTGGTTCATGACCGTGGTCAAGCACGAGGTCTGCCACGACTGCGACGCCTACGTGCGCACGCGGCCCGACCTCAATCGCCGCTGGGGCCAGATGCTCGTGCAGGCGGCCGGCCCACACTTCCGCGCTGGCCGGAGCGGCTGGCTGAGCTGGGATGCGACCCGCGAGCATTTCAAGGAGGCCGGTCTGTGGGACGGCGACGCCGCCCACTGGGATGCCGCGCTCAAGGCCTGGTGGGAAAGCCCCGCGGGCAAGGCCCAGCGCGACTTCGGGTTCATGCGTGGCGGCATCGACTGGTTCCTGGGCGCCCCGCAGGAGAGCCTGGCCACACAGGGCAATCAGCACTGGAACTCCACCGAAGGCCGCTTGCAGGTGGCCATCGACCGCTTCCGTCGCGGGTTCCGCGGCAATGTCGACCAGGTCCTGCTGATGCTCGACCTCTGGTCGGTGGGCCTGGACAAGGTGCGCTTCTGCGAGAACGACAACGCGAACAATCAGGTCTTTCGCTACGCCCAGGTGCACCGCACGCCGCAGGGCTGCATCGACCGTATCGACCTGGGTGGCGGGCGGGTCTATGAGTTCGCCGTGGACGCTCAGGGCCTGACCACCGGCATCGTCAAGGCACCGCAGCCGTGACGCGCCGCCGCGGCTACAGGTGCCGTACCGCCAGTTCCAGCAGCTCGCCGAGTTCGACCAGTTCGGCCAGGCGCTCGGGCGTCTGTGGTGTGAGGTCAAGCTGGCAGTCTCGCCCGAGCCACTGCCACTTGGCGCCGGCGCTGGGGTTACACGGCAGCAGCGTCACGCGCGACAGACCAACCTGCACCATGTAGCCGAACAGCGCCATGAGGTTGGCATCGGTGTCGGTGATGGCGGGGATGAGCGGCACGCGCACCTCAACCGGGTAGCCGCCGCTGGCCAGCCGCTCCAGGTTGTCCAGGATCTGGTGGTTGGAGGCGCCGCACCACTGCTGGTGTTCGCCGTCGTCCATGAGCTTGAGGTCGTAGAGAATCAGATCGCACGCGTCGGCCAGCAGCTTCAGCCGGTCCCAGGCGCAGGCGCCGCTGGTCTCGATGGCGGTGTGCAGCCCCGCCGCGCGGCAGCCGCTGAGCACCGCGTGGGCAAACTCGGTCTGCAGCGTCACCTCGCCGCCGGTCAGCGTCACGCCGCCGCCGGAGTGCTCCAGGAACGGTCGCAGACGCACGGCACGGGCGACGACCTCGTCGGCGGTGGTGGTGTAGCCGCGCGTGGTCAGGGCGCCTTCCGGACAGGTGTCCAGGCAGGCGCCGCACAGCTCGCAGCGCTCGAACGCGATGGTGTGGCCGCGGTCGTCGAAGCCATGGCCCTCGCTCGGGCAGACCGTGGCGCACAGCCCGCAGAGCACGCAGCGGTCGGCCAGGAAGACCAGTTCCGTCTGCGGCCGGCGCGACTCCGGGCTGTGGCACCAGGCGCAGGACAGCGGGCAGCCTTTGAGGTAGACGGCCAGCCGCAGCCCCGGCCCGTCGTGGACGGCGAAGGTGTCCAGGTCGAAGACCAGCCCCTCGACGCTCATGGCCGGCTCTCCTGGCGATGGATATGGTGGTCCTGCTGCTCGCGAGAGAGCATCGTGAAATAGGCGCTCCAGCCCCCCATGCGCACGCGTAGCGAGCGGTGCTGCTCGGGCTCGAGCTGGGCCGCGCGCAGTTCCTCGGTATCTACCACGGTCAAAGTCAGCATCGAGCCGCCGGTGTCGACGAACCCGCGCATCAGCCCGACCATGCGGTCGATGCCGTCCTCGCCGGCGACCAGACGCGCCGCCAGCCGCAGGTCCAGCGGGCCGCCGGCCGGCAGATGGCTGTGGTGCATCTTGGCGTACGACAGGATGGCCGAAGGCAAGCCGTCGTGGTCGGCGCCAAGCGCTGGGGAGAAGTTACTGGACACCGGCGCCTTGGCGCGGCGCCCGTCGGGCGAGGCCGCAAGCCCTTCGCCGATGCCCACGTACCAGGAGAAGGTGGCCACGCCACAGGGGAACAGCAGCCGTTGGCGATGGGCCTCGCCGTGCCGCGCGGCGGAGTCGATGAAGGCTTGCATGACCTGCTGGCCCATGGCGTCGGCGGAGTCGTTGTCATTGCCATACTTGGGCGCGGCCTGCAGATGCCGTCGCAGCCATTCATGGCCGACGAAGTCGGCGGCCAGCGCCTCGCGCAGTTCGGCCAGCGAGCAGATCCGCTGGCCAAAGACGACGCGGCGCAGGGCCACCAGCGAGTCGATGCAATGTGCGGCGCTTTCGGCCAGCAACGCGAAAGTGCGGTACTTGGCGCCGCCCGCGGTCAGGTCGCGCCGGCTGGCGATGCTGCCGTCGATGAGCGCTGACAGCAGCGGTACCGGCGCGATCAGCGAGCGGTTGTCGATGCCGGCCACGACGCGCTCGACGGTGGCGCCGATGACCTCGTCGAGTTCGGCGCGCCAGGCTTCGAACAGGTCGTCGAAGGTGGCGTAGGCCGCCCCACTGGCCAGAACGCGCTCAAGCGGCAGCATGAGGCTCAGCCGCAGGAAGCCGAAGTCGGTACGGCCCGGGATGATGACCTCCCAGCAGCCGTCGTTGGTGTAGTCGCGCGCGTCGGGCGTGGGAATGCCCAGCCGCTCCAGTGCCGGCACCAGAGCTTCGTCGTTGAACAGCGCCGGCATGCCGCCGCCGCCGCGCAGCACCCGTGCCGTCTCGCGTACCAGCGCCTCAGGGCTGCCCGTGTGCAGCCGTACGGTGAGCAGCGGGTTGGTCATCTGGTTCGCGTCGTAGGCGGCCAGCAGCAGGTAGGTCAGCGGATTGGTGCCGTCGGCGCCGTCGGGCGTCAGACCGCTGAGCACGATGTTCTGCAGCCAGTGGTTGGTGGCGTCGAGCCCGTCGCGCCGGGTGCCCACCTGCGACGAGGTGTGGTGGCGCGTGCCGCCGAGCTTGACCTCGGGCTCTGGCTCGCGGTTCTCGGGCCGCTGGTCGTCGGTGGTCTTGGCGCGCTCGTTGAACTTGAGCGTGAAGCAGCGTACCAACTCGTCCGCACGGTCCCAGTCGAGGCGGCCAGCGGCCAAGTCGGCTTCCAGATAGGGCCACAGATACTGGTCGGCGCGGCCCAGCGCATTGCCGTCCATGGTGCTGTGGAAGACCATGTGCAGTAGCCACACGGCCTGCAGCGCCTGCCAGAAGGTCTGCGCTGGCCCGGCCGGTGCGGTGCGCAGGTTGGCGGCCATCTGCGCCAGTTCCGCGGCGCGCGGCTCGGGCGCCGCGGCGGCCTCGTCGTCACAGCGTTGCGCCAGCCGCGCGGCGAAGTCGGCCACGGCGTCGAGCGCGACACAGACCGAGTCGAGGAAGGCCGTCTCGTCGGCCGACTGGCAGCCGGGCCGCTGCGCCTCGGCCGCGGCGCGCAGGCCCGACAGGCCGCGGGCCAGAAGAGTCGGGTAGTCGGGCACGATGTGGCCGAACACCGAGTGGATGCTCATGCCCCGCGCGCGGGCCGCGTCGCGCTCAGCATCGGTGACGTAGTCGGGGAAGCCCCACTCGGCGTGCAGACGGGGCGACTCCAGCGTCATCGAGCCAGCCAGGAGCTGACCGGCCCACAGGTCGGTGGGCATGGCGGCGAGCTTGCAGGCCACCGCGCGAGCCTTGCGTACCGCCAGCGGCTCGCCGAGATACATCGAGTCGATCCGTTCGGGACAGGCCCAACGCGCGATTGGCGCGTCCATGGCCGCGCGCACGCGGCGGCGCAGGTCGGCCACGCGTAACGAGTCACTGGGACCAGGTGGAACGTCAACCGGCATGGTGGCTGTCTCAAAAAACTACCATGGTTAGGTGTACCTGAGATAGGCCGCCGGTGCAAGGGGCAACGCGCGCGGGCGTGGGGCGAGCGGTTGAAGGTTATAGCCATCGGGTGCAGAATAGCCATCTGACTACGGATAGGAGACGGTGGTGAGAATCAGCAGAGTTTTGGTAGCAGCGGCCACGCTGGCGGCGTGCTGGCCGGCGGCGGCGCAGGATGCCTTCATGGGCGACTGGGCCGGTAGCCTGAAGATCGAGGGCAAGCCTGACCAGCCCGTGGCCGTGTACATGATCGCCCAGGGCAACGGCCGCTATGAGGCTCGCCTGTTCGGCGAGTTCAACAAGCGCGTGCCGATGCTCTACCGGCTGGCCGGTAACATTGGCGGCGAGCAGTTCACGCTCCTCGACGCCGTGCCGTTCGAGCCCGGTACCGTGCTGCGCGCCACCGACGACGGGGTGGTGGTCAACGCCTCGCTGTGGAAGGGTGGTCTCAAGGACGGCGCCGTGGTCGGCACTGTGGCCGGCAGCCGCAAGGGCACGTTCAGCATCAAGCAGAGCACGCGCAAGTCGCCGACGCTGGAGATGGAAGCGCCGGCCGGCGCGACCACGCTGTTCGACGGCAAGAACCTCGACGCCTGGTGCCCGGTGGGCAAGCCGACCGTCGCGGCGCCGTGGAAGCTGGTGGACGGTGGTGCGGTCGAGGTCAATGGTGGCGACAGCCAGACCGAGGAGAGCTTCACCAACTACCGACTGCACATCGAGTTCCGGCTGCCCTACATGCCGTTCGCTTCCGGCCAGGGCCGCGCCAACAGCGGCGTCTATCAGCAGGGCCGCTATGAGGTCCAGGTGCTCGACAGCTACGGTCTCGACGGCGCTGACAATGAGTGCGGCGGCATCTACCAGATCGCTCGACCGGACGCCAACATGTGCTTCCCGCCGCTGGCCTGGCAGGCCTACGACATCACCTTCACGGCCGCCAAGCTGGGCGCCAACGGCCAGAAGACCGCCAATGCGCGGCTGACCGTGGTGCACAACGGTGTGACCATCCACAACAACATCGAGCTGCCCAAGGTCACCGGCGGCGCCATCGATGACAAGGAAGGCACGCCCGGCCCGATCAAGCTGCAGGACCACGGCAACCCCGTGCAGTTCCGCAACATCTGGATCGAGAAGCTGCCCTAG
This sequence comes from Armatimonadota bacterium, assembly GCA_016235455.1. Lineage (GTDB taxonomy): Bacteria > Armatimonadota > UBA10988 > UBA10988 > UBA10988 > UBA10988. The sequence continues at coordinate 19,715 of JACRKZ010000120.1, read as the reverse complement.
CTTCCGGCACCAGACCACCGCACGGGCGCGAGTTGGCAACGGCTCGCGCCCGTGGCGCGTTTTGGCCGGTAGCGTCGGACTCTGGTCAATGTGAACCGCAGGTGACGGTCGTCGGGTAGATGCGGTTTGACTCCGCTGTGGGGTGCGGGCAGACTACGGGTGTCGTATTGGGTACCGCGATGCAAGTACTGGCGCACCTTACAGATCTGGTCACTGCCGGCGACCGCGACGGCGCTGGCGCCTTGGTGGCTGAGTATGCTGCGCAGCACGGCTTCGGGCGGGTCGTCGCCGATCTGTTTGGCCCGCTGCTGCGGCGGCTCGATGAGAGCCGCTCAGCGGATGGTACCTACCCGCTGGCGCAGGTGTACGTGGCCTCCAAGGTGGTGGAAGACGCGCTCGACAAGTTCGGCGAGGCCTTCGCCGCCCAACCGGGCAGCGGACAGGGCGCGGGCGTGGCCGTCATCGGTAACATCGAGGATGATTGCCATGCGCTGGGCCGGCGGCTGGTGGGCGTATTCCTGCGATCGGCCGGGTGGACAGTCCACGATCTGGGCATCGATGTGCCTCCGCTCGACTTCGTCGACGCGGCGGTCCGCGTGGGAGCGCCCGTCATCGGTGTGTCGGCCATGCTCTTCCGAACGGCGGACAACATCCGCGCGGTGCGCGCGGCGCTTGATGACCGCGGCCTGACCGGCCGCATCCAGTTGGCGGTTGGCGGCGCGGTTTTCAGACTGCGGCCCGAACTGGTGGAACTCGTCGGCGGTGACGGCACGGTCGACCATGCGGTCGGCGCGCCGGACCTGTTCGCGCGCTTGCGGCAGGCCGCCGAGGCCGTTGCGGTGACCTCATGACCGGCCGGGAGCGTGTGTTCGCCACACTGGCCGGAGCGCCCAAGGACCGCGTGCCGTTCTTCCTCATCGCCAGTCTCTACGGCGCCCATCTGACTGGTTGTCCACTGCCAGAGTACTTCCACAGCGGTACGGCCTACGGTGAAGGTCAGGCCGCGGTGGTCGAGCGGTTCGATCCTGACCTGGTGCTGGGCCCGTTTGCCGTCACCAAGGAAGGTGAGGCCTGGGGCAGCACGCTGCGCTACAGCCACAAGGGCGCGCCCATGTTCATCGAGCCGGCGGCGCCCTCGCGGCAGGCCATCGCGGGATTGGCGCCCCCGGACATCGATTCCTCGCCGTCGTTGCTCTACTTCCGCGAGGCGACCCGCGCCATCGCGTCGGCGCACGGCACCGACCGGGTCATCGCCGTCGGCGTGCTCGACCCGGTCGACCTGCCGCTGATGATCATGGGCATCGAGGGCTGGCTCGACACACTGCTATTCCACCGGGCCGATGCTCAGCGGCTGCTCGACCTCTGCCTGCAGCACTTCGGCCGATGGGCCAACGCGTTGCTGGCAGATGGCGCCGACCTGATCATCGTGCTGTCCTGCTTCATGGGCCCCACGCTGGCGCCTCCGGAGCTCGCCGAGGCCGTGACTCTGCCCGTCCTGCGGCAGGCCCTGGCGCAGGTCCAAGGCCCAGTCATGCTGCACCACGGCGGCTCTCCATCGGGTGCCAAGCCGCGGCTCACCGCCGGGCTGCAGCCGGTGATCGGCCAGATCATGGATGCGCGCGACAACCTGGCCGAGGCCCGCACCATCCTCGGCGACACCGCCGTGCTGGCCTCGGGTCCCGAAGGGCCGCGGCTCATCCACACCAGCCGCGAGAGTGCTTTGGCCATGTGTCGGGCGATGCTCCTGGATCGCCGCGACGACCCGCGCTTCGTGCTGGGCACCACCGCGGCCGACATCGAACCCCAGACGCCCGTGGAGGTGGTTGCGGCGTTGCACGATGCCGTGGTCGAGGAGTCATAATGCCGCTGAGCAGCGACCCGCGCGTGGTCTGTGTCGCTTGTTCGGCCTTCCAGCCCGAACTGGAGTGGTGGCACGCGCGCACGGGCAGCGCTTGGTCGGTTCGCTACCTGGATTCCGCGCTGCATATGCACCCCGAGCGGCTCATCGCCGCCATCGCCGTCGAGGTCAAGTCCGCCCTGGCTGAAGGCGCGCGGGTCGTCGTGCTGTTTGGCGACTGCGCGGGCGAGCATCCGGGCGAGCATGACCCGCGCGTGCATGTGGTGCCGTGCGAGAACTGTGCCGAGGCCTTCGCCGGACCCGAAGGCTACCAGCAACTCATCCGCGAGCACGCCTGCGCACTGCTTCCTGAGTGGGCACGACGATGGCGCGAGGTGTTGGCCGATATCCCGGGACTGGGTGTGGACCTCACGGCCGAGTTGATCCGCGACAGCCACCGGGCTCTGGTCTACCTGGACACAGGCACCGATGCCGCCCCTCTGGCGGAAATCCAGGACTGCGCCGCGCATTTCGGTCTGCCCTGCGAGGTGAGGGAGGTGTCCCTCGACCGGTTCGTGGTTCTGCTTGACGCCGCGTCGGCGGCGCTGGAGGGGCCATGATCCGGCCAGCCAGTGAGCATGACCCGGCGACCGTGGCGATGGCTCTCGACATCGTCGGCAGCCTCATCGGCCGTGCCGATGACCCCGCCTCGGCGACGCACTACATCACGCACTACCTGCGGCAGTGGGCCGGTGCGCGCCTGGTGGTGCTCGTTCTCTGGCGGCCCGACGCCGAGCCGGATGCCTATGATGTGGTCCGGTGCGAACCGATACGCCGCGCCGCCGTGGCCGCCGAGCCGTGGTTCCGCGCCGTCGCGGCGCAGGGGCATGGCCTGACCGGCGCCGCCCTGTGGACCAGCGAAGACGCGACAGGCCGTGTGCCCACGCTGCTGGCCGACGCCGGGTACGCCTCCTGCATGTGCGTGCCGCTGAGGCTGGCTGACAAGCCCTTCGCCAGCCTGATCGCACTCGATGTGTCACCCGACCCGTTCCTGCGAGCCGTGATGGCGGCCCAGCAGCGCGTGGCGCCGATCGTCACGGTGCTGCTGCGGCAAGCGCTGCTGATCGAGGCCCAGGCGCAGACCATTGAGCAGCGCCAGGTGGCCGAGCGAGCCATGCGCTGGGAGCTCCAGGTCAACCAGGCCTGGGCGGCGGTCGCGCGGACACTCGGCGAGCCGAGCCTCAGCATGGACGAGGTGGCGCGCGTGGCCCTGGAGTCGGCTCTGGCGGTGACTCGGTCACGGCACGGCGGGGTGGTCGAGCAGGCCGACGATGGCACCCGTCATCTGCGCGCGGCCACGCCGCAGATGCGCGCCGCCTGCGTGTGCGAATCGCCGTCGGAACAGTGCCGGCTGTGCCTCGATGGCGTGCCTTCGCCGCCGGTCGACCTGGGCGGCGAGACTGTCTGGGTAGGGCGGCCAGCGGTGGCCGAGACGCCTCTGTCGCTGGGTGCTGCCGAGGCGCTGCTGGCGCCGGTCTGGCTGGGCGCCGACCGGGTGGGCCATGTGGCCGTCACCGACGGCGAGGAGCCGTATACCGACCGGCATATCGACGCCTTGGTGCAGATCGCCGAGCTGTACGGGCTGGCCATCCAGCGGCATCGCGGCGAGGTGCGCCGTGAGCGGCTGGAGGAGCGCCTGCTCCAGGCCGGCAAAATGGAGGCGGTGGGCCGTCTGGCCGGCGGTGTCGCGCACGATTTCAACAACCTGCTCACGGCCATCACGGGCTTCGCCGAGTTCGTTGACGAGAGCCTCGACGAAGACAGCGAACTGCGCGCGGACATGGGTGAGATCCTCAAGGCTGCCGAGCGCGCGGCGTCACTCACGCGCCAGTTGCTGGCCTTCGGCCGCCGGCAGGTGACGCACCAGCGGGTGGTCGACCTCAACGCGGTCGTCACCGACATCGAACCCATGGTGCGCCGGCTCATTGGCGAGGATGTGCGCCTGACGGTCGACCTCGCGCCTGACGCGGGGCACGTGTGGGCCGACCGCGGCCAAGTCGACCAGGTGCTGATGAACCTGGTCGCCAACGCCAAGTCGGCGATGCCCGAGGGCGGGCAGCTGACTGTGATGACCAGGCCGGCGGTGGTTGATGCCGCCCAGGCACAAGCCACACCCGCGCTCTCGCCAGGCGCCTATGCGCAGGTGACGGTGAGCGATACCGGCGTCGGCATGGACGCCGCCACGCAGACACGCATCTTTGAGCCGTTCTTCACCACGCGCGGCGTCGGTGAGGGTACGGGCCTCGGACTGGCCACGGCCTTCAGCATCGTCTCACAGCACCACGGCGTGATCGAGTGCGACAGTGCGCCAGGTCGAGGCACCACCTTCCGGGTGCTGCTGCCCCGCATCGACGGCGCGAGCGGCGACGAGGACGCTCCGGTGGTTCCGGTGGGTCCGCTTGCGGGCACCGAGACGGTGATGGTGGTGGAAGACGAAGAGGGGCTCCGGGCGCTCTGCTGGCGAGCTTTGCGACGCCACGGCTACACGGTGCTGACCGCGGATTGCGCCGAAACCGCGCTCGAGCTTGTGGCGCAGAGCGAGTTGCCCATCGACCTGCTCGTGACCGACGTGGTCATGCCGGGGCTCAGCGGGCCGGAACTGGCCAGGACCTTGGCTGGCCGCGGCCACGACTTCCCCGTGGTCTTCGTCTCCGGCTACGTGCGGCCCAGCACCGATGCGGTGGACCTGGCGGGTCTGGCTACCAGTTTCCTGCAGAAACCGTTCAGCCCCACGGCGCTGGTCGAGGCCGTACGCCGACTACTCGATGCCGGCCGCGCCGAATAGCGCGGTGCTGAAGTAACGCTCTGCCCGGTCGGGCAGCACGGTGACCACGGCGCCGGCCCCGCCCACCTCGCGCGCTACGCGGAGCGCGGCGCACACGTTGGCACCGCTGGATGTGCCTACCAGCAGGCCGTAGGCGCGGCTCAAGCGCTGGGCCATGGCGCGGGCGTCGGCGCTGGACACCTCCAGGTGCTCGTCCAGCGGCGCCTGGCGCAGCAGAGGCGGCACGAACCCGCCCGCGATGCCCTCGATGCTGTGGCAGCAAGGCATTTCGCCTGCCAGCATGGCCGCCTCGCTGGGCTCCATGGCGACGATGCGCACGCTGGGCCAGGCCGCCTTGAGGGCGGCGCCCACGCCCGCCAGCGTGCCGCCAGTGCCGTAGCCCGACACGAACGCGGCGATGGGACCGGGCACCTGGGCCAGGATCTCCGGCCCGGTGGACAGCTTGTGGTCTTCGGCGTTGAGCGGGTTCTCGAACTGGCGCGGCAGGAAGTAGCGGTCGTCGCGCTCAGCCATTGCCAGCGACAGGTCGATGCCCGTGCGGTAGCCGTTGGTAGACTGAAAGAGGATGACCTCGGCCCCGAGTTGCCGCATCAGGTAGCGCCGTTCGGCGCTGGCGCCCTCGGACATGAGGATGGTCACCCCATAGCCCCGCGCCGCGCCGACCATGGCCAGCGCGATACCGGTGTTGCCGCTGGTGCATTCGAGGATGACGCTGTCGGGCCGCAGCAGACCGCGTTCCTCGGCGTCGGCCACCACCGCCGCGGCCAGCCGGTCCTTGATGCTGCCGCTGGGGTTCAGGTACTCCGCCTTGGCCCATAGGGTCAGCCCTTCGGGTTCGAACCGCAGCGGGAGCATCGGCGTGTGGCCAATGGTCGCGAGCACAGGTGCAGTCGACCCAACAGGCATCGTGGCACTCCTCGGCGCACACTAGCCTAGCACAGCGGGTGCCTCAGGAGGCGACCTCGACGCTGGGATCGCCGTCGGCACCGACGGCCAGGGTCAGGCTGACCTCGCCCTCGTCGGCCTGCGGCAGGTAGGGGATGAGCAGGGGGGCGACCTGGTTCTCCACCAGGCGCTCCCAGTCACGCAGATCGCCCGTGTGGCCCTTGTTCACCAGCCAGTCGAGTACGCCGTCATCCCAGGCCACGTTGAGCCGGCGTTCGTGGTAGCGGCGGGTGAGTTCGGGCAGGATCTGCTCCCGCAACCAGCGGCGGCGTTGGTTCTGGCCGCGCGGGCCGTTGAAGGCCAGTACGTCGACCTCTTCGACCAATGCCTCGCCCAGCATGCGCGTGGCCAGCCCGCGGGCGCGCGCGGCATCGAGGTCGGAGTCGGCCGTGTGGCGGAAGCCGGCGGTGCGCCGGCCCTCGGGGCTCAGCGCGGCGGTCATCTGCACCACCGTGTCGCTCAGATAGAGGCGTTTGCCATCGCCGAGGGTCAGGAATCCGTCGGACACGCCCTGGCGGATGACCTCGCGCACGCTCGGGTGGCAGGCATCGATGTGGTCGAAGCGCAGTACGCACCATGGCGTCTGCGCCACGCGATGCAAGGGCAGCGTGTCCTGGTAGCCGACGTAGCCCGGCCCCGAGCCGACCAGCATGGAGACGTGGGAGGGGTCGACATACGAACTGAGATCGATGGACACGACCCGGTCGGGCGCGCCGTAGAGCGCCTCGGCGATGGTCGAGGCGATGCTCTCCGAGGCGGCGGCGGCATCGGCCAGCAGGAGCAGCACGGCGTTGGGCCGCTTGGGGCGGATGTCGAGCCCGCGTAGCGTCACGGCCAGCCGGCGATAGAGTGCATCGACCTCGGGGTCGGTCAGCAGCGCGCGTTGCGACAGTCGGGCGACGAGGTCGCGCAGTCGGTTATCGAGGTCCAGCGGCATGCCCACCATGCGTTGCGCCACGGTCTCGGCCACGGCGCGGTCCACGGTGGTCTGGCCGGCGGCGGTGGCGTGGGCCACGCACTGTTCCAGCAGGTCTATGGCCTTGTCGGGGAAGAAGCGATTGTGCATGAAGCGGCCGGCGAAATCGACGAGCCAGCTCAGCAGCGTGCGGTCGACGGTGACCGCGTGGGTCTTCTGGAATTGGGTGGCCAGGCTGTCGAGGATGGCCAGTGTCTCGGCCGGCGTCATCTCATTGATGCGGATCGGCTGGAACCGGCGCTCCAGGGCGCTGTCGGGCTCGATGTACTGGCGGTACTCGTCGTCGGTGGTGGCGGCGATGCAGGCAAAGTCGCCGCGGGCCAGGCCCGGCTTGAGCATGTTGGCCACATCGCCCGAGCGGTGCGTGCTCGACGAGCCGGCGCCGACGATGGTGTGCAGCTCGTCGATGAAGAGAATGGCGTTCTGGCGCTTGGCCTCCTCGAGCAGCTTCTCCATGCGCTGCTCGAGTTCGCCGACCACACCCGCGCCGGCCACCAGCGAACTGGCCGGCAGGGCGATGACACGCTTGCCCGCCAGCATCGCCGGCACGTCGCCGGCATGGATGCGCTGGGCCAGGGCCTCGGCGATGGCGGTCTTGCCCACGCCCGCAGGGCCGATGAGCGCCGGGTTGCGCTTGGTGCGGCGGCAGAGGGTCTCGACGACCATCTGCACTTCGCTCTCGCGGCCGAGCACGGGCGCCAGTTGGCCCGCGGCGGCGGCGGCGGTCAGGTCGTGGCCATACTGGGCCAGTGTGCCGCCACGTCGCTTGCGGCTACCGGCCTCGTGCGCCAGACCGTGGCGCGGGTCGTCCTCGTCGCCGTCTTCGGCGTCCCAGCGCCGGGGCGGCGCGGCCTCGGCGGCGCCCATGGCGGCCAAAATGGTCGACAGGTCGGCCGGGTCGCTCACGGCGGGCAGACCGGCGGCGGTCAGGATGGCGCGGGCCACGCACTCCGCTGAAGCCAGGGCCTGCCCCTTGGCCTCCGCGAGTTCGGCGGCGACAGTGATGACCTGGCCCACGTCGAGCGGATCGCCGGCCTCGCCGGCAGCCAGGGCGGCACGAGCCTGTTCGGCCAGGTCCGCCAGCGGCGCCTCGGGCACCAGCGCGGCGGCCAGGCGCGGCGCCTGGGCGACGAGTTCGCTGAGCCAGTGGTTGAGCCCGAGGGTCACCGGCGGCTCGCGCAGCCAGACGCTATGGACCGACTGCACGAAGCGTCGCGCCCACGGGGTCAGGTCGCTGAGTTCGGGTGACTGGCTCGACATGCACTGCCTCTCTAGATCCTAGTTCCCCATTGTGCGCCCGGGGTGACACATGGCCATGTCACATAGCCTACACAGCGCCCGCGCGGGGAGTCGGCGCGGCGCTCTCCAACCAGCGTACCACGCCCGTGCGCAGGTCATAGACCGCGCCCACCACGGCCAACGCGCCGCTCGCTGTGGCGTCGGACAGGATCGGACGTGACTCGGACAGTCGGGCCACCGTGGCCCGCGTGTTGAGTTCGACCGCCAGGCCGAGCGGGTCGTCGGTCAGGCTGGCGGCGGCCTGGCGCGCCACATCCGAGATGGCCCAGACCACCGCGCTCACACTGCCTGGCAACTGACCGGGCGAGCGGACGTGCTCCAGCGTAGCCTGGATCGCGCCACAGCCGGTGTGGCCCAGGACCACGACCAACGGCACTCGCCACAGCGTGACCGCCAGTTCCAGCGAGCCAGTGGCGGCGCCGTCGACGACATGGCCCGCCGTGCGCACGCAGAACACGTCGCCGATGCCCTGGTCGAAGACGATCTCCGTGGGCACCCGCGAGTCTGAACAACTCACCACGGCCGCGAACGGCAAGGGCTCACCCAACACGGCGGCACGGCGCGCCTGGTCCTGGCGCGGGTGCGCCGGGGTACCGGCGGCGAACCGCGCATTGCCTTCCTTCAGGCGGGTCAGTGCCGTCGCTGTCGTGACTCTGCCTTGGTCCTCGGTCTCTACCATCGCGCTACCTCCCATTGCCGGTCCCAGGAAGCGGCTCTGTCGTCCGGGGCCGACCATTGTACGTGACATCTTGGTAAAGTCCGGCAGCGCCCTGCCGATAGAGTCATTGGAGTCTCATGGGCTCCCGGGCGGCGTGAACGACCATGGCGGGCAAGCTCTGGCGCATCGAGCTGTTGGGCGGCTTGCGCGTGTCGGGTGAAGACCGTGTCATCACACGGTTCCGTACGCAGAAGACCGGCACCCTTCTTGGCGTGCTGGCCCTGAACCTGGGCCGGGCGATCACCCGCGCACGCCTGCTCGAATTGCTCTGGCCCGACTCCGACGAGGCCGCCGCCCGCAATAGCCTTAGTGTGGCGCTATCCAGCCTACGTGGCCAGCTCGAACCGCCCGGTACACCCAAGGATTCCGTGCTGGTGGCCGACCGCCTGACCGTTCTGCTGCGGGCCGAGACCGTCTGCTGCGATCTGGTCGAGTTTGAGCGGCTGCTGACCGAGGCGCAAGCCGCCGAACGGCCCGGCCAGTGCATTGAGCTGCTCAGCCAGGCGGCCGATCTGGCCCTCGGCGAACTCCTCGACGGCTACGTGGAGGACTGGCTGCTGCCCGAGCAGCTGCGCATCGCCGGCCGCCGGTCGTGGGCGCTCAGCGAACTGGTCGACCGTCTCATGGCCATCGGTGACACGGCGCGCGCGCTGCCCTACGCGCAGCGGCTGGTGGTCGATGAGCCCAGCGCCGAAGCCAGTCACACGCGGCTCATGGCGCTGTACCTGGCGGCCGGCGAGGTGTCCGCCGCCACACGCCAGTTCGAGCAGCTCGAACGCGAACTGGCCGCTGTCGACGAGGTTCCCTCTGCCGCGGCACGGGCGCTGCTGGCCGGCGTCGAGGTGCAGGCTGCGCCAGCCTTGACGAGTTCGACCAGCGAGACACCGCCGCCGTTGCCGCTGGCCGGGGCGCTGGCTGGCACGCTGGCCATGCTGCGCTTCGAGCCGGCCAACGACTGGCCGGGCACCATCGAACGCGTACTGAGCCACGGCGGGCATCTGACCCGGCCGGGCGCCGCCGTCTTTGGCCGCACCACCGATGCGCTTGACTGCGCGCTGGCCCTGGTGCGATCGGGCGGCGAACCACTGGGCATCGCGCTGCACACCGGTGAGGTGGGCGAGGAGCAGGACCAGGGACCGCTGGCTCGCGTCGCGGAGCACCTGCTGCTGGCCGGCCATCCCGGCCAGATCCTCTGCTCCGAGCCGGCCGCGGCGCTGCTGCGGCGTGACCTGCAACCGGGCGTGTGGCTCGTCGATCTCGGGCTCTACCGTCTGGCGCCGGGCGCGCGACCCATGCGCGTGAGCCAGGTCGACGCCACCGATCTGCCCGAGCACAGCTTCCCGCCGCTGCGCGCCGAGGCAGGGCAGAGCGGCAACCTGCCCCACCAGATCACCCGCTTCTTCGGCCGCGCCGCCGAACTGGACCGCGTCGAAGGCCTGCTGCTGGACGACCGTGCGCGGCTGGTCACGCTGACCGGCCCCGGCGGCACCGGCAAGACGCGCCTGGCCCTGGAGACCGGACACCGGCTGCTCGACCCGTTCGGCGGCTCGGTGTGGTTCGTGCCGCTGGCCGACGTGTGGGACCCCGAGTTGGTCCACGACACCATCCTGGCCAGCCTGGGCGTGGCCCGACCGCCCGAGCGCGAGCCGCTGGAGGCGCTGAGCCAGGCACTGGCCGGCCACCAGAGCCTGCTCATCCTGGACAACTATGAGCAGCTCGTGGAGACCGGCGCGTTGGCCGTCCATGCGCTGCTGGAACGCATTCCCACCGTGAGCTGTCTGGTCTCGTCGCGCCAACGGCTGACTGTGGCCGGCGAGCACGAGTTCGCCGTGCCGCCACTGCCCACGCCGCATGGCACCACCGAGCCCGAACTGCTGTCGCGCTGCGAGAGCGTGCAGCTGTTCGTCGACCGCGCCCAGGCGGTGCGGCCCGACTTCGCCCTGACTGCCACCAACGCACCGGCGGTGGCCGAGCTGTGCGCGCGGCTCGAGGGCATTCCGCTGGCCATCGAGCTGGCGGCCAGCCGCGCTCAGGTGCTCACGCCACAACAGATGCTCGAACGCCTGGGCAAGCCGCTCGACCTGCTGGTCAGTCGACGGCGCGACACCGCCGAACGGCATCGCACTCTGCGCGCCGCGGTGGAGTGGAGCTACCAACTGCTCGACCCCGAGCTTCAGGCGTTCTACGCGCGGGTCTCGGTCTTCGCCGGCGGCTGCAGCCTGGAGGCGGTCGAGGCCGTCTGCGACAACCCGCTGGCGCTCGACGATCTGGCCCTGCTGCGCGAGAGCTCGCTGCTGGTCGCCGAGCAGGTCGGCGAGGCCGTGCGCTACCGCTGCCTGGAGACACTGCGCGCCTACGCCGCTGAGCGCCTGGCCGCGCACGGCGACGAGCCGGTCTGGCAGGCCCGGCACGCCGCTTTCTTCGTCGATCTGGCAGAATCGATGCAAACCCATCTTGAAGCCGGCGAGGACCCGGCTGTGCTGGCTCGGCTGGAGGCCGAGCGCGAGAACTTCCGCCGGGCGCTGGACTGGTGTGCCGAGCATGATCCCTGCCAGGGTCTGCGGCTGGCGGGCGCGCTCTGGCGCTTCTGGATGGTACGGGGCTACTGGACCGAGGGGCGTGCCGCGATGACCGCGGCGCTGGCTCGGGCGGAGGACGCGCCGGCCGACCTGCGGGCGCGGGTGCTGGCACGCGCCGGTCATCTGGCCTACCGCGGCGGCGACTACGACGGCGCGCGCGCGCACCTGGATGCCTGCCTGGCGCTCAGCCGCGAACTGGACGACCTGGCCGGCGCGGGCAATGCGCTCAACGAACTGGGCAAGGTGGCCTGGGGGCAGGGCGACTATGCCGCGGCCCGTGAGTTCTACACCGAGAGCCTGGCTGCGCGGCGCGCCACGGGCAACCGCTGGGGCGAGGCCGCCACGCTGGGCAACCTGGGCAGCGTGGCCTCGGCGCAGTGCGACTTCGCGGCGGCCGGGGCGTGGCTGCGCGCCAGCCTCGACCTGCGCACCGAGCTGGGCGACCGGCGCGGCATGGCCGGCTCGCTGGCCAACCTGGGCGTGGTCGCTTTCAACACCGGCCGGCTGGACGAGGCCCGAGAGCATTTCGAGGCCAGCCTGGCGCTGCGGCGCGAGACCGGCGATACCGGCGGCGTGGCCAGCTCGCTGAGCGACCTGGGCGCGCTGCTGCTGGCCACCGGCGACCTGGTCGCGGCGCGCGCGCGCTACGCCGAGGCGCTGGCCACCCAGCGCGAGTTGGGCGACCAGCGGGGCATCGCCCTGACGCTCAACAACCTGGGCATCATCGCCTTTGAGCAGGGCGAGTGGGAGACGGCGCGCCGTCTCTATCGCGAGGGCTACGAGGCGCAGACGGCCATCGGCAACCGACGCGGCGAGGCCATGGCACTGCTCAACCTGGGCGACATCGCCGCGGCCATGGGCGAGGTGGAACTGGCCCAGACCCGCTACGCCGAGGCGCTGGAGCGCTTCGACGAGCTCGGCGACACGCGCGCGGTGCTCGTGGCACGGCTCAACCTGGCCGACCTGGCCATCGCCACCGGTCACGCCGACCGCGCTGAAGTCGCCTTCCGCAGCCTCCTCGCCGCAGCCCGCGAGCGCGGCGATGAGCAACTCGAGACGGCCGCGCGCAAGGGCCTCGGCGAGGCGCTGCTGGCGCTCGGCCGCGCCGAGGAAGCCCGACCCGAGCTGGTCGACGCGCTGCACTGGTTCACCCGCTACGACGACCGGCGCGGCGTGCTGGCCTGCTTGGACGACCTGGCGCGCGCCGCCGCCGTGGAGGGACAGCCCGACCGCGCGGCCCGCTACATCACCGCCAGCGACCAGCAACGGAGCCACCAGGGCGTGCCCCGGCGCCCGTGCGACGAGCGCTGGGTGGAGCCGCTGCGGACCGCCGAACTGCGCCCGATCCCGCCGGAGTCGATCGACGCTGTGCTGGCCGACTGCGAGTTGGTGGCCTGACTCAGCGCACAACCACGCCCGCGCGCACCCTCACCGGCCCGAACAGGCCCGACGGCTGCAAGGGCGACGTGGCCTCGTAGGGGTAGTGCGACGTCTTGGCCAGGCGTTGTGCCTCAGGCAGCCGTCGGTCGCCGATCAACCGGTTGGTCCACTGGTTGGTGACCCGTACGGTCAGCCGGTTCCGCCCTGGCGTGGCCACACCGGCCAAGTCGACGCGCCATGGCGCCTTCCACACCACGCCCAGGTCGCGGCCGTTGAGCGCTACCTCGGCCAGGTTGGACAGGCCGCCCAGGTCAAGGCACAGCGGCCCGCGGACCCACTCGGCCGGCAGGTCGAACCGTGCCTCATAGACCGCGGTGCCCGAGTAGTAGCGCACGCCATCCTCGGGCCGTTGGGTCCAGTCGGTCAGGCGGTCGAAGGTCAGCGCCTCGGCCGGTCCGCCCCAGCGCGGGTCGAACCGCACGGTCCAGGGACCGTCCAGCGTCAGCGGCTCGGGCACGCTGGCGCGCCGTGTGAGCGGCGGGCCGGCCGGCCGGTGCAGTTGCCACTGGCCATCGCGCCAGGCGGTCAGCCGCGGCTGGCCCCGGTCGTCGAGCGTCAGGTCCCAGTCGGGCAGGTCGTCGGCCGGCTCGCGTTCGGGCAGACGCACGCGGTCGTTCTCGCGGAAGACGCTCACGCCGGGCTGGCCGTCCAACACGTACTCCAAGCGCAGTTGCTTGACGTGGAACGGTGACGGGTCGACGCCGGCGGTCTCGTTGCCGACGCGCGCCAGCGCCTCACCGGCCGCCAGCGTGGGCGCGACCTTGGCGGTCAGGTCGATGCTCGCGCCGGTGCCGTCGATGGCGGCATAGACAGCGCTCTTGATCACAATGTCATGGCGCGGCCGCGGGGTCTGGCAGACGATGTCGGTCAAGTGGCCATCGGCCGGCGCGGCGGCGCGCGGGAAGACCACGAACCACGACTGGGTCGGGTCGAAGGTCATGGTCACCGCCGTGCGCCCGTCGGGCAGGGGGTGCCAGGCCGGCGCCGGCCGGCGCTGTCCGGTCTCGGCCTGCCACAGTTCGGGCCGGCGGCCGGTCTGGCGGAACACGCAGGTGGTGGTCAGCCGGCGGCGGTCGGGGTTGGCCACGAAGTACCAGTCCGCCTCGGCGTTACGCCGATGGATCCAGCGCAGTCCGTCGTCGGGCGACGTGGTGATCAGGTCGGGCGGCAGCCGCAGATCGTCGAGCATCGGTTGCACGCGCGCGGCTGAGCCGGTCCAGTAGACCCGGCCCCGGCCCACATCGTGGCGGATGACCTTGGCTCCGTCGATATTGCCCCACAGCTCCGCGGCCAGCCCGGCCACCTCGGCGTCGCAGGCCGGGTAGTCGGTCAGGCCGAGCGCCTGGGTCGGCCGTGGCCCGAAGACCGCCGCGCCGGCCCGCGCCAGTTCGGCCACGCGGCGCAGCGTGGCCACGGCCAACGGCGCCTCGGGCAGCACCAGCACACGGTAGGTGGCGCCCGACGGCAGGACCAGGCGGCCGTCGACCACGCGCAGCGCGTCGCGCAGCAGGTACGGGTCGATGCTGTCGTGGTCCCAGGCGGCGGGCAGGTTGCGGCCCGGCCGGCTGTCGTCCTGTTGCAGCGCCAGCAGGTCGACCTGGCTCTGCCCGGCCTGCAGCAGGTACTCGCAGCGGGCCAGATAGGTCAGCCACGAGCGGCTCTGTTCGAACCAGGTCAGGTTGCGCGTCAGGTGGATGCCGTTGCCCCAGACCATGCCAGGCCCGTTCCGGCTCGGGTCTGGCTGGCCGGCACTGCTGTGGAAGTAGTAGCGGTTGACTCCGGCGGCGAACATGGCGTCGCCTTGGGCCTTCATGCCCGCCGGATCGAAGTTGTAGGCATCGCCCGAGGTGAATGCCTCGGCGCCGACGATGGGCCGGCCATAGGTGTGCGCTTCCGAGGCCGCTTGCTTGCTGATGCCGCCGTCGTCCAGGTTGCCGAGCCAGAACTCGCTCATGGGCATGTCGCTCAGCCCGCCGGCGCGCAACTCATCGAACAGGCGGCAGCCGTAGGCTTCGGCCGAGGACTTCAGGCCGCGGGCATGGCACAGATCCGCGAAGGCGCCGTAGTAGTTCGCGTTCCACAGGTCGGCGACCGTGCGGCGGAAGTCCTGCTCGAAGCGCTGGCTGCGCGCCGCGCTGGCCACCTGCCGGCCGGTCAGCGCGGGCAACCAGGCGGCCAGCGAGTAACCACGCCGGCTGGCGAACTCGGCCGGCAGGTTGGCGGTCCAGTTCTGCTCACCGCACTCATAGCTGTCAATCAGGCTGTAGCGCATCGAACTGCCCACCAGCGGGCCCAGCTCGCGCAGCAGCGGGTCGATGCCGTCGCGGAAGTGGTGCTCCAGCGCCGTGCGGCTGAGCTTGTCGCACTCCAGCCCGATGCCAAACTCCGTGGCCGGGTGGTTCTTCTTGCCAATCGGCGTGTAGCCCAGGCGCAGCAGTGTCCAGTCGCCGGTGGGTGCCTGCCACTGCGTGCGGCCGGTCAAGTCGACGATGCTGTCAGGATCAATGGGTTCGGGGCCGGCCGGCGGCATCAGATCGAGTTCGGCGATCTGCATGGTCTGGCCGCCACCGCCCTGGGGCTCGAAGGTCAGGCGGTAGAAGCGTGCCGTGACCCCGGCGAAGCGCTTGTCCACCAGCCAGTCGGTGCCGATGTCGAGGAACGAGCTAGGCAGCTCGGCGCGCACCACCGCGGTGAAGGTCTGCCCGTCGGCCGACTGGCTCAGCTCCATCTGACCACGTACCCACACCGCGCCCGGGGCAGCCGCTCGTCGCTCGGCGTGGGGAAGGCCAGCAGTAGCGCGTCACGGTACGTGCCGAGCCGCGTCAGTGGCTGGCTGGGCACCGTCACCGGCGCCGGACCGGCCACACGCCGCTGGCTCCAGACCAGCATCTGCATCGCGTCGACCGGCTTGACCCACGGTCCGCCCGAACTGCTCCAACCCTCGCAGTTGAAGAAGCCAAGCTCCAGGCCGAGACGCCTGGCCTCGGCGGCGGCGTGCTTCACCGCCGCGTGCCAGGCGACCGAGTTGAACGGCGCGGGGCCGACATTGGCATACGGGATGTTGGCGATGGTGCCGCCGCCCAGCCCGACGCGCCGGAACGCCTCCAGGTCGGCGGTGATGCCCGCGGGCGTCACGTTGCCGTTGAGCCAGTGCCACCACACCTGCGGCCGCGCCGATGGCGGCGGGCTGGCGAACCCCGACGCCAGATCCTGAGCGGCGGCGGGCAGGGCGAGGGCAAGCAGCACAAGGGCGACACGACGCATGGGCACGGCTCCGACCGCGCCATTCGACGGCCGTTACCAGCTCACCTTCCGGCTACTTGACCACGTCGAGCTTGACCAGATTCTCGCGCCCCTTGGGCAACCCGCCGGACAACATGCCCACGGCCATGCGCACGGCGTACTTGCCCATGAGGTCGGGGTGCTGCTCGATGGTGGCGGCCATCTGGTTGCTGCTCAGCAGCGGCTTGACGTCGGCGATGTTGTCGTAGCCGACGACCGCGATCTGGCCCTTGCGGCCGGCTTCGGCGATGGCCTTGACGGCGCCGAGCGCCATCTTGTCGTTGGCGCAGAACACGCCGGCCAGGTCGGCGTGCTTGGCCAGGATCGACTGCATCTTGTCATAGGCCAGCTTGGTGTCCCACTCGGCGCTCTCCGTGGCCACCACCTCCAGCTTGCCCTTGACCGCCGCTTCGCAGCCGCGCTTGCGCGATTCGGCATTGTCCGCGCCGCGGATGCCTTCCAGGATGGCGATCTTGCCCTTGCCACCGAGCTTGGCGACCAACGCTTCGCCGGCCAGCTTGCCGCCGGCCTCGTTGTCGGCGCCGACATAGCCGCCCAGGTTCAGCCCGGCGGCCTGCGCGGCAGCGGCGTCCACGCGGTTGTCCACGTTGACCACCAGCACGCCCTTCTCCGCGGCGGCCTTGAGCGCGGGCACGATGGCCTTGCTGTCCGCCGGGGCGATGAGCAGCGCATCGACGCCCTTGGCCACCACGTCCTGACACAGCGCGAACTGGCGCTCCTTGTCGGATTCCTGCGGCGGCGCCTGCACGTCCAGCTTGACGCCGAGCTTCTTGGCCTCGGCCTCGGCGGCTTCGATCATCGGCGTGAAGAAGGGGTTGTTGCGCGTCTTGACCACCAGCGCCAGCTTCAGTTCCTTGGGCGACTTGGGCACCTGGTCCAGGTCGGCGGTGGAGATGGCCTCCATGGCCGGCGCGGCCGTCTTGGCCGGCTCGACCATCTTGGGCACGGGCGGTGGCTTGGTGGCGTCCGACTGGGCTTGCGGCTCCTTGCCGCAGCCGGCCAGCATGAGGCAACCAACCAGGGACAGCAAACCGATGAGACGCTTGGACATGACAGGCTCCCGGCGCGGGTATTGGCTGCTGGGCAGCGGACACCTGCCGCATGCCGCGGGGCCGTCCGACGAGTCCGACCGGCCCGAAAGACGGCGGCGCGGTCGCGCACTACCGTCGGCGCGCCTGATCCAGCATGACCGCCGCTACAATGACCGTGCCGATGACCACGCCCTGCAGCGTATCGCGCACACCGACCAGTACCAGCCCGGCATTGAGTACGGCGATGGTCAGCGCACCCACCAGGCTGCCCACGACACTGCCCTTGCCGCCGCTCAGGCTGGTGCCGCCGATCACGACGGCTGCGATGGCGTTGAGTTCGGCGTTGGTGCCCGCGCCGGTGTCGGCCACGGCGAACTTGGCGGTGATGGCGATGGCCGCCACCGCCGCGGCCAGACCGCTCAGGGCGTAGGCCGTGGTCTTGATGGCCACCAGATCGAGACCCGATAGCCGTGCCGCTTCCTCGTTGCCGCCGACCGCCACCAGGTAGCGGCCGATGCGCGTGCGCGTCAGCAGCATCGACCCCGCGACCACCACCAGCGCCGCCAGCGCCACCAGCGGCGCGCCCTCGCCCAGCAGCCCGAGCCGTGGCGGCAGGCCCGACACGCTCTGGCCGTTGGTGGCGAAGACCGTCAGCCCGCGCGCGGCGGTCAGCATGCCCAGCGTCACCACGAACGGCGGCACGCGGCCGAGGGTCACGGTCAGGCCGTTGATCAGGCCGCAGCCCAGGCCGCAGCACAGGCAGAGGAGCAGGGCGCCCTCCAGCCGCAAGCCGCCGCGCGTGGCCAGGACGATGGCCGCCGCGGCCGCCAGCCAGCCCAGCGCGCCGCCCGCGACCGAGGCTACGGCGCCGCGCCGGCGCAACAGTGCGGCCGCCAACACGCCCGCTGGCACGGCCATGAGTGCGGCGATGAACAGCGGCGGCCCTTGCGTCACGGTCATGCCGAGCGCCACGCCGCACAGCGCCAGCACCGAGCCGACAGACAGGTCGATGCCGCTGGTGAGGATGACGAAGGTCATGCCCACGGCCAGGATGACATTGCTGGCCGCCTGCTGGGCAATGTTGGGCAGATAGGCCCGTGTCCAGAAGGTATGCAGAAACCCCGGATGCAGCGAGAAGCCGGCACAAACCACGCCCAGGATGAGCCAAGGACGAAGGATGGCCAGCTTCCCACGCATCATCTGGGTCCCCTAAGCTGCAAAGATCCACAGATTACGCAGATTACACAGATGGCCAGGTCTTCAATCTGTGCAATCTGTGTAATCTGTGGAGTCCTATTGGCTATGCCAGAGACGTGATGGCCGCGTCCAGGATGGCCACGGCCTCGTCCACTTGGGCGCGGCCGATGGTCAGCGGCGGCAGGAGGCGCAGCGCGTTGGGGCGCACGGCGTTGACCACCAGTCCGCGCTCGGCGCAGGCGTCGCGCAGGACGTTGGCGACTTCCTCGCGCAAGGCGATGGCCAGCATGAAGCCGCGCCCGCGCACGCCCTCGAGCAGTTCGTGCCGGTCGACCAGCTTGTCCAGCTCGGCGCGCAGGTACGGCGCCACGTCGTTCACGTTCTCCAGCACCTGCTCGTCGGCGATTACCTCCAGCGTGGTCTGCGCGGCGCGCGTGGCCAGGAAGTTGCCGCCGAACGTGGTGCCGTGGGTGCCCGCGGGCAGCGCGTCGGACAGCGCCTGGTTGAAGATGGCCGCGCCAATGGGCACGCCACCGGCCAGGCCCTTGGCCAACGAGACGCCGTCGGGCCGGATGCCGTACTGCTCGAAGGCAAACAGCGTGCCCGTGCGGCCGACGCCGCTTTGTACCTCGTCGAGCAGCAGCAGGATGCCGCGCTCGTCACACAGGGCGCGCAGGCCCCGCAGATAGGCGTCATCGGCCACGATGATGCCGGCCTCGCCCTGCACCGGCTCCACCAGGAAGGCGCAGACGGTGTCGTCGATGGCCGCCTCGGCCGCCGCCAGGTCGTTGAACGGCACGTGCCGGAACCCGGGCATCAGCGGCGCGAAGCCGTCCTTGACCTTGGGGTTGCCCGTGGCGGTCAAGGTGGCCAGGGTGCGCCCGTGGAACGAGTTGAGGCAAGTGATCACCGTGGGCCGCACACCTTCGCCCCACCGGCCGGCCGACCAGCGTCGCGCGGCCTTCAGCAACGCCTCGTTGGCCTCGGCGCCGCTGTTGCAGAACAACACCCGGTCCAAGCCGGAGGCCTGGACGAGCAGCTCCGCGGTCCGCGCTTGCGGGCCGATGTGGAAGTAGTTGCTGGTGTGCAGCAGTGTGGCAGCCTGCTCGGCGATGGCGGCCACCAGACGCGGATGAGAGTGCCCCAGCGTGCAGACGGCGATGCCCGCCAGGAAGTCGAGGTAACGACGCCCCTCGCTGTCCCACAGGTAGCAGCCTTCGCCCTTCACGAACGCGATTGGCAGGCGCGTACCATAGTTCTGCACGACAAAGGCCTCATCCAGTCGCCGGTTTTCGGCCAGGTCCATCACGAGTGGCTCCTTTCAAGCCTCGGCCCCGGGGTTGGCCCCGTGGGAGTCTCACATTACTCCTTGGGTGGCGGGGGAGTCAAAGCCTATGGTGGCGCGGGGTGCGAGTCACGCTGCGGGACTCACGCGGCCGCCTTCCAACGCACGACGGGGTCGGACAGGTCGTTGGCCAGCACGGCCAACACCGCGTTGAGCCCCTCGCGGCTCCAGCGCATGCCCGCGCCCTTGACCCGCTGGCC
>JACRKZ010000119.1 GCA_016235455.1 Armatimonadota bacterium | reverse complement strand
TTCACCTGCCGCACAATCTGGTTCCACAGAATGGTCAGTCGTTCATCGGCACTCATGGTCAGCCCTCCCTCAACCGACATTAGCCCTGCCGTGACGGCATCCTGCTCGCGTCACGGGCCCTCTGCATCATCATGCGTCTCGGAGTCCGCGTCGGCCCCTGTCTGATCGCGGAAGCGTCGACGACCGCTACGGTCCATCAACCATTCCGGCAGCCAGAGAGCCAGACCGAGCGCGACCGCCAGCGCCGCGCCTGTCCACAGCGCCAGCCGGCCATCGCGCACCGCCGCCATCACCGGCAGCAGGAGAGCCACGAACACGATGACCGCCGCGATGGCCGGCAGCAGCTCATGCGTGACGAACGCCGGGCGCCTGGTGCGCATCGTCGCGGCTCGGCCGTTAGGTCTGCAGGCCCAGGCGGCTGCGGAAGTTCGCCACGGTCCGCGGCATTCCTACCTCGAACGGTACTTGCGGCTCCCAGCCCAGCAGTTCGCGGGCTCGCGTGATGTCCGGCCGGCGCTGCTGCGGGTCGTTGTCGGTCGGCAGCGGCCGGTACTCGATCGACGATCCGCTGTCGGTCAGCGCGATGATCTCCTTGGCGAAGTCGAGAATGGTGCGCTCTTGGGGGTTGCCGATGTTCACCGGCATCACCTCGTTGGATACCGCCAGGCGCCACATGCCTTCGATGGTGTCGTCGACGAAGGTGAACGACCGCGTCTGCCCGCCGTTGCCATAGACCGTCAGCGGCTCACCGGCCAGGGCCTGACAGATGAAGTTGGGCACGACCCGACCGTCGTTCAGCCTCATGCGCGGGCCATACGTGTTGAAGATGCGGATGATGCGCGTGTCGATGCCGTGCTGCCGGTGATAGGCCATGACCATGGCCTCACCGAAGCGCTTGGCCTCGTCGTAGCAACTGCGCATGCCCGTGGTGCTCACGTTGCCGTGATAGGTTTCCGGTTGTGGGTTGATGGCCGGATCGCCATAGACTTCGCTGGTCGAGGCGAACAGCACCTTGGCGCCCTTCTCCTTGGCCAGACCGAGCGCGTTGTGCGTACCCAACGAGCCGACCTTGAGCGTCTGGATGGGGAACTCGAGGTAGTCCACCGGGCTGGCCGGGCTGGCCAGGTGGAAGACGATGTCCACCGGCCCGGCCAGGTAGAGGAACTTGGTCACGTCGTAGTGGATGAACGAGAACCGCGGGTCACGGATGTGCGCGATGTTGTCCACCGCACCGGTGATCAGGTTGTCGATGGCCACCACATCATGACCTTCGGCCAGAAGCCGCTCGCACAGGTGAGAGCCCAGGAATCCGGCACCGCCGGTAACGACACAACGCATCTCTATCTCCTTGGGCTCAGCCGACCTTGATGACCGGCGGGTTGGCATAGTCCTGGTACTTGGTGTCCGTCTGCGCCTGGTCGCAGTCGCCCGCGTGGATCATCACCCGGTAGCGGAAGCGCAGCGTCTCACCGGCGGCCAGCCGGTGTGTGCCATTCTCCTTCTTGTCGGTGAAGTACGACAGGCCGAAGCAGTTGGCCGTCATCAGGCCGTAGTTGCGCACATGCCACCAGGTGGGGTGGCGGAAGCTGGCCGGATGGTCGAAGATGGTGATGCCCGACCACTCGCCCGCCACGGGGCCGGAGTAGTCGCACCAGTGGGCGCGCTTGCCCCAGCACTCGCCTTCGTCGATGCCGCCGGCGCTGTTGCGGATGCGGCCCTTGGGCGCGTCCATCGAGGTGGCCACGCGCACGCTGCACAGCCCGCCCTCCTTGGTGTCGCCGAAGACCACTTCCGGCACGTCCTTGGCCGGGGTCAGGTCGACTTCGAGGTCGAACAGGCTGCCCGCGGCGCGCGGCAGACGGTAGAAGCGCCACACGCGCCGTTCGTTGAGCACCGGCTCGCCCAGATGCTTGCGCCACACCACGTTCTGGTCCAGCACCACGGCCACCGGGCCCGAGGTCAGCTCGTTCCAGCCCTGGTGAGCCTGGGTGGCGCAGTTCTCTTCCTCGCTCCAGTTGTCCGAGCCGTTGAGGTCGCCATAGGCCACCCACAGACTGCGGTGGTGCTTGTGGTCCTGGTTCTCGCCGGGCACGTTCTCCATCGGGAAGGCCCGTGTCACGCGCTTGCCGCGCGGGTCGAGCACCGGGAACCAGTAGGGCCGCGCGGCCTTCGGGTCGAGGTAGTGGTAGGCGGTGAGCAGGTCGGCGCCGTCGGACACCTCGATGGCCGCACCGGTGTCCTTCAGGGCGAGCCCGTCGGTCGCCACGGGCTTGCCGATGGTCGCCACGTATTCGCGCTTGGCGCCGGCGGCCAGGTCGTTGACCAGGAAGCGCAGCTCGCACTTGCCCGCGCCCGCGGGCCGGCTCTGGCACGGCACGGGCTTGCCCTCGGCGGTCAGGGCGCTGACGCCCTCGCCGGTCAGCACCACCGCCACCGGGCACAGCGCGCGCGCCCTCATGCCCGCTTGCACGGTCACCTTGATATCCATAGCTCTTGCCTCAACCTATCTCAGGACAGCAGATCCCGCGTTGCCACGGCGTAGTGCTCGAGCGAGTCATCCGAGTCGGCACCGAGCTGCTGCTCGAACCACTCGCCGCTCAGATAGCCCTCGAAGCCCTGGCCGCGCAGCCACTCGACGATGGTGCCCAGCGGCATCTCGCCCTCGCCAAAGCGGGTGATGGCCACGTTCTTGGGGTCCAGAATGGCATCATGCCAGTGGGCATGACGCACCAGCCCGTCGAGCGCGGCGAACGTGGTGTCCAGCGGCTCACCGCAGCGCAGCGGGTGCATCACATCGTAGTTGACCCACACACTGGGATGGTCGGCGGCGCGCACCACCCGCGCGCACAGCTCGGCACAGCTCACCGTGTCGTGTGTCTCCAACCAGAGTTCGACACCCAGCGCAGCTGCGATGTCGCCCGCCGCGCGCAGATTGTCGCCCGCCGCGTCGAGCGCTTCATCCAGCGAGACGCCCTGGGGCACGCCACCGGCGAACACACGCAGACCGGGGCAACCCAGATCGGCGGCCAGTTCCAGCCGCGCGCGCGTCGCCTCGAGCAGCGCCGTGCGCCGTTCGGACTCGGTGGCGATGAAGCCGAGCGACGTGGCCAGGCAGCAGACGGCGACTCCCGCCTCGGCGAACTGGGCCTTGGCCCGCTCGCGTCCATCAGGGCTCAGCCCAACCTCAATGCCATGCGCGTGGCCGCTGTCCAGACGCGGCTCCACGCCGTCGTAGCCCAGCCGCCGGCCGACTCGCAACACCTCGTCCAGCGACCACGCCGGACAGGCAAACGTCATGAAGCTGATGCGCATCGCCACTGCCTCCTGGACTCCATTCGCCCCGGACACCACCGATCCTGCTGTAATCACACGGCAACAGGAAGAACGGTGACAACGACGGCGAACCTGTCGTCCAACCTTCTACCAGGATGGTGGTGCGACAATGATACGAGCCAGGTGGTCCACGGTGGCGATAGCTGTCTGCGCGCTGCTCAGCCGAGCCGGCGCACAGGCGCCCACGGCCGCGGCCGTGGGCGATCGCGGCGCCAAACGCGAGCCGGGCACCTATACCTGCAAGCTGGACGGCGGCGACGAGGTGCGCGTCGCCGGGCCGACGATCCCCGCCTGGCTGCCCGACGGCCGCCAACTGCTCATGTCCAACAACGCGCTCTACCGCGTCGGCGCCGACGGCACGGGCAAGAACCCCATCTGGCAGGACAAAGACACGGTCATGATGCTTGGCTTGGCCGTGGCGCCGTCGGGCCGCTTCGCCTCGGCGCTGGCCGTGCGCCGAGACGGCGCGGGCCTGATGCGGGTCTGGCGGCTGACCGAGGCCAAGGGCGTGGTCACCGAAGCGGCGCTGGTGCTCGACGACCTGCTCTATCCCGACGCTGTCACCGAGCGACCTGGCCGCGACGGCTCGGGCGCGCGCTACCTTGGCGCGATCAGCGCCTGGAGCCCGCACGCCGACATGCTGGCCTGGGCGCCCATGGAGTATGAAGGCCTGTCCAAACGCTCCAAGTCGGTCAAGGTCTACGATGCCGCCGCGGGTCGCTGGAGCACCTGGTATCTGGACAAGGAAGCCTGGTCACTGACCTGGCACACCGAGCGCCCGTCGCTGATGGTCACCTGCGGCGCCCCCGGCCGGCCGCGCACTCCCGATGACGCGCCGCCGCCGGTGTCGCTGGTCGAGCTGAGCAACAATGGCCAGAAGACGGAAGTCCGGGCCCGCGCCGTCCGCGACGGCGGAGCGGGTGATGCGCCGATGTTCTGGCTGCCCAAGTGCGGCATCTTCTCCTGGGGGCAGTCGTTCTATGGCGCCGACGGCGATCTGGTGCCGCCCGAGCCGCCTGAGGGCGACGGCCCCGTGGCGCGCCTCATCTGGGCATCGAGTTCGGGCCGCGACCTGCTGCTGGCCACCAGCCACATCACCGACACCGGCGACTGCGCCACCGACCTGATGCAGGGCCTCACGGGTACCGGTTGGGACACGTTCCACCGCCTGCTCAGGTTGCCGGTCGTACCGCGCCAGGTGGCCTGCACGCCCGACGGCGCGCGGCTGGCGTTCGTGGTGGGCGGCTACATCCCCGACTAATCGGCGGCTTCGGCCAGGCGTGGCTGGCCCAGGTGCTCGCGCGCGCGACCCATGGCCATCAGCGGGAAGTAGTGGCGGTAGAGGTTGTAGTTGATCATGAAGCCGCGGCCCAGCTCGGTGCCTTGAGGCAGCGCGGCGTCGGGCTGCGAGAGGTCGATGCGGTGGCCCTGGCCGTAGCCGGGGAAGCCGGTGCCCGTGTACTCTTCCTCGTCCCAGGTGCCGTCGGGCCGCTGGGTGGTCATCAGGTAGGCCAAGCCGCGCCCGATGGCCTCGTCGTAGTGGTGGTAGCCGACCGCCAGCAGCGCCATCAGTGCCCAGCCGGTCTGTGAGGCGGTGCTCGGACCCACGCCGCGTTGGCTCAGGTCCATGTACGAGGCGCAGGTCTCACCCCAGCCGCCATCCTCGTTCTGGCGCTCAACGATCCAGTCGGCCGCGCGCCGCACATACAGCGAGGACATGTCCTCGCCCACGGCCTCCAGCGCCGGCAGCACCGCGCCCGTGCCGTAGATGTGGTTGACGCCCCAGCGGCCGAACCAACTGCCGTCGTCTTCCTGCTCGGCCTTGATGTACTCCACCGCGCGGGCCACCATCGGGTCGGACATGTCCTGCCCGAGGGCGCCAAAGGCTTCCAGCACATGCGCGGTTACATCGACGCTGGGCGGGTCGATCGCCTCGCCGAAGTCCATGAAGGGGATCTTGGCCACCAGGTAGCCGGTGTTGTCACGGTCGAATGCCGCCCAGGCGCCGTTCTTGCAGACCATGCCGCGCACCCAGTTGGCGGCGCGGTCGATGGCGTCGGCCAGCGGCAGATGCCCGTTCACCGAGCGCCGTAGCCGAGCCAGGACGATCAGCGCCACGGCGGTGTCGTCGACGTCAGGGTAGCAGTCGTTCTCGAACTCGAAGGCCCAGCCGCCCGGCTCGACACCGGGGTTCAGTTCCTGCCAGTCACCCGGCGCGTGGACCTGCTCGTCGAGCACCCAGCGCAGGGCCTTGCGCACGGGCTCGCTGTTGAGGTAGTCGTGGCCGCAGTCGACCAGTGCCAGCAGCATGAGCACGGTGTCCCACACCGGCGACATGCAGGCCTGAATGAAGGTGGCGCCGTCGCGTTCGTAGGCCCACGGGGCATTGAAGGCCTCGAGTCCCTTGGCCAGCACGGGATGGTGGATGCTGTAGCCGGCCACGTTGAGGGCCATCAGCGAGTAGACCCAAGGCGGCTGAATACCACCCCAGCAGCCATCGGCCTCCTGCCGCTCGATGATCCACTCGACGCACAGGCGGATGGCCTCGCGCCGCTGCGGATAGACCGAGCGCTTGCCGACCCAGTTGGCCAGCCGGTCGATGCCGTGGAACAGCGTTTCCCACGAGAAGAAGCGCTTGCCGCGGCGGGGCAGCGCGTAATTCATCTGGTCGCGGCCGCCGGGGAACAGCTCGTCGAGCCGCGATTCGGCCGGCAACGGCCGCACCGGTCGCTTGGCCGACAGGATACACAGCGGCACCATGGTGCCGCGCGCCCAGCTGGCGAATCGGTAGATGTTGAACGGCACCCAGGTGGGCAGCAGGATCAGTTCGGGCGGCAGGGTCGGCGTGCCGTCCCACGGCCACTCGCCGATCAGCGCGAGCCACATTTTGGTGAAGACCCGGACCTTGGCCAGCCCACCGTGCGAGAGGATCCAGTCGCGCGCGCGCACCAGCTCGGCGCTGTTGGGATCGTGACCGGCGGCACGCAGTGCGGCGTAGCACTCCACGGTGGTGCTGATGTCGCCCTTGGGCGCGTGGCGGTAGTTCTCCCACGAGCCGTCGGCTCGCTGCTTAGCCAGCAGCGCGCGCACCACGCCGGGGTACTTGGGGTCGTCCCGGATGCCCAGGAAGTGCATGCACAGGATCCACTCCGCCTCCATGGACGGGTTGGACTCCAACATGCCCACCCAGAACCCCTTGGGATCCTGGTCCTCGATGGCCCAGCCGATGGCGGCATCGATGGCGGCATCGAGCGATGAAGCGGAGGCGTGATCAGGCCGGCTCGCGGCGCGAACCGCTTGCTGTGCCGTCAAGGCCACGTCTCAGCTCCTTGCCTATGCGCCGCCCAGGGTACGAAACGACTTGGCCCACACTAGAAAGGACACACGCGCGCGACCCAGGTTGCCCCGCGGCGTGCCCATGCCCACGAGCGGCCTTGTTGCGATAAGGCAGCGCATCCGTTGCGCTCCAGTTATGCCACCGACCCGCCGAGTCGTCAAGCGAATCGGCGGGTCGGTGGCATATCAGGAGAGGTTTGGCGCCTACGCGGGGTTGGGCACCAGATCGCCGCCGCGGCAGCGCTTGAGGTACTGCAGGCCGGCCACCTGACCGGTCATCTCCAGGTCGCCACGGTAGACCGGGTCGTGCCAGCCTTCGATGTCGATGCTGCCCACGAATCCCGCGCGGCGCAGGTCGGAGATGATGTCGGTCCAGTTACTGTCGCCGAAGCCGGGCGTGCGATGGAAGGCGAAGGGGTGCGGACCATCGACGCCGTGCTGCTTGACCACATCCCACAGAACCGTGGCGTCCTTGCCGTGGACGTGGAAGATCTTCTTGGCCCAGGCGCGCAACTGCGGCATGGGGTCGATCAGGCTGACCATCTGGTGGCAGGGCTCCCACTCGAGGCCGATGTTGTCCGCCGGCACGGCGTTGAACATCATCTCCCAGGCGGTGGGGTTGTGCGCGATGTTCCAGTCGCCCCTCTGCCAGGTGCCGCCCATGTCGCAGTTCTCAAAGGCGATGCGTACGCCCTTGTCAGCGGCATGCTTGGTGAGGCCGCCAAACACTTCGGCGAAGCGGCCCATGGAGTCCGAGATGGGTTTGTCGATCAGCCGGCCCGCGAAGCCCGCGACGATGTCGCAGCCAAACAGCGAGCAGGCGTCGATCAACTTGGCCCAGCCGTCGCGCGTCTTGTCGTCGATCTCGCGGTTCTCCAGCGGATTGCCGAACACGCCCAGCGACGAGATGACCGCGCCGCTGCCGGCCAGCACGTCGCCGACCTCGCCGGCCAGGCGCTCCAGGTCGGTTTCGCCCAGCGTCTGCCAGAAGGTGATTGAGAACGACTCGAAGCCGTACGGCAGGATCTGCTTGATGTAGTTGGCTGTGCCGGCGCCGCCGTTGACCAGCGTGCCGATGCGAATGGCTTGTTCCATGGTGTACTCCTCTATCCCAACGAAGTTGGCACCCTAAGGACGCTCAGCCGAAGCGGGCCTTGGCTTCGGTCAGCATCTCGATCGTGCGCGTGGCGCCGCAGCGCGTGGCGCCCGCGGCGCGCACCTCCAGCAGGCCGTCGAGCGTGCGCACGCCGCCGGCCGCCTTGACCCGCACCCGCGCCGGCGCGTGGGCGCGCATGAGCTGGAGGTCGGCGATTGTGGCCCCGCCGGTGCCATAGCCCGAGGAGGTCTTGACGAAGTCGGCGCCCACCTCGCCGCAGATCTCGCACAGGCGGATCTTCTGCGGGTCGGTCAGGTAGCAGTTCTCGAAGATGACCTTGACGATGGCGCCACCGGCGTGGGCGACCTCGGTCACCGCGGCGATGTCGGCCTGCACATAGCCCCAGTCGCCCGACAGCACCTTGCCGATGTTGACGACCATATCCAGTTCGGTACCGCCGTCGGCCAGGGCCTG
The DNA here is from genome assembly GCA_016235455.1 of Armatimonadota bacterium. Lineage (GTDB taxonomy): Bacteria > Armatimonadota > UBA10988 > UBA10988 > UBA10988 > UBA10988. The sequence continues at coordinate 47,366 of JACRKZ010000119.1, read as the reverse complement.
GTTGGCTTCGGCCACCTTGATGGCCACGGTGTGACCACCATGCGGGAAGCCGATGGTGGTGCTGGGCGCCACGGTGCTGCCAGCCAGCAGTTCGGCGCAGCGGGCCAGGTAGTAGGGCTTGATGCAGACGCTGGCCACGTCGTAGTCCAGCGCGATTTGGCAACCAGCCTCGAGTTCGGCATCGGTCATCACGGGGTTCAGCAGCGAATGGTCAATCATCTTGGCCAGTTCGCCCACGGTCGGGTTCATCAGGTCGTCTCCCATCAAGCTCGCGCCAGGTACCCGCGCAGGTAGCCGGCCGACTGCCGTAGCGCTTGCACGCGCGTCTGCAGCGTGCCTTCGTAGGCTCGGTCTTCGACTTCCACGCAGACCGCGCCGTCGAATCCGCTATCGCTCAGTTCGCTGAAGAAGCGGCTCCAGTCGACTTCGCCCAGACCGGGCAGCTTGGGCGTGTGGAAGGCCAACGGGTTGACCATGATGCCCACATCGTCCAGCCGGTGGCGCTCAACGCGGCAGTCCTTGGCGTGAACGTGGAACAGTTTAGCGCTGAACTCACGTAGCGGTTTCAAATAGTCCATCTGCTGCCAGACGAAGTGCGACGGGTCGAAGTTGAGGCCGAGGTAGTCCGAGGGCAGGCTCGCGAACAGCCGGCGCCAGATGGCCGGGGTGGTGGCGATGTTCTTGCCGCCGGGCCATTCGTCGTTGGTGAAGGCCATCGGGCAGTTCTCGATGGCCAGCCGAACGCCCTTCGACTCGGCGCGGGCCACCAAGGGTTTCCAGACTTCCAGCAGGCGCGGCCAGTTGTCGTCCACACTCTTGTGCTGGTCGCGGCCGATGAAGGTGTTGACCACACTCAGACCGAGCATTTGGGCGCCGTCGATGACGCGGCCGAGGTGTTCGACGCAGGTGGCCGACTCGTCGGGGTCGGGCGAGAGCGGATTGACGTAGTAGCCTAGCCCGCTGAGGCAGACCCCGAGGTCGTCGCACAGATCGTTGATGCGGTCGGCTTCGTTGGGGGTCAACGTGGCCACATCGATGTGCGTCACGCCGGCATAGCGCCGCTCGGCCTTGCCCTTGGGCCAGGCCATGACCTCGACACAGTCGTAGCCCTCATCGGCGGCTACCCGCAGCACATCGTCGAGCGCCAGATCGGCTAGGATCGCGCTCACAAAGCCCAGTTTCATCTCTTCGCCTCCCACCGACCGCTCACCGCGACGGGTCGCTGGGACCGTACTCCTCGCGCGCGCGAACTCCTTCCGAGTTCGGCGAAGGTATCGATGCCATGCCGGCGAATGGCCAGGCCATGACGCCACGTTCTTTCCGACTACTGACGTTGCTGCTGTGCTGTGCGGTCGCGGGCTGGTGCCAGTCGCCCGAGTTCACCATTTCGGTCACCTCGCGCTTCAACACGCAGCAGCGGCTGCCGCAGAATCTGCGTGACTATTTCGCGGCCAATCCCAGCATTCACCTGACCCAGTGGGACGGTGTGTCCATGCCGGCGGCGGCCTCGCGAGCCAGCCTGGCCATGGCCATGGCGGCCAACATCGGACCCGATATCTTTGAGACCGACATCCGCCAGGCGGTCAGCCAGGGCCTGGCCTATCCGCTCACCGAGTGGATCGGCGAGGACGGGGTGCTGGCTGACGGCAAGCCCAAAATGACGGCCGACGGCAAGCCCGACAAGAACGGCCAGATCGACCTGGACGAGGCCAAATGGCCCGGCTGGAAGGATATCAAGCCGCTCTACCGGCAGGTGGTCACCGTGGACGGCAAGGCCTACTCGCTGCCCAACCGCGGCGGCACCTACGTGGGCATCCTGTACAGCAAGACGCTGCTGCGCGCGGCCGGCTTGGACCCGAACCATCCGCCGCGGTCGTATGAGGAGTTCATCCGCTGGGTGCGCCTGCTGTATAACCCACAGAAGAAGACGTTCGGCCTGGAGTTGGCGCCGCGGAGCTGGGCCTTTGCGCCGTGGGTAGCCACCACCGGCTCCAGCATCGTGGTCCAGGACCGCAAGAGCCCGACCACCGGCCGTACCTACACCTTCAATGAGCAGGCCACGGACTTCCATGCGCCCGACACGCGCGAGGACCTGCAGAACGTGGTGCCCACCTGGCGCTGCAACGTGGCCAGCGAGGAATGCACCTCGGCCATCGAGTTCCACCATCGGCTACGTTGGGAGCCGTGGATCAAGGACCCGGCCAGCGGCGAGCCGATCAGCCTGACCCCAGAGCAGGCCAAGGCCGGACAGGTGTCGTTCGAGGGCCGCACGGTGCGTTTCTCGCCCGAGCAGGTGGTCGAGGGTTCCATCAGTGTCACCACCACCGACCTGCTCGATACGGTCAAGCGCCTGGGCCGCGACCTGGCCATGTACCCGCTGTGGTCGGGCGACATGACCGAGTTCGAGAACCTGGGCCTCGACCCGAGCGACATGGGCATGTTGCCCTTCCCCGGTCGCACCGCGGCGCAGCGGCCGGTGCTCCAGGCTTCCAACTCGTTCTTCATGATCGGCAAGGATGTGCTGCACCGCGGCGGCAACACCGAGGCAGCACGCAAGAAGTACCGCGACATCGTCTGGGAGGTGATGACCCGCATCTGCTCACCCGAGGGCTCGGACGAGGTGACGCGGCGCAAGGTGGCTGCCGGCCAGGCCAAGTTCCTCAACCCGCGCGATCTGCACCGGCTGGGCTTCGACGACTACATTCGCGAGATGCCGCCCGAGAACCTGGCCATGTGGCGCGACATCGAGAGCGGCAAGATACTCGAAGTGGTCGAGCCGTTCATGGGCAAGTGGCTGCAGTTCCGCGACTTCTACGAGCGCGAGGTCATCGACCTGAACGTGCGGCCCAGCGGCAAGAACTTCGACTACAAGAAGGAACTGGCGCGCCTGGAGCGCGATGCCAACACGGGCATCATGTTCGAGCGGCCGGCCTCGGCCCTGGCCGTCTACCGGCCGCGCGCGCGGGTGCTGGCGCTGTGCATCGCGGCCTTCATGATGTTCTTCACCGTGCTCATCCTGCGCGACCAGCTCAAGCGCCGGCAGAGCACGGCCGGCGTCTATCGCGGCTGGCTGCCCTGGCTCATGCTGGCGCCGGCGCTCTGCTCGATCGGCCTGTGGGGCTACTACCCGTTGGCCCGTGGCCTGGTCATGGCCTTCCAGGACTACAAGATCGTCGGCCGCTCGCTGTTCGTGGGGCTGGACAACTTCATCAGCATCGCGCTCGACCCGAACTTCCGAGGCTACCTGCTGACCACCTTCCGGTTCGTCGTCTGGAACCTGGGTCTGGCCTTCTTCACGCCCATCCTGCTGGCGCTGCTGCTGAGCGAGGTGCCGCGGTTCAAGATCTTCTTCCGCACGCTCTTCTTCCTGCCCCAGATGACGAGCGGTCTGGTGGTCACGCTGATGTGGAAGGAGATGTACTCGCCCAGCGCCACGGGCACGCTCAACCGCCTGGTGGGTGGGCTCGCGGGCTGGGTGCAGGCGGCCTGCACCAACCTGGGCTGGGAGGCCTGGGCGGCGCACTTCAAGTTCGCGCCCATCGACTGGCTGGGCAACCCCGATGTGGTCATGGCCTGCGTGATCATCCCCGGCGTGTGGGCTGGCGCGGGCATCGGCAGCTTGATCTACCTGGCGGCGCTCAAGTCGGTGCCCGATGAGCTGTACGAGGCGGCCAGCATCGACGGTGCGGGCATCCTGCGGCGCATCTGGAGCATCACGATGCCCACCATCCTGCCGCTGGTGCTGATCAACTTCGTCGGCACGTTCATCGGCACGTTCCAGTCCATGGGCGCCATCTTCCTGCTGACCTTCGGCGGGCCGGGCAAGGCCACCATGGTCATGGGCATGGCCATCTGGCAGGAGGCCTATGTCAACCTGCGCTTCAGTCTGGCTACCAGCTACGCCTGGATCCTGGGCAGCATCCTGATCAGCTTCACGTACCTGCAGTTGCGCATCTTGCGGCGGGTCGACTTCCGTCAGGCGAAGGGAGACTGACATGCCGATCATCAACTACACCGACCGCAAGTGCTTCAAGGGCCGCGCGCTGACGCTGTTCATCTACACCGCCCTGATGCTCGGCGGGCTGACCATGGTCTATCCCTTCCTGGTCATGCTCACCGGCTCGGTCTCCAACGCGTTCGACTACGAACGGCGCGCGCCCGTGCCGCGCTACCTCGTCTCCCGCGAGGACCGGCTGATGAGTGCGGTCTGCTCGTTCTTCCCGCCGGCACACCGGGGCTCCGTGCGGCAGATGCGCTCCTACTTCCCGAGCGTGCCCGACGACTGGTCCATCTGGACCGCCATCGGCGACGACTCCAAGAGCAGCGACGCCTGGGCGGCTGTGCAACTGGCCCGGCTCGCCGACCCGAACAAGCGACGCGGGATCGACGCGCAGGCCAAGGACTACGCCGAGTTCGCCGCGAAGTGGGACTCGCGCGAGGCTATCCTGGCCTACGACACGCGGTTCGTGTCGCCCTTCCTGCGCAAACGCTACAAGACACTCGAGGGCGTGAACAAGGCCTGGCAGATCTCGGTCGAGGACTTCTCGCTGGTCTCGGCGGCGGAATGGAGCGGCGAGCCCATCGACCAGGCCGGCTACGTGCCGCTGGTGGACACGCGCTACACCGACTTGCTGGCCTTCCGTGAGGCCTACCGCAACAACGAGTTCACGCCGTTCCTCAAGGGCGCCGGCGTCTACTGCGGCTACCTGCGGCCCGCCTCGGTGCGCTACCTGTGGGAGGAGTTCGCCGGCAAGGAACTGGGCATCGACAAGCGCGACGTGTGGCGCACGCTGCCCATGCCTGTGCCGGCGACGGCCGACGCCAAGCTGCGCGCCGCGTGGCGCAAGTTCGTCGAGAACGGCCTGCCGCTGCGCCACGTGAGCATCACCGTTACGCCCGAGCGGCAAGCGGCCTTCACGCGCTTTGTCGCTGCCCGGTTCCGCACCGCCGCCTACTTCAACAACGTCATGGGCGGGCAGGACCCAACCTGGCGGCCGGTGGCTCGGTTCGAGGATGCCAGGCTGACGGCGCTTGTGCCCGACGGCCCGCTGGCCAAGGTCTGGATGGACTACCTGCACGCGGGCATCCCGTCGGCCGAATGGCGCCTGCGCGACACCATCCCCGAACTTGCCTTCCAGAAGCTGGCCCTGGCCAGGCACGGCGACCTCGCCGGCGTGAATGCCGCCTATGGCCTGAGCCTGACCGCCATCGAACAGCTCGGCGTGCCGTTTGGCGAAGCACTGCTGGCCACGTTCGCCAACCGCGAGTGGGCCTTCACCCGCGACCGCATGACCGGCAACTACGCCACGGTGCTGGACTACCTGCTGCACCGCGGCCGCGCGGTGAGCAACACCATCTTGCTGGTGTTCCTGGCCATCGTCATCGCGCTGACCGTGAACCCCCTGGCCGGTTATGCGCTGAGCCGGTTCCGGCTGCGCTCGGGCGAGAAGGTCATCGTCTTCTGCCTGGCGACCATGGCCTTCCCCGCGGCGGTGGCGGCCATCCCCGGCTTCCTGCTGCTGCGCGACCTGGGCCTGCTCAACACGTTCGCGGCGCTGGTCCTGCCCGGCGCGGCCAACGGCATGACCATCTTCATGCTCAAGGGCTTCTTCGACTCGCTGCCCAAGGAGCTGTATGAGGCGGCCAGCATCGACGGCGCGCCGGAGTGGATGGTCTTCTGGAAGATCAGCATCCCCTTGGTCAAGCCGATCCTGGCGCTGAGCATGTTGCACGCCTTCATCGCCGCCTACAACGGCTGGGAGTGGGCCATCATCGTCTGCCAGAACCGCGCCATGTGGACCATCGCGGTCTGGACCTACCAGTTCAGCCAGACCCTGGCCGCCACGCCGTGGCTGGTCATGGCCACGTTCATTGTCAACTCGATCCCGGTGTTGATCATCTTCCTGACCTGCCAGAAGGTGATCATGCGCGGCATCATTCTGCCGCAGATGAAGTAGGCGTCTGGAGTCCCGTATGAGCACGGCCGACCGCCAGGACATCATCGCCCACAGCAGCCCGGAGGCCGCGGCGTCGGACGCCGCCGCTCGGCTGGCCGCCTATCCCCAATGGTTGCGCGACCGGCTGGAGTGGTTCGGGGATCTCAAGTTCGGGCTGATCCTGCACTTTGGCATCTACAGCCAGTGGGACTGCTGCGAGTCCTGGCCGTTGGTGCCCGAGGATAGCTGGGCGCGGCCCGATGATCTGCGCTGCTGGAATGAGCATGGTCGCGATCTGGCGCGCTTTAGCGAGGCCTATCGCGCCCTCAACCGGACCTTCAACCCGGTCGGCTTCGATGCCGCGGCGTGGGCTGATCTGGCCAGCGCGGCTGGCTTCCGCTACGTGTGCATGACCACCAAGCACCACGACGGGTTCTGCTTGTGGGATACGCGCACCACCGACTACCGCGTCACGCATCCGAGTTGTCCGTTCGCGGCGCACCCGCGCGCGGACATCATCCGCGAGGTGTTCGATGCGTTCCGGGCGCGGCAGATGGCCATCAGCTGCTACTTCTCCAAGTCCGATTGGCATCAGCCGGCCTACTGGCGGCCCGACCGGCCGGTGGTCGACCGCAATCCCAACTACGACACGCTGGCGGAGCCTGCGGTCTGGCGGCAGTTCGTCGAGTATGTCCACGCCCAGGTGGGCGAACTGATGACCGGCTACGGGCCCATCGACATCCTCTGGCTTGATGGCGGCCAGGTCCGGCCTCCGTTGCAGGACATCGACATGGACCGGCTGGCGGCGGAGTCGCGCGCCGCACAGCCCGGCCTGATCATCGCCGACCGCACTGTCGGCGGCGAGCACGAGAACCTGATCACCCCCGAGCAGACGGTGCCCGACGTGCCGCTCGACTTCCCCTGGGAGTCGTGCATCACGCTCAGCGACCACTGGAAGTACTGCCCGGGCCGGATGGTCTACCCGCCCGCCGCCCAGACCATCCGCCTGCTGGTGGATGTGGTGGCCAAGGGCGGCAACCTGCTGCTGGGTGTTGGGCCGACGCCCGAAGGCACCATCGACGACGTGGCGACCAGCCGCCTGCTCGAGATCGGCGCCTGGCTAGGGATCAACGGCGAGGCCATCTACAGTTCGCGGCCCATCGCTCCTTATCGCGAGGAGCAGACCTGCTATACCCAGCGCGACGGCCGGGTCTACGCGCTGGTCATGGACATCGAGCAGCCGCTGGCCCAGGTGACGCTACGCGGTCAGCAGCCGGCCGACGGCTCGGTCGTGCGGCTCCTGGGCCACGAAGGGCCGTTGGCCTGGCGCCGTGTGGACGGGGCGACGGTGGTGGACCTGCCGGCGCGGCGGCCGAGCGCGGTGGGCTGGGGGCTGGTGATCGAGACGCCGGCGGGCCAGGTGGCCACTTCGGTCCGCTCATAGAGCAGCGCCAGCGGCACGGACCAACCGAAGCCGTCGAGGCGGAGCACGGCCTGGGGTCCGTCGAGCGACTCGGTCTGCCACCACTCATCGTCGGCGGTCCGGTGCTGGATGGTCGCGTGGCAGCGGTCCTGCTCGATGAGGATGTAGGCTTCGACGCTGGCCATCAGGTAGTAGGCGAAGGCCTTCTCACGTTCGTCGGTACGCCGGGTGTCGGCCGAGACGATCTCGAACACGTAGCGCGGTCGGCAGCGGTGGGTCGGCGCGTCGTCCGTGGGATCGCAGCAGACCATGACGTCGGGGTAGTAGTAGACGGTCGACTGCGCGCGCAATCGCATGTCGGACCCGAGGACGTCACAAGGTGTGCCGCGCAGATGCGCCCAGAGCAGGGCGAGAAGGTTCCCCGCGATGCGGTTGTGGTTGGCGTCGCACTCGGCCCGGTCGTAGATGCGACCCGCGACGTACTCGTGCTTGGTCTCGGCCGACATCTCGAAGGCCAGGTACTCCTCTGGCGTGACCCAGGCTCCGGCGCTCAGCAGGTCGCTCATGACTTGACTGTAGCCCGTCGGGCCGGGCCGGTCAACGGCAGCGGAAGGGCCAACGCCACCTGCGCCGAACAGCCCTGGCATCCGGCTGGGGCGCGGGAGAATCGAGACCATGGGTGCTGTCCTGACCATGCTGGCGCTGTTGACCATCGGCGCGGGCAATGAGCCACCCCGCAGAGTCGCCGTCGTCTACTCCTCCTGGGGCGACTACGCCTTCCGCGAGGAATGGGACGCGCCGCTCAAGGCGCTCGGCTGGCGGTTCGAGGGCTTCGAGAACACGAAGACCGCCGACCTCGTGGCCCGGCTGGACGAGTTCGACATCGTCGTCGCAGCCAGCGTGGCCAACTACGAGCACACGGTCGACATGGCGCCGCACGCGGACGCCTGGCGACGGTTCGTCGAGCGGGGTGGGCTGCTGCTGATCACGGATGCCAGCTATGACTCCGTACTCGACAAATGGCTCGGCCGGCTGGGACCGACCTTCGCTCTCCGCAGCGAGCCCTGCCCCAAGGACCGCGCGCCGGGTGGCATCCCCGTGCCGGGTGCCGGCTCGGTCCTCACGGCGCCGGTCAACCTGGGCCAGATTCTGGGCGACCGCGCCACCATCTGGGCGCACCTCACCGGCCTGGCCCCGGCCTGGCGACCGCTGATGACCGAGCGCGACAAGGGCGTCGTGCTGGCCATGCAGGACCTGGGCCGCGGCTCCGTGGTCGTCACCAGCCACTTCTCGCTCAAGGGCGCCGACGGCCAGGCGGCCGCATCGCCGCTGGTGGCCAACAGCTGGCTGCACTGTCAGGCGCGGCGGCGTGGTGTGTCGCTGTCCGACGCCAGCGTTGGCGGTCCACGGCCCGGGCAGCATGCCGCCCACGCGGTGTTGGCCAACGACACCACCCAGGCGCTGACCTACCGCGTCAGCCTGTCGGTGCTTGAGCCGGAGGCCAAAGCGCCGGTCACCTCGACCAAGGACGCGGCCATCGCGCCCGGCGCGACGCTGGACGTGGTGCTTCCGTACCGCGTCAGCCAGCGGGGCGACACGCGCGTCACGCTGTCCATCAGCGCCGGCGCTGGCGACCCGGTCGACTACGAATTCGTGCAGCATGTGCCGGCCATGCTGAACTTCGACCTGCGCGAGCGCCACCTCTACCCCTGGCAAGACAGCGTGGCTTACACCGTCTCGGCCGCGCCGCCCAACGACCTGCCCGGCGACGCGCCGCGGCTTGGCCTGCGTGTGGACGGTGGCGCCGAACGGCCGCTGCCGCTGCCCGAGACGGGCGCCGGCGTTGCCACGGTGGGCAAGCTGGAGCTCGGGCCGCACACGCTGGTCATGGCGCTGCGTCATGGTGCCGACGTGCTGGCCTCGGTCGAGCGGCGGTTCACCGTACACCCGACGCCGCGCGTCTATGTCCGGCCCGGCGACCTGGTCACCCTGGTCGACGGCAAGCCGTTCTTCCCCATGGGCTTCTACCATGTGTCGTGGCCGTTCCCGGCCGAGGACCGGCTGGCCTGCCTGCGCGAGATCGCGGCTGCGGGCTACAACACGCTGCACGCGAGCCAGAAGGGCCTCGACGAATGGCAGCCGCTGTTGGACGAGGCAGACCGGCTCGGCGTGAAAGTCATCACCGAGTTCGGCGTGGACATGACCAAGTCCATCGAGCGCTACCGCGGGCACCGCGCCGTGCTGGCCTGGAACCCCGGCGATGAGCCGGACGGCCAGGGCGTGGCGCCCGAGGAGATGCTGGCCCGGCACAACCGCATCAAGGACGCCGACGCCACGGTGCCGACCTACATGACGCTCTGCGTGCCGACCGCTTACCCACGGTATGCGGCCATGGCTGAGGTCATCGCGCCGGATCCCTATCCCATCCACACCGGCGGCGCCGACCTAGACCAGGAGTACGAGATGATCGCCGCGGCGGTGCGCGCGGCCACACCGCTGGGCCGGCCCATTTGGGCCATCCCGCAGGCGTTCGGGTACGCCAAGCCCAACACCTGGCGCGTGCCAAAGCCCGATGAGGAACGTGCCCTGACCTACCTGGCGCTCATCGCCGGCGCCAAGGGGCTGGTCTACTACACCTACCGCGATCAGGACTTCGACATGCGCGCCAACCCCGCGCTATGGGCGGCCATGAAGGCGCTGCCCGCCGAGATCAGGCGGCTGCAGCCCTGGTTGCTGGAAGGCCAGCGCACCGACCTGAGCAGCGCGGACGCCAAGGTGCGCGCGGCGGTTTGGACGCAAGGTGGCCGGCGCGTGGCCTGCCTGGCCAACCCGACGACGGCCGAGCAGCCGGTCGACCTGCCGTTGGTGGCTGCCACGGGTCTGGCCGAGCTGCTGCCCGGGCAAGCGCCGACGCTGGAGGTGCGCGGTGGCCGGCTGGTGGGCAAGCTGGCGCCGCTGGCGGTGGAGGTGGTGGAGGTCAAGTAGGCCGGAGTTGTCTGGTCGCCGCGCAGGCGACTGCGCAGGCTACTCGTCACCGTTGGGTTCGACGTCGCTGAGCGCGGCGTCGACCGCCGCCCAGACCGCGCGGGCGTTGAGGCCGCGCCGCTCCAGGTAGCCGGCCAACCGCCGGCGCGCCTGGTCGGGTGGCAGCCCCGCCAGCCGGGGGGCTCGGCGGCGCGCCAGGTCAAGCGCCACCGCGGCCTCATCCTCGCGCGGATACTGCTCGTCGAGTACCAGCTCGACCACATCGCGGTCAATGCCGCGACGGCGCAGATCGCGTGCCAGACGCTGGCGTCCGTGGCCGCGCAGCGTCTGTCCATCGCGCACGTAGGCCTCGGCATAGGCCCGGTCATCGACCAACCCCGAGGCAGTGAGCCGCGCCAGCACGGCATCGATGCTCTCTGGCGCGTGCTCCTGCTCGGTCAGCTTGGTCCGCAGTTGGTGGTCGGTGTAGCGGCGCCGGTCCAGCAGCCGGAGCGCCGCCAGATAGGCCGCCGACACCGGATCGCTGCTCACGCCCCCGCCGCCGGGGCTGCCGGCGCGGTCGCCGCGCCATCGGCCAGTTCGGGCGGCACGGGCAGTGCCTCCAGGCCTTGGCCGGTGCGGATCTGGTTCTCGATGCGCAGGGCCAGAGCGGGATTCTCCTGCAAGTAGCGGCGCGCTGCCTCACGGCCGTTGCCAATGCGCTCTTCACCGCAACTGAACCAGGCGCCGCTCTTCTTGATCAGCCCCATGTCCACGCCGAGCTGGATCAGCTCGCCGGCATGGCTGACGCCAAGACCGTAGATGATCTCGAAGTTGGCCTCGCGGAACGGCGGCGCGACCTTGTTCTTGACCACCTGCGCCACGTGCTCGTTGCCGATGGCGTCGCCGCCCTCTTTGATCTGCTGCACGCGACGGGTCTTGATGCGGACACTGGCATAGAACTTGAGCGCGCGGCCGCCCGGCGTGGTTTCGGGCGAGCCGAACATCACGCCGATCTTCTCGCGGATCTGGTTGATGAAGATCATGGCCGTGTTGGAGCGGTTGAGGTTGCCCGCGAGCTTGCGCAGTGCCTGGCTCATCATGCGCGCCTGCAGGCCCACGAACTGGTCGCCCATCTCGCCCTCGATCTCGGCCTTCGGCGTCAACGCCGCCACCGAGTCGATGACCACCAGGTCCACCGCACTGCTGCGCACCAGCACATCGGCGATCTCGAGCGCCTGCTCACCGGTCTCCGGCTGGGAGATGAGCAGTTCGTCGGTGTTGAGCCCCAGTTTGGCGGCATACTGCGGGTCCATGGCGTGCTCGGCGTCGATGATGGCGCCCACGCCGCCGGCGCGCTGCGCCTCACACAGCATGTGCAGCGCCAGCGTCGTCTTGCCCGACGACTCCCCGCCAAACAGCTCGATGATGCGCCCGCGCGGGATGCCGCCCACACCCAGCGCGATGTCCAGCGACAGCGAGCCCGAGGGAATGACTTCGATCTTCTGCCGCGGCCTGTCGCCCAGCCGCATCAGCGCGCCGGCGCCAAACTGCTTCTCGACCTGCGCCATGGCCTCCGCCAGGGCGTCCGTCTTGCTACCCTTGCCATTGCCAATCGGCTTGTCCTTGGCCATCTTGTCTGCCCTTCCTGATCGCATGGGCCGATTATAGCCACCTCGCCAGCCCAGCGCAAGGGCTTTTCAAACAGGCGTTCGTACGATCATCGGTTTGCTCAGGCGCTGGGTCAGGCGCCAGAGTCGGCACGCCCGGGCGTATGCGGGGGCAACTGGATAATGTTGGTCAGATTCCTCAAATTGGCTCCTGCATTGCGGGCCGCGCCGATACAGAATGGGACGCAAGAGGGCAAGGGCGATGGCGCATGGTGGGGATCGGTTGTCGTTCGAGGCGGGACGCACAATGCCGGCGAGTTCCGGCGAGTTTGCGGTGGCGGCAGCGGCGGCGTGGCGCACGTATTACCCGGGCGGTGATACAGCCAGCGGCTCGTTGCTGAGCGCGGTGGAAGAGCGAGTGCTCGCACGGCGCGTGGCGCAGGGCGATGATGAGGCCCGGCGGCAGCTGATCGAGGCCAACCATCGGCTCGTCTTCCACGTGGTGAGCAAGTTCCGCCACACAGGTGTGCCGGTCGAGGACCTTATTCAGGAAGGCAACCTGGGCCTGATCGAGGCGGCTGACCGCTTCGACCTGGCGCGCGGTTGCCGGTTCAACACCTATGCGCTGCTGTGGATTCGCGGCGCCGTGCTGCGCGCCGCGACGCGGCTGCGCGCGGTCATGCCGGTGCCCGAGCGGCTGGCGCAGACCGCGGCCCGCATCCGCCGCGAAGAGGAGTTTCTGACCCAGGAGTTGCAGCGGCTGCCCTCGTCCGAGGAGCTGTCTGGACGCGTGGGGCTGAGTGTCGAGCAGGTGGAGGAGGCGCGTCGTGTCGTGCCGCCGCCGAGTTCGCTGGACGGCAACGACCAGGACGACGGGCGTCCGCCCGAAGAGTGGCTGGTCCCCAGCAGTGACCCTTCGGCGCAGGAACTGATTGTGCTCGCCGAACTGCGCGAGGATGTCAATGAGGGCCTCAAGCACTTGACCCCGCGCGAGGAAGAAGTCTTGCGGCTGCGCTTCGGCCTGGACGCCGACGAACCGCGCAGCCTGGCCGAGGTCGGCCGCGAGTTGAGCATCAGCCGGCAGCGTGCCCGCGAGTTGGAGCAGAGCGCGCTACGGCGCTTGCGCCATCGGCCGCAATTCTCGGCGGCGTTGGCTCTGGCCGGCGACTAGATTAGTACGCAGAGAACTCCCTCCCAACCCCGAAACCCAACGACAAGGGCCCGGATCCTAGGATCCGGGCCCTTGTCGCGTCTGAGGAGTGCTATCGGAGCCTAGCTGCCAGCCGCCCAGGCCGGTTCCAGCCGCTGGCGGGCGGGCCCACCGTTGCGCAGCTTGGCCAGCGCCGCGGTCTCGATCTCCTTGATGCGCTGGCGCGTCAGGTCGAACTGGCGGCCAATCTCGTCAAGTGTGCGCTCCTGGCCATCGTCGAGCCCGAAGCGCAGTCGCAGCACGATCTGCTCGCGGTCGGTGAGCCGGCCCATGGCCACCTTGAGCTGTTCGCGCAGGCAGCTGCGTTGCGCAGCCAGCGCCGGCGCGCCTTGCGCGTCGTCGGCCACCATCTCCATCATGGAGGTGTCGCCTTCGTCACCCAGCGGCTCGTCGAGGCTGAGCCAGTCTTGCGAGATGCGGCTCAGTTCGTCCACGCGCCCCGCCTCGAGGCTCAGCTTGGTGGCCAGCTCGTCGGCGGTGGGCTTGCGCTCGAGTTCCTGGGTCAGCTCCTCGGTGGCGCGCCACATGCGCTTGGCCGCGTTGGCCACGCGTTGCGGCACGTGCACCAGCGGGCGCAGGTTCTGGATGGCTTGCAGCACGTGCGCGCGGATCCAGATCGTGGCCACCGTGGAGAACCGGCAGTTGCGCCGGTAGTCAAACTTGTCCGCCGCGGCGATCAGGCCCAGGAAACCCTCCTGCACCAGATCCTCCAGCGGCACGCCGCTGTAGCGGTACTTGTTCACCACGCTGAAGACCAGGCGGTGATTGGCGTCGATCAGCCGCTGCCGCGCTTCCTGATCACCGCGCTCAACCAGCTTGGCCAGGCTGATCTCTTCCTCCCGCGTCAGCAGGTTCATATTGCGCGGCGCACTGGCCACGCCCATGCCCTCGGCCCGGGGCATCGGTTCGTTCGTATCGCGCTCGGCGACCTCGTCGTCGTCACCGTAGGCATCGTCTTCCAAGGTCGGATCCCAATCCAAGGCCTGTGTCGGTTCCACTGCCCTGCTCCCTTCCTCGTCACGCCAGTCCCAGCTCCCTCGCTCGGCCTGGCCTCCTCTGCCCGATCCGCTCCTCGCCCCCGCGGGGCGAAACCATTAACCTGGTTACGGGATTATACCCCACGGCCCCCCCTCACATGCAAGGCCTTTCTTGTCGGCCATGTAACAATCCGGCTACAGTCGGGCCTGGTGGCTGTTGACAGCCACGCAAACGTGCACCAGGAGCAGGTTCGCGCCCATGGACAAGGGAGGCGGCCAGCGGCCGAGGGGTTCCGGCTATCTGGGGGAGTCGGCGAGTCGGCGGGTCAGGGGCGGCCGAACCAGTCGTCCAGCAGCGTGTAGGTAACGGGGATGATGACCAGCGTGAGCAAGGTGGAGAGCAGCAGGCCACCGATGACCGCGACGGCCATCGGGGAGCGGATCTCGGCGCCCTTGCCCAGGCCGAGGGCCACGGGCAGCATGCCCACGGTGGTGGTGAAGGTGGTCATGAGGATGGGCCGCAGGCGGCGCAGGCCGGCCTGAACGACAGCGTGGTGGCGTTCGACGCCTTGGGCGCGGAGCTGCAGCGTGTAGTCGATCAGCAGAATGGCGTTGCGCACCACGATGCCGATGAGCAGGATGAAGCCGATGCCGCTGACGATGGACAGGCTGGAGCCCGTGACCGCGAGTAGCAGCAGGCCACCCGTGCCGGCCATGGGTACCGACAGCAGGATGGTCAGCGGATGGAGTGCGCTGTTGAACAGCACCGCCATGACCAGGTAGGCCAGGGTGAGTCCGAGCAGGCCAGTGCCGACCATGTACTTGGTGCTCTCGGCCATGGTGGCGGCGTCGCCCCGCCAACCCCAGCGCAGCCCGGCGTATTTGGCGGACGGCGTGCTCGCGGGGTCCTTCTCGCTGGCCACGCCGAGGCGGGTCACCATGGCCGTGATGGCCTTCTGGGCCTCGCCCAGGCTGACTCCGGCGGCCAGGTAGGCCTTGAAGTTGAGGTCGCGCACGCCGTCGCGGCGGTCGATACGCGTTGGGCCGGCCGCGGACCGGAGCGAGGCCACGTCGCCGATGGTCAGCTCGCGGCTGGCGCTACGCCCCACGGGGATGCGCGCCAGATCGCTCTCGCCGCGGCGGTCGACAGGCCGCAGGCGCACCTTGACCGGCAGTACGTCATCGCCCTGCTCGAACGTGCCGGCGTCGGTGCCGGCCACCGAGGCGCGCAGTTCCTGGGCCACCACGCCGGGGTAGATGTACAACTCGCGCGCGCGGTCGCGCTGCATCTCGACCTGCACCTCGGGCTCGCCCAGGCGCCAGGCGACGTCGGGGTCGAGCAGGCCGGGCATGGTGCGCAGGCCCTCGAGCGCCTCGACGCCGGCCGCCGCCAGCAGCGCCGCGTCCTTGCCGTACAGGCTGAAGTCGACCGGTGCGCCGGCGCCACCCCACCCATGCACGGCGATGACCTGGAAGTTGGCGGCGGGAATGGCCCGCAGCCTGGTGCGGACCTCTGCGGCCACGGCGTCGTCGCTGCGCGTCCGCAGTCCGCGCCCGCGGAACGTGAGCCGGTCGACCATGCCGCGCTTGTCGCGCAGTGTGACATTGATCTGCGCGTAGCGCGGGCCCATGCGGCTGACCACGCCGAAGCCCACCTCGATGCGGCCGAGCGTGGTGAACAGCGTATCCACCTCCGGGATAGCGCCGATCAGCTTTTCGGCGCTGGCCACGGTCTGCTCGGTGGCCTTGGCGCCGGCGGCGCCGGGCAGCTCGATGTTGACGGCGATGGTGCTCAGGTCGGCGGCGGGAATGAGGTCGATGCCCAGGCACTGCCAGGCGAGCAGGCCGGCCAGGGCCAGGCCCGTCCAGCCGATGATCAACGTGCGTCCGCGGTGCCGCAGCGCCCATTCGAGCACGACGTGGTAGCGTCCGGTGAGCCGCTCCAGGGCGGGGCTCTGCTCCAGCTCGCGGCCGCTGGGCGGCCGGTCGCGGTAGAAGCGCGCGGCCATGGATGGCACGATGGTGTAGGCGGCAAACAGCGACAGCCCGGCGGTGACCGCCACGACGAAGCCGAAGTCGCGGAAGAACTGGCCCACGGTGCCGGCCATGAAGGCGATCGGCCCGTAGACGGCGACGTCCAGCAGCGTGGTCGAGGTGTCGGCCAGGGCGATGTCGTTCCGGCCGTTGAAGGCCGCCTCGGCGGCAGGTTCGCCCTGCTGCAGCCGATGGGTGATGGCCTCGATGCAGACGATGCTGTCGTCGACCAGGATGCCGATGCTGATGGCCAGGCCGAGCAGCGTCATCTGGTTGATGGTGTGGCCGCCCCAGGCCATGGGCGCCAGCGCGCCGAGCAGGCAGACCGGGATGGTCGTGCAGACGATGGCCGTGGCCCGCGCATTGCGCAGAAACAGCAGGATGGCCGCCGCGCAGAGCAGCACCGCAAGGGCCAGGCTGACATTGACATCCGTCAGCGCCTCGGACACCGTGCGCGCCTGGTCGCGGGCGACGATGATCTTGACGCCTTCGGGCAGTGGCGCGCTCTGGGCTGCGGCCAGGGCCTCGCGGGCGATGCGGATGGTGTTGCCGTCGCCGCGCTTGGTGACGATGATGCCCACCGCCTCGGCCTGCTGCAGCCGTACGCGCACCTCGGGCTCCACCGCGCGCAGGGCCACCGTGGCGATGTCGCCCAGCCGCAGCGCGCGATTGGGCTGATGCGGGGCTTGGGGGCGCATGGCCTGCTCGATCAGCCGGCCGGGGTCATCGGGCGGTGGCAGCGGCACGCCGCGGACATCGTCAAGGTTGGCGAACCGGCCGACCAGGCGCACGCCGCGCGCCTCGTTGCCGCGCTCCAGATTGCCACCTGGCACATTAACGTTGGCACCTTCGACCACTTGGGCCACGCGCGTGATGGTCAGGCCCGAAGACAGCAGCTTCTCGCGGTCGATCTCGACATGCACCTCGCGCTCGCGGCCGCCGAGCACTTCGACCGCGGTGACGCCTCGTACCGAGCGCAGTCTGGGCTCGACCACGTCCTTGGCCAGCGACCGCAGCTCCTCGGGGCTGCGCGGGCCGCTGACGCCAAGGAACAGCACGGGCTGGGCATTGATGTCCAGCTTGGCCAGCACGGGATCCAGCATCCCCGCGGGGAAGCGCGACCGGGCCGCGCTGATGGCCTCACGGCAGGCATCCTGGGCCTCGCCGGAGTCGGTGCCCACGCTGAACTCGGCGAACGAGTAGCAGACGCTGTCCTGGCTGATGGTCATCAGGTGGTCCAGCCGCGCCACCGACTTGAGGCACTCCTCCAGCGGCTTGGCCACCGACGTCTCGACATTGGCCGGCGATGCGCCCGGATAGATGCAGGTGATGGTCAGCGTGGCCAGGTCGGCCTTGGGGTTGAGGTCGACCGGCAGGTTGAGCCCGCTGAACAGGCCGCCAAAGAGCAGCACCGCGCACATGAGCGCGGTGATGAACGGTCGGTCGATGGCCAGGCGGGTCAACCACATGGTGCTTGCGGGGTTCCTTCTAACGCGTGTCCACCGCGGACCCGTCGTGCAGGTTCTCGGCGCCCGAGACGACGACCAGGTCACCTTCGGCCAAGCCCTCGACCACCTGCGCGGTGGCCGTTGAGCGCAACCCCAGTGTCACCGGCCGCCGCACCGCTCGGCCGGCTTGGGTGACAAACACATGTGGCGCCTCGCCGTCGACATCCTGGACCGCGGGCAGCGGCACGCACAGCGCCGCGTCGTCGACCGCCACGTCGACCTCGCAGGTGGCGCGCGCACCGGGCAGCAGGCCGTCGCCGGCGACCAGCAGGCGCACCCGGAAAGTGCGGCCATCGGCCTCGGCCGAGGTGGCCACCTCGCGCACCGTGGCCGTGAACTCGCGCTTGCTGCCGTCCACCTTGACTCGCGCCGGTTGGCCGGCCCGCAGTTGCGCGCGCTGGTCGCCCGAGACCAGACAGACCAGCTCCGCGGCGGCCTTGGTCTCCACGGCGGCCAGCGGCATGCCGGGCATGACGGCGTCGCCGGCATGGAGCGCCAGCTTGGTCACCTGGCCCGCCACCGGCGAGACGAGTTGGCACTTGGCGATCTGCTCGGCGGCCAGTCGATAGTCGGCCTGCGCGGCCAGCAGCCCGGCTTGCGCGGCGGCCAGGTCGGCGGCGCGCACCTCGGCCTCGCGCCGGCCCACCTGCGCTTCACGCAGCCCGCCGCCGGCTTGCGCCAGGTTGCCCTGGGCCGCGGCCACTTCCGCCTGCCGCACTTTGCCCACGCCGAGCCCCGACACCGCGGCGCCGTGGCCAGCTCGCGCCTGCTCCACCGCCGCGCGCGCCGCGCGCACCTGCGCTTCGGCCAGACCGTAACGTTCGGCCTTGGCCTTCTCGGCCGACTGCAGGCCCGTGCGCGCGCGATCCACATTGGCGCGCGCCGCCTCGATCTCGGCCGCCGACACGCTTGACCGGCCCTGGCCGGCCTCGGCCTGCTTGAGTCCGGCGCGGGCCTCGCGCAGTTGGCCTTCGGCGGCGGCCACTTCCTCGGCGCTGGCGCCGGCGCGTGCGCCGCGCAACTGCGCCTCGGCGGCGTCCACCTGTGCGTTGCAGATATCGAGTTGGGTCTGCGCCTGCTGCAGGTCGGCGCCCGCGACACCGCCGTTTTTGCGCAGATAGGTCAGGTCGTCCACGGCCCGCTTAGCGGCATCGCGACCGATGCGGGCCTGCTTGACCTGCGCCTCGGCGGCTTCGACATCGCTGGTGCGTGCTCCGGCCTTGACGCGGGCCAGATTGGCTTCGGCCGTGGCCACGCCGGCCCGGGCGCGCTCCACATCGGCCGCGGCGGCATCGGAGCCGACGCTGGCGCCGCTGGTGGCGCGCTTGAGGTCGGCCTCGGCGGCGGCCAGGCCGCCCTGGGCCGTGGCAATGTCGCTGTCGGCCTGTTGCCGACTGAGCGCGGCGCCCTTCTCGGCCTGGAGCACGGCGGCTTCGGCGGCTTCGATGCCGCTGAGCGCCTGGCTCACCTGGGCCTTGGCGCTGGCCTCGCTGACCTCGGCACCCGCGCGCGCGCCGCTGACCTGGGCGTCGGCCGCCTTGATGCCGTCCATGGCGCGATCGACACGCACATCGGCCAGCGAGCGCGTCATCTCGGCGCCCACGCGCGCCTTGGTCACCTGGGCAGCGGCAGCGCGTATGCCGGCGGCGGCCTTGTCCACGTTGGCGCGCATCTCACGCTCGTCGAACCGAGCCAGCACGGCACCCGCGGGCACGCTGTCGCCCTCCTTGACGTAGACCGCGCTGACCTTGGCCGGCACCTGCGCCGACAGCTCTACGCGCTGTACCGGCTGCAACGTACCGCTGAGCGTGATGCTCTGGGCCACCCGGCCGCGCGTGACCGCCGCCGCGGCCACTACGGCCGCCGGCGCCTTGGTCAGGCCCTGAGGCGGTCGCGGGCGCTGCCACAGGGCCAGCCCGACCACCACGCCGGCGGCCAGCACCAGCCCGGCTATCCATTTTGCCTTGCTCAAAGAGGTCAATTCGGCGCTCACCCTCGGTGTCAGGATACACCGACGCCGGCCGGCGCGCAAAGGCGGCGTCGGGCGTGGCCAACCGCGTTGGCTCTGGCGCGGGGCGAACGCTCCGCCGTCAAGCCCTGATCGGACGCCCAACGGCTGCGCGGCGATGCTCTGCTCAGCGGTCGTTGTCCAGCTCGGCCGGCGCCACGGGCCGGCGCGCCGGCGGCTTGGCCGGGCCAGGCCCGTCGCCGTTCCAGCGCCGGTCTATCCAGCGCGGTGGCTCGTTCAGGGCATTCCAGCTATCCCACACGGCCTGCATGGCCTTCACACGTGCGGGCTCCTTGGCGGCCAGGTCGATCGACTCGCCGATATCCTGGGCCAGGTTGAACAGGTGTGGCTGCTGGTCGATGTGTGGCTTGACCAGTTTCCAGTCGCCCTGGCGCACGGCATACTGCACGCCGAACCGCCAGTAGAGCGCATCATGCGGCGCGGCAGGCGACTTACCCGCCACCAGCGGCAGCAGGTCGGCGCCGTCCAGCAGGTCGGTGGTCTTGACCTCCGCGCCCGCGGCGGCCAGCGCCGTGTTGACGATGTCGAGTTGGATGATGGGCTGATCGAGCGTCTGCCCGGCGGGGATGCGGCCCTTCCAGCGCACGGCGAATGGCACGCGGATCCCGCCTTCCCACAGCGTCCACTTGGTGCCGCGCAGGGGGCCGTTGTCGGCCGGCCGGCCAGGTCCGCCGTTGTCGCCCAGGAAGAAGACGAGCGTGTCCTCCGCCAAGCCGAGGGCGGCAATCTTGGCCAGCACCTGGCCGACGATGTCGTCGAGCTGGTTCAGGTCGGCGGCGTACTTGCGGCGCGGCGCCAGTGCGATGTCCTTGAATTTGGACAAGTAAGGTTCGGGACCAACCATTGGCCCATGGACTGCCGAGAAGGCCAGGTAGAGGAAGAACGGCGCAGCCTGGTGCCGCTCAATGAACGCCTGCGCCTCGCGGCCGAACTGCGCCATGTGGTTGGCCGGCGTCTCCACCTGCTGCTTGTCACGGTAGATGGGCAGCGGCCCGCCGCCCGGTCCCTTGGCGGCCAGACCGTAGGGCAGGTAGCCGTAGAACTCGTCGAACCCGCGATCGTTGGGCAGGTAGCCAGGATCGGGCCCCAGGTGCCATTTGCCTACCAGCCCGGTGGCGTAGCCGGCTTGCCGCAGGCGTTGCGCGATGGTGGTCTGCGCGATGTCCAGCGCACGTGGCCCACGATCGGTGGGCGCGGCCTGGCCTTCGGCGTTGGCGTCGAAGCCGAAGCGCTGCTGGTAGCGCCCTGTCATCAGCCCCGCGCGCGTCGGGCTGCAGACCGGCCCGCTGCTGTAGGCATTGGTGAAGCGTGCGCCCGAGGCGGCCAAGGCATCCAGATTGGGGGTGGGGATGTCTCGTCCGCCGTAGCAGCCTACATCGCCCCAGCCCAGGTCGTCGGCCAGGAGGATGACGATGTTCGGCTTGCGGCCGCCGACAGCGGCCTGGCCGCCGACGCGACCGGCGAGTGCCAGCGTCAAGCCGCCCAGCCCCAGCGACCGCAACACATCACGACGAGTGCACTCGGCCATGCTCCCTGCCTCCTGCGGTGACGGCGTCATATGAGCCCGTGGCCCTGCCGGGCCTACGGGGCATACAGTGCGGCGCGCATCGACAGCGAGCCCAGGTCGAAGCCTGCCACAGGGAAGGTGACCGCGTCCACCCCATCGGCGGCCGCCGCGGCGTAGAGCACCGGCAGGTAGTGGTCGGGGCTCGGGTGCGAATGGCGGCCCGCCTCGGTCTCGAGCGCGGCGGCCAGCCAGTCGGCGTCGCGCTGGACCAGGGCGGCAGCCACATCGGCGTCGAAGGACGCGGCCCAGGGCGGCGTCTCGGGCTCGGGCTGGCGCGCGCGGGCCATGGCGTCACGCAGGTTGTGGGTGACGTTGCCGCTGGCCAGGATCAGCACGCCCTCGTCGCGCAATGGCGCCAGCGCGCGGCCCAGGGCCACGTGCTCGCCTGGCGCCAGACGCCGATCAAGGCTGAGTTGCACCACGGGCAGATCGGCCTGGGGCCGCAGCCAGTGCAGCACCGACCAGGTGCCGTGGTCGAGCCCCCAGTCCAGGCTGACCGAGGCTCGCTCGGCGCCGAGCAGATCGACCACCTGCCGGGCCAGTTCGGGACTGCCGGGCGCCGGGTAGCGCATGTCGAACAGCGCCTGGGGGAACCCGCCGAAATCGTGGATGGTCTCGGGGCGATGGTCACCGGTAGTCTGCACACCGTCCACGAACCAGTGCGCCGAGACCGCTAGAATGGCCTTTGGCGTGGGCAACTCCGCTGCCAGGCGCGCGAAGGCACGGCTCCAGGTGTTGTCGGCGATGGCGTTCATCGGCGAGCCATGGCCAATGAACAGCACGGGCATTCTCATTGCATCCACGACCGTCTCCCTTGCTCACTCGTTGGTCTGCGCGCTGACCGGTGTGTCGACGCGCCAGACCGTCAGCCACTGGCCCCGATAGATGACCGGCGTTGAGGCCGGCAGGTCGGGCAGGTTCATGTGGCTATCGTTGGGCGGACCGCCAGGTGGACCGCCGGGTGGGCCACCCGGCCTGCCACGGCCCGGCGGCGGTGGTGGTGGCGGGCCGCCCGGTCCGCCGGGGCCACCAGGCCCGCCCGGTCCACCGGGGCCACCGTTGCGGTTCTCCAGGAAGAGCACCGTCCGGTGGCGCTGCCAGACCTCCGGCGTCAGGGCCGACGGCTGGGCAATCTGCGTATGCAGCACCCACGCCACCCACCATTCGGTGCCGTGCCCAGCGACCACCAAGGTGTTGGCCGGGTCGGTGATCAGCGGCTTGACCTGGGCCATCTCGGCGATGCCCTGGGCGCCGGCGCGAGGCCCCGGAGAGAACAGCAGCATGGGCAGCGCCGTCAGCGAGCCAATGCCAGCGGCCAATAGCGCCACTTGGCGCAAGCGCCTTTCGCTGGCCAGATGCACCAGCGCGAAGGTGGCCAGCAGCACGGTCGGCACGAAGGCGATCAGCGCCAGTCGCCCCGTCTTGTCGCCGGCGATCCACGGGCCGGTGATGGCCACCGTGCCCGCCGCCAGGCCCAGGACCAGGATCACGTCCGCCGCCGGCAGGCTCTCGCGCCGCCGCCAGGCTGTGCGGGCCGCCGGCCAGGCCACGCCGAGGAAGGCCAGCGAGGCCAGCCAGTGGGCGGGGTCGAGCAGTTGCCACAGCAGCCCGCCGCCACCGGGCGCACCGCGATCACCATCGCTGAGGAACGCCGCGGGCCTGGTCAGCGCGGAGACCAGCCGATGCACGCGCTGCGGGTCGAATCGAGCCAGCACCACCGAGCCCACGGCCACGGCGACCAGCGCGGCGGCCACGGCGAACAGCAGGCGCCGGCCCGCGCGGCCGTCGGCCAGCACGGCCGTCTCGGCGACGAACACCGCCCCCGTGTAGGCCAGCGCCGCGCCGAACACCCCGATGTGCGTCAGCCCGACCAGCGCCAGGCAGACCAGCGAGGTCAGCCCACGCCAGTGGCTGGTGGAGGTGTGCCGGTCGCGCAGCGTGACAAACAGCAGACCCAGCCAGACGAGCGCCAGCGCGTTCTTCTGGAAGTCACCGACCACGCTCATGGGCGGCGCGGTGCAGGTGACCAGCAGCGCGGGCACCAGGGCCAGCCGCTCGTCGCGGCCGGCCTGGCGGAGCCACTCGCGCGCCAGCCACCACACCGGTAGCGCCAGCAGCACGGGCAGGAAGCTGTCGCACAGCTTCACCGCCAGGATGATGGCGCGCTCGGGTGCCACACCCAGGTGGCCGAAGAGGCTGGCCACACCTGCCTGCAGCATGAACGTCAGGGGCAGGTCGGGTATGCCCAGGTGCCCCTTCTCCAGCAGTGAACGGGCCTGGATCAGGTAGTAGCCGCCGTTCATGCCCGGCACGTAAGGCGTCTTCCAGTGCAGCCAGGAGCGCAGCATCGCCGCGACCAGCATTACGACCACGACCATGCTGTCGTCTCCGTCTCGCTGGTCCCAGAGACAGCTCCATCGCGTTGGGTTACACGCTGGCCGGGCCTCGCCGTCGGGCATCGAAGCTGAGCGGCCCCGCGCCGTGGGCCATGATCATCAGCGCGCCGCCGACCAGCGCCATGTTTTTGACGAACTGGATGGACTGCATCTGCCGCTGCGCATCGGGCGCGGCCCAGTAGGCGTGCATCATCAGTGTCACGGGCACGAGGAACATCACCAGCAGCGCCGCGCCAACCTTGGCGTAGTAGCCCAGCGCCACGCTGAGCCCGCCCACGCCGGCCAGCACGCCGGAGAACGGGACCAGGACCGAGGCCAACGGCACGCCGGCACCCGCGGCAAAGGCAATCGTGCCGGCCGTGAAGTGGCCCGGCACCGACTTGACGAAGATCAGCGCGAACAGCACGCGCCCTACCAGTTCTATCACCTGCATCTTGGTCTCCCTCGTTTGCTCCACGACGGCCGTTGCCCGTTCCGCGTACCTGCACCATGCTGATTCTCAGCGTGGTTGTTAGGCGACAGGTGTTGTGGACCGTTGTCTAGCCAACACTAAGCGACGAATGTCGCCCAAACGGCGGAGTCGGTGATGGCGCTGGTGAATCTGGAAGACCCGCGGGTGAAGCGTACGCGGCGCCTGCTCGTGGCGGCGTTTGAGCAGTTGGTGGCGGAGAAGAGCTTCCGCCACATCACCGTGCAGGAGGTGGCGGCGGCGGCGGGCGTCAATCGGGCCACCTTCTATGACCATTTCGAGGACAAATACGCGCTGCTCGAGGCGGCGGTGGTCGGCTCGTTCGAGCAGGTGCTGGCCGAGCAGTTGCCGCCTGCCGAGCGCTTCGGCGTCGAGGATATGCCGCGGCTGGCGGCGACGATGCTGGAGTTCGTGGCCGGCACGTTCCGCAGTTCGCGCCGTGCCGACCGCCAGTTCGACCCGCTCATCGAGTCCAGCATTCGCGAGACCCTGCACGACTACCTGCGCCGTTGGCTGGCGGCTCGCGTCTGCCCACGCAGCGCTTCTGCCTCCAGTACCGACACGGCGGCTTGCGTGCTGAGCTGGGGCATGTTCGGCGTGGCCCGCCAGTGGTCGCGCGAGGGTCGCAAGCGGCCGGCCGAGCAGGTCGCCGCGGAGATCGTCGAAGTGCTGGGCAGGTTGGGTCTGCCGGCGACGTAGGCATCGCGGCGCGCGGAGGAAGCTCCCCGCCGCGCGCGAATCCCTTGGCCGCGTGATCGATGGACCCGCGCGCCCACGCGTGCGCCAAGGGAGCCTCGCATGGTTGTCCGCCGTCGTCGTACGCTGTCTGGTCGTTGGCTGGGTTGGGTGCTGACGGCGCTGCTGCCGGGCCTGGTGCAAGCCGGCACGCTGAAGGTCTTCCTCCTCGCCGGCCAGTCCAACATGCAGGGCCAGGGCTTGGTCACGGCCAAAGATGCCGCTGGCCGCGAGAAGCCCGGCACCCTCACGGCCATGCTGGCCGACCCCGCCAAGGCGCCGCTGATCAGGCACCTGCGCACGCCCGACGGCAAGTGGGTCGAGCGCGACGACGTGTGGGTGTGGGACATCAACGAGTTCGGCAACACCAAGGGCAACCTGGGCTTCGGCTACGGCTGGAACCTGGGCAACAAGGAGTGGTTCGGGCCGGAACTGCAACTGGGTCATGTCCTGAAGCAGCACATCACGGACCGGATCCTGATCATCAAGACGGCCTGGGGTGGTCGTGCCCTGTACACCGACTTCCGCCCGCCCAGTTCCGGCGGCACCACGGGCGCGTACTACCGGCTCATGATCGACACCGTCAACCGCGTACTGGGCAATCTCAAGGCCGAGTTCCCGCCCTACGATGGCGGCGGCTACGAGCTGTCGGGGTTCGTCTGGTGGCACGGGTGGAACGACTTCTGTGACCCCAAGAACGCCGTGCCCGAGTACGAGCAGAACCTGGCCAACCTGATCCGTGATGTGCGGCGCGACCTCAAGGCGCCCCGGCTGCCGGTGGTCATCGGCGAGTTCACTGGCCCCTGGGGCGCCGACTGCCGCGAGCCCGCGGCGCTGGCCGTGCGGCGCGCGCAGTCATCAGTGGCCGCCAAGCCCGAGTTCCGCGACAGCGTCAGCTTCGTGCCCACGCGCGACTACGTGCGCACCGAGGCCGAGTCGCCCACGGGCGAGGGCTATCACGAGTTCAAGAACGGCGAGACCTACTTCCTCATCGGCGACGCACTGGGTCGGGGCATGTGGGATCTGCTGGCGGGCACGCGCCGGCCGCCGGTCAAGGTGGTCGTCCTGGTCGGCCAGTCCAACATGGAAGGCTACGGCGCGATCGCCGCCATGGACAAGGACGGGAAAGAGCGGCCGGGTACGCTGACCGCGCTGCTGGCCGACCCGGCCAAGGCGGCGCTGGTCAAGGCCTGGCGCGACGACGGCAAGCCGCAGCCGCTGACCACCATCAGCATCGAGGCCAGCAACACCAACTTCACCGACCCGGCGCCGGGCGTGCCCAAGCGCCTGCGTGTGGACTACACGGTCGCCGGCCGCCACGAATCGAAGACGGTGGACGAGAACGGCGCCATCAGCATCGCCGCTGCGCCGGGCACGGTGATCATCGATTCCGCGGCTTACGGCGATTTGCCGGACGGCACCAAGCTCGACGTCACCGGCGCCGTGCGCCGGCTGTCCGATGCCGGTCTGGCGCGCTCGCGCTGGAAGGTGCGCGACGACGTCTTCGTCACCTTTGGCGAACGGCGTGGCGGGCTGTCCGTCGGCTACGGCGCAAACAAGGACCTGTTCGGCCTGGAGCTGGGCTGTGGGCAGGTGCTGGCCGATGCTTGGACCGATCCGGTACTGGTCGTCAAGGCGGCCTGGGGCGGCAAGAGTCTGTACAAGGATTTCCGCCCGCCCAGCTCCGGTGGTGAGGTCGGCCCGAACTACAAACTGCTGCTGGAGACCGTGGAACGCGCGATAGGTGCCATGCCCATCGACTTCCCCGCGCTGGCCAGCCGCCGCGCCGAGCTGGCCGGGTTGGTCTGGTGGCAGGGCTGGAACGACGGGGTCGACCCCAAGAACGCCGTGCCGGAGTATGAGAAGAACCTGGTCAACCTGATCGGCGACGTGCGGCGCGACCTGGGCGTGCCCGACCTGCCCATCGTCGTCGGCGAGCTGACCGGCCCGTGGGTCGAGGTCGGCGGCGAATGGGGCGACCTGCGCCGTGCTCAGGCGGCGGCGTGTGATCTGGCCCGGCACCCCGAGCTCAAGGGCCGCGTCCTGTTCGTGCCGACCCACGATTTCGTGCGCAAGGAGTCCGAGTCGCCCGGCGGCTGGCCGGCGCACGAGTTCAACAACGCCGAGACGTACTACCTGGCGGGCCGGGCGGTGGGTGAGGGGTTGGTGACGGTGATGGGCGCGAAGTAGGCTGGTGGCGAAGGTGGGCGCGAGCCGGCCGGGAATGGTCGCGCGAGGTGACGCTGTGAGCCCGCCTGTTTGGTTGACCCGGCTCCTGCCGTTGGCGCTGCTGGTCAGCGCCGCGCCGGCCGACGACTTGGCCACCACGCGCTGGCAGATCGCCAGTCACCTCTACCTGCTCAACTGGGGCCGGTTCGACGAGGCAGACTGGGATGCGCGTATCGACTACGCGGCCAACCTGGGCTTCAACGCACTGCGCATCAATGTCTGGTGGCACGAGATTGTGCCTGATCGGGCCTCGGCCGAGCGTGGCGGCAACTGGGCCGCGCTGGACCACTGCGTGGACCGCGCGGCGGCCAAGGGGCTGCGGGTCATCCTGACCGTCTGCCTGCGCCGGCCCGCCGATGGCCTGTTCTTTGGCGCCGAAGACCGCGTGCTGAACCTCGATGGCCAGCCTGACACCTGTTGGGACGGCACGACGCGCTGCTCGTTCGCCAGCCCGCGGTTCGTCGAGGCCCTGCGCTTCCTGCGTGCGGTGGGCCAG
The DNA here is from genome assembly GCA_016235455.1 of Armatimonadota bacterium. GTDB lineage: Bacteria > Armatimonadota > UBA10988 > UBA10988 > UBA10988 > UBA10988. The sequence continues at coordinate 19,783 of JACRKZ010000119.1, read as the reverse complement.
CGCTACACGCGCCAGCAGAACGCCGGCCAGATCCTGGCCATCGCGCCGCTGGTCACGCGCGAGGCCGAGATCGCCTACGCCCATGACACCCTCGAAGACTATCATCCGGCCTTTGTCGCGGAGTTCCGGGCCTGGCTGGCCGGCCGCTACGAGGGCAGCATCGATAAACTCAATGCCGCCTGGGGCACTCGGCACCCGCGCTTCGACCAAGTGCCCGCGCCGCGCGACTTCGCCGGTACCGCCGGGCGCGACTGGTACCGCTTCCGCGACCTGAAGACCAGGCAGTTCGTCGACTCGGCGGCCGCGGCGCTGGCCGGTCTGCCGAACCTGACGCAGCCCTACCGGCTGGTGCTCGATTACGGCAACGTGGGTGACCCGATGGCGCAGCGGCGCGGGTCGGTCAGCTTCACCTTCCACGCGGACAACCCGGTTGTGTGGGGCATCAAGCAGAACGACGCACACGACTACGACCAGCGCTACACGGGCTCGCTGCTGGTGGCCAATGCGCGGCGGCTGGGCAAGCTGGCGTTCAACGAGTACTTCTATGACCGCGACCCGGCGCGCTACCCTGGCCGCAACGTGGTCGAGGACAGCGTGGGCGAGATCACCCGCCACTTCCAGCAGGGCAGCAACGGCGTGTCCTACGTTGGCGTGTCGCCCGGCAACGGCGATTTGGAGCAGATCATCGCGCGGCTCAAAGCGGCCGGCACGTGGTCGGCGCCCGTGACGGTACGCACGGTGGACCAGGCGACAACGGCACGGGTTCGGCTGTCGGAGTTGCTGGGCCTGGGTGGCTGGCAGATCAAGGAGCGCTACTTCGACGCGTTCTTCGCCCAAGGCCGGTCGCAGGTGGACCTGCTGATCGACAACGATTTCGATGACCCGTTGCTGCCTGCCTTGCAGTTGTAGCTCGACCTAGCCGCCACTACCCTTCATCGCCCACGCCTGCAACGACCGCAGCGCCGCCTCACGCCCCTGCGCCCGCAAGGCCACGCCCACGCTGTCTGCGCGACCCGGATAGACCCGCGCCGCCACGCACTGCCGGCCGTTGATGAACACCTCGACCACGCTCTTGTCGATGAACACATGCAGCCGCACGGGCTGGCCCTCGGGGATGTAGATCGGCGCGTTCTCCGGCGGGCGCGACTGCACATCGGCCAGGCCCGACGCCATGGCCGTCTCCAGCGAGACGACCGTGTCGCGGCCGGCGCGGCCGCCGCGGTTCCAGTAGTGGAATCCCTGCTGCGCGTAGATCGCGATGCGCGTGAACTCCTCGGCTCCCGGCGAGCGCAGCACGTCCAGCGCCACCATCGGCGCGCCGCGCGGGTCGATCTCGGCCTCGATCTCCAGCGCATTGCCCTTGACCGCGTCGAGCACCACGTCGCGGTTGGCCGGCAGCCGCGTCTCACCCACGGCCACGCGCTCGCCGCGCAACGAAGCATAGTCGCCGGCGGGCTCCTGGAGCAGTTCGCCCTCAGGGCTGAGCGTCAGGTGGCGCGGCAGCGACATGATCTGGTCCCAGCCCGGCGTTGGCTTGGCCGCGTTCATGTTGAAGATAGCCATCACGCCGCCCTTGCCGTCCGGCGCGACGCCGTCCGGCGCGGCGGAGGGGGCATGGACCCCCGCCGGCCAGGAGGCGCCGAAGTTGAACGGGCCGCCGCCGGTGACCACCAGCTTCTGGCGCTCGGTGTCGTAGCGGCCGAGGATGTACTTGCCGCCGCTCATGTGCGAGAAGTGCAGCAGGATGTGGCGGTCGCCGATGGGCCAGAAGTACGGGCAGGCGCCGTCGTCGCCGACCAGGGAGAAGGCGTCGCCCTCGGCGAACGGGTGCAGGTACTCCCAGGTGGTCAGGTCCTTCGAGCGCAGCAGGAAGTCGGCGCGCACGCGGCCGTTGCCCGGCCCAGGCTCGGTGCCGGCGGAGAGCGAGTAGTACCAGTCGCCCTGCTTCCAGACGCACGGATCGAACACGCCGAACGGCTGCGGCGCGCCGTTGGGCTGGCGCAGGGGGATGACCGCCTTGCCGGTCAGCTTGTCCCAGTTGAGCAGCAGCGGATCGGTTGAGGTGGCCACCATGTTGCCCACCTTGGTGCCGTGGTACATCGCGATGACGCGGTCGGGCTCGACCAGCGTCGCACCCGAGAAGCAGCACTCCTCGGGATGCGGGTAGATGGCATAGGGCAGGTCGCGCCAGTGGATCAGGTCGTCACTGACGGCGTGGCCCCAATGCTGGCGCGGGTCCTCGGGCGGATAGCCCTGGTAGAACAGGTGCCAGCGGCCCTGCCAGAAGCACAGCCCATTGGGGTCGTTGAGGCTGCTCTCGGGGCTGGTGAAGTGGTAGATCGGGCGGTACGGGTCGGCCGCCAGCTTGGCGCGCGAGGCGCGGAATCGCGCCAGCAGCGGGTTGTCGCGCAACTGCGCTTCCTGCTCGGCCAGTGTCTTGCCGAAGCTGTAGAACGGCACCTTGGAGTGGTAGTCCGGGCCCTCGTCCATGCGCTGTGTGCTCATCGTGTCCACCTTCTCGCTGACCCGCCACTTGGCGCCCAGGTAGCTGTTGACCGCCTGGACTTCGGCGAAGTCGAGCACGCGGTCCCAGACCAGGATCTCGCCGATATCGCCCGCCAGTCGCTCGTTATCGCCGATCACCTTGGCGCCCACGCGGAAGACCTTGGCGCCGGTGTTCTGCAAGGTGCGCACGACGCTGGCACAGGCCCCGCTGCCGCCGGCGGCGTCGTTGTGCCAGAGCCGCACCAGTCCGCTGTCGTCCAGCGTCATGACCGACAGCGTGGCCTGGCCGGCGCGGAACGCCAGTAGGTCGTGCTGGTCGTTGTTCTGCCCGTTGAAGCCATAGCGGTCGCCCACGGTCAGCAGGCTGACGCGGCGGCCGATGCCGTCGTCGGCCTGCTCGCAGATGACCTGTCCGCCGCCGGTGTCGGTGCGGCGCCAGACCGCGGCGATGGTCAGCCTGGCGCAACCCTCGGGCAGCACGGCCGGGCCATCGAGGTACTCACGCGCGGCGAACCGCACCGCCGGCAGCCCGCCGAGCGCACCGGCCACGAGCAGCGGCTGCAGGTTGGCGTCGGCCTGGGCCATATGATGCCCGCCGGCCGAGAGATCGCGCCAGCGCGCCAGCCGACTGCCCTCGGCGGCGCCGCTCCGGCTCGCGTCGAGGTGCAGCACCAGCCCGCGCTCAGGCGGCGCTGCGGCGACGGCGGCGCCCAATGCGCACAGCCCGACCATCATCCCAGCGGTCAGTCGGTTCATGGTTGCGTCCCTCTCAGCCGGCGCCGCCCTTGGCTGGTGGCGTCCACGCCGCGGGCTGCGGGTGGGCCACGGTCAGCGGCACCGGGTCGTCATAGCGCTTCTGTTGGGCGGCCAGCAGAGTCATCATCTCGACCAGCTTGGCCGCGTGCTCGGGCCGGTCGGCCAGGTCGTGTAGTTCACAAGGGTCGGTGGCCAGGTCGAAGAGCTGGGTGCGGTCGACGAGCGGGTAGCGGATGATCTTCCATCGGTCGTCGCGCACCGCGCGTTGGCAGGCGCGGTAGCCGGTGAACATGACGTCGTGCACGGCCTGTCGCGTGCCGGTGAGCACAGGTCTGAGGCTGGTGCTCTCCACTTCGCGCGGGATGGGCACGCCCGTCAGGTCGCAGACCGTGGGGTAGACGTCGAACAGGTAGGCGAAGGCATCGCTGCGGCCCTGGGGTACGCCCGGCCCGGCGAAGACCAGCGGCACGTGCATCCCGCCGAACTCATAGAGGTTCTGCTTGCCCATCAGCCCATGGTCGCCCAGCGACAGGCCGTTGTCGCCGGCGAAGACGATGAGCGTGTTGTCGAGCTGCTTCTGAGTGCGCAGCTCCGCCACGATGCGGCCGAGGTGGTGGTCGAGGCAGGTGATGCAGGCGTAGTCGTCGGCCAGGTGGCGGCGGATGACCGCCTCGCTGCGCGGCCAGGGCGCGAGCTTCTCGTCGCGCACGGTCATCTCGCCGTTGTCGAACGGGTGGACCGGCAGGTAGCGCGCCGGCAGGGGGATCTGGTCGGGGTCGTAGAGGTCCATGAACGCCTTGGGCGCCACGCGCGGATCGTGTGGCACCGGCGGCGCCAGGTAGGTGAAGAACGGGCGGTCGGAGCGGCGTTCGCGCAGGAAGGCGATCACGCGGTCGGCGCACCTCTCGCTGGCCACCTCGTGCTGGTCGGCGCCGATCTGCTCGGTGAACAGGCAGGTCTCGAACGCTTTCATGCCTGGCAGATAGGAGTTGCCGCGCTTGCCCAGATGGAAGGTCTCGTAGCCGGCGGCGGCCATGGTGGTGGCCCACAGCGCCTCGGGGCCGGTGTTGCCTTTGGCGAACCCGCCGTTGGTGTGGTGATAGACGCTGCGCCCGCTTAGGATCATGGTGCGACTGGGCGTGCAGACGGCGCCGCTGTTGGCGCCCTGCACGTAGGCGCGAGTGAAGGCCATGCCGCGGCCGACCAGTTCGTCCAGGTGCGGCGTGCGGATGTGCGCGTTGCCCATGGCGCCGATGCAGTCGGGACGCATATCGTCGGCCAGGACGAACAGCACGTTGGGTCGGGGGGCTGCCGCTGCGCCGCGGGCCAATGTGGCGGCCAGCGCGCCGACGCCAGCACGGCGCAGGAAGTCACGGCGATCGCTGCTCATAGTCACGGCCTCCGCACCGTCGTGTGCCCTTTTGTGCGGCGGCCAGGTGAATCCTGCCGGAAGGTCGACAGGCCGGCGGCCAGAATGCGCACACAGCTCGACGACGCTGGGAGGCCGCCATGATCCGTCTCGACCTGTTGTTGTTGTGTGCCGCGCTGGGTGCCGGCCAGGCCGCTCGTGCCGAGGAGCCGCCCGAGCCGGTTCGGCAGACCTTCGAGGTCGACGGCCATCGCGCATTTGTGATGCTGCCCGAGAAGGCGCCCAAGCCGACGCCGTGGGTGTGGTATGCGCCCACGCTCCCCGGCCTGCCCGAGCCACGCGAGAACTGGATGTTCGGCCGCTGGCTGGCGCGCGGTATCGCCATTGCCGGCATCGACGTGGGCGAATCGCACGGCAGCCCGGCGGGCCGCGCCGTCTGTCAGAAGCTCTACGACGAACTGACCGGTCAGCGCGGCTTCGCGCTCAAAGCCTGTCTGCTGGCGCGCAGTCGTGGCGGGCTGATGCTGTACAACTGGGCCGCCGAACACGCCGACGCCGTAGCCTGTATCGCGGGCATCTACCCGGTCTGCAATCTGCGCAGCTACCCCGGACTGGACAAGGCGTGCGGCGCCTATGGCCTGACCGCCGCCGAGCTCGAGGCACAGTTGGCGCAACACAACCCCATCGACCGCCTGGCGCCGCTGGCCAAGGCCGGCGTGCCCATCCTCCACATCCACGGCGACGTCGACACCGTGGTGCCTCTGGCCGACAACTCGGGCGAGGTGGCCAAGCGCTACGAGGCTCTGGGCGGGAAGATGCAGCTCATCGTGCCGCCGGGCCAGGGCCACAATCTGTGGGAGGGCTTCTTCCAGTGCCAGGAGCTGGTGGACTTCGTTCTGGCCAACAGCGCCGGACCGAAAGGGCAATGACCGTGCCGCTGCTGACCCTGAGCATGCTGCTTGTGACCTCGGCGCCGCTGGTGCTGGACGGCGCTTTCGGCCGGGCCGAGGTCGATCCGCTGCGGCCGGCGTTGGCGTCGCTTGTGCTGCGGCAGCCGAGCGGCGCGCTCGAGCCGCAGTCCCTGCTGGCGCCGGCCGGCAGTCCGTGGCCGCGCGGGGTGGCGGCATGGGGTGAGGAAGGCTACACCTACGTCGTCGATGCTGACGGCCGACGCTACGAGAGTCGCGCCAATCCGCCTGGCGCGGCCCGGCGCGAGGCCGATCGGCTGGTGCTCGACGGCGTGACGCTCGCCGCTGGCCGCGGCGAGCCGCCCGTGGCGGTGGAGCGGTGGGTGCTGCGCAGCGAGGGCAGCGCGCTATCGTGGACCATCGAACGGCGGTGGCTGGTGGATTCCGAGGTCAGGCTGGCCGGTACGCCGGGCCTGTTCTCTTCGTTTCGCCGCCAGACCGAGGAGCAGTTGCTGCCCAACGCCGTCACCCACACGCTGTGGGTGCGGCCCGACCAGCTCAGCGCTTCGTTCGAGCCGCTCTACCGCGCCTGGCCAGCTGACTACAAGCTCTCGCTGGACAACGCCGTGGTGGTTGCCGATCCCGACACATGGGCGGTCGCCAAGCTCTGGACCGGGTGGCACGCGCAGGTCGATCTGCGCCTCGCCGCGCACGGTGGTCACCTCTACCGGCGTGGCTTCTTCGGCTGGCGCGCGGAGCTGGGCGCCGTCTCATCGGCTCAGTGGCCGCGCTCCTTCCGCGCCGGCCAGACCGAGCGCATCACGCTGCGGCTGGCCCCGAGCGACAAGTACGCCACCGGCTACCAACTGGCCGTCAGCCTGCCCGACAAGCCGGTCGAGCGCACCATGGCCAGCTTCTACGGCTCGCTGCTCAACGGCGGTCTGGTCAACGATCAGAAGCACTTTGACTTCGGCAACGAGACCGACGGCTGGTACTACGACGGCTCCACCTGGATGCAGGGCCTGGCTCTCGCGGCGGGTGTGCCCGCGACCGGTGGCCTGGCCAGCAAGCCGTACGACGTCGCTACGGCCTTCCGTGGCCACCTGGCGGCCATCGTGGGCACAGTCAACGCCGCCGGCGTCGGCAACTTCGGCTACGACTGGGGTGGCAGTTTCGCCGATGCGCGACTCAACAACGCGATTGGCGCGCGCGAGTACCTCATGCACAGTGGCGACCTGGCCTTCATCCGCCAGCTCCTGCCAGACCTGGAGCGTGGCGTGGGCTGGTTCGCGGCGCGCCGCAATGGGCAGGGCCTGGTCGACCTGGGTGCCGTCGGCCACTGGTACTACGACGCGATGCCGGCCAGTGGCATCACCGCCTACCACAACGCGCTGTTCTACCGTGCCTGCCGCTGTCTCGCGGAGATGGCGGCGGCCGCCGGCAACCGGGCCATGGCCGAGCGCCACACCCGACTCGCCGACCAGGTGAAGGCGGCCTACGCGGCCGTGCTGTGGAACGAGCGCGCGCCTGGCGGGCCGCGGCTGACCGACTGGATCGCACACGACGGCCAGCAGGTGACCTATGCCGCCGACGTCTGCCAGTTCCCCGCGGTGGCCTTTGGACTGCTGACCGGTGACCAGTCACGTCGGCTGCTGGCCACGCTGGACCGGCGCATCGGCGAACTGGAGCGCGACTATGGCTACACGGGCATGGCTTCGCTCTCGGCCTACTGGCCAGTGCCTGACCACATCAACACGCTGCCCTGGCAGCGCTCCTTCCCGATTTACATGAACTGTGGCTCGTTCCTGGGCATCACCTACTACGAGGTCATGGCTCGATTGGAGGCCGGCGATGTCGACGGCGCCTGGGCGCGTATGCGTCGGCTGAGCCAGGGCCTGGGCCGCCACAGCGGTGCGGGCAACAACTGGGTCACGGTCAAGGGCGAGGTGGCCGCGGGCGCCGACGAGCCCTACCTGTCCGACATGGTGGTGCTGCCCGCGGCGTTGGTGCGCGGGTTCCTGGGCATCGAGCCGACCTGGGACCGCCTGATCGTCCGACCGCGCCTGCCGCGCGGCTGGACCGGCGCCACGGCCGAAGTCCTGTGGAAGGGCGTGCGCCAGCGCGTGGCTATTCGGGACGGGCAGGTGACCATCACGCCGCTCGACCGAGCCTTCACGCCGCCCGCGGCGCTGACCTGGGAGGTGCGCCCGGCGGCGCCGGCCGAGTGGCAGATGACCGTTTCGCGCCACTGGGCCAACGGCGCCGTGCCGCCGACGGCCGATCCCACCATCGAGCTGGACGGCGGCCGGCATGTCGCGCTGCGCCGCCAGCGGCCTGAGCGCGGCCTGGTCAGTGCCTGGCGCCTGGACGCTGCCCACGCGCTGCGCGCCGAGGGACCCGTTGCCTTCGGCCAGGCAGGGCCGACCGCGGATCGGTCCGCCGCGGTGTTCGCCGGCCAGTCGCACCTGGTCGCGTCCGACCCGGGCTGGTACAGCTTCTCGCCCGGCCAGAGCTTCACGCTGCAGACCTGGTTCCGCACCGAGGCGCGCGACATCCGCGTGATGCTGGCGCGTCCCGAGGCCTACTGCCTCTACGTCAAGGACGGCAGGCTGGCCGCCTGGGTGATGCAGGACGGCCTGGCCCACCGCGAGGCCCTGGGCAGCGCCGTGGTGGCCGATGGCGCCTGGCACCATGCCGCCGCCGTCGTCGATCGCGGAACGCAGCGCCTCAGTCTCTACGTCGATGGACGACTGGACACAGCGCAGACTCAACCGACCGCAGTCAACCCCGTGGACATTACGCCCATCGGCCTGAGCAGCAGCCCGGCGCCGCTATGCCTGGGCGGGCTGGGCCAAGGATTCCGCTTCGTTGGCGCCTTGGCGGACGCGCGCGTCGACGCTGGTGCCTTGGCGCCGGCCGACTTCGCCTACCCGCGGGCGCGGTCGGCTGCGGAGCCGCCGATGATCATGGCCACCACGGGCAGCTACCTGAGCAGCGTCTGCGACTGGGGTCAGCCCGTGGCGGTGCGGTCGGCGGTGGTCGAGGCAGCGCTGCGCGGCGGTCGCCTCGAGGCCGAAGTCGAGTTCTCCGATGACGGGTTTGGGAGCGTGGGGCAGAGAGTTGCCTTCTCGCCAGCGGACGGACGGTCGACCTCGGCCGTCGCCGCGCGCGCCTGGCGCTTCGCGCGCGTGCGGTTCCGGCTGTCGGCGGCCAGGAATGGCTCCGCCACGCCCGAATTGCGCTACCTCAAGCTGACCGGTGGAGCCGAGCCATGGAGCAGATGAACCACGTCGAGCGTTTCCGAGCCGTGATGGACTTTCAGCCGGTGGACCGCCTGCCTCGCTGGGAATGGGCCATGTGGTGGGACCTGACCCTCAACCGCTGGCACGATGAGGGCCTGCCAGCCAAGCTGACGGGTGTCTTCGAGATCGCCGAGTACTTCGGCCTCGACCCCTACCAGCAGTTCTGGTTCTCCACCACCGATGCCACCATCGAGGCCACTCAGCACCATATCGAGGGTGGCGTGGCCGACATGGACGACTACATGCGGGTCCGGCCGCACCTCTTCCCCGACCACCGCCGGGCCATCGAGGCCATGGCGCCCTGGGCGGCCCGGCAGGCGGACGGCGAGGCCGTGGTCTGGATCACCCTGGAGGGCTTCTTCTGGTTCCCGCGCACACTGATGGGCTTCAGCCAGGTCAGCCTGGCCTTCTACGACCAGCCCGAACTGCTGCACCGCATGAACCAGGACCTGGCTGACTTCAACCTGCGGCTGATCGAGGCCGTCGGCCGCACCTGCCGACCGACCTTCGTCACCCTCGCCGAGGATATGTCATACAACAACGGCCCGATGATCTCCGAGCGGCACTTCGACGAGTTCATCGCGCCCTATTACCGCCAGATCGTGCCGCGCCTGGCCGAACTCGGCGCCAAGGTCATCGTCGACACCGACGGCGACGTGACGCGCATGGTGCCCTGGCTGCGGCGTGAAGGCATCGACGGCGTGCTGCCGCTCGAACGCCAGGCCGGCGTCGACGGGTTGGCGCTGCGTGAGCAGTTCCCGGATCTGGCCATGGTCGGCCACTACAACAAGATGGTCATGCCCCACGGCGAGACCGCCATGGAAGCCGAGTTCGAACGTCTGGCGCCGCTCATGCGCCGGGGTGGGTTCATCCCCAGCGTGGATCACCAGACGCCGCCGGGCGTGTCACTGGCGCAGTACCGCACCTACCTCGGGCAGCTGGAGCGGCACACGCGGCTCGACTGATACACTGCGAGGCGGGAGACAGTCCATGCGCATGGCAATGATGCTGGCCGCGCTGGCCACGACGGTGGCGCTCGGCGCGCCGCGGCCCGACCTGCTGGTCAGCGGCGCCCAGTTGGCCGAGCTGAGCAAGGATCCTGGGGTGGTCGTCATCCACGTCGCCGCCGACCCCGCGTTCTACCAGCGCGGCCACCTGCCCGGCGCGCGGTTCCTGCCCTTGGCCGCCGTCGCGGCGCCGCGCGATGGTCTGCACAACGAGTTCCCGCCCGCGGCCGACATGGTCAAGGCGCTGCGCGACATCGGGGTGGGTACCGCCGGCCGCATCGTGCTGTATGGCGAGGACGCGGGCATCGCCGCGGCGCGCGCCTTTGTGGCCCTCGACTACCTGGGTGCCGGTGACCGCTCGGCCCTGCTCGACGGTGGCGTGAGCACCTGGCGGGCCGACGGCCGCGCGCTGACTGCCGAGGTGCCGCGCGTGGAGCCGGGCACCTTCGCCGCGCGACCGCGGCCCGAGTTGCTGGTCTCGCGCCAGGCGATGGCTGACCTGTCGGCCTGCGCGCCGGCGGGTGTGCGGCTGGTCGACGCGCGGCCGGGCACGCAGTTCGCCGCCGGCCATGTGCCGGGTGCCTTGAGCTTCTACTGGGGGCGTGCGCTGCGTTCGCCCGAGCAACCGACGCTGCTGCCGCCGGCCGAGCTCGCCAAGCTCTACGCCGCCGCCGGTGTGCAGGCGGGCGACGTGCTCTACCACTACTGCAACAGCGGCATGCAGGCCTCCCTGGGCTACTTCATCGCGCGGTATCTGGGTTTCGAGGCCCGGCTCTATGACGGCAGCATGGGCGACTGGACAGCCGCCGGGCTGCCCGTGGCCACCGCGCCCATCCAGTAACAGGAACTCGCTCCGCGCAGGCGAACTGCCAGGGTCACAGGCGACCCGCATGGCTGATGCGACGCAAGCGCGAACGGGTGTGACACGCCGCTGGCTGGCGCGCTGGTCGGCTATGTTGCTCTGCTCGGCGCTGTTCTGGCCGGTCTGGTGCGACCGCGGTTCGCGCGCCTGCTATCGCGGCGAACCCGACGCCTGGCTGCCCTTGGCCCGCCACGTTGCCGCCGAGGCGCTGTCGGGGCCGACCGAGCGCGTCTTCAACACGCCCAGCCCGCTCTACGAGAGCGAGTGGCAGTTCGGCACCTACCAGCTCTCGGCGCTCGGTCTGGGCCAGGTGGCCTGGCGTTGGCCCGACCAGCGCGCCGCGCTGCTGCCCGCGATCAAGCGCTGCCTCGAGGCGCTTACCTCGCCTGCCCTGCGGCGCTCTCATGCCCAGGCCTGGGGCGTCGACCCGTTGGACTCGCTCGACGGTGACACGGGTCAGGTGGGCTACCTGGGCTACCTCAGCCTGGCGTTGGGCATGTACCGCTTACTGGAGCCCGACAACGAGTTCAATGCCCTGCACGACCGCCTCATCGCCGCGCTGGCCAGGCGGCTGGCAGCGGCGCCGACGGGGCTCATCGAGACCTACCCGGGCCAGTCGTTCCCGGTCGACAACGCCGCTGCCATCGGCGGACTGGGCCTGTACGACCGCGTCACCGGCGCCGACCACGGCACGCTGATCCGCGCCTGGGTGACCACCTGCCGCGCGCGCTACATCGACCCGCGCAGCGGTCTGTTCTACCAGCAGGTCAACGCTCGAAACGGCACGCCCGTGGACGAGGCGCGGGCCTCGGGCACGGCGTTGGGTCTGTACTTCGTCTCGTTTGCCGACCTGTGCTTCGCGCGCGAATGCTACGCGGCCCTGCGGCGGCGCTGCCTGCGCCGGCCGTTGGGTCTGGGCGGCATGCGCGAGTACCCACGCCTCGTCCTGCTGGGTGGCAATGTGGACTCCGGGCCGGTGGTGCTGGGCTTCGGGCTGACAGCCACCGGATTCGGCCTGGCCGGTGCCCGCCTGGCGGGCGACGAGAGCGGCTATCGCGCGCTCTACCGGACCATGAACCTGACGGGCTGCCCGCTGAACCGGCGCGGCCAGCGCGAGTACGTGGCCGGAGGCGCCATTGGCAGTGCCTTGTTGCTGGCCATGTTCACCGCCGATGCCGAGCTCGGCCGGGAGGCGCGCTGATGGTCCGCGCCGAACTGACGATGCTGTTGGGCCTGGTCGGTCTGCACGCCGTGCTGCTGCGGCTGGCGGCCCATGGTCGGCTGGTCGAGCAGGTGCTCGGCGGCGGCGTGCCGCCACTGGGCGTCGGCCTGCTGGCGCTGGCGTTCATCGTGGTGCGCGCGCTGCTGGTGCTTCTGGCGCCGGGCTTGGCCGTGCGCGTGGCGTGGTTTGGTCTGCGCGGCTTGCGCCGAGGCGCTCGACCGCCGCTGGGAGATGCCGCATGACGACGATGCTGGCCTTGACGTTGAATGCGCTGCTGGCCGCGCCGACGCCGTATGGCGCCGTGCCCTCGCCGCGCCAACTGCTGTGGCACGAGTCTGAGATCATCGGCATGGTCAACTACTCGACCATCACCTACTACGGCCGCGAGTGGGGCTACGGCGACGAGGACCCGGCGCGGTTCGACCCGGCGGAGTTCGACGCTGCGCAGATCGTCCGGGCGGCGAAGGCCGGCGGGCTGCAACTGCTGGTCATCGATGCCAAGCACCACGGCGGATTCTGCCTGTGGCCCAGCCGCTTCAACGACGACTACACCGTGCGCAACAGCCCCTGGCGCCGAGGGAAGGGCGACATGGTCCGCGAACTGGCCGACGCCTGCCGCGCCGAGGGGCTGCGCGTGGGCATCTATCTTTCGCCCTGGGACCGCCATCACCGGGACTACGGCCGGCCGGAGTACGTCGCCTACTACCACAACCAGTTGCGCGAGTTGCTGACCGACTACGGCACCATCCACGAGATCTGGTTCGACGGCGCCAACGGCGGCGACGGCTGGTATGGCGGCGCCAAGACCACTCGCCAGATCGGTGCCGACTACTACCAGTGGGACAAGGTCATGGCCCTGGTGCGCGAGCTGCAGCCCAATGCCGTCTGCTTCGGCCGCGAGGACATTCGCTGGGTGGGCAACGAGAGTGGCGTCGCTGGCGACCCCTGCTGGGCCACCATGAACGCCGACGGCGGCGGCTCGCTGACCGGCGGCGTGCGCGGCGGGGCGGTGTGGATGCCGGCGGAGGCAGATTTCCCGCAGCGCAACGGCTGGTTCTGGCATCCCGGCGGCACGACGCGTACGGCGGGCGACCTGCTCAATCACTACTTCGCCACGGTCGGCCGCGGCGCGGTCATGGATCTGGGCATCGCACCCGACCGGCGAGGGCTGATCTGCGCCGAGGACGCGGCGTCGCTGCAGGGCTTCGGCGACCGGCTGCGAGCCATCTTCGCTGGCGACCTGGCGCGCGGCGCCAAGGTCACGGCCAGCAACACACGAGCCGGCGCGCTGGTTGGCGCGCTGACCGACGGCGACCGCGCCACCTGGTGGGCCAGCGACGACAACCAGTTGACGCCGACCGTGACGCTCGACTTCGGCCGGCCGACGACCTTCAGTGTGGTCAGCCTGCGCGAGCATCTGCCGCTGGGCCTGCGCGTCGACGACTGGGCGCTGGATGTCTGGCAGGACGGCGTCTGGCGCGAACTGGACAGTGGCCGGGGGATCGGCGCGCGGCGGCTGTGGCGAGGTCAGCCGACGATCACCGAGCGGCTGCGTCTGCGCATCACCAAGGCGGCCGCCTGTCCTGTGTTGAGCGAGTTTGGTGTCTATCTGGAGCCGGAGGCCAGCCGCCGCGAGATGGATGCATCGCTCTTCCGCCGCATCGAGCAGGGCTTGCCGAAGCACACCTGGCGCGTGGTCTCGGCTAGCAGCGAGGGCACGCCCGGCAGCCAGGCCATCGACGGCGACCCGGCCACGTTCTGGCACACCCACACCGCCGCCGGCCGTCAGGCCCCGCCACAGTCGCTGGTCATCGACCTGGGCGCCGAGCAGGCCCTGGGTGGGTTCCTCTACCTGCCCCGCCAGGATGGCTGCGCCGTGGGCAACGTGAGCGCGTACCAGATCGACCTCAGCCTTGATGGTCAGACCTGGGACTCGGTGGCGCGGGGCGAGTTTGGCAACATCGAGGCCAACCCGGTCCAGCAGAAGGTGTTGTTCGCCAAGCCGGCGCGAGCCCGCTACCTGCGCTTTACTGCCACCGCCGCCGTGGACGGTTGTGCCAATGTGGCGGAGTTGGGCGTGCTGGGGCCAGACGCGCGGTGAGGCTGCACCATACTGGACGCGATGCAAGGAGCCGATCGTGTCCAGGAAGATCTTCGTGAACCTGCCTGTGGGTGACCTGCCGCGCGCCAAGGCGTTCTGGTCCCATCTGGGCTTCGCGTTCCATGAGCAGTACACCAATGAGGTGGCGGCCTGCGTGGTGATCAGCGACGCCATCTACGTGATGCTGCTGACGCATGAGTTCTTTGCCGGCTTCGCGCCCAAGCCGATCAGCGATGCCCGGGCCAGCACCGAGGTGCTGCTCTGCCTGTCATGCGACAGCCGCGAACAGGTGGATGACCTGGTGCGGTTGGCCGTGGAGGCCGGCGGCCGAACCTACAACGACCCGCAGGAGAACGGCACCATGTACGGCCACGGGTTCGAGGACCCGGACGGCCATGTCTGGGAGCTGGGCTACATGCCCGGCGACCAGGCCACGTGACTGGTCACGTGGCCGGCCATGCGGCCGGCCACGCAGCTCAGCGCTTGCCGTCGAGCACGTCGATGCGCACGGTGGTGACGCCCGAACCCACAAAGTCGAGCGCCGACGCCGCGGCGTAGCTGAGGTCCAGGATGCGTCCGCCGGCATACGGGCCGCGGTCATTGATGCGCACGACGACCTGCTTGCCGTTGCGCAGGTTGGTGACCAGGATCCAGGTGCCCAGCTTGAGCGTCTTGTGCGCGGCGGTCATGGCGTACATGTTGAACCGCTCGCCGCTGGCCGTCGGGCCGCCGTGGCCCTCGGAGCCGTACCAGCTCGCCGAGCCGGTGTAGCTGTCGACCACATGGCCGGGATCGATGCTGAACGGGTCGGCACCGCCGGGACCGTCGGGGTCGAAGCCGGGCGCGGGCTTGGGCAGCACCATGGCCACCAGCCGGCCGCCGTCGCGCGTCTCGATCTTGCCGCGACCGCCGGGGTTGCGCAGCGCGCAGCCGAAGCGCACGGCGCCGGGCGTGTCGCCGGGCCGAGCGCGCACGGTCAGGAACCCATCGGGCCCCAGGTCGGCGGTCTGCTCGGTCTCGACCTGAACGCCACTCACATCGCAGATGGACCAGCCGCCGTCCTGGCTGACGCGCGGCTTGACTGGCCGGCTGAAGCGCAGGTCCACTTCGACCGTGGTCTCGGTGGTGTAGGCGGTCATCACCGCGCGGGTCACGGCCGCGTGGGGATCAATCTTGCCATTAGTGCCTGCCGCTGGAAGCAGCAGCGTCTGCCAGGAGGCCTCATAGACCCGGGGACGCGCCGCGGGCTGGCCGACCGAACCGGCCGCCAGGCTGGTGCCCAGATAGGCGTTGACCAGTGCGGCCGTGTTGGCTGACAACGCCGGCGTCACCGGCCTCACTCGCGGCACGGAGGCGATCATGCCCGCCGTCGTGGGTCGGCTGGTGCTGGCCGTGGCCCAGCGCTCGCCAGGCGAGTCGCGCCCGGGGTCGGGCGCGGGCAGTGGCTGGGGTCGCGTGGCGGACAGGGTGCGCTCGGCCGAGGCAGAGACGGTGGCCGCGGCCTGGCTGGCGCTGGGGTTGCGCGGCAGGCTCTCGCGGACAAAGGCGGCGGCCGACTCGGTCAGGGCCGAGACGCCCTGGGCGCCAAACGACCGGAAGCCCAGCAAGGCACGGGTGGAGCGGTCGACCAGGACCATTTCGCCGGCCAGGCTGGCGTTGGTGAGTTCGTCGCAACGAGCGACCAGCACCCAGCGCGGCAGGGACAAACCGAGGGTTTCGCGCGTCGCCAACCGGGTCGGCAACCCACGCAGATCATCGAACAGGCTGCGTTCGCCCGAGGGCGCCAAGCCAACCGCCACCGGCGTGCCCGCCAGCGAGGTCAGACCCTCGCTCAGCAAGCCACGGTACCGTTCTACAACGTCCGCGTTGGCCGTTGAACCAGCCGGCTCCACGAGGAGCATGGCCAGTCCGCCGCTCGGTTCCTGGGCTCGCGCACTCGACAGGCAGCACAGCAAACCCAGACACAGCCTGACAGTTGTTGTGCGGCATGAGGAGGCCATAGGCCGGTCTCCTTTGCCCCGCAACCCGGTCCAGAACAAGCTCTGGACGGACCGCCAAGCAACTTCAAGTTAGCCCACATTGGCTAGATCGTCAACCCGAGTGCGGTTCACAAGCCGGACTCATCGCGCTGGCTACACCGACTCGACTCGCGTCGGATGGCTCAGCGAGCGGGTTCGGCAAGCGTTGGCTCGCCGCTCAACCAGCCCAGCGAGGCCAGGAATCGATCGGACCCTATCAGCGTCAAAGTCTGGTATCTGGGCTGGTGGTAGAAGCCGTGCGCGGCGCCCTCGTAGAAGTGCGTTTCGCAGCGGACACCTAGTCGGGCCAGTTCGGCCGCCATGTCCTCGATGGTCTTGACTGGCACGAGGTCGTCCTTGGTGCCGAGGAAGATGACCGTCGGAGGATCGTCGGCCGAGAGGTTGTGGCGCGGCGAGAACTCGGGATAGCGGTCGCCCACCCGTGCCGCGCCCCAGCCGCCGGGGCCGTTGTCGATGACCGGGTTGTAGAGCACCAGGGCATCGGGCCGCGGTGAGACGGCCAGGTCGTCGGTGGGGTCGTCAACACCCGCGACCATGCCGCAGTGCGCCGCCAGATGCCCGCCCGCCGACCCGCCGCCAGCGCCGATGCGCTTCGGGTCGACACCCAGCTCGGCCGCGTGGCTGCGCACCCAGCGCAGGGCGGAGCGCGCGTCGTTGATGCACTTGGTCGGGTCTTCCTTGGCTTTCAGCAGCCGGTATTGCACCAGCACCGTGACCATGCCCCGGCCGGCCAGGTAGGTCGCCTGGCGATTGAGCGAGCTCGGGTCGCCATTGACCCAGCCGCCCCCGTGGAACAGCACCAGGCACGGCCGTGTGTCGGCTGCCTGCCAGCCTGGCGGCAGGTTCACCCACAGGCTCAAGTCACGGCCGCCCACGGTCTTGTAGACGTGCGGCTCGCCGACGGGTTGGGGCGGCGGCTTGGGCGCCGGATCGCCAGCCAGCGTACACAGAACGGCCAGGGCCAGGGCCATCGGGGTCATCATCTACTCCACGGTACCGGTCTCGAAGTCGCTGGGATTGACCCAGCCTGCGTTGAGCTTCTCACCGGCCTGGTGCCGTTCGTAGAAGCCGCGGCCGGCGTCGTCGGCATAGGGGTAAGTGTCGAAAATCGCGCCCTGGCCGAGGGTACGCGGGTCCGCCTGGGCGGTCAGTTCGGCGGTCAGCTGGTCGCGCAACTGCGCCAGCCGGGCCTGCTGGCCGGGCTCGGCGATCAGGTTGCGCAGGCAGTCGGGGTCGGCCTTGACGTCGAACAACTCCTCTGCCGGCCGCTTGCCGAAACAAGCGTCCCAGTAATGCTTCGTGGCCGGGTTGAGTCGGCTGCGCAGCACCTCGGTCTTGGTCGGGCTGCCGTCGCAGTCCAGATAGCCCGTCTCGGGATTGCCGCCGGGCCAGCGCGTCGGCTCGAAGTTGCGCAGATACAGGGCGTCGTCGCGCACGATGCCGCGGATCGGATAGCCCACATCGCCCGGCCGGCCGACATCCGTGCGTTCGCGGCCCAGCAGCACGTGGTCGCGCTCGGCGCTGATGCGGCCGGTGCCGGCGGTGCGGAACACATCGCTCAGGCTGCGGCCCGTCGTGGGCGCCATGCCGGCCTGCTCGGCGGTCAAGCCGGCCAACTCTAGAAAGGTCGGGGCGAAGTCGACAAAGCTGACGTAGTCGTCCACCACGCGACCTCGGCCGGCGATGCCCTGGGGCCAGCGGACGGCCAGCGGCAAGTGGTTGGCGTCGTGGTAGGTGTTGCCCTTGTCATGCGGGAAGGGCATGCCGTTGTCCGAGGTGACCACCACCAGCGTGTTGTCCAGTTCGCCGCGCTCGGCCAGCAGGTCCAGCATGCGGCCCAGATGCCGATCGTAGTGCTCCACCTCAAAGGCGTAGTCCAGCAGGTCCGTGCGCACGCGTTCGTTGTCGGGCCAGCAGC
This sequence comes from Armatimonadota bacterium, assembly GCA_016235455.1. GTDB lineage: Bacteria > Armatimonadota > UBA10988 > UBA10988 > UBA10988 > UBA10988. The sequence continues at coordinate 1,794 of JACRKZ010000119.1, read as the reverse complement.
CGGGCACGCGGTCGATATCGCTCAGCCGCCAGCCGCCCTTGGCCACGCCCGAACCGTACTCGTAGCCGCGGTGGGGCTCGGTGCAGCCGTACCAGAACGCCCACGGCCGCTCCGCCGGCGCGGCGTCCAAGAAGTCCGCGAAGTTGCCTGCGTAGTCGCAGCGGTTGACAGCGCTGGTCGGTGCGGCCGCCGTGCGCCGGTCATAGCCGCGGCCGGTCATCTGGCGTGGCTGGCCCTGCGCGTCGACAGCCACGCCGGGCGCCCAGCCCTTGGCCGTCTTGCCCACATGCCAGTCGTGCGCGCCGAGCGCCTCCGGCCAGGTGCGGAACTCGGGCGGGAAGAAGCACCAGTGGTTGGCCGCGGCCTTGAGCTGCCAGGGGTTGCGGCCGGTGAGGATACAGGCCCGAGACGGCGCGCACTTGGCGTTGGGCGTGTAGGCGTGGGTGAACAGGATGCCCTCGTTGGCCACGCGGTCGAAGGCGGGCGTCCTGGCCCACCGGCAGCCATAGGCGCCGGCATGGCCATACGACCAGTCGTCGGCGATGGCAAAGAGGACGTTGGGTGGTCGGTGGGCCACAGGCTGACTCCCGGCACGCCGCGCCAGGCTGGCGGCGGCGATGGTCCCGATGAACTCGCGTCGCTGCACGGTCATGCCTCACTGGCGTTGCCGGCGCTCCTGATTGACCGCGAGCCACATCGCGCCCATGCCGAGCAACACCAGCAGAGGTATCAGCAACCAGCGGCTGTTCTCCTGCTGCCGCCAGAGGAAAACCAGGAACCAGGCGGCGAAGGCGGCCAGGCCGGCGAAGCGGATGGCCAGATCGGCGCGCAGCACGCCGTAGGCCACCGCGCCCGCCACGGCCACAAACAGGGCCGCGCTGTGCAGCCAGCTGGCGCCAGCCAGGGCCGAGACCAGCAGCGAGCCGAGTAGCATGACTACCGCCATCAGCCGCAGACCCGCCGGCGACGCCGAGCGGCGTTCGCTGATGGCCAGCGTGTAGATGGCCATCGGCGCCAGATAGAGGTCCAGGCTGCGATAGGGCAGCAACTCGCCCTGGCCATGGCGGGCGGTGTCATACAGCACCATGATGCCGGCCAGCCAGGCGCAGGCGAAGCCGGCGTCGTTCAACTCACGCCGCTCAACCAGCCAGGCCGCGGTGACCGCTGCCACGGCCAGCACCAGCAGACCCAGCACCGACGGTCGCGCCGGCGGCTGGAACAGCAGCGGCAGGCTGACCAGCGCCAGCAGCGCCGCGGGCGTCAGCCAGGCCCGGCGCCACTCGGGCTTGGCGCGCCCGGCCGCGGCCACGACCGCGTCGGCCAGGACGATGAAGCCAAGCCGCAGGCCCAGCATCGGTCGCCACGGCTCCTCGGGCGGCCACATGACCAGCAAGCCCCACAGCGCCGCGGCCTGGCCCAGCCACAGACCGGCCAGCGGCGCAAATGGCGCCGCGAGCACGGCGTACCCGCAGAGCAGCGCGAAGGTGTCGTCGGCCGGCGACCATTGCACCGAGGCGGACAAGGTCAGCAGCGCGCTGGCCGCGGCCAGCCCCAACGCCGCCTGCGCGCCGGGCAGCCAGGCCGACCGTCGCCACCAGGCACCGAGCAACACCAGCGCCAGCGGGTAGCTGCCGCCTAGCAGCGGCTGATGCACCCAGTCCACGCTGGGCCCGGCCAGGCCCACCGGCACCAGGGCCAGCGGCAGCAGAGCCAGCACCGCCAGCGCGGTGGCCGACGACCGCTCCATCCGCCGGGCGGCGTACAGGTACGCTGCCGCCAGTGTCAGGTCCAGCG
>JACRKZ010000113.1 GCA_016235455.1 Armatimonadota bacterium | reverse complement strand
CTGCGGGATGCCTCCGGGCAGGAGGCCGTCTTCGGCTGGGACGATGTGGCGGGGGTCGCCGAGACCAGTGGCGGCCACCGCATCGAGCTGGCCGGCGGACGGGTCATTGAGGTGAACCACGGCGCGGAAGTCGAGCCGGTGGTCAGTGCGCTGCGCATGGCCGTGGATGGGCGGGCGCACTTCGAGACCGCCGAGGCCGACGAGCAGGAGACGTTGGACGCCTGAGCGGCGCGTGGCTCAACCCAGCCGCACCGCTCCGGGCTCCTGTGCCCGGCAGTTGGCCAGCGCGCGCTCATGGCTGGCCACGGCGTAGCAGTAGCTCGCACCACAGCCGTGTGGGCAGGTCTCATAGGCGCCGATATCGATGCTGGCGCAGCAGCCGCACTCGGCCCGCGTCGGCTTGCCAGGCGGTTTGCGAGCCAGGTCGAACAGGTCGGGCGCGATGCACCGCGCCTTGTGCACGTTGGCCGCCTCGTCCAGCAGGGCATCGCCGCAGCAACTCGCCAGCCGCAGCCCGGCGGCGGCGGCCACGGTACCGAGCTGGCGCGCGCGGTCGCGCATCTCGGCCACCTCGTAGGCCTGGCCGTGTGCGGAGAGTGCGGCCTGCTCGGGCTGCACGCCGAGGAAGCGGTAGCCGAAGCCATGCTCCACCGCCAGTCGGTCCATGCGGCGGCGCGTGCGCTGGTAGAGGTTGACGAAGCTGATGATCACCTCGCGCGTGTGGCCGCCAAGCCGCGCCGCGAGCGCGGCGAAGCGCTCCAGGTGCCAGTCCCAGGGCGTCAAGTCGCTCTCGATGATCGGGTCGTAGCGCCAGATGACACGCTCTGGTCCAAGCAGGTCGGCCAGCGCCAGAGCCGCGTCGACCGCGTGGCTCGTGGGCAGGACGGCGCGCTCGAAGACGTGGTCGTAGGGGTTGATGGTGAACTGGACGGCGCAGGCATAGCCGCGCGCCGCCAGCTCGGGCAGGTGGGGCAGGAGTGGACGCGGATTCTTGGTCCAGAAGACGATGCCGAGCACGTCCTCGGGCCGCAGCGAGACGGTCCGCACCTGGCTGCGGAAGTAGGGGTTGGCCACCTCGCAGAACCCGACCTCGAGCCGCCGCAGCAGCCACGGCGTGTAGAACGCCGGGATGTCCGTGCGCCGCGAGGCCGAGATGAGGTGCGCCATCGCTCAGCCGAGCGGGTCGAGGTCGATCAGGCCGCGTTGCACCGGCTTGCCGGCCTCGTCGTCAGCGTCGCTGTCTGGGTAGATGGGGGGCAAGGCGCGCTGGATCATGTCGTACTTGGTGAGCAGGGGCACCTTGCCCACCTTCATCTCGGCGAGGAAGGAGTCGTAGCCCAGGGGCGCGCCCACTCGGTCATTGGCCACCCACAGGATGCCTGCCACCGTGGCCTTGATCGTCCCCTCGTAGAAGAAGTCGGTCACGTTGGCCAGCTCGTTGGCGATATCGAGCGCTTCCTGGATCAGCTCGGGAAGCGCGTGTGTGTCCCCGTACTCGAGGATGGCCTTGACCACCTTCTTCAGTCGGTCCAGCTCCTTGGGCGACAGGTGCGCCGCCATCAGGGGATCGACGCCAACGATGGGTGGCGGCCAGCCCGTGGCCACGTAGTCGTCGTCGGATGCCTCGCGCACAGGCAGCGCCTTCAGCCAGGCGAGGGCCTTGGGATGGGCCTGCCAGGCGGGGGCGATCTCCAGGTACGTACCGAGCAGATCCTCGTCCCAGTCGCGCGGCTCGCCGTGCCAGAGCAGCGGCTCGATGTCGGGATGGTCATGGCGCGCCACGGCCACGGCGGCCTCGGCGCGCGCCGTGGCGCCACTCAGCCACAGCTGGAGCGGCCGCCCCCAGGCCAGCGCCTCCAGCGGATCGGCGATCAACTCCAGCCACAGGGCCTCGGCCGCCTCCATCGCGTCGGTCAACAGATGCGCGCCGTAGAGCAGGCCGCGGACACACATGCCGTCGGCGCGGTCCAGGGCGAGAAGCAGCTGCCAGATCTCGATGGCACGGTCCATCTGTCCACGCATGGCGTAGTGCGTGCCCAGCGCCGCCAGGGCACGCAGGTAGGGCATCGCCATGTCGAACTCGGACAGCGCGCCGCGGTGTGCGTCGATGAACGTGGAGAAGACCTCCAGCACGGACTCGAGCAGGCCGCGCGTGAGCAGTTCGTGCGCCTTCTTGGTGTCGCCGTGCAGCACGCCCAGCGTGGTGAAGGTGTCGGCGCAGACCAGGTTGCGTTTCACCAGTCGCTCGAGGCGCTCGACGCTGACGTCCTCGCCCAACTCCACGAAGGCGTCCATCGCCAGATCGCGCTGCTCCAGCCACTCCTCGGTGATCAGACCAGGCACATCGTCATGGCGACGCGGCCGGTCGCCGTGGCCGCCGCCGTCGATTACCTTGAAACGCATTGCTCGTCCTTTCGATCCGACCCGGGCCGGAGCCTGCTGCCAGCCGGGAGGCCGAGTGGATGCGGGACGGCGCGTCGCACCGTCCCAGGCCCACCACTCCTCAGTGCCGGGGCGCGACTGGGGATCAGGCATCACGCGGCCCGAATCGAGTCGCGCCTGCGTCATGTGCGCCCGATCCGCACGCTGATCAGCTGGTACGGCCCGTAGGCGAGGCCGTCCGACAGGTCGGCGTTGGTCGGCTTCTCCAGCAGGTCCACGGCCGTCGCGCTCCAGCCTTCGCGCAGTGCCAGTCGCAGCACGCCGCGCTGGCCCAACGTCTCGTGCAGCCGCAGCACGAACGAGCCGTCGGCCAGCGGCTTGACCCACGCCGGCTGCAGCGAGTCGCCCCCGTCGAGCCCGACCAGGCCGGTGCTGATCGCGCCGCCCTCATAGGCCACGGCCGGCGTGTAGAGCAGATCGGCCAGCGCCGCGGGCTGCTCGGCGCGCGGCAGATCGGCGCGGTAGGCGCCCAGGGCGATGCGGATCTGGTGGCGGCCGATGTCGGACACCGGATGCTCCCAGAGCGTGCGGCGAATGGGCCGGTTGTCGCGCTCGTTGGTCACGCCCGCGCTGCGCACCAGGCTCAGGCCCAGCACACCCGCGCGGCAGGTGAAGCCGTACTTGTCCTGGGTGACCACGTACAGGCCGTCGCGCTCGGTGTCGTCACAGACCGCGGCCCAGCGGCTGGCGCAGACTTCCCACTGCGCCTCGTCGCGCTCCTCGCCCGGCTGCTGGCTGCGCAGCACGCTGCCGTAGGGATGGCCGTAGCGTGCGTTGCGGCCCTGGTAGTCGGTTGGGAAGAGCACCTTGAGCAGCGTGTCGTAGTCCTGCCAGTCCAGGTCGTACTCCACTTGCAGCGCCGAGGCACCCGCCTCCAGCCGGTAGCGGATGACCACCGACGACTTCTCGGTGACCGGCTTGGCAAAGGCCAACACGGCCACGTCGTCCTCGGCGCTCTCCAGCGTGACGGTCGCGGCGCTGGTCACCGGATGCGGGTTGGCCAGCGTGGCGCGGTCGATGTCCCAGGCCGGGTAGGCGTGGGGATGGTCGGGATAGACCACCAGCCCGCCCAGGGGCTGCGCCATGGCTACGCTCTGGCCGTCGACCACCAGCCGGGTGATCGCGCCGTCCGCGGCGAACTCGGCGCGGACGCGGCCGTTGTCGAGGAAGTCGGTGCCGGCCGCCACCGCGGGCGCCAGCGGCGCCAGAGGCAGATCGGCCAACGGCGCGCCGGACAGCGGCGACAACGTCACGCGGCCGCGCTCGGTGGCCACGGTGCGCTCGATGGCCAGCGGGTTGAACAGCGCCGGCTGCCCACCGGTCGCGCTCAGATCGCTCTCGGCCTCGGCCAGGGCCTGCTCGGCCAGGCCGTTCAACTCCGCCACGCCTTCGTCGTAGACTTCGTGGATGGAGCTGCCGGGGATGTAGTCGTGGAACTGGCTGAAGACCAGACGCTCCCAGGCGTGCTGATCCACCGGGCCGGCACCGAGCGCGGCGTTGGCCGCCTCCTGCGCCTGCAGCGCCCGCTCCAGGCCGCGGAACGCCGCCTTGCAGTGGCTGTGCGTGGTCATCACGCCGCGGTGGTATTCCAAATAGAGTTCGCCGCGCCAGGCCGGCAGCCGATCGCGGACGCCGGACAGGTCGTCGAAGAAGCCTTCGATGGTGCCCCAGCGCACCTTGGGCATGGAGGCCAGGTTGCTCAGGCGGCGCGCTCGCTCGCACATCTCCTCGGTGGTGCCGCCGCCGCCGTCGCCATAGCCGGTGGGCATGAGGAACTTGTCGTGCACATCGCTCTGGCGGTAGCCGAGCTGGCCCGCCTTGAGCTCGCCGATGCCCGTGGCGCTGTTGTAGCCGAAGTCCTGGCTGACGTGGGCCACCACCTCACTGCCGTCATGGCCGATCCAGCGGAAGCTGGAGTAGGGGAAGCGGTTGATCGAGCACCAGGTGAGCTTGGTCGTGTAGAAGAAGTCAACGCCGGTCTGGCGCAGAATCTGCGGGAGGCAGGCGGTGTAGCCGAAGACGTCGGGCAGCCACAGGACCCGCGCCGGCTCGCCGCGCAGCTCGCGGTAATGCCCCTGGCCTATGACCACACCGCGCGACAGCGCCTCGCCACAGGCCATCTGCGTGTCGTTCTCGACGTAGCTGGCGCCGGTCATCTCCCACGAGCCGGCCTGGGTCAGGTCCTTGACTTTGGCCAGCAGTTCGGGCGAGCGCCGGCCGACGGCCTGGTAGCTGGCTGGCTGGGTGTAGTTGAAGCGGAACTCGGGGTAGAGGTCCATGAGCCGGGCCATGGAGGCGAAGGTGTGCACGGCCTTGAAGTCGCCGGCCTTCTCGGGCCACAGCCAGACCAGGTCGATGTGGGCATGCCCGGTCAGCACGCAGTCCAGCGCCAGCGAATCGGCCGGGAACTCGGTGAAGATGGCGTCGAGCTCGGCCTGGAGCGCCGGCAAACCGCCGTTGTCGTAGGCGGTCACGGCCTCATCCAGGCGCCGCAACATGCGCCGGAACAGCACCGAGACCTTGGCCACCGGTTCGATGTAGCCGAAGCCGCCACCGTAGATGCCGCCTTGAGGATACAGCGCGCGGTGCTCCTCGGCCAGCAGTTCGAACAGCAGCCGCAGGTCGAGCGCGGCGCGCCAGGCGGCATCGTTGCGCGAGAGCAACTGCGCGCCGGCCAGGTTGCAGCCTTCGCTGTTGATGGAGCGGGCCGCGCCGCCGGGCACCCAGATACCGGTCTCGCAGCACATGACCTCCATCCACAGCTCGTGGTCGCCCTCGGGCAGTTCGCACTGCTGGTGCGCCGGATCGAAGCCGTAGTAGGGCACGCCGTCGAGGAACAACGTCGATTCGCCCTGCTCGCGCCACTGCAGGTACTTGGGCCTATCGCCGCTGGGCAACTCGATCTTGACCCACAGCTGGTCGAACATCTTGCCCCAGCGCTGCGGGCCGTCGATCTTCTCCAGGGGCAGTTCGCGCGCCTGGGCCAGCGTGAGATGCTGCTCGCTGGCCGGCGTGCGGTAGATGGGCACGGAGACCTGGTCCTGCCAGATCTGGCCTTGCACGCGGCCCATGAGTTGCTGGACACGGCCGGGAACGAGTTGGAGGAACGGGCTTTCGGGCAACATATCGACGTCTTCCATTCGCTGCGAGATCGCCGCCCAGTATAGCTCCCAGGTCAGGGCAGCCGATAGCCCTCATAGAGCGCCGGCCACGCTTCACGCAGGGCCCGTTCGTTCTCTTGCGCGTCACCTCGGTCATAGAGCCAGCGGTTGGCCGTCGGCTGGTCGAGTCGGCAGCGGTAGAGCCCGTTGGGCTCCACGCTCACGCTGCAGGGGCGCAGCTCGTTGCTCAGCACGACGTCGCCCGCGCGCAGCTCTTCGGGGCTCGTGGTGCGGGGCCGGCCGTCGGTGCCCCGTACCAGCAGACGGCCGGACACGGCCAGCCACACGCTGGCCTCCCACACGTTGTGCGGCCGGGCAAAGGCGGCCCGGGCCCGCTCGGCGCTGACCGGCCGCTCGAGCGCCTGCAGCCAGTCGTGGCTCAGGCCGCGCTCGAGGGCGAAGGCGCAGTAAGCGGCCAGCCGTGGGTCCATGCGGCCGAGGAAGTCGAGGCTGTCCAGCTTCCAGAAGCAGTTGTGGCGACCGTAGGCGAAGGGACCACCTTCGGTGGCGCAGGGGTACAGCGCGATGGGCAGGTCCGAGCGCAGCAACGCCACCACGGCGTGCGGGTCGAGCGCCACGTTCCATTCGAGGTAACTGCCGGCCGAATCGCCCGCGCAGAGGTGAATCCTGGCCACCTTGTCGCGCAGCAGTTGCGGCTCGCGCAGCCAGGCCACTGCAATCGGCCGCGCCGAGCCGAAGCTCAGGACGTGCACCTTCTCTGTCGAGCGCCGGAGCGTCTCCAGCAGCAGGTCGACGCCTGCCTGCTGCTGAGCCGGCAGGTCGCGCTGGTCATCGTCGGGCGAGCGCATGGCCACCGTTGGCCCGACGGCGCAAGGCACATGCCGGCCGAACAGCCAGTTGAGCTGCGCGACGGGGATGAACCCCGGCTCGCGCGGGCCGTTCTTGTCCGTATAGGCGCTGTCACCGCCGGCATCGCGCAGGCGGAAGCGTTCGGTGCAGTCGAGGATGACCGCGCGCAGGTCGATCTCAGGCAGGGCATAGGCGGTCAGGATGTCGAGGTTGTCGCCGACATCCTGGTGCGGGTGGTACAGGTCGGTGACATCGATGACCGGCACGCGCGGCCCGGCGGCCAGGATCAGCGCCAATAGGGTCGGAGCCAGCATGGCACGCCTCCAGTCGCCCGTTGGTCCCGACGGCGCGTACTCCTGCTCCCCGCGCCGGACTCGCCCGGCAAGCGGCGCGTCGCGATGCGATCGGGTGCATTGAGCCATGAACCCCACGCAATGGGCGCCGGGAGGCAGGAACATGCGGCCTGTACGGCGTGTCCGTCGACTCGTCTCGTGCCGGGCTCGCCGGTACCTGGTAACGGTACCATCAGTCGTTGCTCTCCCGGCGGCAGGGAAGCTTGCTCGACATATCGCTGTCGGCTAGGATGACCTCTGGCGGCGCTTGGCCGCCAGGAGAGAGTTGTTGCGAAGCAAACCAAGGCACGCATTCACGCTGATCGAACTGCTGGTGGTCATCGCGATCATCGCCATTCTGGCGGCGATCCTGTTTCCCGTGTTCGCCAAGGCGCGGGAGAAGGCGCGTCAGTCGAGCTGCCAGAGCAATCTGAAGCAGTTGGGTCTGGCCTTCACGCAGTATGTGCAGGACTACGATGAGAAGTACCCGTCGTGGTACCAGAACTTCCAGGTGAACGGCACTGATGCCACCTGGGACTGGGCCATCCAGCCTTATATGAAGAGCCAGCAGATCATCCAGTGCCCCAGCGACTCCAAGTCGCAGCGGGTCACCAACGGCATCTACAGCGGCTCGATCTACCGCTCCTACGCGTTGACGCGCACCATCGGCGGCACGTTGCTCGGCGACCCCAACTGGCCGCCTCGGGCGCTCGCGGCCGTTCCGTCGCCGGCCCTCACCGTCATGTTGTATGAGAAGGACAACCTGAACGTGACGGCCTGGAACTGGTATGCCACCGGCGAGACGCTGGGTGACCAGACGGCCTGGCGCCACAACGACGCGGCCAACTTCCTCTATGCCGACGGACACGTCAAGACGCACCCCGGCAAGAGCGGCGGCCCGTACTTCCAGTTCCCCGGCCTGAATGTGGGTGCGGGCGGATCGTGGTGCTATCCGTGGGACATCCCCAGCTAGGGAGCCCTCCGGCGGCGCTCTGAGCGCGACGAACGAGGCGTCCGAGAGCCCCCGCGAGGGCGACCGGGCGCCTCGCTCGTTGGGTGGTTGCTGGTTGACGGTCTCGCTGACCAGCCGGATCCAGCCGAGGCGCAGGGCTACACCCTCGAGGTCCGCCGGCCTCATCACCTCGGTGTCATGCCGTCGCGCAGCCCCAGGGCCACTAGGACCGAAGTCTGCCCTTCGTCTGAGCCCGACGGCTTCGCACAAGCGCGGGCTGCGCGGCGTCAGAGGTCCTGCCGCGCGTTCCGGCTCGGCTCGGCTGTGGGTCAGCCGGTTGGACCCGCGGGCCCCCGCTCACCCGGAGGGCGCGCCACAAGACTGAGCCGCCGTTGTGTTTCTTTCACGAGCGGGCACATGATATCGTAAGCATCACGCCTGAAATGACGGTAGAATCGTTCCAGCCGAGACGTCTCGGCATGGAGAACGAATGTGAGTAGAAAGCGTGCATTCACGCTGATCGAGCTGCTGGTGGTCATCGCCATCATTGCCATCCTGGCGGCGATCCTCTTCCCGGTGTTCGCCAAGGCGCGGGAGAAGGCGCGGCAGAGCAGTTGCCAGTCGAACTTGAAGCAGTTGGGCATTGCCGTCACGCAGTACATCCAGGACTACGATGAGCTGCTGCCGTGGGGTATCGGCAACACCGCTTGGCCCAGCGGCACGACGTGCACCTGGGACACGCTGATCCAGCCGTACATCAAGAGCACGCAGGTTCTGACCTGCCCGAGTGATGCCAGCGGCACGGCTCAGGTAGCGCAGTACAACAACGCGACGGTCAGGCGCTCCTACACCGCGGCCTGCAACGTGCTGGCTTGCGATGCCGGCCAGGGCTGGACGATCGCCACGCGCACGCCGTTCAACCTGGCCTCGTTCCAGGCGCCGGCCAAGACCGTGGTGCTGTTGGAGCGCAACCAGTGGCCGAACGGCACGAACGGTTGGGGCTGGTACAGCGTGACCGACAGCACCTGGGATGGTGGTCAGACCACCTACCGCCACTTCGACAAGACCAACCTGTTGTACCTTGATGGTCATGTGAAGACGCTCGACAAGAGCGCCCAGCGACTCGACGGCTATCCTTACACCAACCCGTGCTGGTTCAATGTGTGGGACCCGGTTCCCACCAGCTAGGTCCAGGTGATCATCGCCAAGGGGACGGCCCGCCCAACGCGGCGGGCCGTCTGCTTTGGGCCGGTTAGTTGACGATCTCGCCGATCAGGCGGATCCAGCCGATGCGCAGCGCCACGCCCTCGAAGTCGGCCGGCTTGTAGTTGCCTGCCCGCTTGGCTTCGCCGATGGGCGCGCTGCGGTCGGGCACATCGGCGGTCAGCTCCACGACCACGGTGTGGATGGTGTCTTCCAGCCCGCCGGCGATATCCAGCGCGGCCAGCCGTTGGTAGGTGCACCACGGGTCCACCTGCTGGCGCATACCCAGGTCGCGGCCGTCGACAGTCAGGCGCACGCGGCCGGTGTCGGGGCCGATCATGTTGAACAGGCTGGCCGCGGTGCCGCGGAACTTGAAGGTCAGCTTGGCGCCCGGCGTATTGGTGTACCAGATGGCGTCGAACTGCCGCGCCTCCTGCCGCCGCAGCGGATCGTCGGCGGCCAACTCGCGCCAGGCGCCGGACAACATGCTGGGCCGAATGGCCACCAGGCGCGCGCGCTCCTGGTTGTCCAACGTCAGCGGCTTGGGCAGCGCTCGCGTCCGCGTGGTCACCTTGGCCAACGTCGGCCAGGCCTCGGCCAGCGCCGCGGCGTAGAGCGCCTCGCCGTCGGGACCAGGGATGACGCCGTTGCGGCCGAACAGCTTCTGGCCGCCGGCCGCAGGCTCCTTGATGGCCATCTGTCCGCCGCGCACCTGCTCGGCGACGCGGCACGCCAAGTCCACCGACGGGATGCCGTAGCGATCGGCCAGGCGCTCGTAGGCGGTGATGGTGGCCGGCGTCTTGCCCTCGGCGTAGTCCTTCTCGAAGCCGTCGCGATAGGCGTAGACGAACAGCAGGTCGGGCGCGGGATCGGCCCCGCGTGCCTGGCGCACCACGCCTTCGACGGCGCGCTGGATATCTCGCACGGGCGTCTGGTAGTCGTCCGAGGCGTAGTCGACCAGCACCAGGTCGGGCCGCTTGGCCAGGATGTCGTGGCCGAAGCGGTAAGTGCTGAAGCCCGAGCCGCGCACGGCGTCGGTGATGCCGCCGTCGATGGCCTCAATGGTCGCCTTGGGGTAGGCGGCGGCCAGTTGCTTGATGAACGCGCCGCGCCAGCCACCGGCGCCATGGATGCCGCCGCCGTAGTAGGCGATGCGCACCGGCCCGCCGGCGGTCAGCTTGGCCACGGTTGCGCTCAGCCCGTCGCGTGCGGCCACCGGTCGCGGGTCGGTGCGCTCATACTGCGGCAGCACGACCCAGCGCCGGGTGGGCTTGGTCTCGACGCTCCGAATGACCAGCGGCCAACTGGCCCGGTCGGCGCTCTCGTAGCAGCCCATCTTGTCCGCGGGGATGGGCTTGAAGCCGAGCTTCAGCGCCGGGGAATCGGGCCGCAGGCGGAAGTCGAACCGGTCGGCGTTGACGAACAGCGGGTCAGCCAGCTGCGAGTGGGCATCGGCGCCGGTGGCGCGCCACTGCTCCCAGGTCAGCTTCTCGCCGGGCTTGGGCTTGCGGTCGAGGCTGATCGACAGGTTCAGCTCCGGCGGGCAGTAGATGGTGTTGTAGTCCCACTCATTCCGGCCCCAATCGGCATCCCGCATCGACACCGAATAGAGCAACTGGCGGTCGCCGGCGCCGGTCTCGCCGCGCAGCCACTTGGTGCCCTCGACCGTGTAGTAGACGATGTTGCGCAGGAAGCGCACGCCGGTCATGGCCTCGGGCTGCTCGGCGGAGTAGTTCGTGGCCAGCTCGGGGTACCTGGCCAGATAGGGCGAGCCCGGCTTGGTCCGCTCGCGCCATTTGGCGATGATGCCCGGGTACTCGTTCCACTCGCGCCACAACATGCCCTCGTTGAGCGCCGGGCAGTCGATGACGATGTTGTTCTCCCAGGTGTTGTCGCTGCCGCCGTGGTTATGCAGGCCGCAGATGGGCACGCGGTAGAGGATGTTGCCGTAGACGGTGGTGCCCGACGTGGGGTCGTCCAGGTAGATGCCCCAGGTGAAGTGCGGGTACTCGTAGTTCACGCGGTCGCCCTGCACCGGGTTCCAGGAGCTGGCCTTGCCGAACCCACCCAGGTCGTGCCACAGGTTGTAGCGGATGATGTTGCCGCGCATGGTCCAGTCGCGCGAGCAGTAGTACAGCCCGCCCGTGTCGGTGGACTCCAAGTTGGTGTGGTGGACGATGTTGTACTCGAACAGATTGTCGTTGCCGCTCAGCGCCACCGCGGCGTGCGGCGTGTCGTGGATCAGGTTGTGCGTGGCGGCATTGCCCACGCCGCCCAGATTGATACCGCAGTTGTAAGTGCGCTGGAAGCGGCCCGGGTGCCAGATGTGGTTGTTGTCGGCAACGTGTCCGCCCGGCGTCAGCGTGTCACGGCTGCCGCCGTCGATGTTGATGCCACCCGCACCGGTCTCGGAAACGTCACAGCCGGTGGCCTGGCACTTGGTTCCACCGGCCAGCACCACGCCCCAGTTGCCGCAGTTGCGCACGGTGCAGGCCACGAGTGCGCAGTTGGTGCTGCCGCTCATGCGCACCGCATCGCCGTCGCACACCTCGACGGTCAAGCCACGCAGGGACACGTCGCTCGCGCCCTGCAAAGTGATCAGGTCGCGCAGCACCGGTGCCACCACGTCGCCCTGGTCCAGCGGTCGGGGTGGGTAGAAATAGACGGTGCCCTTGGCACGGTCCAGGTACCACTCGCCGGGTGCGTCGAGCTCCTCGAACACATTCTCGACGAAGTAGCGGTCGCCCAGCGCCATCTCGTAGGCGGTGTTGCCGGCCAGCGTGACCTGCCTGGTCTCCGGCGCGACCGACTTGACGTTGACCCGGCTCCAGGCCCAGTCCCAGCTCGGGAAGATGCAGACCCGCGCCTCGGCCGGCCTGGCCCAGGTCTCGGGCTTGATGTCACGGCCCCAGGTGAAGACGGTCTTGCTGCCCTTGTCGACATCGGCGACAGCCGCCCAGGCGCCGCCGTGCGGGTCGTCGGCGTCGACGTTCGGCGTGCGTGCGAGGATCATGCGTTGACCGGCGAAGAACAGTTGCTCGAAGGACTTGCCGGCCAGGCCGTTGGCCTTGAGATCGCACTGCACGATGGGCCCGCGGAAGGGCTGCCAACCGGTCAACGGCCGGCCGCCGCGCAGTTGCACCTGGCCCTCGGCCTGCCAGGTGACGCGCGAATCCTCGGCGCCCAGCGCCAGCGTCTCGGCCAAGTGGTAGGCACCCGCGGCGAGGTGGACCGTCGACGTGCCGGCGGGCTTGAGCTCACGCAGCAGGTCGCGCGCGCGTTGTGGCGTGGCCAGCGGCGCGTCGGCCGAACGGCCGGCGTTGGTGTCCTGGCCAGTGGGGGCGACGTAGAGATCCAGGCCCATGGCACCCCCCACGCAGGCGAGCAGACAGCAGGCAACAGAGAAGCGCAGCATACAGGTGATCCTCGCTCGCTGGTTGGCGAGCGGCCGACCGTCTCCTCTTCCCGCTGGCCAAGTTGCGGACTCCATTTGCGGCCCTGGCTTTGGTTGTGGCATACTGGCCGCGCCTCATCGAGGGGCGGCAGCGGTCCGGCGCCACGCCGGCCGGAGGGAGAACCGTCGATGCACCGTGTCATCTCTAGCGGCAGGTTGGCCGCGCTGATCACCTTGTGGCTGGCGGGCGGAGCGGTGGCGGCGACGTTCACCACCGTCCAGGCCGGTACGTGGGAGTCTGCGGCCACTTGGGGCGGAGCGGTGCCCGGCGCCACCGACGACGCGGTCATTGGCCATGCGGTCGAGGTCTGGTCCACCGACCCGATTCGCAATGCCCAGGTGAACAATGGCGGCTCGCTAACCCTCATGGGTGCTGGCGCCGATCTGCAGTACAGCGGCGACATCACGACTACCGGTACCGGCGCGCTCAACCTGGCTGGTGACCCGGGCGCCACCTTGACGGTCGCGGGCTCCGGCGTGCGCAACCTGCCGCCCACGAACGCCTTCTCGCGGATCGTCGTCAATCCGGGCTGTAGCGTGGTGCGCTCGACCGACATGACCTGCAGCGGCATGGACATCTACGGCTCGTTCAGCCAGCAGACAGGCACGGTCACGCAGTCGGCTACCGACCAGTTCTTCGTGCGCGATGGGGCGACCGCGCAGGTGGTAGGCAGTCTGCACAACCTCACCATCGACACGCTGGCCTCGCTCACGCTGCTCGGCCCGCTAACGGTCAGCGGCGCGTGGACCGACGCGAGCACTGGCGGCTTCGTCAGCAACGGCTTCGCCGTGACCATCACGGGTGGCGGCACGGCGGCCTACACCGGGGCCACGACGTTCGCCGACCTGACCATCGACGGCACCGTCCTCGCCGTGCAGACCGCCTCGACGCTCGGGTACACCGGCGCGCTCACCGCCGCCAACGGCGGCCAGCTCGACTTCTACAGCAACCTGCCCTCGACCTTGGCGCCCAGCGGTGGCGGGACCCGTGCGCTGCCGCCCGCGGCCATGCTCGTGCAGGGCTATGTGGGCAGCATCGCCGGCGGCACGAGCACCGCGCTCACCGGCGTCGGCGACTACACGCTGCGCGGCAGCCTCAGTTACGACGGCGACGTCACGCTGACCGGTGGCACGCTCACCGTCATCGGCCCGTCGTCGCTGGTGGGCGCCGGCGCACTGAACGTGGCCGGCCTGACCGTGTCCAGCGGCGCGGTCGACTGCTCGTTCGTACCGCTGACCGCGACCGGCACGTTGACCGTCGCTGGCGGCTCGTTCACCGGCGACGGCACCGTCGGCGCCGTCAGCATCGCGGCCGGCGCGACGCTGACGCTCGTCGACGACCTGACCGTGGTCGGCGACTTCGCCAACGCCGGCACGTTCGCGGCCGGCGGCAACCGCGTCACCTTCAGCGGCTCGCCGTCCGTGCTCACCGGCTCGACCGGGTTCGACGCGCTGACCGTGACCAACCGGCTCAACCTGGCTGCGTCGACGATCCTGACCTTGCGCGGCTCGGCCACGGCCAGTGGCACGCTCGATGCCACGGCCACCGGTGCCGATCTGGCTTTTGCCACCGCCACGGTGCATGTGCTGCCGTCGACCACGCTGCTCAACGGCCTCCTGGTGCCGGCCGGCCAGGAGGTGGACTCGGGCACGGCCATGACGGTCAACGGCCCGGCGCTTGTGGCCGGCGTGCTGGATTCCTCGGCCACCACGCTGGTCGTGACCGGCTCGCTGCGCGTGCAAAGCACCGGCACCTTCCGGGGCCATGGCACGCTCGGTTCGGTCTCCTTGGCCAGCGGCGCCACGGTCGCGCAGACGGGTGACTGGTCGGTCGGCGGCAACTTCGACAACGCCGGCGCCATCTTCAGCCACAACGACCACCTCATGACGTTCACGGGCACCGCGGATGTGACCGGCGCGACGGCGTTCGGCGGCGTCACCGTCGGGCCCTCCGCCAGCATCACCGTGGCCGGGCCGCTGACCGTCAGTGGCCCCGTGACGGTGGCCGGCGCGCTCAACACCAACGCCGGTGGCCTCCAGTTCGTGGGCACCGGCGACCAGGCGTTCACCGCGGCTGCGCCGCTGACCCTCGGCTCGTTGCTGGTCGGCCCCAACTCGCGTGTCATCCAAGCCGCCAACTCGGCGGCCATCACCGTGACGGGTGCGTTCACGAACAACGGCCGCATCAGCCGCACACTGCCGGTCACCGCGACCGGGCTGCTCGACTTCGGCTTGACGCAGGCCAAGGTGACAGTGGTGACCAGGGGCACGCTGACGCAGCTGCAGTCGGTGCTCGTGGCCGGCGACCATCCCAACCGGGCCGTGCACATCAACGGCGGCCAGTACTGGCAGTTCAATGAGACGGGCGCGGGCTACACGGTGAGCATCGACCTGCCCACTGCCTCGGCCACGCCGGGCCAGGTGCAGATCTGCCGCTACACCGGCGTTGGCCAGCAGTGGGAGAGCCACAACGCCACGGTGGCCAGCGGTCGGGCCGTGGCCACCGGCGTCACCGGCTTCTCGGAGTGGGCCCTCTCGGACGCGGGCGAGGTGACCGATGCGACGCGCACGACCACGACGCTGGCCGGGGCGACATTCGCCGGTGCCCGCACGGATGTGGCCGTGCAGCTCTATCAGTCCGATGGCACGCTGCGCACCACGGGCGGCGCTGCGCTGGCGGGTGCGGTGAGCGGCGCCAACACCGCCACCTTGACCGTCGTGGACAACGCCAACGGCACCTACCGGCTGTCGTACACGCCCACCAATCTGGGCGACGACAGCGTGGCCGTGACCCTCGGCGGAAGCGCCGTGCCGGGCAGCCCGTTCACCACGACCGTGGGGGTCGGCACGCCGGCGGCGGGCACCTCGACGGCCACCGTGCCGGCCGGTGTGGCTGGTGCGGTGACGACCATCGCGGTGCAACTCAAGGACATCGCCGGCCACAACCAGCTGGTGGGCGGCGCGACGGTGGCGGTGGCTGTGACCGGCGCCAACACCGCGACGGCCACCGTGACCGACAACGCCGACGGCACCTATACGGCAACGTACACCCCGACATTGGCCGGCAACGACGCGGTGGCCGTCAGCCTGGGCGGCGTTGCGTTGCGAGGTAGCCCGTTCACCAGCGTGGTCGCGGCGGGCGCGCCGTCGGCGACCACCTCGACCGCAAGCGCTACGCCGACCACGCTGCCGGCCGACGGCGAGAGCGCGGCGATGGTCTCGGTGGTCGTGCGCGATGCCCAAGGCAACCTGGTCAGCGGCGCCGGTGCGGCTCAGGTGACCATCGTGCCGGTGCCCGCCACGGGCGCGACCGTGGGCACCGTGAGCGCATCGGGCGCCGACGGTGTCTGCACCGCCAGCGTCACCGGTACGACGGCCGGCGCGGTGGTGTTGACCGTGAATGTCGGCGGTACGGCCTTGGCCAACACGCTGACGCTGACCTTCCGGCCGTCCACGACCCTCAGCCTGGCTACCGGTGTGCACTTCATCGGCCTGCCGCAGACGCCCGACGACCCCACGCCCGCCGGCGTGCTCGGCGCTGGGAACTGGCGACTGGCACGCTACGACGCGGGCGGCCACGCCAATGTCGAGCTCGATCGCGCGCTGGCCAGCGCGCCGGTGGCGTACAACTTCGTGCCGGGTCGCGGCCTGTGGCTCAAGCTCAGCGCGCCGGCGACGCTGCGGACCATGGGTGCTCTGGTCAACGACCCGAGCTACACGCTGCCGTTGGGCATGGGCTGGAACGCAGTGGCCAACCCTTACAATGCCGATGTCGCCTGGCGGCTGCAGGACATGATCGCCAAGCACAACAACGCGCCGGTGGCCACCATGGATCTGGCTGCCGCGTGGGAAGTCGTCCATCCGTACGCCTGGACCTACGACTCGGTCAACAGCCGCTACACGCTGGTCATGCCGACCTTCGGCACGAGCACCACGGTGCCGCGCTGCGCCGGCATGTGGGTCTTCTCGGAGCGTGACAACGCCGGCCTGGAGATCCCTCGGCCGGCGGCCGGTCGTGCTCAGCGCGGCACGCCCGCCGCACCCAGCGCGCGTAACTGGCTGGTCAACCTGGCCGCCACGGGCGCCGATGGCGCGGTTAGTGGCGCCGCGGTGGGTGTCTCGGCGACGATGAGCCGCGCGCTGACCATCCTGGCCCCGCCAGCCGTGTCAGGCGAAGGCTCGGTGACGCTGGCCGTCGTCACCAACAGCGGGCGCGCCGCGGGTGAGGTAAGGCCCAGCGACGGCGCCGCACAGACCTGGGATCTGGCCGTGACCAGCCGCGCGGTGCAGCCGGTGACGCTGTCCTGGGCCGGCCTGCTGCGCGAGTTGCCGCGCGGCGTGGTGCTGGAGATGACCGACCTGCAGTCGGGTCGTGTGACGCTGCTCAACACGCGCACGGGCTACACCTACGCCCCCGAGCGCGCCGGCGAGGAGCGCCGCCTGCGCCTGACGGCGCGGCTCGGCCATGTGACTCGCGCCGACATCACCTCGCTGAGTGCCAGCCCGACCCGCGGTCGTGCGGTGGGCCTGAGCATGACGCTCTCTGCCCCGGCCGAGGTGACGTTGCTGGTCAAGGGCCTGGGCGGCAAGCTGGCCCGCACGCTGAGCTACGGCCAGCAGACCGCCGGCACGCTGGCGCTGAGTTGGGATGGCGCGGACGAGAGCGGGCGCGCTCTGCCGGCCGGCAGCTACCTGCTCGAAGCCACGGCCGTTGCCGCCAACGGCGCGGTCAGCCGGGCGCAGCGGACGGTGACGCTGCCATAGGGGACCATCGGCAGGTTCAGTGCGTGCCGCCCAAAGGCGGAACTGCAAACAACGATGGTGCTCGTTTGTGGTTCCGCCTCCAAGCGAATGGCGCGTCCACTCGGAGTCAGCGTCGCCAGTGCTGGTAGGCCAATCGCCAGATAGGCATCGGCCGGAGGCGAGGTCCCAGGTCGACATGGCGACGGCCTGGTGGCGATGCCGCTGGGAACGTCGGGTCCCAGACCCGATGCCATGCTAAGGCGTGGCGGTCCGGCACTGGTTCGGGCAGGCGCCCAGCGATGGCAGCGCCATACGCCTGGAGGCGGAACTACCAACAATCGGACGGCTTGTGCGCGGTTCGGCGCCGCATCAGCGCCGCTTCTTGAGCATGTCCAGCAGCACCGCCAAGAGGATGACCATTCCCAGCACGACCTTCTGCGTGTAGGGCTCGATGCCCATGAGGTTCATGCCATTGCGGATGACCGCGATGATGAAGGCGCCGACGAGGGTGCCCAGCATTGAGCCCTGTCCGCCCGACAAGCTGGTGCCGCCGACCACCACGGCAGCGATGACGTACAGCTCGTACATCACGCCGTAGGTGGGCGCGCCGGCCTTGAGCTGCGAGACCGTGACGACGCCGCCCAGTCCCGCCGCCAGGCCCGAGGCCAGGTAGACCCACAGCAGTGTGCTCTGCGTGCGCAGGCCCGAAAGGCGCGCCGCCTCCGGGTTGCCGCCGACGGCGTACACGGCGCGGCCGGCGGTCGTGCGCGTCATCACCAACTGCGCCGCGGCATACGTGGCCAGCATGAGCCACACTGCGAAAGGCACGCCCAGCAGCGGGTCGGCACCACGGCCCAGCCATGTGCAGCTGGCCGGCAGGTCGTAGATGGACTGGCCCTTGGCCAGCATGAAGGCCAGGCCGCTAGCCACCTGCATCATGGCCAGGGTGACAATGAACGGTGGGATGCGGAAGCGGGTGATCATCAGGCCCGAGAACAGGCCCACCAATCCGCACAGCAGCGTGGCGCACGAGGCGGCCAGCAGCAGCACGCCCAGGCCGGCGCGCTCGCCACCCCAGCGACTGACCAGCCAGGCGCAGCCGACCGCCGCCAGGGCCAGCAGGCTGCCGACGGACAGATCGATACCACCGGTGATGATGACGGCCGTCATGCCCACGGCGATGATGGCGATCACCGCGATCTGGTCGGCGATGTTGCGCAGGTTGCTCTTGGCCAGGAACAGTGAGCGCTTGCGCGCCTGGGGCGTCACGACGCGGAGTTCGCCGAAGACCGACCAGGCCGCGCAGCCCTGCGTGGCGAGGACCAACTCCACCTTGCGACCGCGCGTGGCCAAGGCGTCGAGCCCCTCGCGCACGGTCGAGGGATCGCCGTGGAGCGACGCCAGCGGCGGCCGGCCCAGCGCGGCCAGGCGTTCGGTCACCGCCAGGGCGAAAGCCTCCTCTTCGGGGGTCATGCCGGCCACCACCACCACGCCCGACGTGCTGCCGGCCTGTTCGGCCAGCGCGGCCGCCGCGGCCGGTCCGGTGGGGGCCTCGAGACCGTAGGTGGCCCAGGCGAAGTATCCGCACAGGGCCACCAGCACCAGGACCATGCCCTGGCTATCGACAAGGCGCCGCAGTCGTTGGCTCACTTGAGCTTGGCGTCCTTGTCGGCGTCAGCCTTCTTGTAGGCGCCAGTGGCCATGAGCACTTGGGCTTCGGGCTTCTTGCCGGCCATGTAGTCCACGATCTTCTGCACGACCGTCTCGCCGATCTTGTCCGGGTACTGGACGATGTCGGCGGCGATCTTGCCGTCCTTCACCGCTTGCTTGGCCTCGGGCATGCCGTCGAAGCCGATGACCTTGATCTTGCCCTGGCGGCCGGCCTTCTCGATGGCAGCCACGGCCCCGAGCGCCGAGGGGTCGTTGATAGCGAAGATGGCGTCGAGGTCGGGGTGCTTCTCCAGGATGTCCTGCGCGGTCTTGAAGGACTCCTCGCGCGCGCCCTTGCCGGGCAGCTGCTCGACGACCTTGATGCCGGGCACCTTGTCGACGACGTCGTGGAAGCCCTTGGTGCGCTGGATGACCGACTCGACCTCGGGATGGTCGATGATGGCCACCTTGCCCTTGCCACCGAGCAGCTCAACCACCGTCTCGCCGGCCAGCTTGCCGCCGGCGTAGTTGTCGGTGGCGACATGGCAGACGACCTTGCCAGTCTTGTCGAGGCTGGCGATATCGGCGGTGAACACCGGAATGCCGGCGGCGTTGGACTCGGCGATGGTGGTGCCGACCGAGCGCGAGTCGCAGGGGCAGAGGATGATCGCCGAGACCTTCTTGACGATGAAGTCCTTGACCTGGTCCTTCTGCTTGGCCGGGTCGTTCTCGCCAGCGGTGAGGATGACCTCGAAGCCGTGCTTCTTGCCCTCAGCCACCATGGCATCGCCCATGTCCTTGAAGAACGGATTGGCCATGGTCAGCAGCGACACACCGATGGTGCCCTTGGCGGCCGGCGCCGGCCCGTCGGCCTTCTGGGGGGCTGGCGCGGGCGTGGGTTCGGGCGGTGGCGCCTTGGCGCAGCCGGCCAGCAAGGCCAACGGCAGCGCGGCGAGCAAGAGGGCGTAGCGACGAGCCATGGTGTCGGTCTCTCCTTGACGACTCCCGCTACTTCGTCGCGCTGGTCACGGCTCCTCCTTCGGGAGCAGCCGTGGCCGGCCGTCGCCCGGAGGACTCCCCGTGGCGCTTCAGGTCTGCTACACTGCTGCCCAACCATCTTGGAACAGCCGTCGCAGCAGACGGCAGCCAGGGAGCGGGCGGTGAAGCAGGCCGACCATCACGATGACGTGCGCGGCGCCCTCGGGGCGCATGACGTCCATCGCCTGCTCGCCGAGAATGAGGCCCTGCGCTCGGCATGGCGCGCCGAGCGCCGCCGCGCGTCCGGCGTGGCCGTGGCCGTCTCGGATGGCCTGGCCGAGGTCGATAGCGACGGCCGGGTACTGCTCGCCAATGACGCCCTGGCTCAGTTGCTCGGCCGCGACTGCCTCGAGGCCGTACCAGCCCCAGTCTTCCTGCGCACCTGCACCGAGTCGCCGATGCATTTCGACCAGTTGCTGGCAGATGCCAGGGCCAACGGCGAAGCCCGCCAGGCGTGCCGCCTCAAACGCGCCGAGGGCTTGTTGCTGGACGTCGAGCTGTCCTTGGTGTGGCTCCACGACGAGGATCGCTGCATCGTCCTGGTCCGGGACGTCTCGGACCAGGTGGCGGCGCTGAGCGCCCTCGCGGCGACCCGCGAGCGCTTCTACAAGGCGTTCCATCTCAGCCCTGACTCGATCAACATCAATCGCCTGAGCGACGGCAGCTATGTCGACATCAATGAAGGGTTCACCCAGATCATGGGCTACACCCGCGACGATGCCATCGGTCGCCGGTCGACGCCAGGCGACCTGGGCGTGTGGGTGAACGAGGAGGACCGCGCCCGAATGGTGGCGGGCCTGCTCGAGCGTGGCGAGGTGGTCGGTCTGGAGGCGCCCTTCCGCCGCAAGGACGGCTCGGTGACCATGGGTCTGATGTCGGCTCGGGTCATCGAGATCGACGGCGAGGCGTGCGTGTTGTCGATCACGCGCGACAACAGCGAGCGGTACGCGGCGCGCCAGGCCATCCTGGCTGAGCGTGAACGGCTGCGGGCTACGCTGGGCAGCATCGGTGACGGCGTGGTGGCCACCGATGCCGAGTGCCTGGTGACGCTGCTCAATCCCGTGGCGCAAGCGTTGACCGGCTGGCGCGAGATCGACGCGGTGGGCCAGCCGCTGGCCGCGGTGCTAGGCCCGTGGGCGGCCCTGCCCGCGGACCAACCGGTAACGGTGGCCAACATGCTCGCGGCCACCGATGGTGGTGAGCGGCAGGTGGTGCGCGAGCAGGAGGACGGGCAGGCCATGGTCGTCGCCGAGCGGGCCGAACCGATCCTGGTCGACGGCACGGTGGCCGGCCTGGTCATGGCGCTGCGCGACGTCACCGCGGAGCGCAAGCTGCACGACGAGATGCAGCGCATTGCCAAGCTCGAGTCGCTGGGTGTGCTGGCCGGCGGGATCGCCCACGACTTCAACAACCTGCTCACAGCCATCGTCGGCCACGCCGAGATGGCACGGGCTGAGTACGACTCGCTCGCGCCGATCGGTGCGAGTGAGTCGGTCGCGGCCCACCTGCGCGACGTGGAGCAGGCGGCCATGCGTGCGCGGGGCCTGACGCAGCAGTTGCTTACCTTCGCCAAAGGCGGCGCGCCGGTACGCGAGGCCGTTGCGCTGGCGCCCATCGTGGCGGAGGCGGTGAGCTTCGCGCTGAGCGGCTCCAACTGCCGTTGCCAGACCACCTTGCCCGAGGATCTGAGCCTGGTGCTGGCCGATCCGGGCCAGCTCGAGCAAGTGCTGCACAACCTGCTGCTCAACGCGGCCCAAGCGATGCCCGATGGCGGCACCATCGCCGTCGAGGCCGCGAACGTTGGCGCCCGCGAACTGGTCGACCTGCCGCTGGAGCCGGGCGACTACGTGCGTCTCAGCGTCATCGACCAAGGCGTGGGCATCAGGCCCGAGGGCCTTGGCCGCATCTTCGATCCGTTCTTCACCACCAAACCGCAAGGCAATGGGCTCGGACTGGCGTCGGTGCACTCCATCGTCAGGCAGCATCACGGCCATGTTGCCGTACGTTCGCGGCTTGGCGACGGGGCTCGCTTCGATGTCTGGCTGCCGGTGGCGAGCGTGCCCGAGGCCAGCACACCTGCCGACGAGTCTGGGGCCAGGCCGGCCGTGCCGTGGCGCATCCTCGTGCTGGATGACGAGCCGGCGGTCGCGCGGCTGTTGTCCCGCATCCTGTTGTCTGGCGGCCACTCGGTGGTGACCACCAGCCGCGGCGATGAGGCCATCGACGTCTGGCTGGCCGCCGAGCGCGGCGGCTCGCCGTTTGACCTGGCCATCCTCGACCTGACGGTGCCGGGCGGCAAGGGCGGCGCGGAGGTGGTGGCCGAGCTGCGGCGGATGGGCTACGGCCCCCGTGCCGTGGCGACCAGCGGTTACGCCAGCGCGCCGGTCATGGCACGGTACAGCGAGTGCGGCTTCGCCGAGCGGCTGGCCAAACCATATCGACGATGTGACGTGGAGTCCATGTTGCTGCGGCTGCAACGTGCCGATACAGGTCACAGTTAGCTTGGCCTGCTCGCCCGCCCGCTGGGGCTTGGCGGCCCCCGCCGTGCGGTGCAGAGGCACAAGCGGGCGTCGTGGGACGAGGGCGCACCCGATAGAGTAAGGAGCGACATCGCATGTCCATCGCCACTGACCAGGTAGAGCACGTCGTCTTCCGCCTGAGGAACGAGCTGTTTGCCCTGCCGGCCGACCTCGTGGAGCAGATGATCGAGATGCCCACGGTGACGCGCGTGCCCAACACCGCGCCGTCGTGCCGCGGCGTCATCAACCTGCGCGGCCGGGTGGTGCCCATCCACGACTTGCGCGTCCTGCTGGGCATCGAGCCTCTGCGGGACGAGATTGCGTCGATGAACCTCGCGCAGCGCTGGCAGGACCACCAGGACTGGGTGGCCGAACTCAAGGCCAGCGTCGCCGAAGGGCGGCCCTTCAAACTCACCACCGACCCGCACAAGTGCAAGTTCGGGCTGTGGTACGACTCATTTGTGGCGCGCGACCCCTGGCTGGCCGAACTGCTGGCGGAGTTCGATGCGCCGCATCGCCAGCTGCACGCCACGGCCGATGTGGTCGAGGGACACATCGAGAGCGGACGCGTCGATCTGGCCGAGCAGACCATCCACGACCTGGAGCAAGGCTCGCTCTCGGTGCTGCGGGGTCTCTTCGCCAACGCCATCGAGGCCATGGCGGCGCATTACCGGGAGACGGCCATGGTGGTCCGGCGCGGCGGCGAGTTGCTGGCCTTCTCCACCGACCAGGTGGTGGCCGTGGAGGAGCTGTCCGAGTTCGGTGTTGACGCCCAGCCAGAGATCGGCGGCTCGCACGAGCTGGTCAAGAGCTTTGCCCGCCGCACGACCGACGGCGAGGTGGTCATGATGCTCGACGCCGGCGAGGGCTCGCCGTTGTTGAAGGTGTAGGGAACCCGCGCCGCACGACTTACGCTTGGGCCAGGGGGAGACGATCCATGGCGGACTGGTGTGCGGTGCGTAGCTTCTTGTTCCGGCACGAGGCCGCACTGGTGGGCGGCGTGCTGGAGGCCAACGGCATCCTGTGTCGCATCGCGGCTGACGACCTGGGTGGCTGGCGACCGGAGTTGGCCATTGGCCAGGGCGGCTACCGGCTGATGGTGCCGGCTGCGTTGCTGCGCGACGCCGACGAGTTGCTGACGGCCTACGAGGCGGAGCCTGAGGAGGTGCCGTAACGTACACAGCGCCGTAACGTGCCGCATATGGCGGCCGCCCCACGGGTTGGCATAGTGGGGTGGAGTAGCGTCCTGCTCACCAGGAGGGTCCGCCCCATGAAACGTACGCGACGTCCGTTGCCGTTGGTGCTCCTGCTGTCGTCGGTGTTGCTCGCCATACTTGCCGGCTGCGGCGGCTCGGCCGCCTCGGGGGTGCTTGAGGGGCGCGCCGTCGCCCCCACGACGGCGACGAACCTGCAGGCGCATGTCAAGATGCTGTCGGCCACCATCGGCAACCGCAGCGTCAGCAGCTACACCGGTCTGACCAAGGCCGCCGACTACATCGCCGCGCAACTGACCGGCGCCGGCTGCGCCGTGACCCGCCAGACCTTCACCGCCGGCGGCAAGCGCGTGAGCAACATTGTCGCCAACTTGCCGTGCAGTTCCGGCGCCTCGGGTATCGTCCTGGTCGGCGGTCACTACGACAGTGACAACAACCCCGGCGCCGACGACAACGCCAGCAGCGTGGCCATCTGTCTGGAGTTGGCGAAGCTGCTCCGGGGCCAGGCCATGGCGCGCAGGGTCCGTATCGTCGCGTTCGTCAACGAGGAAGACCCGTGGAACGACACGGCGCAGCAAGGCGCCCTGGTTTGTGCCACGAGCATCGCCTCGTCGCGCGAGGACCTGCGGGCGATGATCAACCTGGACATGGCCGGCTACTTCACCACCCGCTATCGCTACGCGCTGGTCGGCGCCAACGCCGCTTCCGAGACGCTGGCCGCCAAGGCGGTCGCGCTCTTCCCGCGCGGTACCAGCCTGCCCACCAAGCGGCTCTCCTCGCGCGACCCGGACCTGAAGTGGTGCGACAACGGCGCGTTCTGGAAGAAGGGCTATCAGGCCATCCTGCTGAGCAGCCCCGGCTACCAGTACGACCCCAACTACCACAGCCGCGCGGACACCTGGGACAAGCTCAACTACACCGACATGGCCGAGCTGACCAAGGGCCTGGCGGCGGTGGTGAAGGGGCTGTAGTCTCTGCACATCGTCCACGTAGTGGTTGATTTTCAGCCACCGCTGGGCTACAGTTCGGGCATGTACGAACGTCACATCGCGCCACGGCTGGTTGAGGCGTTGAGCGACACCCCGGTGGTGCTGCTGCATGGCGCACGGCAGGCCGGCAAGAGCACGTTGCTGGGCTTGCTGTGCGAGCCGCTCGGCGCGCGCTACGTCACGCTGGACGATCCGTCGGTTCACGCCATCGTGAGCGACGACCCCACCGGGTTCCTCGACCGCTTTGGCGGCCCGCTGATCATCGATGAAGCGCAGTTGGTGCCTGGTTTGTTCCGGGCTATCAAGGCGGCGGTGGACCGTGACCGGCGACCGGGCCGCTTCATCCTCAGCGGATCGGCCAACGTGCTCCTGCTGCCGCGTGTGGCCGAGGCGCTGGTGGGGCGCGTCGAGGTGCTGACGCTGTGGCCGCTATCGCAGGGCGAGTTGGCTGGCCTGCGCGGCGCCGGCGTGGACGCTTGGTGGTCCGGCGCTGGCCCGGCCGCCCAGGCACAGTTCATTGACCGCGTGCAGGCCGCCGAAGCCATGCTGATCGGTGGCTATCCGGAGGCGGTGAGCAGGCCGACGGCGCGTCGGCGCGCGAGCTGGTTCGACAGCTACCTGACGACTATCGTGCAGCGCGATGTGCACGACCTGGCCAACATCGAGGGGCTGACGGAGGTGCCGAGGCTGCTCTCATTGCTGGCCGGACGCAGCGCGATGCTGGCCAATGCGGCGGAGTTGGCGCGGGCCTGCGGCCTACCACAGACGACGCTGAAACGCTACCTGTCGCTGCTGCAGACCACCTTCCTGCTGCAGACCGTACCCGCGTGGTCGACCAACTTCACCAAGCGGCTGACACGCTCACCCAAACAGATGCTGTGCGACGTGGGCCTTGCGGCGCACCTGCTGGGCATCGCGACGAGCGCGGCGCTGGCCGACCACGCGCTGTTCGGCGCCCTGCTGGAGTCCTGGGTCGCCATGGAGGTCACCAAGCAACTGACCTGGAGCGAGACGCCCGCTCGGCTCCATCACTTCCGCACCGCCGAGGGCCACGAGGTGGATCTGGTGCTCGAACAACGCGACGGCTCGGTGCTTGGCATCGAGGTGAAGGCGTCGGCATCGGCCGATAAGCGCGACCTGCGCGGATTGCGGTTGCTTCGAGACGAACTCGGAGGCCGCTTCCGCGCAGGGATCGTCGTCCACCTAGGCCGCGAGACGCTGCCGCTCGGCGACCGGCTGTGGGCGGCGCCGTTGGCCGCGCTCTGGAGCTAGCGGACGGTCGCCTGGTCGGCCGCGATGATGAACCGGATGATCCTCGTCGGGTCCGGCAGGCTGTGCGGATGGTGGTCCAGGCCCGGCTTGTGGATGACGGTGATCTTCCCGCCCAGCTTCGGATAGCGCTCTTCTACCAAGTTCGAGTTCTCCGGCGCCGGCACGACCGTGTCGGCATCGCCCACCACATTCAGGATCGGAATGCCGGCCTTGGCCAGGGGTTCCAGGTTGTCCACCGGCTGACCACCGAAGGCGATGCCTTGCTCCTGAGTGAAGCCATAGGCCTTCAGGAAGAGTTGCCAGTCGCCGGCGCTGCCCGCGCTCTTGCTGTCGCCGATCTTGCCCGGCCAACTGCGCGTGTCCAGCACGGGGTTATCGCCGTAGATGCTGCTCACCGTCTCCGGGCGGCGGATGGCCCAGTTGTAGGCGTACAGGCCACCACGGCTCATGCCGATGTAGGACCCCTTCTTGGCCAGGCCGACCTTCTGCAGCAGGTCGTAGAACTTGTCGTAGATGGCCATGGCCGGCGGGCCGCCCATCAGCCCGAAGACGTCGACGTAGACGATGTGGTAACCGCTGGCCAATAGCGCCAGGTCGGTCTGCGGCTCATGGCCGAAGAACTCGGTGCGCCATGACCACGGATGGCCCTCGATGGCCACCTTCGGTTTGACGATCTTGGCCGCGCGACCTTCGAAGGTGAAGTCGTAGCAGTCGAAGTCGCCGAACCGGCCGGGCTTGGTCTCGATGCCGGCCAGCTTGGTGCCCACGTCGTAGGCGGCGTCGGGCTTGCCGGCCAGGGCGATGAACCCGGCGTCACACCAGTCGCCGTGGTCGCAGCGGTAGCCGTCGCCGCCGTCACCCAGTTCCAGCACCACGCGCTGGCAGTCGGCCGGCAGTGGCACATCGAAGTGCCACACCTCGACCTTGCCGTAGCGCAGCACCGGCGACTGGGCCAGCAGCGTGGGTTCGCCCTGGCCGTTGTCAGACAGCACACGGAAGTCGATGCTGGCGGCGTCCTGGGCGCGCTCCTCGTCATCGACGCCCACCACGGCCACGAAGCGGCTCCACTCGGGCCGGCGGGTGTAGACCATCTTCGAGGGAGCATGCGTGCCCACGCCGTCGGTGAAGGTCTCCTTACCGAGGCGCAGCGGGTTGCCGGCCACGGATTGGCCCTGATGGATCGAGCCCCAGCCCGTGGTCGCGCTCACGGCCTTCAGGCCCATGATGGACACGTCGGGCTTGGGCGGACGGGGGCCGAGCTTGGGCTCGGCCGGGACCACGACCTTGAGCGTCGCGGGCTTGGAGCGCTGGCCCATCAGATTGACCGAGGTCACTGCGTAGGTGTAGGTCGTGCCGGGCTTGGCGTCGGCATCGTGGTAGCTGGCACCGGAGGCGGGCACGGCCTCGTCCCCGTCGCGCGCCACTTCGTAGCTGAGGCCAGGCTGCGCCGTCCAGCTCAGGTCGACCTGCTTGAAGGGGTCGGCGGAGGCGGTCAGTTCGGTGGCCGCCGGCGGCGCCTGCTGCATCAAGCTGGCCGGCTTGACCTTAACGCTCCAAGCGACCTCGCGACTGGCAGTCGACTTGAGCGTCACGGTGGCCAGGCCCTGGCCGTCGGTGCGGCTGACCGTGACGCCGGCGGCCTTGTCGGCCGCGGCGACGACCGCGTCGGTCACGGACCAGGCGGCCTTGTCGCCAACCAGCAGCACGCGGAGTTCGTAGGCGTCACCGCCGACGACCTTGGAGACACCGCTCAACGTGCTGGTCGACTTGTCCCACTTGACGCCGCTCAGGTCAACGAGGCCCTGGGTGAGGTGGCGTGACGTGCTGAGCACCTGCGGATGATCGCTCAACGGCAGCACCGACAGCACGCGGCAGCTCTCGCTGGGCACACTGAGCTTGAGGCCGCCGCGCTGCAGCGGCAGGAGCTGCTTGCCCCAGAAGTCGTAGGCGGCGTAGGCCGCGCCCGCCGGCAGCGCCAGATCCTTGGCGGCCAGGTTGAAGGCGGTCTGCTTGGCCTCCCAGTTGAAGATGCCCACGACGGTGCGGCCCGCATCGCCCACCGTCCAGACGCGCGGCAGGTCGTGCTCGAACAGGTCCAGCGGCCTTGCATGGCGGCCGTGCGCGGGCATGATGCGCTTGAGGATGTCGAGGCGCTCGGGCGGAGCGGACGGCAGCCAGTCGCTGTTGATCGTCAACTGCCCGGTGACCGCGGCCCACGAGGCGATCATCTGGGCGCGGTTGAGCGCCAGGCTCGTGCGGATATAGACCGGGTCGGGGTCGTTGTACCAGATACGGCCCTGCATGAAGTAGCGGCGTGTGCCCGAGGCCGGGCCCGCGAGCAGGCCGCGGCCGGTGCCAGGGCTGTCCAACTCCGTTGACCACGAGGTGCCGTTGTCGGGCCCGATGCGCATGGCGTCGACCAGACCGATGCTGGCGCCGAACGAGCGCATGTTCTGCGAGATGCAGCAGCCCAGGAAGAAGACGTCGTCACCGGCCGCCTCGCGGAGCAGCTTGAAGCCGTCACGGTACGCCTCGACGTTGGTCTTGGCCGGGTCGGCCAGGATGCTGTCGCCGAACTTGTCGTCGACGTAACCGTCGTTGATGTAGACCTGGTTGCAGCCAATGCCGGTGTACAGCCCGTCCATCTTGTAGTACGTGTAGCCCCAGGCGCGACAGGCCTTGGCCACCTCGCGCAGGTGGTCCTTGGCGCCGGGCACGGTCATGTCCAGCGACGTGCCGCCCCAAGCCGTGTCATAGGGCTTGCCGTCGGGCCGCTTGATGAACCAGTCCTGATGCTCGGCGAAGGCTGGGTCACCGCTGGTGCCGGCGAACGGCATGAACCAGATGCCAGGCGTCAGGCCCGCGGCGTGGATGCGGTCGGCGGTGGCCTTCATGCCGCCCGCATAGGGGCCGTTGGGCCGCGCGCCGAGGAACCACTTGTTCGGGCCGTTGCCTTTGGCGTCACCGAGTTGCCACCCGTCGTCGATCTGCACCACCGAGAAGCCGAACGGTTTGAGTTCGCGCGCGACGAAATCGACGAACTCGCCCATGCTCTTCTCGCTGCCGGCGCCGCCGTTCTGATCGGCGTACCAAGTGCAGTAACCCGACGGTTGCGGGCGCAGCTTGATCTGGTAGTGCCGGGCCACGGCGTCGGCCCAGCCTTCGAGCCCGTCGCGCGCATCGGCGCACAGGGCCAGGGCGAAGGTTTCGGTCTCGGCCGTCGCGCCGGGCAGGATGCGCAGCCGTCCATACTCGACCTGCGCGGTCATCGTGGCCTGCGCGGCGGTCACCGACGAGAAGACGACGCCGCTGCCACGGTCATGGGTGAGCCACGCACCCACCGCGCCGCGCCGCGACTTGGGGTCGGTCACGGCCAGGTAGACATAGCTGCCCGGATGCTTGTCCACTGCGGTCAGACCGCCGGTGCCCCAGGCACGCAGGTCAGCCGCTGGGACACCGAGATCCAGGCCGGTGGTCAGCAGCGGGATCTTGTTGAGCACCAGCGCCTCGGCCCCGCCGTTCTTCAACGTCGAGGAGACCAGCAGAAACGGCAGCTTGGGGAACAGCGCCACGCGGTCCACGCTGCCGTCGGGGCGCGTGACCTCGATGGCCTGGCCCTTGCCGAACGTGGCGTCGACCGCGGCGACCATCCTGGCCGTCCCGCCCGACCCGCGCAGCTTGGCGCCGACGAGCCTGCCGCCTGGGCCGGTCGCCGAGAGCGTGTCCTTCACGGGGTCATAGGTGGCGGTGAGCACCTCGTTCTTCACGCTCACCGGCGCAGCCGAGGCGCCCAGCGCCGCGGCAAAGAGAAGCAGCATGGTGGTGGATCCTGTGTGCGTCATGGTACCGTTCCCAGCGGGCTAGTATGCCTGATCGGCGGGTCCGAGGGCAAGCGATTGTCTGCGTACCGGCATCGTTCAGCGCGAGGGCGGCAGGAGGCGCCAGCTCACCTCGCCCCGAACCACCTCGCCCGCCTTGAGCGGCCGGCGCTCGGCGGCGTAGTGGCCGGAGAGGAAGCTGTCGCCGCCGCCGGTGTGGAAGGTCGCCGCGAGCCAGCGTACGCCCGTGGGCGTGAGCCAGGCGCGAGCGGCCACGCGGCCAGCGCCGTCCAGGGCGAGGCCAGTGCCATCGGCGGCCGTCAGGCTGGAACTGAGTATGCCGCGGCGCGTGGCGCGGAAGTCGGCGGTGCCAAGGGCGTTCTCATCCAACGACCAAGGCCAGGTTGGTACCTGGCGTCCGTCGGCTGGCGCGGCACGACCTGACCTGGCGCGGGCCTCGCCCTCGATCCGACCAATGTGGTCGGTCGGGTACGTGGACCACGGCGCCTGTTGCCACCAGTCGCCCACGGAGGCGCCAAAGGTGCGCCGATGCCCGAAGTCCGGCCAGAACCCGGTCGTCCATGGCACACGGCGCCAGCGCAGCGTGTCACAGCGGCCGTCCAAGTCAAACGCCAAGCCGATCTGGCGCGGGTCGATGGCCGCGCTCAGCGCAAAGTCGTAGCCCACCGCCAGCGTCGCATCGCGGCCGAAGCTGAGCGTATACGTGCCCGCTGCCTCGTCGTAACGCCCGCGAACCACGATGTCGGCGCCCACCTCGGTTGGCTTGACCTCGACGCTCTCGGATCGCCAGTTGTGGCAGGTTTCTGTCAACGGCGGGATGTCCTTCGCGTGTTCCGTGGCGCAGGGCGCGGTGGTCAGCGGCAGCAGGAGCAAGTGGGGTCCGCCGGTGACCACCGGCTGACCGGCGATCCGGCCCGCGACGATCTGGCCGCTGCCGAGGTCCACTTCCCAGTTGCCTCGGCCGCTGATGACCGCCCGGTTACCGACACGCTCGACCCGAGCGGGGGGCAACACCGGTCGATCCCCGCCGAACGCGATCGCCGGGCGAAGCCATATCCGCGTGCGCTGCACCTCACGGCCCTGGTGGATGAACGCCAGGTCCAGTGGCGTCGATCGCGACGGTGCCGGGTGGACTGGGACGATCAGGTAGCCATGCTGCCGTGGCGGAAGCTGGGCTCGCAGTTGGCCCTTCTCCGTCGGTGTGGACCAGGCGATGCGCAGCTCCGACAGGTCGGTGAAGTCGAAGCGGTTCTCGACACGAATCCCAACGGGCGTCTGCCTATGGCTCGCCACTTGGCTGCGGTCATCAATCCACACCGGCGAATAGCCCTCCTTCACGTGCTGGTACTCCGGCTTCGGCCTCCGCCAGCCGTCGATCACGCCCCACTCGCCATAGCCTACGGCCCGGCCGTCGGGCAGCAGGAACAGGTCGTCGATGCCGGACCAGATCGACCCGCCCAGGTTGTCTGAGTGGTACATGGCGTCGTACATGCTGGCCAGCGCCAGCCCGTAGTCGTCGCGCACGCCAGGGTCGGTGACGATCTCGCGACGGTTGTAGCAGTTCAGGTGGCAGTACTCGCCGAACGTGATCGGCCGGTTCTCCGTGTTGCATTTGGCCCCGCCGTCGAGGCCGGGGTAGTGGTAGTTGCCGATGGGCATCTGCCCGCTGCCATGGTTGTTGAAGCCGCCCCAGCACTGGTCGTGGAAGGTCGTGGGCCGCGTGGGGTCGGCCGCCTGCACGTATTGCGCGACCGTCTTGAAGCTGTCGCTCCAGGCCGATTCGTTGGCCAATGAGCGCATCAGCACGCTGGGATGGTTGTAGCTGGCGGCCACCGTCTCCAGGTTGGCGGCCAGCATGGCCGGCAGGTACTTGGGGTCGCGATAGTCCCACTGGCCCCAGATGGGCGCGGCGCCGTGGCCGATCCAGCAGAGCGGCGCCTCCAGTTCCACAAACAGCCCGATCCGGTCGCACTCGGCCAGGAACTCCTCGGCCGGCGGGTAGTGGCTGGTGCGAATGAAGTTGCAGTTGGCCGCCTTGAACAGCTCGGCATCGCGCCGCCACAGCTCGGGCGTCAGGGACCGGCCCAGCGTCGGGTGCACCTCATGGCGGCAGACGCCGTGCAGCTTGATCGGCCGGCCGTTGACCATCACCTGCCGGCCGCGCACCTCGATCTGGCGCAGCCCGATGGTCTGATCGGCCGACGCGCCGGTGCTGGCGGCAACGGTCAGTCGGTACAGGTTGGGATGCTCGGGATCCCAGCGACGGGGCTCGGTCAGCGTTATCTCGACACTGCGCCGCGCTACTTCGCCCGGCGCGATGGCCGCGATGGTCACGCCGCCTTTGACGGCGCCATCCAGCGACACCGTGCAGCCCACGCCTCGCGCGGTGACGCCGCTCTCGTTGGCCACCGCTAGCTGCACCGTCAGCGCCGCGCGGCGGAAGATCGCGTCGAAGCGCGTGCTGGTCTTGATCTCGGCCAGGTTGACCCGCGGCAGACAGAACAGCGTCACCTTGCGCGGAATGCCGCCCAGCGGATGGGCGGCATACTGCGTACCGCAGGACAGCGTGTCGGCCAGGGACTCGTTGCACACCTCAACGGTCAGTGCGTTGGCGCCCGGAGAGGCCAGGTCGGTGATATCGAGCTCGAACGGCGTGAAGCCGCCCTCATGCCGCCCCGCCTCACGGCCGTTGACCAGCACACGCGCGGCGCTGTAGACCGCATCGAAGCGCAGCTTGAGGCGCTGCCCGGCCCAGGCCGCGGGCACGTCGAACGATCGGCGGTAGATGGCGCTGGCGTTGGGCTTCACGGCAAAGCCCTGCATGACCCACTCACCGGGCACGGCGATGGGCTTGGGCTCGGCGCCGGCCTCGGGCCGGAACTGCCAAGTGCCGTTGAGGCTGACCACGTCGGCCGGTCGCGGGCTCAGCCGGGGCGTGAGCCTGGGCAGTTCGGCCTGGACCGCCGTGCGCCGCGCCAGTGTCAGCAACGGCTCGGGCGGCTGCGGCGGGATGGGTGCGAGCGGCTTGGCATCGGTGCTCAGCACCTCGATGGTGCCGACCACGGCGTTCGGCCCGGTCAGGCGTTCGATGGTCACCGTCAGCCGGCCATCGGCGTAGCCGCTGGGCGGCAGCGTCCACTCCTCGACCGCGGACCTGCCCGGCTCCAGCCTCAGCCGGCCGGCCAGCACGGCGCTGCCAGCTTTGATGCGCTGCTCGCGCACTAGTTCCGAGGCCAGGCCCAGCCGCAGTCGGTAGGCCGCGGTGGGCTTGAGCCCGCCAAAGCCATACACCACCTGCTCGCCGAAGGCCACGGTGCGCAGCGCCTCGGGCAACTCGGCGATCTCGGCCGGCGAGAAGCGGTAGCGCTCACCGGTCTGGAGGAAGACGGCTTGGCCGGCGCCCGCGTCCTCATAGGCCACGCGGTGCCATGCCGGCTGGGTGAGCAACGCGACGAGCAACATGGTGAGTGCCAACGGCGTGTTCCTGGGCAGTGGGCCCCAGGTTCGCCATGGATGCGTCCACGCCTGCCGGCGCCAGCGGTTAACGCAACTCAGTGAAACTGATCTGCCGGGTGGTGTCGATGGACGCCGCCGCCCCGCGGAAGCGGTACGTGGTCGTCAGCGGGCCGACACCGTCGTAGACGGGCTGGCTGGGCTCGGGCCTGACGCCTCCGCCGAGCTCCTCGATGAGGATGTCCTTCTGCTGGTTGACCACGTCGTACAACTGCCGCAATGTGGGCTCCGGGCGGGCCAGATCGCCCTCGGGCCGCAGGGCCGCGGTCATGTCGGCCCACAACCAGGCCTGCGCGGTGGCATCCCAGTAGCGGACCAGGGCGTGCCCGACCGGCGTGGCAGTTAGGCGTTTGTCCACCAGCCAGCCGTTGGCGATGACCGCGGGAATCTGCGACCCATCGTCCTTTGGCGCTCGCAACAGCGTGGCCAGCAACACCGCCGTCGGGACGCAGTCGATGGCAATGGTCGTGCCGTTGAGCTGCCGGCGAGTGACCACGGCCGAGCCCTTCCAGCCATCGCCTCCGGCGTCAGTGTGGCCGGCTCGGAACCATCGACCGATGGCCACGCCGGCCCGCGCCACATACCCGCGATCCGTCTCGCCCGCCGGCCGCTGGTTGAGCCCCAGGGCGCGGTACCAGGCCTGAAACGCGGGCTGACTGTAGTCGGTCACACCGCTCTCCTGCGTGGCGGCGCGCCGTTCGGCGTCGGTGAGGGTCATGGTCTGCGCCGGCGTCGGCGGGCCGGCCGCGAGACGGGTCGAGGTCAACCGGGCGAACGTAGTGACCTTCACCGTGGCTGGGCGGTCGCCGAGCAGGTAGGGCAGCCGGTAGGTCAGGATGGTATTGCCGAACAGCCGGTCGACGGGGTCCGAGCACGCGGCCCGCTGCGGCTCGATGGCCACGCCGTCCAGCCACCACTTGCGCACGATGCTCTCTTGCGCATTGGGCAGGGCCGGCGGCACAGCCATGTACAGGTCAACCTGCCGCACCTCGCCCGAGGTGCGGGTCAGCGTCTGTTCGTAGGTCTGCACGGCGTTCCAGACGCGCGCCACTTCGAGGTGGTACGACTCCTGCGCCGCGAGCGGCGCTGCGAGCAGCACCGCCATCGCCAACAAACGCCCTGCCACGCGCATCCGACGCTCCGTAGTGAGTGCATTGTAAGGCAGGGCGGCGTGGCTGAGGCTGGTCGCGTGGTTGCGGCCGCTCGGCCAGGCTGGTATGTTTGTGTTAGCTGGGGTGTGGGCGACGTGGATGTCACAACGCTATGGGCCACGGGATCGTGCGCGGGCAGCCTGTTCCTGGGCGGCATTGTCGGCAACCTGACAGCCTCGCTGCTCGAACGCGCGGCCGCCAAGATGCTCGGCCCGACGCTCCATCGGCTGCGCGAGACGCTGTTCGCCAAGGGCTGTCTCGCCAACTCCGACCTGCTCCGCGCGGTGCGCCTGGCCGAGTGCGATGCCATGGTGGCGTGCTGCGAGCGCTGCCTCATCGAGGACTACGGCCACCGCCGGCCGGTTCTCGCGCCGCTTGTAGTCCGGCCGCAGCGGGCAGTCAGGGTCGATCCAGCCCTTGGTCGCGTGCTGCCCGTCCGGGCTCAGCTTCCCCCCACGGTGGCCGGCGTGGAGCTGAGCGCCGCCGAGCGCCGGCACGCTACCCGTTGCGGCCCAATGCCCCACGATCTACAATGCAGATATCTGCACGGAGACACCCATGCGCACAACGCTTGACCTCAACAGCGAGCTGGTCGCCCAAGCCAAGGCCACGGCGGTCCGGGAGCGCACGACGCTGACGCGGCTGGTCGAAGAAGGCCTGGCCCTGCGCCTGCGGCCCACGTCCGGGACAGGCCAAGTAGTCGCGCTGCCGGTGTTCGATGGCGGCAGCGGCTTGCTGCCGGCAGTTGAGGACGCGCTTACCAACCGCGCGCTGTGGGACGCGATGGAAGAAGGCGAAGGGCCGCATGGCGCCTGACGTGAATGTGCTGGTAGCCGCGTCGCGGCTCGACCATCCGCATCACGCCGTGGCCCATGCCTGGCTGGCTACGCGGCTGGCGCAAGCCGAGCACGGCGCTGTCCTGACGTTGCTGCCCATGGTGGTGGCCAGCTTCGTGCGCGTGGTAACGCACCCCAAGGTGTTCGCCGTGCCCACGCCCGTGGCCGATGCCTGGGCGTTTGTGCGGGCACTGCTCTCCGCTCCCGGCGTCGTCGCGGCCCAGTGCGGCGCGGAGTGGCCGACACTCGAGCACCTGTGCGTCACCCATGCGTTGGCGGGCAACGACATCCCCGACGCGGCCATTGCCGCGGCGGCGTTGAGCCTGGGTGAGCACGTCGTCACCTTCGACCGAGGGTTCCGCCGCTTCCTCGGCCGCGGTCAGCTCACGGTCCTGACTCCGTAGCGCTCACCGCGCCGCCACCGCCGGCCGGTTCTCGCGCCGGACGTAATCCGGCCACAGCGGGCAGTTCAGGTCGATCCAGCACTTGATCGCGTGCCTCTCGTCCAGGCTCAACTTCACGCCGTGGTGGTCGCCGTCGAGCACGGGCAGCAGCCGACTGGCCAGCGTACCGAAGCTCAGCGGCTGGGCCTTGTGGTGGCGGAGGCCGTAGGTCATGTCGAAGTAGTGGACGAAGCCGCCGGCGATCAGGCTGCGGTAGGATTCCGGCACGCGCTCGGGGTCGAGCGTGGCGGTCAGGCTGGGCTTGGCCGAGCCGCCGGGCTGGTGGCAGCGGACGCAGTTGGCATTGAGCACCGGTTGCACCACGCGCTCATAGCTGAAGGGCACGGCTCCCCAGGGCGGCGGCTCAATCGAGCTCGGCGGGCGGTTGGCGGCGATGGTGCGGCGGCTGGGCGGCGCGGTCTGGCGGTCCTCGTGACAGCCGATGCAGCCGCGGCGCTCACCGGGCTGGAGTTGCACCACGCTGCGCATGCGCTGGATTTCGTTGAGATTCTCGTCGAGCACCTCGAAATACAGCACCTTGTCTGCCGGCGCATTGAAGCTGGCCGAGCCGTCCGCCTCCACGGGCACCAGGCCGAGCGAGGACTTGGCCACGTACGAGGGCCAGCCATACGGGCCGTTGACGCGGTGGATGGGCGTGGCATAGACGTCCTGGAACGCGTCGCCCGAGTCCTTGGCGAACTCGCCGTTAGGCAGCTTGTCCAG
The DNA here is from genome assembly GCA_016235455.1 of Armatimonadota bacterium. Lineage (GTDB taxonomy): Bacteria > Armatimonadota > UBA10988 > UBA10988 > UBA10988 > UBA10988. Next base: position 11,837 of record JACRKZ010000113.1, on the reverse strand, counting down.
GTCGGCGCGCACTTCCTGGCAGACGCGCAGCCACTTGATCCGACCGCGCGGGACGGCCGGAGTCAGGCCTTGGTAGACATCGGCCACGGTGAAGCTGCCGTACCCCGGTTCTCCGGCGCGGTCTTTCGGCGCGGGAGCCAGGACCGGTGCGGGCGTCGGCTCGGCGGGCAGCGTCGGCTCCATGGAGCCGATGGCCGGGTCAAGGTAGAGCAGCTCGCGATTGCCCCAGCGGTCGACCAGGTAAAGCCCCCAGCGGTCGGCAGGAGCATGGCTGGCCACGTAGTAGTCGCGGGTCACCGGCACCGGGTCGCGGAAGCACTCGCGGCGAATCCAGGTCATGTTGTACTGCGGCGTCACGTCGGGCGTGATGTTGGTGATGGCGGCCGTGTCGAACGGGCCCTTGGCCGTATCGATCAGCGCCAGCGGGCCGTTGTGGTCGCCGCCGTGGCTGACCAGCGTGCAGAGCAGTTCGCGCGAGCCGGGCACCTGTCGCGCTCCCATGTAGCAGTTGGGCGTGTCGTTGCCGTAAATCAGCTCGGGGTGCGTGCCGTCGGGATGGATAGCCCATAGCGTATGACCGAAATCGGCGCCCTTGTCCACGTATTCGGACCGCGTCCAGAGGATGCGGCCGTCACGCATGGTGGCCGGCGTCCACTCCGACAGGTTGGCGTGCGATAGCGGCTGCACGTTGCCTCCGTCCGCGTCCATCCTGAACAGCACGAAGGCCTGCGGCCGCCAGCACAGGAAGCGCGCGCGGCAGCGCGTGGTGATGAAGGCCAGGCCGCCGTCGGGCAGGGGACAGGGGTAGTAGTCGTGGAACGGCCCGTCCGTCAGCTGCTTGAGGTCGCTGCCGTCGAGCGTGGTGGACATCAGGTGCCAGTAAGGCGACGTGTCGCCAGGCACTTCGCTCGGGCGAAAGGCAAAGATCACGCGGCGGCCCAGGCCGTCTATGACCGCGTCGCGGGCGATGCCCTTGGTGCCGTCGAACAGCGTGGTCAACGTGGCCGCGGCCGGATCGAGCCGGCCGTCGCGCCGTGGCAGATCGAGCCGACAGACGCCGCCGCCGGACTTGAACTGCGAGTCGAGCACATCGCTGTAGTTGTGCGACGACAGGTAGGGATGGCGCTTGACGAACAGGATGCTGGTCAGCGCAGCCAGGTCGGGGTCGCGCAGCATGAGCTGTCGCTTGGCCAGGCGTGCCTCGCGCCACCACGTGTCGGCCTCGGCGGCTGCCCGGCTGGTGCGCAATCGCGCCAACTGCGCGCGCTCGGCGGACACGTCGACACCCTTGGCGGCCAGGCGCTCGGCCATGTCGCCGAACTGCGTCAGCAGCCGGTCGGCTGGGCCGAGGTGGGCCAGCTTCGACCAGTACGGTTCGCCACCCGGCTCGGCTGGCCGGTCGGTGACCAGCGGTGACAGGTGGTCGGTGGTGGAGACGCGCGACCAAGTGCTCTGCTCCGCGGCGAAGGCATAGGCCAGCAGTTCGTCCCAAGTGGGCTTGGCGCCGAGCGTGCTCAGGTTGCCGACCTTGGCCACCGTGGTCCAGGTCTGGCCGTCGAGCGACAACCGGATCTCCAGCGCGTCGGGCCAGCGGTCGCGGAACTTGCCGCCGCGGTCGCGCGAGACGACCACCTTGGCCACCGGCGCGGGCCTGGCCAGCTCAATCTGCGCCCACTCGCCTTCGTTGCCCGCGGCGATCCAGCTATGCTCGTTCCCATACTGGCCGTCGTTGAGGTTGGCTATCTGGTGGATGGCGTAGCCGATCAGCGCCGAGGAGGCCGTCGCCTGGCCCTCACGCGCCAGGTTTGCACCAGCGGGTGAGAGCACTTCGATCTCGTCAAGGCAAGGCTGGCCATTACTGGTCTCGCCCAGCAGCACCCGCACAAAGCGGGCCTCGCGCGGGGCGAAAGCGAAGGCGTTGGGCTGGTCGGGCGCCAACGGTTGGGCCAGTGTCGCCGTGGCGAGCGCCAGGCAGACCATCCCGAATCCAGCGCGTCTGAGCGTGGCCATGAGCATCCTCGCAGGTCAGTGGGAATGCTAGCACATAGCGGCCACGACATGTGTCGGCGAAGTGGGTCATGGCGCGGATCCGCTGGGTCTAGGCCAGAACAGCCGCCAGTAGGCCTGATCCAGTTGGTAGGCATCGACCAGCGTCGTGCCAATCGCGAAGTCGGCTGGCAGAACCCCGTCGCGCTTCATCTCGCGCAGGTACTCATAGCGCGGCTGGAAGCCCGGCATATCGAACCGCTTGATCTCATCGAGGCGAGCCTTGGCCGCCTGGAGGTGGGTCAGGATGGAGACATAGTCGGGGTCGTCGCGCGAAGCGAAGATGACGGCGTGGGTGACGGGCCGGGGATGGACTGACAGGTCGCTGGGCACCGGTCGGGCCGCGGGCGCCTGGCCTTCGGCGAAGCCGCCGGCGACGCGAGCCAGCGTCGCGGTCAGCGCGATGGACTTCTCGGGCCGGGAGAGGTTGAAGATGGTATGGCGCGAGAACCGGCTGGTCGGGCGCTGCCAACCTTCGAGATCGCCTTGGCCGTCGATCTCGATCTGAGCGGTGACCGAGACGGGCAGCCGGTTGCCGTGGCATGGGCTGCAACGGCGCGTCATGGCGTCACGCGCCGCGCGGGTTGAGGGCCAGGCGTCGTCCATCTCGCGGACCGGCTCGTTGTTGCGCCACCAACCGCCTATCTGGCCGGTGCCGTAGGCGGCATAGGTGCCGGCATATACGGCAGAGGAGTCGATCCACAGGCGCATTGTGGTCTGTTCGAGGGCAGACAGCCGTGCCAGGTGGTGGCTGCCGTCAATCTTGGCCATCAGCGGCGCGGCCGAGCTATACGTGGTGTACGGCACATCGTTGCCCAGCGGCCGCCCGTCGATCGACGGGACGCCTGGCCACCGCAGGCCGGCGCCGTCGCTGAGCTGCCGGTGCAGGATGAGGTTGTAGTAGGCCAGCGAGTAGGCCGGGCCGCGGTCGCCGCACAAGTCGAGGCCGCCGTCGGCGCGGTCCGGGTTGTGGCAGCGCAGGCAGTGCCGATCCAGAATGGGCTGCACATCGCGTGGGAAGTCCATGACCTCGGGCACGCCGGCGATGGGTTGGATGACGCTGGCGGGTCGTCCGGCCGCCAGGCGCTGGCCACGGGTCGGCGGCGCGGCGGCGTCATGGCTCTCGTGGCAGCCGATGCAGCCCGCGGTTTCACCTGGCTGGAGCGTGACGAAGCTGCGCATCTGCTTGACGCTGCGGTCGTTCTCGTCGAGCGCGGCAAAGTAGACGCTGCGCCCGGCTGGCACCTCGAAGAAGGCTGAGCCGTCGCGCTCGACGGGGACGGTGCCGAGGATGCGCTTGAGGGTCCAGGAGCCGCCATGGGCTATGGGCGTCGTGCCGCCGCCATGGTAGTTGGCCGGCTTGGCCAGGTCCTCCATGACCAGTAGCCGGCGGATGGCACCGGGCCGCACACCGGCCATGTTGCGGCCGATGGCGATGTCGCTCAGGAACAGCGTGCCCGTCGTTTTGCTCTGGTCGATGCGCGGCGCGATCAGGTGCTCCCGCGGGCGAGGCGCCAGCGGGCGAGGCTCATGCACCATCATTCGGCCGCGGTAGAGGGTCCGGGCCTGGCCACGGCCGTCGATCAGGATGAGCGAGTTGTCGCGCGCAGCCACGGTCTGTGATGAGGAGAGCGGCCACGGGTCGCGGATGCGCCCGCCCAGCACCGCCTGCGCCGCGGCAGGATCGTTGGGGCCGTGCCTGGGATCCAGGCGCATGAGCGTGCCCGCGTGTTCATTGGTGCCGTGGTAGCCGGCGTCGACGTACAGCACATCGTCGCTCTCGGGCACCGGCCGGGCGTCGATGAACACGCCGCCAGGCAACTGGTTGCCAAAGAAGTTCGTCGCGCGGGTACCGTCGGGGTTCATGGTCCACAGGTGGTGGAAGGAGACGGCGTCCCGGTTGACATACTCCCAGCGGGTGTAGAGGATGCGGCCATCGGGCAGCACGCTGGGCGTGTTCTCGCCGACGGCGCCCGACGAGAGCTGGCGCAGGCCGGTGCCGTCGGCGTTGCAGCGGAAGAGGACGGCCACCGGGGCCATCCAGCAGGGCACATAGCGCCGGCAGCGGGTGGAGCAGAAGGCGATGCCGCCGTCCGGCAGATAGGTCGGCTCCACATCGTCCCAATCTCCGGTGGTGAGCTGGCGCAGGCCCGATCCGTCGACGTTGATCTCGTACAGGTTGTAGTGGTGGGTGCCGCCGCGGCGGTAGGAGAACAGGACACGCTGCCCGTCGTAGTGGACCTGCGGGTCGCGCACGGCGCCCAGGTCGTCGGTCAGCAGCGTCCGCACCCCGCGGGTGGCCGGGTTGAGAATGGCCAGGCGGCCGCCGTCGGCGCCATGCAGCCACTCGTTCTCATTGGTACAGACATAGCCGAAGTTGGCGTAGTAGTGGCCGCTGGGGTCGCGGCCGGGCTGACGCTCGGCGAAGACGATCTCGCCGATCCTCGGTGGGTCAGTGCAGTAGAGCCGCTCGAGCTCCGCGCGATGCGGCTCGTAGCGTGCGGCCACCTCGGCGTCGGACAGCGGTCGCGCCCAGAGGGTCACGGAGCCAAGATAGCCACGGAATCGCAGGTCGCGGCTGGCCATGCTCAGCGAGTCGCCGATGACCAGCGGCTCTGTGCCCCCGTCGCCGGCGCTGCCATCAAACGGCGAGGTGCCCACCAACTGCCCGTTCAGGAAGACCCGGAGCGTGCTCTTTGCCGGCTCATCGGGGTTGCGCGCAGCCACGCCCACGACCTGCTGCCACTGGTCGGCGGCGACGTCGCCACCCTCGCACAGCACGTACCGGCCGCCAGCCAGGCCGTGCGCCAGGCTGACCTGTCCGTCGTGCAGAGCCAGGTGATAGGCGAACCTGCCCTGGTCGCCCCAGTTGAGCACCAGACGGTTCCAGGTGGTCAGCTCGGTCGGGCGGATCCAGGCCTCAATGGTGTAGTTGGCGCCCAGGCGTGGCGCGGGGCCGACCAGGTACTCAGCGTCGCCGGGCTTGACCCCCAACGCCAGCGGCCGGCCCTGTCTGCCGGGCAGCGTGCCAGCCTCGGCGAAGCGCGGCTCGACGGCCCGGGTGTCGAGGCCGAGCGGCTCCAAGCCCTGGGTCGTGCCGTCGAAGGTCCAGGCGGCAAGCGGTGGCTCAGCCCCGGCTTGGGCCAGCGCCGATGCGCCGACCCAGCCTACCAGGATGAGCAGGACCAAGGTCCGAGGGACGGCCATCATCGCGCACCCTCCTGTGCCAAGTTGAGCGTAGCACAGGCTGTGGCCGCGCGTCGTCCAGAGTGGCCAGCAGTTTCAGCGCGGTCTCGGCGCGGACCAGGCCCACCACCTGGTACTCCCGGTCGATTGCTCGGCGGCGGATGCGACCGCACGAGCGGCCGGCACGGTCGGTGCCGCCCCACAGCACGGCCAGCGCATCGCCCGAGCGTGCGTGGTGGTCGCCGGCATGGCAAAGGCACAGGCCGATCAGCGACAGACCGGCCACGAGCACGACGAACGGCGCGAGGCTCGGGCGCGGCGACATGAAGCACACCCCTGCCGGCAGGTTACGCAGTCGGCAGGGGCGCCAGTCGGTCAGCCGAGGTCGGCCGTGTCGCGGAACTCCACGGACTCGCCCGGCTCGTGCAGCTCCAACACCACCACCTCGTTGCGGCCTGTGCGCAGCAGCGGGCCCGGCACATACCAGGTGCGCTGCGGGCCGATGGCCCAATGCCGCCCGAGGTTGAAGCCGTTGACGTACACCAGGCCCTTGGTGAAGCCAGGCAGCGCCACGTAGGTGTCCAGCGGCTTGTCGACGCTGAAGCTGCCGCGGTAGAAGGCGGGACCGGTCTGGTCCGTTCGCGGCTCCCAGGTCAGCGGCGACAGGTCATCGAGCGGTAGCGGGTAGTGGGTCCAGCCGTAGATGAACTGCTGGCCGAGCCGGATGCCTTCGGTGATGCCCTTACGGTCGGCGAGCAGCGGGCCGTAGTTGACGCGGCCCATGCCCTCGACCAGGATGTCGAGATGGTGCTCGCCCGGGCCGATGGTCAGGTTGACCGGCTCCTCGCCGCCGTTGCGCCAGATCACGCCGCGGTACTCACCGTCGAGGAAGACCTGCGCGCGGTCGTGGACCTCCTGCAGGTGGACCTCGGCCTCCTCGCGCGGGCCGGTGACCGTGGCGCGGTAGAGCACGAAGCCGAAGTTCTGGCCCAGTTCCTCCATGCAGAGCGGCGCGGCCGATTGGGTGGGCGTCGACAGCCGGTCGATCTGCGGCAGCAACGGCGCGGTCTCGGTCAGCTCCGCCCGGCCGTAGGCGCCCTTGGGCGCGCGCGGGCAGACGTCGATGTCGGGCAGCGTGGTGTGCTTGGCCATGACCCGGCGGAAGGCCCAGTACTTGGGCGTCGGGTCGCCGGCCTCGTCGAGCGCGGCGTCGTAGTCGTAGCTGCTGATCGTCGGCTGGTAGGCCTCGGTGTGGTTGGCACCGCCGGTGTAGCCGAAGTTCGTGCCGCCGTGCAGCATGTAGACGTTGAGCGAGGCGCCCGCCGAAAGGATATCGTCCATGGCCCGGGCCGCGTCCTCGGGGTCGCGGGCGTGGTGTGGCTCGCCGAAATGGTCGAACCAGCCGTTCCAGAACTCGCAGCACATCAGCGGACCGGCCGGCTGCCATTCGCGCAGCTTGGCGAACTGGCCGGCGGCGTCGGAGCCGAAGTTGGCCGTTTTGTGCAGGTGCGGCAGCGTGCCGCCTTCGAGCATCCAGTCGCTGGCGCCATCGCTGGTCAGCAGGAAGGAGTCGATCCCGCGCGCGCGCAGGCCGTCCTCGATGTGCTGCAGGTAGACCTTGTCGTTGCCGTAGCTGCCGTACTCGTTCTCGACCTGCAGCGCGATAAGCGGGCCGCCCTGGGTTGACTGCAACGGTGCGAGCAGCGGGATGAGCGCGTCGAAGAAGCGGTCGACCGCCGCCAGATAAGCGGGGTGAGCGCAGCGCAGGCGCATGGACCGGTCGGCCAGCAGCCAGGCCGGCAGGCCGCCGAAATCCCATTCCGAGCAGATGTACGGCCCCGGCCGGACAATGGCCATGAGGTCCAGCTCTTGCGCGGTGCGCAGAAAGCCGACCAGGTCGAGGATGCCCTCGAAGTCGAACTCACCGGGCCGTGGCTCGTGCAGGTTCCACGGCACGTAGGTCTCCACCGTGTTGAGGCCCAGTGCCTTGAGCTTGAGCAGGCGGTCGTGCCAGTACGTCGGCCACACGCGGAAGTAGTGGATGGCCCCCGACAACAGTCGGATGGGCTGGCCACCAAGCAGGAAGTCGCGGTCGTCGACCGTCAGTCTCATGATGCACGTCCCCAGATCGGTCCGCGTCGAGGCGCCTGCATGGCGTCCATCAATCGTATCCAACGCGGCGGGCGCCAGTGTTGCATCGATAGAGATGCTAGTCAATAGCCATAATAGCGTATTTCATCCGCCGGCTGGCAGGCGGCCTGGCTCGCGCGTGCCCCGACCGATACGCTTGGTCAGGCTGTCGCCGAGCTCATCGCGGCAGGTGTCGGCCAGCGCCAGCAGTCGCGCCACGGCCGCCGGGTTCTGGGCGGCCACGTCGCGTTGCTCGCCGATGTCCGTCAGTTGGTCGTAGAGCTCGGGCTGGGTCACCTTGGCCTGGCTGTAGAGCGACGGCTTGCCGCCCGTGCCGCCGGGTCGGCCGGCCAAGGTGCGGTAGGTGTGCGGCAGTTGCAGCTTCCAGCGATCGGTGATGACCGCCTGAAGCTGGTTGGTCTCGTAGTAGATGTAGTAGGCCTCGTGCGGGTTGCGCGCGCCTGGCTGTCCGGCGAGCAGTGGCCAGATGTCGCGGCCGTCGATGGCGTGATCAGGCAGCTTGGCGCCGGTCAGCCGGGCGACAGTGGGCAGCAGGTCGATGGTCATGGCCATGTCGTCGCAGCGCGTGCCCGCGGGAATGTGCCCCGGCCAGCGCATCAGGCAGGGCTCGCGGAAGCCGCCGTCCCAGCTGGTGCCTTTGCCCTCGCGCAGCGGGCCGGCCGAGCCCGCGTGGTCGCCATACGACAGCCATGGCCCGTTGTCCGAGGTGAAGATGACCAGCGTGTCGTCGGCCAGCCCGTGCCGGGCCAACGCTTCCACGATCTGGCCGACCGACCAGTCGATCTCCTCGATCACGTCGCCGAACAGCCCACGCGCCGACTTGCCACGGAACTTCTCGCTGACGTGCAGCGGCACGTGCGGCATGGAGTGCGCCACATAGAGCAAGAACGGCTGGTCGGCATGGCGGCCGATGAAGTCCACCGCGTGCTCGGTGTACCAGGTGGTTAGCTGGTTCTGGTCCTCGTGGGTCAGCCCGACCTTCACCGTCTGCTCGCCGTCGATCAGCGGCAGGGGCGGGTAGGCGCCCGGCCCGGCCTCGGGGTGTAGCGGCCACATATCGTTGGAGTAAGGCAGGCCGAAGTACTCGTCGAAGCCGTGCCGCGTGGGCAGGAACTGGGGATGATGGCCCAGGTGCCATTTGCCGTAGCAGGCCGTGGCGTAGTCCTTCTGCTTGACCAGCTGGGCGATGGTCATCTCACCATCGCTCAGGCCATGCCGCGCGCCGGGCCCCAGCGCGCCGTGGATGCCGATGCGGTTGGGGTAGCAGCCGGTCAGCAGACCGGCGCGCGATGCGGAGCAGACCGCCTGAGCGGCATAGAAGCGGCTGAACTGCCGGCCTTCGCGCGCCAGCCTGTCCAGGTTCGGTGTGTTGTAGCCTTGGGCACCGTAGGTGCCGATGTCGCCATAGCCCAGGTCGTCGCAGAAGATGATGACGATGTTGGGCAGCGTGCGCCCGCGCGGCACGGCCCGCGGCAAGCCCAACGTGTCGGCGGCGGCGCCGGCACCGGCGGCGCCCAGGGTCGCCGCCATGGCCTTGAGCACGTCACGTCGCGAAGTTGTCATCAGCCTCTCCGAAGCCTTGCGCGCGCCGGGCTGCCCGGAAGTCCGAACAAGGCAAAAGGTGGATCGATACCGGCAACCTTTGCCACAACCGCGTCGCCACCGGCCATGATACCCTGGTCGCACCGCGGAGTGGAAGGGCAGGCGCTCATGAACGGCAAGTGGATCCTGGCGCTCAGTATGGTTGTGGCGACGGCGGGTTGGTCGGCGGAGCCGGTCAGCTACTCGGGCATCTACCCGCACCTGGCCATGTTCAACAACGAGGGCGAGTGTGGCACGGGCGCCGTGGTGCCCTTCGCCGATCGGCTCTGGGTCATCACCTACGGCCCGCATCTGCCGTATGGCTCCAGCGACAAGCTGTATGAGATCGCACCCGACCTGACGCGAGTCGTGCGGCCCGAGAGCATCGGCGGCACGCCGGCCAACCGGCTGATCCATCGCGAGACCAACCAGTTGCTCATCGGCCCGTACGTCATCGATGCCCAGCGGCGGGTGCGCGTCATCCCGTTCACGGCCATGCCGGGCCGCCTGACAGCCACGGCGCGCCACCTGACCGACCCGGCCCACAAGGTCTACTACGCGACCATGGAGGAGGGTTTGTACGAGGTCGACGTCAACACATTGGCGGTCAAGCCGCTTTACGCCGACACCAACAAGCCGCCGGCGTCGATCACCGCGCTGGTTGGCTTACCCTTCTCAGACCTGCCGGGCTACCACGGCAAGGGCGGTTACTCCGGCCAGGGCCGCGTTATCTACGCCAACAACGGCGAGCAGTCGGCCGACGCGCTGAAGAAGCCGTTCATTCCCTCGGGCTGCCTGGCCGAGTGGAAGGACGGTGCGTGGAAGGTGGTGCGCCGCAACCAGTTCACCGAAGTCACCGGCCCCGGCGGCATCGAAGGCAACCCGCGGCCCGACACCGACCCCATCTGGAGCGTGGGCTGGGACCATCGCTCGCTGATGCTGATGGTGCTCGACGGCGGCAAGTGGACCTGCTATCGCCTGCCCAAGAGCAGCCATAGCTACGACGGCGCTCATGGCTGGAACACTGAGTGGCCGCGCATCCGCGCCATTGGCGAGCGCGATCTGCTGATGACCATGCACGGCTGCTTCTGGCGCTTCCCGCGCGACTTCTCCGCGAGCCATGCGGCGGGCATTCGGCCGCGGTCGAACTACCTCAAGGTCATCGGCGACTTTGCGCGCTGGCAGGACCGCCTGGTCTTTGGCTGCGATGATACGGCCAAGTCCGAGTTCCTCAACGTGCGCGCGGCCAAGGGCAAGATCGCCGGGCCTGGTCAGTCGCAGTCCAACCTGTGGTTCGTCGACCCCGACGACCTCGATCGGCTCGGACCGGTGCTTGGCCGTGGCGGCGTGTGGGTCGATGAGCCGGTGTCGGCCAATACGGCCTCCGACCCGTTCCTCTTTGCCGGCTATCGCTACCGGGGCCTGCATCTGGCTCAGAAGGGCACGCAGCCCCTGGTCGTCACCGTCGAGGTCGATGCCGCCGGCACCGGCCAGTGGCGCGCGCTGCGCGACGTGAACGTGCCGGCCGGCGCCGCGACCTGGGTCGAGTTCGACCGCGCTGACGGCGGCGAGTGGGTGCGTCTGCGCCCGCACAGCGATGCGGCCGGCGTAACGGCGTGGTTCGCTTACCGCGGCGTCGACGCGCGACCCATCGAGGCCGACCCGATGTTCCGCGGCCTGGCGCCGATCGCCGCCAAGGATGCGCTCGGTGGCATGGTGCGCACGCGCGGCGACAACCTGCGCACGCTGGCGCTGACCACCGACACCGGCTACTACGAGTTGGACGCTAACTTGAAGCTCAAGAAGGTCGACGACGCGGCGGCGGCCGACTACTCGCGCCAGAACACGGTCATCCCCCAAGGCATCCTGTCGGTCGACGCCGCCTCGGTCATCTACACCGACGATGCCGGCGCGCGCTGGCGCCTACCGCGTGGCGCTGCCGAGTTCGATGCGGTCACTGGCAAGGGCGTTCTGCGCATCTCGCGCGAAGTGGCCACCGAGCGCGACCTGTTCAACGCCCACGGCACGTTCTACGAACTGCCGGCGGAGAACGCGGGCGGCTTCGCCAAGGTGCGGCCCATCGCCACGCACAACCGCCGCATCACCGACTACTGCTCGTACCGCGGCATGGTGGTGCTGACCGGCATTGTGCCCGGCGCGCGCGGCGAGCACATCGTGCGCTCGGCGGACGGCCAGGCGGCGGTCTGGCTGGGCGTGGCCGACGACCTGTGGAAACTGGGCAAGCCCGTGGGCCACGGCGGCCCCTGGCAGGGCACGGCGGTCAAGGCCGGCCAGGTTTCCGACCCGTACCTGATGACCGGCTACGACCGCAAGCGCCTGACGCTGTCGCACGACCGCAACCAGCCGCTGACGGTGAAGGTGGAAGTCGACGCCACGGGCGACGGGCACTGGATGACCTACCGCGAGTTCACAATGACCAACCGGGAGCCGCTGGTGCACCAGTTCCCCGCGGGGTTCAATGCCACGTGGCTGCGGGTCAGCGCGGACCATGACGCGACGGTGACGGCGCAGTTGGTGTATGAGTGACGGTGACGGCTGGGGCTCTGCGCGCTGCTAGCGGCTGATGTGGCGTGAGTGGCATGTGCCGTCGGCCTGGCGCCTGCTCCGGGCCCACTTGAGGAGCATGTCCAGCGGCAGAAAGACCACCATGGCGAGCGCATTGAGTGGGCCGCCAGCGACGATGAGGCAGGAAGCCACTGCCTTCTGATCCCGCGTCATGGACGACCGCCAGATCCATACCAGAGTCGCAACCCACGACACGACGGACAAGATGCCTATGCAGGCCAGGAAGACCAGGACCTTCCACATCTCGTAGCCGTAGAGCGGCTCATTGAGGAACTCTGCGAGCATTG
>JACRKZ010000025.1 GCA_016235455.1 Armatimonadota bacterium | reverse complement strand
CGAACGACGGCGCCGGTGGCTGGCCGAGCGACGGCTTCCACGGCTATGAGGAGGGCGGCTACGTGGTCAAGGCGCCCGACCGGGGTAGCCGCACCACGCTGCGCAACCAGCCGACCGACTTGGCTGACGGCGTGCTCAGTTTGCGCGCACGGCCGGTCATCGGGCCGGTGCAGGCTGGCATGGGCCTGGCCTTCCGCGCCAATAAGGCGGCCACCAGCTTCTACTTCTTCCTGATCAACGGTGCCGGCAAGTACTTCCTGGGCAAGTGCGTCGAAGGCCAGTACACCGTGCTCGATTCCGGGTCGGTGACCTGGCTGCGCGGCGGCGACCTGGGCAACGAACTGCAGGTGACGCTGGATGGCCCGGTCATCCGCTACGGCGCCAACGACCACCAGTTGGGCATCGTCCAGGACGACAGCCTGAGTGCTGGCTCGATTGGCCTGCACGCCGAGAACGGCGTCGTGGCCTGCTTCCGCGATCTCCGTGTGTTCGCGTTGCCGCGCGCAACCCAGACCGTGCCGGCCAACCCGGCCGGGCCGGCCGCGCCGCTGGGAGTGCCCCAACCATGAGACTCATTCGCGCCAGCATGGCCTTTCTGTGCATCTGCCTGCTCACCGCCTTCGGCTGCGGCGGCAGCAATGCCGGGGCCACCACGCCGACGTTCGACGGTGCGCGCGCCATGGCCGACCTGCGCACCCAGTGCGACTTCGGGCCGCGCGCGCCGGGCACGGCCGAACGCAACGCCTGCCTGACCTGGATCAAGACCACGCTGACCGGCCTGGCCGCGCAGGTCGAGGACCAGGCCTTCACGATGCATCCGGCCACGGGCGGCGCAGGCATCGCCGGCAACAACGTGCTGGCCAGGTTCAACGCCAGCCGCCAGACGACCACCGGCGCGCTGCTCATCGGCGCGCACTGGGACTGCCGGCCCAAGGCTGACCAGGATGGCACGGCGGCCAACCAGTCGAAGGCGGTGCCCGGAGCCAACGACGCCGCGTCGGGCGTAGCCGTGCTGATCGAACTGGCCCGCGTATTCAAGCAGACGCCGCCGCCGCGGCCGGTCTACCTGGCCTGCTGGGACCTGGAGGACATGGGCCAGCTGCCGGAGACCCAGGGCATGCCCTATCTGGGCTTCTGCGCCGGCTCGCGCTTCTTCTCGCAGAACATGGGCAACTGGCGGCCGGCCGAAGCGGTCAACCTGGACATGATCGGGGATGCCAACCTGCGCATCACCCGCGAGAGCTACTCCGACTACTCCAACGCCGCGCTCAACGACAAGATCTTTGGCGCCGCGCGGCGGCTCGGCTACACGCAGTTCGTCAACCAGGGCGGTACGGCCATCATCGACGACCACAAGCCGTTGATCGATGCCGGAGTGCCGTCGGTGGATCTGATCGACCTGGACTACCCCGGCCCGAACAGCAACCACTACTGGCACACGATGCAGGACACGCCAGACAAGTGCTCCGAGGCGAGCCTGAAGGCCGTGGGTCAGACGCTCTGTGCGATGATCTACAACTGATATTCAGACCACTGTAGTTGCGCGCGGCGACTGCGGCGGGCACAATGTCATGTGGCGTCGGATTGTCCGCGCCGGGGAGCGGGTCGATGATGAAGGCCAACTGGGCATTGCCGCGGCGACTTGCGCTGCTGACGAGTCTGGCGGTTGCGGCTCTGTAGGGCTGCAGCAGCACCGGTTTTGACCAGAACGCGTTGTCGCCGCCTGGGTTTGCGCGCGGCACGCGCGGCACCATGGACGGCTTCGTGTTCGTGCCGTCGCGCAGTCGCCAAGCGGCCAGCGGCTCGGCCATTCCCAACGCGATCATCAACGTCTACCGCATTGTCGGCGGGGGTCAGCCCAACCAACTGCTAGTCACCACGCAGGCCGATGCCGACGGCTTCTACCGCGCGGCCGGCCTCCCGCTCGATACGCTGCTGCTCGTCGAAGCGATCGATCCGTTCGCCATTCCCGGTCAGCCGCAGCACAAGGTGACCGCGGTGATCAGCTTCCAGGTGGCCGAGGAGCGCACCCGTAATGTCAACGAGGCGTCCACCGTGGCCAGCTTCCAGGTGGCCGAGGAGCGCACCCGTAATGTCAACGAGGCGTCCACCGTGGCCGCCGGTATCGTGCTGAGCCAGGGCACCGGCAATCCGGTGTCGGACCAGCAGGTCAGTGCCCTGGAGGCGTTGGCCGAGGCCCAGCTCGGGCGGCCAGACGCGCCCGACGTGACGACCGATCCCACCGCTCTCGCGCAGCTCGTGGCCAACTTGGACGCACAGAGCTTCGGCTCGTTTGAGGTTTACATCTACAGTAGCCCCGTGGCCACCGCCACGGTCAAGGTGAATGGCGCTACCGTCGGCAGCACGACGACCGGCCTGCCGGGCTCAGCGCCGGCCGAGAACGAAGTGCATCTGCCGTCGGTGGTGCGCGGTCAGGTGAACGTGACCATCGAGGCGCCCGGCTTCAGAGTCGACAACTTCGTGGTCGACATCAACCCCAACCAGGCCAACTCGGCGCAGCGGGTCCTGGTGCCGCTGCCGACCGCCGGTCAGAACAAGCCGCCGACCATCGTCGACCAGCGCACCGTACCGACGCGGCTGAGCTTCGCCGGCGGCGAGTTGGTCATTCAGGCCATCGTGGTGGACTCCGAGTCCGACCCGGTCACCGTGGTCGCCGAGGTCGCGCCGTCGCAGGCGCTGGGCCGTACCTCGACCACGGAGGGCGGGTGGACCGTGCCGCTGGTGCTGGGTGAGAACCACATCTACAGCGGCAGCGTGACCGTGCCGGGCAACGCGAGCACGGCCAACGCGACCTATGTGGTCACCCTCAGCGCCCACGACGCGGCCCACGTTGAGGCGCCGACCCAGGCCATCATGACCTTCCAGGTTGCCGGCACCAACCCGCCGCCGGACGTGCCGGCGCGCTAGGCCGGCGCATAACTGCTAGGTGTAGAACCGGTACACCCAGACCTCATAGTGCCCGTCGTTGTCGTACTTGACGCGGTCGTTGACATCGACGACCACGGCGGATGGGTACGTGCCGGGCTCGAACAGCAGGCGCTGCTCGTCCTGCAGGCTGACCGCCTTGCCGCCCAGCTGCAGCACAATCTGGTGCACGTTGGCCTGGGCGAACGGGTACTCCTCGCCAAACACATCGCGCGGGCAGGGCGTCTGGTAGTACGGGTGCTCCGGGTTGGGCCGCCAGTGGACGCGGCAAACCAGGAAGTCGACCGCGCGGACCAACTGCATCTCGGGCAGCGGCCCCAGGATGTTGGCCGAGCGCGGGCTGCACTTGTAGCTCAGCACCGCCACACCATCGGCATCACGCATGGGCCGCGGCGGCACCACGGCTGGGCCGGCGATGACCTGAACCGGCTTGGGCCGGCGGGTCGTCGACGCCGACAGCGACGCCACCGGCTCGGTGAAGGCGCTCATGTCACACGACGGAAGGGTTAAGACGCTGCTCATGGCCGTCTCCCCGGCAGGAGTGGTCGTGCTCCTGTCCTCTGGTGAGACTGTAGCCCCAGGGGCGAGGCACCGGCTAGTCCAGTTGCGCCAGCCAATCGCGAATCTCGGCCAGTGCGCGGTCGGCATAGGCCTGCTTGCGCTCGGCCTTGCTGCGCAGATCGATGTGCGGCAGCAGCCCGAAGTTGGCGTTCATGGGCTGGAACTTCTCCACCCAGGGATCGCTGACATAGCGCAGCAAGGCGCCGATCATGGTCGTCGCCGGCGGCGTCACCGGCTCCCGGCCGGCGAGCAGGCGTACGGCGTTGACGCCAGCCAACCAGCCGGCGGCGGCGCTCTCCACATAGCCTTCCACCCCGATGAGTTGGCCCGCCAGCAGGATGTCGGGGTGCTCGCGCAGTTGCAGGCCGGGCGTCAGCAGCTTGGGCGAGTTCAGGAACGTGTTGCGATGGACCTGGCCCCAGCGGGCGTACTCAGCCTTGGCCAGGCCGGGGATGAGGCCGAACACACGCTGCTGCTCGGGGCGCCGGAGCTGGGTCTGGAAGCCGACCAGGCTGTACAGATTGCCCGCGCGGTTCTCCTGGCGCAATTGCACCACGGCCCACGGCCAACGGCCCGTGCGCGGATCGTCCAGTCCCACCGGCTTCATCGGCCCGAAGCGCGGCGCGTCCTTGCCGCGTTCAGCGATGACCTCAATCGGCAGGCAGCCCTCGAAGTAGATCGTGTCCTCGCTGTGCTTTGGCATGAAGCGTTCGGCGGTGGTCAGCGCCTCCCAGAACACCTCGTACTGCTCGCGGTCCATGGGCGCGTTGAGGTAGTCGGCGCCGCCCTTGCCGTAGCGTGAGGCGCGGAACAGGATGTCCAGATCCAGGCTGTCGACTTCCACCGTCGGCGCGATGGCGTCGAAGAAGGAGAGTTGCTCCGCGCCCGTCAGGGCGGCCAGGTCGGCGGCCAGCGCATCGCTGGTCAGTGGGCCGGTGGCCACCAGGGTCAGGCCCTCGCGCGGCACCTGGGTCACTTCCTCGCGCACCAGCTCGATGCGCTGATGGCCGGCGATGGCGGCCGTGACACGCGTGGCGAACTCGGTGCGGTCGACCGCCAGTGCCTGGCCGCCGGGGATGGCGCTGTCATGCCCGCAGCGCAGGATGAGCGACCCGAGCAGGTCCATCTCGCCATTGAGCAGGCCCGAGGCGCTGGCCACCTGGGTCGATTTGAGGCTGCTCGAACAGACCAGCTCGGCCAGTCGATCGCTCTCGTGGACGCCCGTGCCGCGCGTCGGCCGCATCTCGAACAGGCGCACGCGCAGCCCGCGCTCGGCGGCCTGCCAGGCTGCCTCGCAGCCGGCCAGGCCGCCGCCCAGGATGGTCAGGTCAGGGTTCATGAAGCCTCTTGAAGTACATCTCGAGAATGACCCGCGCCGCCTCGGCATCGAGCCGTTCGGTCAGCATGCGGGGCGAAACGCCCTGCGCGGCCAGTCGTGAACGCGCTTCGGTCGTCGAATGCAGTTCATCCTGATAGATGATGGGGCATTCGAGCATCGCCGCGAGGAGATCGCCGATACGGCGCGCGCGACTGGCGCTCTCGCCTTCGTCGCCGCTCTTGTAGCGAGCCAAGCCGACGACCAGCACTTCGGCGCGCTGACGGCGGTACTCTTCGGCCACCGCGGCGAGGTCGCGCTTGCGCGAGATGCGGGTCAGTGTGTAGAGAGCGCGCACCTGGTCCTGTTGGGGATCGCCGACCGCCAGACCGATCGTCTCGCTGCCGACGTCGAGGGCCAGGTGCACGCTCATGGGGATGCGCCAGCCTAGAGGGTGGCTTCGGTCCGGCCGGTGACCCAGTTGAGGCCGGCCAGCAGGATGGTCTTGAACTCGGGGGCTTCCCAGTTGTCCGGGCGGTGGCCGTTGGCGATGTAGAACACGCGGCCATCGCCGTCACGGCGCGCCCAGACCGAGGCGTATGGCCCGCGGGTCTCGTACATCTCGCCGGTCATGCCCTCGGTGAGTTGATTGACGATGACGTGGATGTCGGCGGCGACGTTCTTCTGCACGTACCACTCGTCATGCGTGGTGAACTCGGCCGGCAGGTCCTCGAGACCGGGGAACGCCGGGTCGACCACGACCTGCTTGGCGTCCTGCTGGGCGCCATGGGTCAGGAACTGGCCGCCGAGCATGGCGGTATACGGGTCGACGGTGTCGTTGGGACCGTGGAACGTGTCGCTGCCGTTGTGGATGCCGATGAAGCCTTTGCCACCAGCCACGGCGTCCAGCAAGGCCTGCTTGCCGCCTGCGGGGAACGCCGGATGACCGTCGGTACCGACCTCTTCGAGGTTGCCCGTGGTGCAGAACACGTAGGCGTCGAAGCCGGCCAGGTACTCGGGGCCAAACAGGCTGCCGTCCTTGCTGCAGACGACCTCGTAGCCGTTGGCCGGGCCGAACTGAGCCATGAACAGCTCCGCGGGCGCCCATTCGGCGTCGCCGCGCTTGACGGTGTCGTGCTCGAAACCGGCCGACTTGGAGAAGAACAGTACTCGCTTGACGTCACTCATCTGTTGCTCCCAGTGAACCGCGGGCCACCGACGGCCTACGCCTCTTCCTCGTCGTCTTCTTCGTCATCATCCTCATCGTCGCCGTCGCCAACCACGTCGTAGGCGTTGATGGAGAGTTCAGCGACCTCGATGGCCGCCTGCTCCAGCATGGCCTCGGTCAGGCCCACCATGGGCAGCGCCGCTTCGGCCACGTAGGAATCGGTCTCGGCCTCGAAGTACAGGCGCGCGAACCAGGTGCCGGCGCCGACGATGAGCAGTTCCTGCAGATCGGCCTCCTCGTTGCTCCCGCCCGCCGCGGCGCGCATCATGAGCACGGGGGCGCCCATCGCGGGGCCCTCGTCGATCTCGTCGCCATACAGCGTCACCAGGACGCGCTCGCCCTCAGGAACTTCGACGCCAACCGTGTAGGTCTGGTCTTCTTCCAGCACGGGGTCATTACCCATGCGGCGACCCAACGCCTCAGCCCATACTCGGATGTCCTGCATGGTGACTCTCCTCTGGCAAACGCGCCGTCCGACAGGCGCTCGGCTGGTCGCAGCGACCCGCCAGCCATCCACCATACCACGCTACGGCCATGAGTGCGTCAATTGGCGCACATTTGTGGCCCGCGACAGGGGCCTAAGGCACCAATCCGACCTCGGCCGCGGTGACGAACGCCTCGCCGTCGGCCGTGGCGTCGAAAACGACGCGCAGGTAGCGTCCGCGCGTCGCCCCAGCGAAGCGCACCACCTGCTCGATGGGGTTGGCGGCGATGTTGTCGAAGCTGGCCCGCGCCAGCGGCTCGCCCCACGCATCGTGCGTCGCGGACAGCCAGATGCGCGCGCGGCTGGCGCAGCAGCGGCCGCGCGCGGTGTCCTGCCGCGGCAGATAGGTGAACCCGCCGGCCTCCACCTCCGCGCCCAGGTCGATGATCAGTTCGTGCGGCGGCTTGGGCTGAGCCAGGCGCCATTGGCTGTGCCAGAAGGTATCGGGGTTGTCGTCGATGGCGTTGGCCGCGGCGCCGTTCTCTCCGTCCTTCTCCTCGCTGGAGCAGGAGACAACCGACCAGCCGGTTTTGACCAGGCCGAACGAGCGGGTCACGCTGTCGCCCGCCGGCTGGCCGTCGGCGGCGAACAAGCGCACCTTGAGCAGCCCGCCGCGCGGCAGCGGCAGCGGCTCTGAGAACGCGGCCGAGGCGGCCGTCGGCTCTTGGCCATCGAGGGTGTAGCGCAGCGTCAGGCCCGTTGGCGTGGCCGGCGGCCGCACCTGGCCGGCCTGGTCGCGGCGTACCTCGCCAGGCGCCAGCCGGAATGGCTCGACGTGCAGCGAGAGCGCCGCCAGCGCGATACACCCGTGGCCCGAGCGCAGGCTGATGCGCAGTTGGTCGGTGGTCACCGGTCGGCCGCGCATGAGCCGGCGCGCCCCAATGTTGGGCGCGGTGCCAAACGGCTGCCAGGCGCCGTCGACCAGAGCCTCCACGGTGACCTGCTCGACGCGCTGGCCGAGGGCGATGGCCTCCACCAGCCGCACCACGCCAACACGCTGGGGCTTGGGCAACCGCACGGTGAGCTGGGCCTGCGTCACGCCGTCGTCGGTGGCCCAGTAGGTGTCGTCGCGGCCGTCGAGCACCGCGGCGGGGCCGAATCGCGGATCCTGACCGCGGGTGTTGTCGGCGGTGGCCATCGCGCCGGCGGCCAGGTCGGTGCCGAAGGTGGCGTCGAGCCAGGCCTTGAACTGCCGCAGCGCGGCAACATCGTTGTCGTGGATGCGGCCCCGCCGGTCGGGCGGCAGGTTGAGGATGAGGTTGGCGCCGCGGCCGATCGAGGCGAACCAGATGTCCGCTAACTGCGCCGCGGTCTTGACCTGGCCGTCCTGCGCGGCGTGGTAGAACCAGCCTGGTCGGATGGACACGTCGGCCTCGGACGGCACGTATGGATCGCCGGGCGCGAGGCGCTTGTGGTTGTTGAGTGTGGGCCAGCAGGGGTCGGGCACGACGCCTGCCTCGGAGCCGCCCCAGGTCACGTCGCCGCTGCTGCCGGCACCCCAGATGACCGTGTTCGGGTCGGCCGCGCGGATCTGCCTGGCGATGCCGGGGAAGTCGTAGTAGCCGTCAGGAATCTGGCGTTTCTCGCGCGCGCCGCCGTAGAACCCGTCACCGCCATTGGCGCCGTCGAACCACATCTCGAAGATGGGTCCATAGTTGGCCATCAGTTCGGCGATCTGGTTCTTGTAGTAAGTGACATAGGCGGGCCTGGCATACTCCGCATGGTTGCGGTCCCAGGGCGACAGGTAGGTGCCAAACAGCATGCCCTGGCGATGGCAGGCGTCGGAGATGGCGCGGACGATGTCGCCCTTGCCGTCGCGCCACTTGCTGTTCTTGATCGAGTGTTCGGTGTAGCGGCTCGGCCACAGGCAGAAGCCGTCATGGTGCTTGCAGGTGAGGATGAGGCCCTTCATGCCGCCAGCCTTGGCCGCTGCGACAATCTGGTCGGCATCGAAGTCGGTGGGCGCGAACTGGTCTGGCGACTCGTCGCCATAGCCCCATTCGCGGTCGGTGAAGGTGTTGATGCCGAAATGTACGAAGCCGTAGAAGCCGACGTCGTACCAACGCATCTGGAGCGGCGTGGGGCAGGGCCCCCAGGCGGCCGGCGGCTCCGCGGCCGAGGCTACGCTCAGGGCAAATCCGGCACAGAGGGCGGTCGTGCGCATGACGGTTTCTCGCGACGTGCACGGCGGTTCGCCGTGCACGTCGCGAGTCCTGCGCCGCATGCTAGAACGCGGTGCCCTTCAAGGTCGGCGGCCGGAGCCGGGCCAGGATGACCGCGGACACCAGGCAGGCGATGCCGGCGGGCACGAAGGCCCACAGCCACATTTTGGCGTCGCCCATGCGGCCGGCGAGGATCGGCCCGATCACGCCGCCGATACCGTAGGCCAGGAAGACCATCGGGTAGTTGAGCCCGAGGTTCTTGTTGCCGAAGAAGTCGGCCACGATGGCGGGGTACAGCGCGAAGTTGCCGCCGTAGTTGAAGCCCACCAGCGCCGCGCCGAGGCACAGCCCGGCCACGCTGCCGCCCAGATAGTAGAAGGCCAGCATGACCACGCCCTGGATGGCCGAGAGCACGACCAGTGAGCGCTGCCGCCCGAGCCGGTCGGAGATGGCGCCCCAGGCGATGCGGCCGAAGCCGTTGGCCAACGCGTAGAACAGGCCCATGGCCGTGCCCGTGGCGACGTTGGCGGCCTCCTTGTCCAGGCCGTGAGCCATCAGCGCCTCGACGCCGAACAGCTTGATGACGCCGATGACCATCAGGCCGGCTACCGAGGCGAAGACGAAGGTGACCAGAATGCCCCAGTACTGCGGCGTCTTGGTCATCTCGCGCGGGCCGAAGTTGGCCGCGCCCGAGGGGGCGGCGGAGGCGTTCGGCGCCGGCGGGGTCCACCCCTCGGGCAACCAGCCCTCGGGCGGATTGCACAGCGTCAGCGCGCCGAGCCCGATGAGCGCGGCGAACAGCACGCCATACAGCATGAACACCTGCGGCACGGTCCAACCGGCGCCGTACAGCCCCTTCCAGCCGGGCGTCAGATCGACCGGGCCAAACTTGAAACCCTCGGTCAGCTTGACCCAGATGAGCGCGCCAAACCCGAAGCCCGCCACGGCCAGGCCGGTGATCAGGCCCTTCTTGTCAGGGAACCACTTGACCAGCGCGGCGATGGGGCAGACATAGGTGAGACCGATGCCCGCGCCCGCGATCAGTCCGACGCCGAGCATCATGCCGGCGAACGTGGGCATCAGGCTGGAGACGATGTAGCCCAGCCCCATGACCAGGCCGCCCACCAGGGCAACTTTCCGTGGGCCGGCCTTGGTCTGCCACTTGCCGGCGATGAGGGCCATGATCACCGCAAAGGTGAACAGGCTGGTCGAGAAGATGATCTGCGTCTGCACCTTGGTGAACGCAAAGGGGCCGTTGTGGTCGGTCAGCTTGCCTGTGAAGGCCGACCAGGCATAGATGGCGCCCAGACAAAGCTGGATCAGGCTGCCGCCGACCACGATCAGCCAGCGGTTGGGGACTCTGAGGGACGACGCTTCGGACATGGCTGCCAATTCCCATCCGCGACGCCGCCGTAGTTTGGACGGACCACAGATACGACAGCCTTGTGGTTGACCAGGCAGAGCCGCTCGTACGTCTGGTGATGGTTACTGCAACCAGTTGGCCGTTACTGTCCGTACGCTGGTCCAGCGCTATTCGACGACCACACCACCCACTGGGGCTCGGGCCGCAGACGCCATTGCCCGCGCGGCACGACGTTGCCATACAGGTCATAGACCACCGCGGCCGTGGTCCAGGTGGGCGCGTTGGGGCCGTTGGGGTCCCAGTAGCAGGCGACGTTGCCCGTCGGCGTGGTGAAGCGGAAGGCCCAGGCGCCCGGCCGTGGCCGCAACTGCTGCGGCGGCAACTCGGCGCCGGCCAGCAGGCGCGCGGCCTGGCTGAGCGCCAGCAGCGCTGGCTTGGGGCTGTGGTAGGTGTCGGCACGGACCAGGCCGAAGGTGTCCGGCCCGGTTTGCAGCCGCTCCTCGTCCCACTGATACCAGTTGAGCCGCGTGGCGCCCTGCCAGAGCGCCAGCACGCTCTGGCGCACAAGCATCGCCGCCTGTTCGTCGGGGTCATAGCGGCGGTTGTCGTCGGCGGCCCAGGGGATGTGCAGCGACGGGTCGGAAACGCCGCCGGTGCCATACTCGGTGAGCACCAGCGGTCGCGTCACGCCATGCTCGGCCAGCAAGCCGTTGATGCGGCGCAGCCCGTCGAGGAAGGGGCCTTCCGGCAGGTCGTGGCTATAGGGATGCCAAGAGATCTGGTCGAGCGCGGCCAGGCCGCCGAGCGCAAAGACCCGCTCGGCGAAGGCGAAGCTGCTGGGCGCCAGGCTCGAGGGGCAGGGCCCGATCATGCGCGCGTCGGGATCGGCCTGACGCTGGGCGGCGTAGGCGGCGCGCAGCAATTCGACATACCGTGACGGGTCTGCCGACAAAGTGGTGTTGAGGTCCGGTTCGTTCCACAGCTCCCAGAGGCTGACCCGGCCGGCGTTCTCGGCCACGGTGCGGCGCACATACTCGGTCCAGCGTGCCGTGTCGCGCGGCACGCCGTCGCCGGCGGCCGCCCAGGTCGGTGCGTCGCCGAGCGTGCCGGTCAACTCCAGCCCGGCCGTCTGGTCGGCCGACGCCGCGGCGAACCGGCCATCGTCGGACCATTGGCCGTCGCTCCGTTCGAGCCATTTCCACAGGAAGCCGCTGACATCGCGTTTCTGCGTGAGCCCGTAGCGCACCAGCCGCATCGTATCCCCGCCGTGGGTGCCGAAAGGGCTGCCGCGCGGCGGCGCATACAGGCGGCGATAGGGTGTGACGGCAACCGCCAGATGGGTGTCCGCGCGGCCGTAGTGCGCGGCCTCGACCGTCCACACGCCGCATGTGTCGAGACGCCAGGGGCGCAGGCGCACCTGCTGGGGCTGGCCGGGCCGCAAGAGGAAGTAGGCGGCCTCGGCGGCTACGAACCCGTTGCGCGGCGAGGGCTTGCGGTAGCCCCAGTTGACGGTCATCAACTTGGCGGTGCCCAGCGGCGCGTAGGCGAGCAGCAGCGGCTCCAGCCAGTCGCCGCTCTCGGCCGTGGCGCTACCGGTGGCGCTGGACAGCCCGATCTCCACGGCCGTGCGCGGCTGGTACTCGCGCATTGGCCCGGCGGCCATCTGGATGTCGTCGAGCCAGACGCGGCACGGGTGGCTGGTCACGCACAGGCGGGCACGGTAGCCGTCGCGGTAGGCCGTGGGCAGCGTGCAGGTCAGGTGGTAGCGGCGCCAGCGCTGGTCGACGCGCAGGTTGGTGCTGACCACGCCGCCCACCGGTGTGCCCTTCACGGCGCGGTCCTCGTCACCGGTCTGGATCTGCAGGCTGACCTCGGCGTCGGGGACATCCGCGCGTAGCCAGGCGCTGAGCGTCACTTCGCGGCCGCGCGCGAGATGCAGCCACGGGCCCATCACCCAGGCGGTCGACCAGCCGGTGCCGGTGGCCAGCGAGCGGTCGACCACCAGGCTATGCCGGCCGGAGATGCACGGCCCGGCGGCCGGCTCGATGCGGCTGTCGCCCTCGCCCCACAGGAACGTCTGCCAGGGCTGCGGCCCGACCTCGAAGCTGCTGTTGGCCAGCCAGTTGGGCTGTGACCAGTCGGTGCCTGGGGTCCGCCCGGCCAGCGCGAACAGCTCGTGGCTGTCCAGCGCGCGGTCAAACAGCGCCACATCGTCGATGGCGGTGGCCGCCGACTGCTCCCCGCTGGGCTCGCTGCCCACGTAGAACCGCTCGGGCAACGGCGGCAGCGACTGCGCCAGGGGCGCGGCACAGAGCGTGACACCATTGACATAGAGTGTGACCTGGCCGCCGCCCCAGGCCAGCGCCACATGCTGCCAGCTCTCGCCGATGGCCCGTGCATCGCCCATGGGCCAGGGCAGTTGGTTGACGGCGCCGACCACGGCTTCGCCGTACAACGGCACTTCGGCCTGGGCCAGGTGCAGCAGGCGCAACGCCACGGTGCCGCCGGCACACTCAAACAGACGCGGAAAGCGTGGCCGGCCCGCGCTCAGGTCGAGTTTGACCCACAGCGCCACGGTACCCGCCGCTGGCGAAAGATGACCGGCCGCGCGGAAGGACACCGTGCTGCCCACGGGCACCACCAGCGCGCGGCCCACGCGGCCATCGACGTAGCTGACCGGTCCCTGAACGCTCGCCACCGTGTCCGGCGCGGCGACCGACGGCACGAGGTTACCATCGCAGGGCAGGCGGAAGGTCGGTGGTGGCGGCGCCGCGGCGGCCAGTCCGGCCAGCAGCATCGGTAGCAGGCGAAACAGCTTCATTCAGCGCGTCCAGGCTCGCTGGATGCGACCGACGGCAGTGGCCACGTCATCCATCTCCCAAGTATCGGCCAGCAGCAGCGACTGCGGTAGCCACACGGAGTGCGCGCAGACCTCGCGGGTGGCCGTCAGGTCGCCCACGCGCAGCACGCCCGGATACTGCTGGCGCAGTTCGGCGAGCGCCGGCTGCTCGCTCAGCGGCTGCGTGTAGCCCGCCATGGCCGGGATGCCCTCCGCCCCGAGCGCGGCGACGAAGGCGTCGCGGCTACGGCCGCCAAAGGCCTCGGCGCGATACGTCATCATATATAGGTGATAGGCGTGGCTCGTGGCGCCGGCGGCCAGGCATGGCGCGTCGAGCCCGTCGACCGGCGAGAGCAGCCCACTGAGGTAGGCCGCGTTGTCGGCCCGTCGTTCCAGGTCGCTGGTCACGCTCGGCAGCCGCGCGGTGAGGAGCGCCGCCAGGTACTCGCTCGGCCGGTAGTTCCAGCCCAGCCGCGGATACTCCCAGCGCTCACCATGTGGACGGCGGCCGACATCGATGAAGGACATGACCCGCTCGTAGAGGTCGAAGTCGTCGGTGGTGACGCAGCCGCCCTCGCCGCAGGTCAGGTTCTTGCTGGACTGGAATGAGAACGCGCCGCAGTCTCCCCAACCGCCCACTCGTCGGCCGCGCCAGGCGGCGCCATGGGCTTGAGCGCAGTCCTCGATGAGCGCCAGACCGTGCCGGCGGGCGACCTCGCCCAACGCGGTCATGTCGGCCGGCTGGCCGCCCAGGTGGACCGCCACGATGCCCACGGTGTCCGGCCCGATAAGCGCCTCTACGGCGGTCGGGTCGAGGGTGTAGGTTTCGGGGTCGACATCGGCCAGCGCCACCTGGCAGCGCACGGCCAGCGGCGCCGAGGCCGTGGCGATGAAGGTGTAGGCGGGCGCGATGATCTCGCCGGGGTCGCGCAGCCCGTCCAGGTCCAGCGCGCCAGCCACGGCGGCCATCAGCGCGTCGGTGCCATGCGGCGTCATGACGCCCCACTCGACGCCGCACCACCGCGCGAACTCCGCGGCGAAGCCATGGGCGCGCGGGCCGGGCAGGCCTTCCACATGCGACAGGTAGACCTCGCGCAGGCGCGGCTCGATGACCTTGACCCATTCGGCCTCGTCGACCCGCGGCCAGGCAGGCCAGGGCCGCGTGCGCACCGGCGTACCACCATCGATGGCCAGGCTATCATGGGAGTGGGCTGCGCTCATCGGGCTCCCCGTTGGCCCTCATTCGGCCTGGCCGAGGCGATCCCTGCCGTGCCCGCCAAGAGCCGGCAGGTGACCGCGCGCGCGCCGCCGGCGGGGATGGCCAGCAGCGTGCGCGTGGGCTCTTCGGTGCGCGGCAGTTCGGCGCCGCCCAGCCGAGCCGAACGCAGCCGACCGCCCATCACCACCAGCAGCGAGGCCGGCTCCTCGGACGGCAAGCGCAGCACGAAGCCGTCCTCGGCCCGCTCCAGCCGCGCCTCGCTGGTGTGCGCGCCGTCCCGTGGCAGGGCCAGCGTGCGGTCGCGGTCGGGCGGCGTGAGCAGCAGCACGCGACGGCTACCGCTCGACAGACTGTCGCCGAGCGTCAGGCTCGGCGACAGTTGCAGCGGCAACAGGGCGCCCGCGCGCAGGAAGATGGGCATGGTGTCCAGTGGCGCCGGCGCGGTGACGCGGCACGGGCCGCTGGTGCGACGGCCGGTCCACAGATCGACCCAGTCGCCCGGCGGCAGCCAGACCGAGCGACTGCGCGCGGCCTCGAGCACTGGCGCGATGAGCAGGTCGGGGCCGCACATCAACTGGTCGCCCGCCTGCCAGGCGTCGGGCAACTGCGGCCAATCGTAGATCATGGCCCGCAGAGCCGGCAGCCCGCTGGCCGCCGCCTCCTGGGCGTTGCCCACCAGGTAGTCGAGCAGGCTCATGCGCAGCCACGACCAGCGCCGGTAGATGACGGTCACGTCGTCGCCGTACCGCCACGGCTCGCGCGGCGCCCAGCCATGGTTGCGCATCAGCGTGCCCAGCGCGCCGAACTGCAGTGAGCGCAGGTAGACCTCCTTGTCGGGCAGCCCGGCAAACAGGCCGATGTCGCCGGTGAACAGCCCCAAGCCCGAGGCCGAGTCGGTGATGGCGGCGGTGACCATCTGGCGCAACCCACGGAATGAGGCTGGCTGGTCGCCGGCGAACGGTACCGCGTAGCGCTGCGCGCCCGGACCCATGGGCCGGCCAATGAGTACGAAGTCGTCGCCGCGTGCCTCGCGGAAGACGCGGTGGTAGGTTTTGGCGAAGTCGACGCCGTAGGTGTTGTGGGCTTCCGCGCCGCCGCGACCGTCGGCCAGGCGGGCCTCCTCGGGCAGCACGTCACCGTAGTCGACCATACAGCCGCTCAGCCCCCAGCCCAGGCGCTCGCGCCAGGCCTGCCGCACGAAGGGGAGTGCCAGCCCGCTGGTGAAGTCGATCCAGTCGGTCCGACGGCCGGCGTCGAGCTTGACCCAGGGCAGGCCGTCCTCACGCACCTGCGTGGCAATCCCGCCGAACATCGCCACACGCATCACGTTGCAGTCGCTCCACGCGATGGGCCGCACACCCAGTGCACGGAGGCCGTCGTAAGCGGACTTCTTGGCGCTCAGTTCGGCTTCAAGGTACGCCGCTCCCAATGGAATGTCGAGTTCGCGGTAGCGGCGCGCGTCCTCCACCACCGCGCTGGCATCGGGTCGAGGGTCGTTCTGCCAGCGGTGCGCGTTGCCGCCCATCCAGGGCGTGAAGGCCCAGCGTGGCGGCACCGTGGCGCGACCGGTCAGCGCGGTGAACGCCTTGACGGAGGCCGTGGGCGGCGCGGTCCAGACCCACCAGTCGAGTACCGGGCCATGGGCGGTGAAGCGGTAGCGGTCGGAGACCGACGCGCCCAGGTCGCAGCGCACACGGTAGGTCGTGTTCCAGTACATGGACCAGCCGCGGCTGCTCTGCCAGAAGGCGATGGGCTTGTAACTGTGATTGCCCACGCCGCGCATGGTGCCGTCCCAGGCATCCTCGCCCCATAGACTGTAAGACCGGCCGCGCTGGTCGAGCGCGTCGAACCGCTCGCCGCCGCCGACGACGGCCTCGTTCTGCCACAGCGGCCCGCGCAGGTCCACCGCCTTGACCTGGCCCCGCGAGTCGAACCGCAGCGCCAGCGTCTCGCCATCCAGTGCCCAGCGCACCTCGCCGTCGTCGGCCAGCACCTCGATGCGCCACGGCGACGGCCGATAGCGCAGGCGCGGCGTGTGGCGGTCGGCGTCGGCCGACAGCGTGACGCCCGTGCCGTCGGTGCGTAGCCTCAACGGCAGATGCTGCCCGCCGTCGACTCGACCCGCCGGCGACGCCCACAGCCGCCAGCCGGCGACGCCGTCGACTTCGATCAGTGCCGCCTGCAGATCCAGGCTGCCCGCGCCGGCGGCGGTCGGGAAATGGGCCACATCGCCTTCCAGCCGCGGGTGGGACACCCGGTTGACCGCCGTCCAGGCGTCGGAGTCGCCGTCCAGCACCGTGCCGTCGGCGTACCACTGGCGCGAGGCCCGGTCGAGCTGGCCGAGGAAGGTGTCGACGACAGCGCAGGCCCGGGCCACCTCGCCCCGGCGCAGGGCCCGAGTCACGTGGGCGCGCGCCTCGTGCGGATGCCACTCGTTCTTGCCGGGATTCCACTGCACATCGACGCCGAAGAAGCTGTAGCCGTCGAGCACCAACTGCTCATACCAGCGCTGCGCCCAGTGCACGCGCTCGGCCAGGGTGGCGGCCGTGGTGCGCCCGCGCAGCTCGCGGCGCAGGGCCAGCAGGCGTGTGCGTTCGGCCGGCGTGGCGCGCGTGAGCTGCGTGGGCCGCTGCCAGACGGCACGGCCCGACGGCAGGCGCGCCAACATGCCGCGCGCGGTCACGACCTTGGCGCGCGGGCCAAACGACGTTTCCAGCAGGCCGCTGCCCGTGGGCCACTCGGGCCAGTCCAAGGCCATGGGGCTGGACTGCTCGCCGGCGCGGTCGTGACAGCGGATGACGTTCAGACCGAAGGTGTCGTGCGGCCGGCCACCGAGCAATTGCCACGGGATGGTGACCACGGCGCGCCACCCACCGGTCACCGCCTCCGTGCGCGCGCGCACGCCGGTTGTCAGTCGCTCGTGGTTGGTCACATACCACCATCCCGCAGGCCGCCAGCGCAGCCGCGAGGTGCCATCGGCGCCGAGCGTGAACCACCAGGCCGCGCCCTGCCAGTCGCTACAGAACTGGATGTCGAGGCGGTCGGCGACCGGTACCAGGGGGTCGGCGGTGATCGTTGTCCGCTGGGGGTGGTAGGCGGCGTCGGGCTCGAAGCACTCGGCGCCGACATAGAGCGCCTCGTCATCCCAGGTGACCCGCGCGCGCGTCCTGATACTGGGCGCGCCGCGGCCGGCCCGTAGCCAGAACTGGTCAAGCGGCGCGGCGCCCTGCCAGCCCTGGTCGTCGGGCGAGGGATTGGGCGGACTCGGTGCCGGCGGCCCCAGCACGAGCGCGGTCGGCGCCCACTCGGCGCTGTGCCCACGCGCGGCACGCGCCAGCCCGCGGCGCAGCCCCAAGGGGCTCCACGCCGCCCAGACGGCGACCACCACGACCACCGCCAGCAGGCCCAGCCAGCCGGTCCGAACTCGCCTCGATTGCGCCAATAACCCTCACCAGCACGCCCATTGTACATCGTTGGCCGAGCCGCACTCGGCGGCCGGCCGGGCCGGTTCATCTTCGGGCAATAGCGTTGTATTTGAGGGCTGGACTCGTTGCGACGAACTGCGTTCGCGCGTTGTCCAAGCGCACGTCGAGCCAGCGGCGAACCCGCTCTGGAGGCGAAGTCCAGACGCGTACCTGAGTTCTGTATACCCATGGGAGTCAGCGCCGGGATGTCTGTAGTTTGACAGGTTGCTGCGGCGCTGTTACAGTCCGGCGTGCTGCTGGAGCGGCCACCGAGGCTGCCCAGAAGGAGGCAACGGAGTGATCCGTCCGACCAGCGACCAGCGGTCGACCCGGGGATTGACGCTCAAGCGAGCGTTGGTTGCCGGTCTTACCTGCGTCGCCCTCGCGCCTACGGCGCTCGGGGAGAACGGCACTTACACCGTCCAGAGCGGCGAAACCGTGGCGAGCATTGCGCGGCGGCTCAAGCTAACTGAAGAGCACCTGCGCGACCTGAACCACCTGCCAGCCAAGTCGCTGGTCAAGGAAGGTCAGAAGCTCGCCATCCCCGAACAAATCGCAAGTCCGATACCGGCTCCCAGTGCGGCCGGCGCGACCGTGGCCAAGTCGGCCGGGTCGTCCGCCGACAGCGTGGTGAGTGGTGTCGACGCCGCTACGAGCACTACGGTGTACCAAGTTCAGGCTGGTGACAGCCTGACCCGAATCGCGCTCATCCATCGCATGTCGCCCGAGGCGTTGGCCACGGCCAATCAGCTCAAGGTCGACGCGATCCTGCAGATTGGCCAGAAGCTGACCGTGCCCACGCCGGGCAAGCCGGCCAGCATGGCGGCGTCCGCTCCGACCGCGACGGCGGCGCCCGAGCCCAAGCCCGCGGCCGTGGCCGTGGCGGCGCCCAAGCCGGTGCAGCCCGAGCCCCGCGCGGCCGAGGCTCACGCCAAGCCCGAGAAGGCCGCGCCGAGCAAGCCGGCGCAGCCGGTGGCCGTGCAGGTGGGTGAAGGCCGCGTCAAGTTGCGCTCGTCCGCCAGCATGGAGGCGGGCGTTGTGAGTTCGGTCGATCCCGGCTCTCGCCTGACCATCGTTGGCAAAGACGGCCAGTGGTGGAAAGTGGCCGTGCCCGGCACCAAGCAGGTGGCCTACGTGGCCGGCTGGGTGGTTCAGCCGATCCTGGCGGGCCAGGCCCCGTCCGAGGTGAAGGTCGCCACCAAGCCGACGCCTACCCCGGCCAACGAGCCGCGGGAGACCGTCGACGCCAAGAGCTCCGGCTCGCTGGCGTCCATCGCCGGTGACCGCGTCAACCTGCGCAGTGGCCCCAGCGCCGAGAGCACCAAGCTGTCGGTACTCGACGGTGGCACCACCTTCAGCATCCTCGACAAGGATGGCGAGTGGGTCAAGGTCAAGGCGGGCGACAGCGTGGGCTGGGTGAGCAAGTCGCTGACCAGCCTGGGCGAGCCGCACGCCGACTCTTCGTCGAGCAAGGGCGAGAAGATCCTGCGCCTGGCCATGACCTACCTGGGCGCGCCGTACGTCCGTGGCGGCACCAGCCATGACGGAGTCGACTGCTCCGGTCTGACCTACGCCGTGGCGCGCGAGCTCGGCATCAACCTGCCGCGCACGTCCAGCGACCAGTGGGGAGTGGGCAAGGCGGTCGACAAGGGAAACCTCAAGCCTGGCGATCTTGTCTTCTTCAAGAACACCTATCGCGATGGCATCTCGCACGTCGGCGTCTACGCTGGCGGCGGCAGGTTCGTCCATGCGGTGCGCTCGGGCAAGCCCGTGAGCATCTCCAGTCTCGATGACGGCTACTATGTCGCTCATTGGGCCGGGGCTTACCGTGTGACCGAATGAGGTCTGGGCCACGCGCATAGGTCGCGAGGCCAGGACATGTCCAGTCGACAAGATACGAGTACCAAACGAGCCGCGCTACCGCGGCTCGTTTGTGTTTGGGCGCTGCTGCTCGCGCTCGGTACGGCCACGGCCGACGGCCGCACCAAGGTCAGCATCAATGCCGCCGACCGCGGCGTCCGCGAGGTGGTCAGCGAGCTGGCCAAGCAGGCGGGCGTCACGGTGCGCTACCTGCCCGGCGTGGGCGGGCTGGTCAGCGTGCGCGTCAACGCCGTGCCTTTCACCGAGGCCCTGACCACGGTACTCAGCGCCGTGGGCTATGGCTGGCGCGCGGAGGGTGGAGTGTTCGTCGTGGGCCGCTTCAGCGCCCAACCCGACGACCAGACCGCCACCACCAGCACCTTGCCGCTCCGCTATGCCGACGCGGCGACCTTGGCGCGCTCGTTCGGCTGGCTCGACGTCAGCGCGCTGGGCCAGGCCGGCTCGGTTCTCGACCTGCGGCTGCTCCTGCCGCCAGGCCTGTCCGGCCCGCCGCGGCCGACCGCCGATGGCAAGGGCCTGCAAGTGAGCGGCTCCACCGCCGCGGTGGCCGACTTCCGTTTCCTCGCGCAGTCCTTCGACCGGCCGCCGGCGGCCATCGCCTACCGCTGGCTGGTGGCCAAAGCCAGCCCCATTCTGGTTGATACGTTGCGCGTGGCCTGGGCCCAAGGCCCGATGGCCTTCGGCCGTTCCGGCGAGGGCCGCGAGGTGCTGTACAGCGCCACGGACCTGGAAGCGCAGTGGGAACGGCTGTCAGCCGCCCCTGAAGGCCTCAGCATCCTGGGCCGGGGCACGGTGACCGGTCGTGACCTGGAAGTGCTTCAGGTCGCCTCTCAAGGCCCAGGCACGCCCAAGCTGGCGCTGGCCGGTCGCCTCGAGGCCGGGCTGGCCTTGCGGCTGTACGCCAAATGCACGATCCATGTGGACGGCCTGCCCGTGGAAGTGATCGTGGACGGCGGCAAACTGCCACCCGAGGAGGGCGCGCTGGTAGTCTCGCGCCAAAAGCCCGGCGGCGCTGGGCCCGAGACCGTGCTGATGATGATCGTGCCGACGGTGACGGTGCCTGAGGGGTAGGCCAGGGCACTGCGCTCGTCCCCCAACACCAGTGCTGCGGGGGTATGGCTTGAGGGCCCGTGGGTTCTCCATTCGCCTTCAGGCGGACTGCTGACGGTCGCCAGTCCGCCTGAAGGCGGGATAACAGACCAGGGCAGCTACTTCGGCTCGGCCTTGATGCCCGTCACATACTGCACCTTCGGCCCGGCCGTCAGCGTGACACCGCCAGCATTCGCGGTGACCTCGACCGCCGCGCCGAGGTAGTCGGTGACCTTCACCGCTGCGCCGCCCACCGGCACCGTCACCGGCGCCGCCTCGACGTTCTCGGGCCGCCAGACCGCCACCGTGTACGTCTCCCCGGCGTCGAAGACCAGGGCCCGGGTGCCCGCGCCCAGTTCGAGCCGCTTGACATACGTACCTTCGCCCAGCGCCTTGGTCAGCGCCGCATAGGCCTCGTAGGCGGGCTTGGGCGTCAGGTTGCGGCGCAGCATGCCGAAGCGCGCCTCGTTGTAGTAGGGGTCGTCGCCGCCGTCGCGGAACTCATACCAGAAGTAGTTGGTGATGCCGTCGGCCAGCGCGCAGAGCACGGCGCGCGGCTGGTAGACGCCCTGCTGGTCGTCGGTCACGCCCCGCGCGTCGAGCGGCATGGTGGTGCTCACGAAGCCGCCCTTGAGCTCGCTGTCGTACAGGTAGAGCGCCGCGGCATGGCCGATCAGCTTGTCGCCGTCGTAGGCAGAGACCAGCGGCACGAACCGGTCGTCGCCCTTGAGCAGCTCGTCGGTCAGCCAGCGGGTGGAGGGCACGTCCTTGGGCAGCGTCAGCGTGCCGGCCTCAGCGGTGGCGCGGTTGACCTGGACCTCCTCGGGCAGGCCCTTCTCGGTCCACCAGGCCTTCCAACCCACGTGCAGCGGGTCGCGACCGATGGTCGGGCCGAAGGGCTTCGATTTCCAGCCGTCGGCCTCGAGGTACTCCGCGTAGTAGAACGGCACGCCATCCACATGCGCCAACAGCCCGCCGCGTCGTACAAAGTCGAGCATGGCCGGGTACTCGGCGCCGGGAAAGTGCTCGCCGGTGGCCATAACCAGCACCTGGGTCGACGCGGGGTCGAGGCCGGCGAGGTCGCTCAGCCCGACGAAGCGGACCTTGAAGCCGGGCGTGGTGAGCAGCGAGGCATGCAGGGCGTCCGCGGCGGCGCCGCTACCGGGCATGCCCGGCACCTTGAGCACGGCGGCGTCAAACGCGGTGCGTTGCGGGAAGCGCGCCTTGGCCGCGCGAGCCACCAGCGCCGCGCCGAACGGCCCGGCGTGGCTGATGTGCGTCGGCCAGCCCTGCTCGGTGCTCCAGATGGGCGCCTTGCTGCCGTATTTGTCGAGCATCTCGCGCGTCTGGCGCAGTTCACCCGCGGTCACTGCGTCCTCGGGTGCCGACGGGTAGTGGTAGGGATGCACGGCCATCACGTCGAACGCCCTGTTGGCGCCCGCCTTGAGGGTCTCTTCCAGATAGCCCAGCGGCACGCCGGCCAGCCCGCCGTAGACCACCTGCAGCTTGGGATCGACTTCCTTGATGGCCTGGTAGGTGGCCTTCAGCAGCGCCGCATACTGTGCCGCGTCGGGCTTGGGCTTCCAGAAGCTGATGTTGGGCTCGTTCCAGACCTCCCAGTACCGCAGGTCGGCGCCGTAGCGCTTGACCGTGGCCTTGACATAGGCGGTCCAGGCCTCCAGATGCTCGTGCGCGGGCATGGCCCAGTCAACGTTGTAGCAGAGGATGGGCAGTATGGTCACGTTGTGGGCCTTGGCCGAGGCCACAACCTTGTCGTAGTTGTCCCATCGCCAGGTGCTCGCGTTGGGCTGGATATAGCCCCACGTCCAGTCGGCGCGTGCCCAGCGGATGCCGGCGGCCTGCATGAGCTTGAGCTCGGCCTCGCGGTCGGCGAACTCCTCGCCGCCGCCCAGGTGGGCGCAGACGCCGAAGGGCACCACGCCGGGCTGCGCGCAGGCGCTCAGCGCGGCGCCGCACAGGCAAGCGGCTGCTATCCAACGTATCATCGCGTGTCTCTCCAGCATGTGGTGACGTGCGCCCGGCGGTCGACGTTCCTACTTCGGCTCGGCAGGCGGCTTGAGCAGGGCCAGGAGGGTCGGCCCGAGCGCCTCGCCGCGGATCTCCACGGTGTCGATCAGACCGGCATACCGCGCGCCTCCGTCATACGGGTTGCGGCCCAGCGCCTGGCGCTCGGAGCCGTCGCCTGGTCCGGCGGCTACGCGCGCCGCTTCGCGCTGGCCCACGAACAGCACCAGATCCCGCCCGTCATAGACGCCGGCGACGTGGGTCCACTGCCCCAGCGCCACCGGAACGGGCGCGGTGACGCCGACCCAGCGACCATCGGCACAGTGCCGTGAGACCCGCGGACGAAGACCGTCGAGGGACAGCAGCAATGGCGCGCCCACATCGCCGAACAACATGCCGCCAGGCGCCTCGGGCCGACACCACAGGCTGACGGTCAGTGGCCCGGCGCAGGGCAGAAAGGAGCCGGGCGGTTCGGCCCAGGACTGCTCGCCGCAGCGCAGCGCATGACTGCCGTCGGCCAGCTCGGCCTGCCAGGGGCTGGCTGCCGTGCCGACGACGCGGGCGTGGCGGCGGTAGGTCGAGCCGTCCTGCCCATCTTGCTCAAAGCAGTAGCTCGCCAGGCACAGCAGGTCGCCCTGCGGCGGCAGCCACAGCGGGTCGGACCAGCGCACGGCGCCGTCGGGCTCCACGCGCGCGGCCGACCAGAAGCCCCAGCCGGGCGCGCCGGCGGGCAACTGCACCGCGCCCTCGGCCACCGCTGAGGTGGTCGACTTGGGGTCGGGCATCTGCTCGAAGTTGTGCAGCAGGTCCACGCGGCCCGTGGCCGGCTCGATGGGCTCGACGCTCAGCTTGCCATCGACCAGCCTGACCAACGGCGCGGGCGGCAACTGGGCAGCCAGCCTGGCCCGCAGCGGAGACATGACGTAGCGGTGGGCCACCTGACGCGGCCACAGCGTGATGGGCAGCTCGGCGCGCTGGTTGCCCACGGTGGCCGCCGCGCGCAGAAACGGCACGGCCAGCGTACTCTCCACATCCCAGGTGAAGCGCTGGGCGCTGATGGGCTGGTCGGCTGGGATGGTCAGCGCGCGCGAGAGCACCGGCCGGCCATCGGGTGTCGACAGAACCAGCGTGATCGTGGCGGCCTGGCCCGGCGGGCCGAGGCGCGTCACTTCGAAGGTGTTCTCCCGGCGCGGGTTGGCCTCCAGCGGGCCGCGGCCGGGACCATCGGGCAGCTCGGGCGGCACCGACATGTAGAAGGTCTCCGGCCCCGCCGCGGCCGTGGCATCGGTGCCTCGCAGGCCAGCCGCGTAGACCGCGGTCAGGCGTGCCAGCAGGTCGGCGTTGTTGCGGCTGGGCTCGATGTGCGTGGTCTCGCCGTAGTCGTTCCAGGTGGTGATCACCGCCCAATCGGCCTTGTTGGCGAAGGCCGTGGCCCAGCTCTCGGTGTAGGCCAGTGTGCCCTGGAAGGGCCGGTTGAGCGCGCCGGTGTTGGTGCGCCAGTAGCCCGGCGATGGCGCGCCGATGATGGGCCGCTCGTGACCCGTGCCGGCCAGCAGCCCGGCCAGCCGCGCCTGGCCCTCGGGGTAGGCGGCGAAGGTGTAGCAGGCGTCGAGCACCTCGGCCTGAGCGCGCACCGCGGCGTCGCCCGCGGCTCCCTGGCGCAGCGGCCCCTCCACGTCGCCCACAATGAACGGGTTGGC
>JACRKZ010000112.1 GCA_016235455.1 Armatimonadota bacterium | reverse complement strand
CGTGGAAGGCCTGGAGATCACCGCGCCATGACCGAAGCCATCGTTCTGATCGGCGCCGGCAGCGCCTCGTTCACGCACGGGCTGACAGCCGACCTGATCCGCACCGGGTGGCAGGCGGAACTGCGCCTGGTCGACATCGATCCGGCGGCGCTGGAGGTCGCGCGCGGCGTCTGCGCGGCGATGATCGCCGCCAGCGGCGCGCCGATCACGCTGCGGGCCGACACCGACCGGCGTAAGTTGCTGCCGGGCGCCACGGCGATCATCATGACCGTCGGCGTCGGTGGGCGCCGGGCCTGGGAGCACGACGTCTTCATCCCGCGCCGGCACGGCATCCACCAGCCGGTGGGCGACACCGTCGGTCCCGGCGGCACGAGCCGTGGGCTGCGCATGGTGCCGGCGCTGGTGGCCATCGCGCGCGACGTGCTGGACCTGGCGCCCGAGGCCCTGTTCTTCAACTACTCCAACCCGATGGCGGTGTGCTGCCGCGCCATCGTCAAGGCCACCGGCGCGCCGGTCATCGGCTTGTGCCACGGCGTGAACCATGTGGCGCACTACCTGGCTGACGCGCTGGGCGTGCCGCAGGCTGACCTGCGCTATGAGGCCGTCGGCATCAACCACCTGACCTGGTTCACTCGCATCACCGTGGACGGCCACGACCAGCTACCGCGGCTCCGCAAACTGGCCGAGGAGCGCGACGACAACCCGTTCGCCTGGCAGCTCCTGCGATTGTTCGGCGCGTTCCCGGCGGTGCTCGACCGGCACATCGTCGAGTTCTTCCCGCAGTTCTACCGCGACGGCACCTATGGCGAGCAGCGCCTCGGGCACGATGCCTTCAGCTTCGAGGGCACCATCGCCGGCGGCGACGCGCAGTTCGCCCGGATGGGCGCCGTGGCGCGCGGCGAGGAGCCGGTCAACGTCGACCCGTCGGGGGGCGAGCACGAGCAGGTCATGGCCATTATCGGCAGCATCCGTGCCGATGACGGCGCGATCTACTCGGCCAACCTGCCCAACACCGGCCAGGTGCCCGGTCTACCCGACGGCGTGGTGGTCGAGAGCCCGGCCGTGGCTACCGGCGGCACGCTGCGGCCGGTTGCCATGCCGCCGCTCTCGCCCGGCCTGCTGGGCACGCTGGCCACACGGTTCCAGTGGGCCGAGGTGGTCGTCGACGCCGCACTCAGCGGCGAGCGCGACCTGGTCGTCCAGGCGCTCGTGCTCGACGGCTGCTGCTCGTCACTGGCCCAGGCGGAATCGCTGTGCGACGAACTGCTGGCGGCGTGGGACCAACGCTCAGGGCCGTAGGCCGTGCGCACCTGCCGCCTACGTCCTGTTTGACATCGCTCTCGGTATGGACTATAGACACCACAGAGGTAGTGCCATGAAGACACGACTTGCTACGATGCTGACCGGACTGCTGGCCCTCTCGTTGGCGGTGCTGCTGCCTGCCTGCAAGCAGGATGCACCGCCCGCCGCGACCACGCCGGACAAGCCGCCCACACAGGCCGCGGCGCCGGCTGAGCCCAGCAGCGACACCGGTGGCGCGACCATGGGCGCGACCTGCACCATGGGCGTGGTGCTGGGTCAGGGCGCCGTGGCCAAGACGGTCGAGGCAGGCATGCGGCAAGTCGCTCCGGCCAATGGTGCGGACCTGAAGGTCGGCGCCGACGCCAAGGCGCTGATGGACCAGAAGGTCAGCGCCATCGTACTGGTCGGCGTGTCGGGCGATGCGGCCAAGGCCGCGGGCGATGGCAAAGTGCCCGTGATCGTGCTCGGCGGCGAGGCCAATGGCAAGGTCGCCGCGCACCTCGCGGGCGGCACGGCGCTCGACACACTGAGCGAGGCCCAGGCCAAGGAACTCGGCCGCGTCGCGGTGGAGACGACCTGGTCACTGCTCAACGGCGACAAGGGAGTCGACACCAAGCGCTCGATGCAGTCCATCTTGTAGCGCTGCTTAGCACCGCCGCACCGCCCGGCGACACAGCGGGCAGGTGACCGCGACGTGTGCGGTCGCCGGGGGATGACGGAATGGTGCTGAGACCCTATAACGCTGAGACCGACCGCGAGTCGACCCGCCGCATCTGGCAGGAGATCGGCTGGCTGAAGGACGACGACGACTTCGACAGCTTCGACCGCGGCGTAGCGGCTAACCGCTCGCTGGTCGGCGAACTCGACGGCCAGGCCGAGTGCCTCGTGCAGTCGGCGCCGGGCACGCTGCGCTATCTTGACCGCGATCTGCCGCTGTGCTCGGTCTGTGCGGTCACAACCAGCCACCTGGCTCGCCAGGGCGGCATGGCCACACAGCTTGTGGCACGGCTGGTGGCCGAGGATGCGCTGGCCGGGGCGGCCGTGCAGTGCCTGGGCATGTTCGACCAGGGCTTCTACGATCGGCTCGGCTTCGGCGCTGGTGGGTTCGACATCTGGGCCCAGTTCGATCCGGCCACACTCACCGTGGGCCGCGCCTTCCGAGCGCCCAAGCGGCTGACCAAGGAGCACGGCGAGCAGGCCCACGCGGCGCGGGTGGCGCGCCGGCGCGGGCACGGTGCCGTGACGGTGACCGCCGCGGAGCCGACGACTTGCGGCGCCTTCGCCCAGAAGGACCATGCGGGCTACGGCTGGTTCGACGGCAACACCCTCACCCACTTCTTCTGGGGGCGGTTCAAGGAGCGCTACCACGGCCCGCTGCACATCCACATGATGGCCTGGAGCGAACCGGAGCAACTGCTCGAGATGCTGGCCTTCCTGCGCAGCCTGGGAGACCAGATCCACGCGGTGGGCATGGTCGAGCCAGCGGAGATCCAGATCCAGGACCTGCTGCGCACACCGGCGCGCGCGGAACGGGTGCGCGAGAAGGGCGAGTTCGAGACTGGCTACGATGCTAACGTCTGGTGGCAGATGCGCATGAACGACGTGCCGACCTGCGTGGCCGCGTGTCGCGGTGTCGGGGAGCGCCTGCGGTTCAACGCGCGGCTGACCGACCCGGTGGTGGACCATCTGCCCCCGGACATGCCCTGGCGCGGTGCTGGTGGCGACTATGTCGTGACGGTCGGTGACGAGTCCGGTGCCGAGGTCGGCTTCGATGCCTCCCTGCCGACGCTGGAGGCGACCATCAACGCCTTCACGCGTCTGTGGTTGGGTGTGCGGCCAGCCTCGGGGCTGGCGGTGACCGACCGGCTGAGCGGACCGCGCGAACTGCTGGAGCGGCTCGACGGCGCGCTACGGCTGCCGACGCCGAGGCCGAACTGGGATCTGTGAGCTGGCCGGCGGCCGCGGCTAGGCGGCGAGGCTGGCGGCGCGGTGACAGCGATCCAGGGCGTCGAAGAAGCGGTCCAGGATGACCGGCTTCTCCAGGACGTCGATGACATGCGGGTAGTCACCGAAGCCGCCGGACTCGGCCGAGAACGCGCTGAGGATGATGACCAGAGTGCGCACCTCCGGGTCGTTGTCGCGCATCCAGCGCAGCACATCGAAGCCGGTCACCTTGGGCATCATCAGGTCGAGCACGACCACCTGTGGCGGGTGTGCGGCGAGGCACTCGATGACCTCGCCGCCATCCTTGGCCTCGGCGGTTTCGTGTCCACGCTCAGCCAGTACGGCCGCCAGGGCATAGCGGATCATGATGTCGTCATCAGCGATGAGGACCTTCATCGGTCGCTCCACACGGCTCAACCGCAACACAAGGGTTTTGGTCCCGAGTCGGTGCGCGGCCCCCTGGCCGACACGGCACCATAGCGCGGGCGGAAACCCGACCAACGGGATCTTAGCAGCACCGATGTCAAGAACGACACGGTCTGGGGTTGAGTTCATGTTGAGGCGGAGCGAAATCCTGGATCGAACCGGGCTGCCTCAGCCGCGCCGGCTGCATCAGCCGCGGCGGAAGGAATCGAGGTAGGCAAGCGCGGCGCGAATGCACCACATGCCGACGCCGGTCAGGCACCAACTGGCCAGCGTCATGCCCACGAAGCTGCGGGTGGCATCGGCCCAGGAGCGGGCCAGGGGCTCGTCGCCACGGTCGCGGCAACGGAGCACCTGCCGGAAGCAGAGTCCGGCGAACAGCGGCAGCAGTGCGAACAGCACGCCGATGAGCCAGAGCAGCACGCGCACGCCGAGAGGCAGGGTGACACCGGTAACCGCGCTTTCCATGATGCGATTGTACCATTTGCCCAGGGGTTGAGGGAGTGAAGCGATGAGCGAAGCATTGGTCGAATACAGCGAGTTGGAGCCTCAGCCCGTGCGCATCGAGGGTGGCCACGGGGAGTTGGGCACGCTTCGCTCCTTGCTGAGCCTGGCGGTGCCGCTGGTGCTCGCGTCTACCGGGCAGACGCTGATGCACCTGCTCGATGGGCTGTTCCTGAGCTGGTACTCGCCGTCGGCCATGGCGGCACACGGGCCGGCGTCGATGTTCTGCTGGCTGCTGATGAGCATGTTCATCGGCGCGGCGGGCTTCTCCTCGACGTTCGTGGCGCAGTACCACGGCGCTGGTCGGCCCGAGCGCATCAGTCTGGTCGTGTGGCAGGCCATCCGCTTCGCGCTGGGCGCGGGGCTGCTGCTGGCGGTGATCGCCTGGCCGCTCTCCGGCGTCTTTCGCTGGGTGGGCCATGAGCCACGTCTGGCGAGCAATGAGGCGGCGTTCTTCAACATCGCCTGTCTGGGCGCGCCCCTGGCGCTGTTGAGCAGTTCGTTGTCGGGCTTCTTTTCCGGGCGCGGCGAGAACCGCACGTTGATGGCGGTGCAGCTCAGCGCGCAGGTCGTGAACGCGGTCCTGGCCTGGGCCCTGATCTTCGGCGTGGGGGGGCATGCGGGGCTCGGTCTGCGCGGCGCGGCTCTGGCCACCATCGGTGCCCAGGGCTGGTGCGCCCTGTGGCTGACGCTGCTGTTCCTCTCGCCGCGCAATCGGGCGGTCTACGGGACGTGGCGCAACCGAGCCTTCGACCGTGAACTGCTGGGACGGCTGCTGCGCTATGGGCTGCCCAACGGTATGAGGTTCACCGTCGAGGTCATCGGCTGGACGGCGTTTCTGCTCATCGTCGGTCGCCTGGGCGAGTCGGCGCTGACCGCCACCAACATCGTCTGGCGCATCAACTCGCTGGCCTTCTTCCCACTGTTTGGGCTGTCGGCGGCGGTGGCCACGCAGGTCGGCCAGGGCCAAGGACGGCTCCGCCCCGATCTGTCGGAACGTGTGGCCTGGACAGGGCTGAAGATTGCCCAGGGCTGGATGCTGCTGGCAACGTTGGTCTTCCTGCTGGCGCCGCGGTCGCTGCTGCACATGTTCATGCCCCACTGGGCCACCGACCCCGCCGCGCAGGCCACCATCGCCACGGGCGTGGTGTTGCTGCGTTTCGTCGCGGCCTACTGTCTGACCGATGCGGCCAACCTGATCCTCATGGGCGCGCTGACCGGCGCCGGCGACACGCGGGCCACGCTGGTGCTCAGCGTCGGGCTGTACAGCGGGTTCCTGCTGACGCTGGGCCTGCTGGACCACCTGGGCCAGGGGCTGTACGCGCTTTGGACCGCGGCCACGGTGATGGTCACCGTGCTGGCCTGTGCGCTGTTTGCTCGTTTCCGCTCGCGTCGCTGGCACCATATGCGCGTGATCGAGATGGGCAGCGTCACGGTCTAGCATTTGGGCGCAGGATTCGGCCGCGCGGCGTTGAACGCGCGGCCGGGAGCCCGAGGATGACCCCTGCGCTACTGCTGAGCATGCTGCTGACCCTGGCGGGTGGACCACCCGCCGGCCCATGGGATTCGCCCGCCTATCCTGCCGCTGATGACTACACGAGAATCGTCGGCCGTTTCCCGCGTTACGCCGAGCGCGGCTGGCACGGCAACTACGGCGGTGACACCAAGGTCGGCTACTTTGGCGACGGCCGTAGCGACGAGAACGGCCAGCGGACGCTGGCCAACTTCACGCTGACCTACGCCTGGCTGGCAACCAACGCCAAGTACGATCCCGCGCTCAGCGGCGTGAGCCTGGCGACGGTGAAGGACCACGCTCTGGCGGCCATCCGCTACCGCCTGCGCACCCATGTGGTCGGCGACCTCAAATGTACCGACGACAAGCCCTGGGGCAACCACTGGCAGTCGGCCTGGTGGGTCAGCCGCATGGTGCCCGCGGTGCTGCGGCTCAAGGCCGACCTCACGCCGGCCGAGCTGGCGCTGTTCGACAAGGTGGTGCAGCACGAGGCGAGCCGGCACATCGGCCTGAAGCCGCGCTACCAGGAGTACGGCGACACCAAGGCCGAAGAGAACGCCTGGGACGCCGAAGTCGTGGCCTGGGCGCTGAACCTCTATCCGCGCCACGAGAAGGCGCCCGGCTGGCGCGCGGCACTCGACACCCTGTGCTTCAACACGTTCTCCGTGACCGCAGACCTGAGCAACACAACGCTCGTTGACGGCAAGCCGATCAACCAGTGGATCGGCGGCCCGTCGATCCATCCGGACTACACCATCGAGAACCACGGCCCATTCCACATCTGCTACCAGATCTGCCCGCAGCATTCCATGGGCTGGGTCTGGTATGCCTATGCCAGCCACCAACGCGCGGCTCCCGCGGCGGTCTATCACAACCTGCCCCAGGTCTGGTCGAGGCTCAAGCAGTTCGCGCTGTGGAACGGTCGGTTCGCCTATGTCGGCGGCAAGGACTGGCCGCGCTACGCCTACGGCATGTACTTCATCTTGCCCGCGCTGGTGCACATGCAGACGGTCTACGGCGATGCCGACGCGCGCCTCATCGAGCGCCTGCGCGTGGGCACCTTCGAGCGGGAGCAACTGGTCTGGAACGACGGCTCCTTCTTCTCCGGCCGGTTCACCAAGGGCATCATGGAACGCTGGCCGTCGGAATGGGAGACCGACTGCGCGGCCAACCTGACCATCGCCGCGATGATGCACGAGCTGAAGGATCCGCCCCATCCCACCTCACGGGAGGTGTTGGCGGCCAAGAACGTGGGCACGTTCGTCAGCCCGTACTGCGAGCTCGCCATGCGACGCGATCCGCAACGGCTGGTCGGCTGGTGCTGGCGCTCCATCGGCGGACCGGTGACCGGCATGGTCTGCTCCGACACCGGCGAGGACATGCTGGAGTGGAACCACAGCCTGGCCGGCAACGTGGCGTTTGGTGACCGCACCAAGCCGGGCACCACCGTCGCTCATCACCACGAGACCACGTTCGAGGGCGGTTTCGCGTCCGTCGGCGAGGTGCGCCACGGCGCCGCGGACCGGCCGCCATCGCCCTTGCGGCTGGAGTTGCAGGACGACAACATCCCGCTGGGCAGCATGGCCGACCCCAAGCATCCGCTGTTCACCACGCCCAACCAGATCACCAGCTTGACCGGCCTGACCGACCTGGACAGCGTGGCCAAGGCTGGGCCTGGCTGGACCGTGCTGGCCCGCAACACACGCGGCGGCCCCTCGCTGTTCGAAGCCAAGCTCGGCACCGGCAAGTTCGTGGTCTCGATGACCAACCTCGACGAGAAGGCGGCCGCCGGTGACCCGCTGGCCAAGGCGCTGTTCGCCAATCTGCTGGCCTATGCCCGTGCGCCCGGCCGGCGCTGCGGCTATGTGGCCGGCGAGGCCCACCTCAAGAACGCGCTGGACGCGGCCAAGGTGAAGACCGTCGCCATCTCCACCACTGGCAGCGCCCGCGGCGCCAAACTCGCCGACCAACTCGCGGCGATCGACGTGCTGTTCATTGACCGCACCGCCACCGCGGCGGCGCCGCACTACGGGACCATTCTGGACTGGGTGGCCAAGGGCGGCATCGTGGTCAATTCGGTGCTGCAGGACGACAAGTGGAACCCGGAGACGATCAACACCGCGCCGACCAACGCGCTACGGCAGCGCATCGCCTGCGTGGCGCTGCCCGACGGCCGTACCACGCTGCTGATCAGCGAGTGGAGCGCTTTGGCCGATGTGCAGGTCAAGAGCCTGGACCTGCTCGACTGGCGGCTGGGCAATGACATCTTCAACGACCGGCGCCGCACCATCACGACCACCGACGCGACGACGCCGAGCCTGGAGCTGCGCGGCCTGGACTTGCCAGCCGAGCGCACGCTGGCCGTGCCCGGCCGCGGGTTCAAGGTCGATGGCGACCTGAT
Source organism: Armatimonadota bacterium (assembly GCA_016235455.1). Lineage (GTDB taxonomy): Bacteria > Armatimonadota > UBA10988 > UBA10988 > UBA10988 > UBA10988. Next base: position 12,509 of record JACRKZ010000112.1, on the reverse strand, counting down.
GCTCGCCAGCCTGGGCGATGGCGACTGGGAGGTGCTCGACACGCCGCAGCGCCTTGCCACCAGCCTGTGCACCGCCGTGGTGCGGCTCAAGCCGGCCGGCGTTGGCGCGGCGCGCGCGGGCCAGGTGGTGGCGCGCGGCGTGGTGGCGCTGCGCACGCGCGCCGACCTGGGCGGCGGCAAGCTCGAAGGGCAGGTCGACTGGAAGGAGTCCAGCGTCAGCGTGGCGACCTACCTCACCGACGGCAAGCCCTGCACTGTGGCCATCGACTGGGCCAAGGATACGGCGACGCTGCGCTAACCTTGGGGCGCGGACGTCCAGGTCCGCGCTCTCAGGTCAGCTCTGTCCGGCAAACATATTGAAGTTGCCGAACGCCTCATCGGCCGAGATGGGCAGCTCACCGGTCTTGTCGACCAGCGTCGCGCCGCCGCGCATCAGCCGGAAGCGCTGGGCGCCGGGCTTGGCGTCAAGGGCGACATGCTTCACGCCGGCGGTCAGGTCGAAGCGCTGCTCGGCGTCGCCGCTGGTCACCGTCAGCGTGGCAGGCGCGGTCAGGTAGACCGTGACGAAGACCTTGTCCAGCAACGCATCGGCGCCGCCGGGGCGGGCCTTGGTCGGGCCGAGCAGCGCCTTGGGGTGCGGGCGATAGGCGTAGAACAGCTTGTCGGCGGTGATCTTGGGTGCCTGACCGGTCTTGTACCAGTCGATGTAGTAGCGCATGGCATCCAGATAGGCGACGTGCGACAGTATCTTGCCCCAGTGGCCGCCCCACAGCTCCGTAGCAGAGGGCTCGCCGAACGGCGCGACGTAGCTGGCCTCGCCCCAGTCGTTCCAGGTGACAATCTCGATCCAGGTGGCCTGGTCCTCGATGGCGCCCACGAACTGCTTGGCGAACCCTTCGAAGCCGTTGGTCTCGAAGCAGCGGTAGTTGCCGCCGAGGCCACGGTAGTACGGCGTGGCGCACGCCATGAACAGCTTGCCCGCGCCCAGCCAGGCCTTGGCGCAGTTGCGGTTGGAGCTGGCCAACTGCGTGTCGGTGCCGGCCGCCCCGAAGTAGAAGAAGCCGTCGAGCGTGGGATGGTCACGCAGCACCTGGGCCGCCACCTCTGGGCTGGGATGCTCGGTGACGTTGGGCCGCGGGTAGAAGTACGGCACGAACACGCAGGCCCGGCCCTTGTCGCCGCCCAGCCTGTCCAGGAACGCACACAGATCGCGGCCCTGCTGGTTGTCGGCGCCCTCGCCGGTGAAGGTGGAGAGCAGCGGCTTGCCACCCACCTGGAACTGGTTGGGGTGGTCGGCGAGGCTCGTGAGGATGTCCTTGGTCTCGTCGAGGGTCAGGCCGCAGCAGTAGTCGGCCGAGACAAACAGCTTGAACCCGCTGTTCAGCCGCTTGGCCGCCTCGTAGATGAGCAGCGTGCGCGCCTTGTAGTGCGGCTCGCGCGCGGTCCAGCCGCCGCAGTTGAGCGCGAACCCGTCAATGCCGCGCGACTGTGCGGCCTGGATTTCGCGCATGTAGTCCTCGACCTTGCTGTCACCGCCGTAGGTCGGGATGGCCACCATGTAGTGCGCGAAGACGTAGCGCGGCGACGTCGGCGCGGCAGCGATGAGCAGGCAGGTCAGCATCGGCAGCATTGGTTACTCCTCTAGCCCTTGGGCTTGACCCAGGCCACGCCCGTCACCGTCATCGTGCTGCCGTCGGCCTTGTCCGTGTCCAGCGTCTGGCAGTAGACACGAGACTTCATGGTGCCGTTCTTGGTATCGATCTCCAGCAGGCGCGTGGGGTTGGTGGTGTTGTCGTGGTAGCACTGCAGGAATGAGTGGATCGGGTGGCCGTCGGCGGCCTTGTCGGTGCGGTAGCCCTGCACGCCGGCGTGCCCGCAGAACACCATCTGCACGTTGGCATAGGGCTTCATGGCCTGGTCGAAGATCAGCTGCGGGCTGTTGTTGCCATAGCCGCCGTTGTTCTGCTGGATGGTCAAATCGCCGTTGAGGTGCGCGTGCGTGAGGAAGATGACATTGCGGTCCGCGTACTTCTCCACCATGCGCTTGGCCCAATCGATGACATCAGTCCGCGCCCACAGCTCCAGGTTGATGATGCACCACTTGAGGCCGCCCGCCTCGAACAGATGGACCGAGTTGTCGATCTTGAGCGCCTCGAAGGTGTCGCGCGCCATGGCAAAGCGGCTCAAGGGGAAGTACTGGTTGTAGCGCGCGGTGTTGCGCAGGTTCTGGTTGACATTGCCCGGCGCGGCGCTGCCGCCGTCGAACTTGACCGCGGCGGTGTCATGATTGCCCAGGCACATGGCGTACGGCAGTTTGGCGTTGTCCAGGACCTTCAGCGCCTCGCTCTGGTGCTTGTACTGCACCTCGTCGTTGAAGTTCATCAGGTCGCCCACCTGGAGCACGGCCTTCAGGTTGAGCTTGGCGCGGTTATCCACCAGCCACTGCAGGCGCGCCTGGAACTGCGGGGTGGCCACCTCGGGCTGCACATCGGGCACGATGGCCAGCGTGAACGTATCCTCGGCCCGCGCCGGGCGCGCCAACAGCACGAGCCCCAGCAGCAGAACCATCCCAAGCGTCTGTCGAACGTGCTTCCCCACCATCGTCTCCTCGCGGCCTACTCCACCGGCCGCAGCTCCACCGACCTGAGCCCAATCACCCGCCATGGCGGGTCGGCCAAGGGCTTGACCGCAAGCGCTACCCGCCCGGCACCGAGCTTCACACGGCCCAGTTCATCCGTGCGGTACGCGGCCCACGAGCCGGTCGATGCCGACCGCCCAGCCACCGCCTGATCGCCAGCCACCACCCGGAAGGCACTGCCTTCGGCACCCGCGGCACAGGAGTAGGTCACGCGCACAGCGTACACGCCCGGGCGTTCGATGGCCAGCGGCCATTCAACGTAGTCCTTGGCGTCGGCCCAGTAGCCGATCTGGTCCTTGGCGCCGTCCTGCTCATACACTGGCGATGGGCCATGAATGCGCGCATCGGCGGCAGCGCACAGCAAGTGACCGTCAGCGGTAGGCGTGACGAACCACTCGGCCACTACCGGCCGCAGGTCGCGCCCGGCGACCTTGATCACCAGCGGGCCGTCGCCACGATAGCCAGCCGGCAGGCGAACGGTCAGCGCCTCGCCATCCTGCGACCAGGTCACGGCGGGGTGGCTGCCCAGCAGGCGCAGATTGGCGATGCGGTTGGTCGGCGGACCGACCGGCTTGGCCAGCGAGCGAATTCGTACCACGCCGTCGCTCGGCGGCGCCAGCACGATGGCGTACAGCGCACCGCCGCGGGTTGTGAAGCGGATGTCCGCGGCCGTCATGCTGGTGAACAGACCCTCGTTGAAGTGGCCGCCACGGCTCTGGTGCGGGCCCTCGCCAAAGACCAACCAGGGCCGCGTACCGTAGATGGCTTCGCCGTTGGCCGCCATCCAGGCGCCCAGATCGGCCAGGAACCGCTCCTCGCCCGCGTCGATGCTGCCGTCGTGCTTGAGCGGGATGTTGAGCAGCAGGTTGCCGTTCTTGGCGACGATGTCGGCCAACATGGCCACCACCATCTTGGCCGGCTTGTAGGTGATGCCGGTCTTGTAGAACCAGTCGCCGATGCAGGTATCCGTCTGCCACGGTGCGCCGCCGATGCCCTGCAGCACGCCGCGTTCCAGGTCGCGCACGGCGAACCCGTCGGCGTAGTCGCCGCCAGCGAAGCTCTTGATGTTGTAGACCGCATCCAGGCGCCCGCCATGCCAGGCGGTGTTGGCGTTGTAGTAGTGGGCAAACAGGCTCAGTCCTACGTCGCCAAACGGCACGCCGCCGTCGGAGTACATCAGGTCGGGCCGGTAGGTGTCGAGCAGGTCGCGCATCCGCCAGAACCATTCGCGCGGCCACCATTCGGGTGGATTCTCGGGGTAGCCGGCGGAGGTGTCGGCGTGCGGCGGGAAGTACAAGTCCTCGTAGCGCTTGTCGTTGCCGTCGTACGGCACGCCGGCCCGCGGCCCGGTCTTGTCGGCGCCCTTGTTGGTGTTGAACCACGAGTAGCTGCGCGCCAGATGCTCGGTGACACCAAACCGCAGGCCCGCACGGCGGGTGGCCGCCGCCCATTCGCCCACCAGGTCGCGACGCGGGCCGACATTGACCGAGTTCCAGGCGTGGTAGCGCGAGTTCCAGTTGTCCCAGTTGTCGTGGTGGTTGGCCAGCACCACGAAGTACTTGGCGCCGGCCTGCTTGTACAGCGCCATCAGCCGGTCAGGGTCGAACTTGTCCAGCCGCCAACCGGCAGCCAGGTTCTTGTAGCCAGACTGCGATGGATGGCCGTAGTGCGCCAGGTGGAACAGGTACTGCGGGCTGCCCTCGACGTACATGTGCCGGGCATACCAGTCGCCAGCCTCGGGCAGCGACTGCGGGCCGAGGATGCCCCAGAACCCGAGCTTGGCGTCGCGGAACCACTCGGGGCAGACGTAGTGCCGGAGCGACTCCACTGTCGGCTGGAACTTGCCTCGGGCGATCTCGACCTTGGCCGGCACGGGCTGCGCCGGCGGCGGCAGGGGCACGTCGGCGGCGTGGGCGGCGGAAAGCAGGCAAAGCAGGGCAAGGAGGCGCATGGCAGGCTCCGCGACCGTGCTTCGGGCTGCCGTGGGCGTCTCCTGCTCACCCTCGGCCCGGCCTCACAGCGTCCACCGATCTTCGGCTCGCTTGAGCCAGCCGGCCAGTTCGTCTTTCAGTGCCGCGACGACCTCGGGCTGCGCGCCGGCCACGTTGTGCATCTGGTCCGGGTCGGTCTGGTTGTCGAACAACGTGACATCGCGGTCGCCGCTCTCGTTCCAGTCGACGACCATGGTGTGGCGGTTGGTGCGCACACCCCGCCGGCCGCCTGAGGGCTTGCCCAGCGGCACGTGCAGGTAGAACTGTGAGGTCGGGCGCGGTCCGTCGCCGGTGAGCATCAGCCCGGCAGAGCTGGCGCCCTGCATGGATGCAGGCGCCTTGTGGCCCAGCAAGTCCAGCAACGTCGGTGCGATGTCGGGCGTGGACAGCAGCAGATCGTCGTGTCGCGGCTTGATATGGCCCGGCCAGCGGATGAGGAACGGGATCTGCATCGACTCCTCATAGGGCACGTTCTTGGTTTCCTGGTCATGGCAGCCCAGGCAGTTGCCATGGTCGCTGGTGAACACGACGATGGTGTTGTCGGCCAGCCCCTGGCGCTCGAGCTCGTCGAGGATGCGGCCGAACTGCTCGTCGACGCCCGTGATGCATGCGAAGTAGTTTCGCGTCTGCGCGCGGGCCAGCTTGGTGCCCATGGCCGCGTCGTCCTTGAGGTCGAGGCAGCGCTTGGTGATCAACTCGTCGGTCTTCTTGCCGGCATAGCGCTCCACATAGCGCGCTGGCACCTGACCGTACGGCGTATGCGGCGGGTTCATGCTGACCACCAGCGCGAAGGGCTGGTCCGGCTTGCGCTGGCCGCGCTCGTTGCGCAGGTAGGAGATGGCCTGGTCGGCCTCGTGCTCGGGCCCCCACTGGTCGATCCACAGCGGCTGGTCGCGGGGCGTGTCGTTGGCCCAGTACATCGGGTGCAGGTGGGCGTCGTAGGTGCCATAGGCGTACCAGTGGTCGAAGCCATGACGACGGGCCGGCGCGCACCACTCGTTCCAGGCCAGCGGCCCCTTGTTGTTGGCGCAGTCGACATAGGGCTTGCGCGGCGAGTCCAAGTGCCACTTGCCGATGTAACCCAGGCTGTAGCCCTGGTCAGCCAGCACATCCGACCAGCAACGGTCGGCGGCTTTCAGTTCGCAGCCGAACGGCTCGGAGTTGGAGGTGCAGTTCTCCAGCACGCCGTTGCGGTGTGGCCAGCAGCCGGTCATCAGCATGGCCCGGTACGGGCTGCAGACCGGGTAGTTGGAGGCGGCGCTGGTGAGCACCAGGCTCTCCTGCGAGAAGCGGTCCAGCCGCGGAGTCTGGACCGGCTCGCGGCCCAGAAAGCCCAGGGCCGAACCGCGGAACTGGTCGGGGAAGACGAACAGAAGGTTGGGCCGACGCGCCGGCTGCGCGGCGGCGCGCAGGGCCAACGGCGCGGCGGCGGTGGCGGCCAGAAACTGCCTGCGAATCATGGTCTTGTCCCCAGAGTTGTCGTCATCGACACGCGTATGTCCGCCGACGACGCCCCCACCCTCACCTCGTACCGCCCGGGCTCGACGATGAACGCGTGCGTGGCCTCGTCCCAATAGGCCAGTCGCGCGACCGGCACCGCGACGGTCACCGTCTTGGTCTCGCCTGGCGCCAGCGCGAGCCGTGCGAAGCCCTGGAGTTGCTGCGCGGGCCGCGGCACGCGCGAGTCGAGCGCCTTGAGGTAGACCTGCACCACCTCGTCGCCCGCGCGGACGCCAGCGTTGCGCACATCCACCAGGACGCTCAAGCTGTCACCGGGCTCGACGCGGAGATTGCCGTACTCGAAGCGCGTGTAGCTCAGCCCATGGCCGAAGGCAAACAGCGGCTCGCCTCGGCAGTACATGTACGTGAAGCCGCGTGCGGGGTCGTACTCGTCGCGCGGTGGCACCTGTGACTCGTCGGCGTACACCGTATGGGGCAGCCGGCCCGCGGGGTTGACGTCGCCGAGGAGCACGTCGGCCAGCGCGTGGCCGCCCTCCTCACCGGCCCACCAGGCCTGCACCAGGGCCGGCGCGGCGGCGGCCAGTCGGGGCACGGTCAGCGGACCAGCGCTCATCTGCACGATGACCGTGCGCGGATTGGCGGCGATCACCGCCAACGCCAGTTCCTCCTGCCGGCCGGTCAGGCCGAGCTTGGCACGATCGCGTCCCTCCTGCTCGACGGCCGCGTCAGTGCCGACGCAGACTACGGCGACATCCGACGCCTTGGCCGCCGCCACCGCCGCGGCGATGGCCTCGGTCTCGTCACGGCCACCGGTGGCAAAGCGGGCCTGCTCACCCTCGATGCGCAGCTCCCTGGGGCCGCTCAGGACAATCTGGTCGAAGTGCGCCGAGTAGCCGGTGGCCGCGGCGCGCTTGCCGGTCACCGTGAATCGCAGACGGTGCGCGCCGGCGGTCAACTCGACCTGGCCGAAGGTCGCCGTCTGGCCCCAGTCGCCGGGCGCGGCGTAGAAGTCCACCGGCTCGCCCTGCGGCCGGCCATCGATGGCCAACTGGTAGATGCCCCGGCTCGGGAAGCTCTTGTGGCGCAGGGCCACGCCGTAGCCGCCGGCCTGGGGCACGTCGACCACAAACTCGATGTATTCGCCCGGCCCGGCGGCGTCGAACTTGAGGCTGCGTCCGCCGGCGAAGCCTGCCTCGTTGTCGATCTGCGTCGCCGAGCCAGCCTGGCCGGTGACCGAGCAGCCGGGCTCGTGGCGCACCGGCACCGCCGGGCCCAGCCGATCGCGCAGACCGGCCAGGGCCGAGACCGTCATGCCGGTGCGGCCGTTGTAGCCATTGAGCACGACCCTGTCGGCCAGCGGCCCGATGACCGCTATACTGCGCAGCGCGGCGCGGTCGAGCGGCAGCGTCTTGTCGCGATTGGTCAGCAGGACGACCGCGCGCTGCGCGGCCCTGAGCGCGACGGCGCGGTGTGCCGCGCTGCCAATCACCGATGTGGGAATACGACTGTAGGGCACGCGCTCGGGCGGGTCGAACTCGCCGAGACGGAAGCGCACACGGAGCACGCGAGACAGGGCGTCGTCCAGCCGCTCAGGGCTCAGCTTGCCCGCGCGCACGGCGGCCGGGATGTTCGCCTCATACTCAGCGTCCGAGAAGTCGCAGCCGGCGGTGACCGACTGCGCCACGGCATCGACCACGCTCATGCGGCCGCCGCTGTGGCCATCGACCATGGTGCGCACGCCGCCCAGGTCGGACACCACGAATCCCTGGTGATGCCACTCGCCTTTGAGCACATCGGTCAGCAGCCAGTGGTTGATGTTGTTCGGCGTGCCGTTGAGCGCGTTGTAGGAGGCCATGACCGACTGCGCGCCACCCTCGACGATGGCGTCGCGGAAGTGTGGCAGCCAGTACTCGCGCAAGGCGCGCACCGGCACGTGGGCGTCGAGTTTGGTGCGGTCGGTCTCGACGTTGTTGACCGCGTAGTGCTTCAGCGTCGCGGCGATCTTCAGGTACCGCGGGTCGTCACCGTTGAGCCCGCGCACATAGGCCACGGCCATGGCGCCCGTGAGCCGTGGGTCTTCGCCCCAGGCCTCGTGGTTACGGCCCCAGTTGGGGTTGCGGCCGATGTTGATCACCGGCGCGCGGTAGATCAGTCCCTTGTGCTCGCCAGGCGCGTTGGGGTCCTGGTGCCAGCCGTTGTAGATGGCCCTCGCCTCGTCGGCCAACACGCCGGCGACCTCATGGACGAGCGCTGTGTCCCAAGTCGCGGCCAGCGCGATGCACGCCGGGAACAGCGTGGTCGGCCGATCCCACTTGACGCCGTTGAGGCACTGGTTCCATTGGTCGGAGCGGATGCCGAAGCGGGTCGGGTTGCCCGAGCGGTGGTTGAGCAGCGCCGCCTTCTCCTCAAGCGTCAGGCGCCCTACCAGGTCAGCCACGCGCGCCTCAAGCGGGACCTCTGGGTTGCGGAACAGCGGCGGCTCATCGGCCGCGGCCGGCGCCGTCAGGAGCAGTGCCACCACCAGGCCAACCATCTTTGGCTACTCCTCGACACGCTCCAGGATGGTGGCCAGGTAGAACGGCCGCCACGCCTCGCGTAGCACACGGAACGCCGACGACTGCCGGAACCGGCTGTGGATGAACCGCGTCTGGCGCGACTCGGCGTCCGGCGTGCCCACGCAGTGGTTGGCCAGCAGCAGCACGCCGCCCGGCTCCATGGCGGCCGCGACCGAGGCGCAGACACCATCGAGCACCTCCGCGCTGAGCGGCGACAGGTAGTAGAGCACATCGGCCAGGATGACCAGGTCGTACGTCGACTGGCCGACGGCGTCGCCCACGTGCAACACATCGCCCTGGCGGTAGTCGGCGTTGGCATGGTCAACGGACAGATCACGCGCCTGTTGCACGCCCGACGCCGACAACTCCACACCAGTGATGGCGCCGACATGCGGCGCCAGGTGGCGGGTGAAGGCGCCGATGCCGCAGCCCAGGTCGAGCACGCGCTCGTAGCGTCGAGCGGGGATGAACGCCGTCAGACGCTCGTACTTGAGCCGCTGGTAGCGGTAACACGTGCGCGTCGCGCCCCACGGATCGGGCCGCTCCCGGTACAGCGCGTCAATGCCGTCGGCCGTGCCGTGTTCGGCGCGCAGCCGAGCCAAGGCGCTGTCCGTGTGGGCGCTATCAATCCAGAAGCGGATGTCGCCTAACGACATGAAGAACTGCGGCTTGGGGTACGGCCGCAGGCCCGGCGGGTGGCGTCGAAGCATGCGCGAAGCATAGCCCGCGCGCCGGCGGATCGCAAGCGGAAATGAGACCGGCCGCTCAGTGCGGCACGTGCCCATGCGCCATGCCCAGGCCCAGCAGCAGCAACACCAGCCCGTAGGCCAGCACCGCTTCGCGGCGCGCCACGTAGCGGGTCAGGGCGCGACCGTTGAGCACGCCGTGCCAGGCGGAACTGAGCACAAAGGCCAGGGCCACCAGCACATGTGCGGCCAGCCAGCCGTGGTAGCCCGCCTGACCATTGTCGTGGTGCGCCAGGTGCGTGCCCAGCCCAGTGACCAGCAGGGCCAGCCCGCTCGACGCCGCCACCGTCGCCGCGAAGGCCCGCCGGTCGAACCGGCCCGGGCGCTGCTTGCCGCTCATCCCGCCCTCCTCATCGCGCCGTCTCCAGCGCTTCGCGTGCACGAGTCAGCACGCTCGTGGCCACCGCCATATCATCCGCGCCGACCAGCGCCGCCAACCGCTCCTCAAACGCATGGCCCCGCTCATGCACCAGCGCGAACGCCTCGCGACCGGCCACTGTCAGCACAGCCGCGCTGCGCCGGCCGTCTCGGCCGTCGGAGACGCGCTCCACCAGGCCGTCGGCTTCCATCGCCTGCAGCTGGCGAGTCACCGCCGCCGCATTCACCGCCAGTCGCCGCGCGATCTCCATGGTGCCCAATGGCGTGGACGCCGACACCGCCAAGGCGCGCAGCACAGCCAGCCGCGCTCCCGTCATGCCCACCTCGCGGCTGAACGCGGCGATAAGCGTCTGCGCGGCGCGCACCAATTCGCGCAGGAAGTGCATCTCGGCCCCGGTGTGGCCCAGACAGTCGGGCGCCGAGGCCTCGTCGAAGTCGTTCATGCGCATATCATTGATCAGGTCGTTGACCATGTCAAGCACCCATCAGGCAGAACCGCGCGAGGCCCTCGTGTTGGCACCGATCTCCTGGCCGGTGATTGCGCCGGCGTTCCGGGCAGTCCATCAGCTTGTCGAGCAGATCACCCGCCAGGAGGCCGGTGCCAGCAGAGCCGCACGGACCTTGGCGCCCAGCCCGTCAGAACGGCTGCACGCGCACCGGATACGGCCGGTCGAGCAGGTTCGGCGTGTACGTCTCGCCCAGCGGCGCGAACCGCCGCAGGCCCGGTCCCGCGCGGTCCATCGGGTCCAGACCGTTGCCCAGCACGCCGTTGGCGTTGCGGCCCCAGGTGTAGAGCGTGCCGTCGCGGCGCATGGCCACGATGTGGAACGAGAACTGGCTGGTGGCGAACCAACGCACCTGGGTCATGATGCGCGTCGCGTCGGCCACCACCGCGCGGGTGCCGCCCCAGTCCCAGGCGCAGCGTACGTCGTTGCGGCCGTCCTTGGGCGTCACGCGCAGGTAGTTGACGATGTGGCCATCGCCCACTTCGCCCATGGCGGCGTCGCCCCAGCCCCAGAGCGAGCCGTCGTCGACCAGGACGTGGATGCTGTTCAGGCTGGCCTGGACCGACGTCAGCCGGTGACCTTGAGCCAGCAGGGCATCGAGGGAGGCGAAGTGCGCGTTGCCCGTGCGCGTCAGCTTCACGGGCCAGCCCTGCGGGTCCCATTCGTCGGCGCGCCCCAAGCCGCGCGCCGGCAGGATCATGCCCCATCCCCACAGGTCTCCGTCGGCATCGATCGCGAAGTTGGCGGTGGTCGTGGCGGTCGCGTCGACATACCGCGGCAGCGGCTCGAGCGCCGCCTTGGCTCGCGAACGCCCTTGAAGCAGCCGGCCTGGCGTGCTGCTGTTGCCGCGACCGTCGCCACGCTCGCCGTCGCCCAGCCCCCAGCCCGCGCCGCCGCCCCAGGTCCATAGCGCGCCGTGGCGGTCGATGGCCACGGCCATGCTCGACGACGAGGCCAGGCGCTCGATGCAAACGCCCACCGGGAAGCGCACACGCGTCGGCCGACGCACGGAGCGCGCCTCGAACGACCGGTCGAGGCTCAGAGGTCGGCCGTCACCGACCATGCCGCGCGAGTCGTTGCCGGCGCCGTCGTCGCCGTTCATGCCCCAGAAGTAGACAGCGCCGCTGCGCATGAGCGCCAGGTTGAACCACAGCACGCTGATCACCTGCGCTACGGGGTCGGCGGGTCCACCGAACGGTTGACCGTCCGCGTCGCTGGTCAGCATGACCGGCACGCCCCAGGTATCCTCGGCCTTGGCGGTGGCCAGGGTCTCGGGTCGCGGCACTGAACCGTCGCCGCGCTGCCCGAACTGATTGCCGCCGAAGCTCCACACCCGGCCTTGCGCGTCGACCGCCAGGCTCTGGTAGCCGCCGGCGGCAGCCGTGACGAAGGTCTGGTCGTCCGGCACCTTGACCCGCGCCGGCCGCGTGTGCACCTCGGGTGCCGCGTGGCCCAAGCCCATCATGCCCGCGCGGTTACTGCCTATGGCCCACAGTCGGTCGTCGATGATGAGCAGTTCGTGGTACTCGCTGGTGGCGATGGTCGACAGCGAGGTGTTGATCGGCGACGCGAGCAACGGCGCTTCGGCGGGTGGCGCGAAGTACATGGCCGTCGGCTTGTCCACCGGCTCGAAAATCGAGCCGTCGGGTGCCGCGGCCGCGATGGCGGCCAGGAGCAGCCAGCGCAGCCACGATCCCGCGGTCATTCCTTGGCTTTGATGGCGAACATGCGGTCCACGAGCACGGCCTCCATCTCGGTCGGGTTGTTGCTCGGCGCGACCCACACGTAGTAGCCCGGCTTGATGTCGTGAGTGCCCAGATCCACGGTCTGGTAGCCGTCGGCCACCAATTCGGTGATGGGCACCGTGCGCTGCGACACGGCCTTTGCGCCGGCCGTGTCGTAGATACCGATGGTGAAGGCGGTGCCATCCTTGGCCTTGGCCGCGGCGCGCAGCGACACGCAGACGCGCCACTTCTCACCGGCCAACTCATCGCCGATGGGGCACTGTGTGGCCCACTGGTTGTGGTCCGCCCGCATCCGCGCGGCCTTGCGGTCCGATGCGGCCGGGTCGTCCACACGCGTCACCCAGTCGCCCAGGCCGTGCAGCCGCAGAGCACCGTCCTGCCAGTCGACCCAGTCATCGGCCGGCAAGGCGGCGCACTCCTTGGGCGGCGCGCCGCGCTGGAAGCGGTCTACCAGCGCCGCGGCGAAGGGGTCGAACGGCTGGCCCTCGG
>JACRKZ010000111.1 GCA_016235455.1 Armatimonadota bacterium | reverse complement strand
TCGCCCGACCAGCCGATCTCACCCAGCCCGGCCAGCACCGCGGCGGCCTGCATGTCGACCATGACGTTGGGCGGCGGCAGGTCGGGCTTGACGCGCACGCCCGACGGCGGAGTCTGCGGCGGCAGGTCCTGGATGGGCACGGCTTCCCAGCCGCGATCCTCGAGCCACGAGGCCAGCGCGATGGTGGTGATGGCCAACATGCGGTCGGCCAGCCAGCTCTGGCCGAACTGGCCATAGAGCTCCATCTGCGTGCCCTCCTCGACGCCGCGCAACGCGCCGCGCGGGATGCGCTTGGCCAACACCACCACCGACCGCGCCTCGGGGAAGATGGTTGCCGGGTGATGGTTGGCCGCCACGCCCGCGAAGCGCTCGATGGGCGCGACGCCGAGCAGGTCCACACGCTTCTCAGCGGCAAATGCCGCCAGTTCCTGGGTCAGGTTGCTCATGATGACGGTTCTCCACAGGTGATCGCTACGGCTCGTCGGCCAACTGCCGCGCGGAGTCGCGCAGGGCCGACAGGATCTCTTCCTCACGCCCCGGCGTGACGCGGGTGGCAGGGCAGTAGAGCCCCAGCGCCGCCGGGTCGCCCGCGCCGGGCACCAGCACCGCCCAGGCACAGACGGCCTGGGCATTGTCGCACCGCGTCCAGCCCGCGGCGGCCACCTCGCTCACCGCGCGCTGCAACGCCTCCAGGCTGTCGATGCCGGGCCACGCCGCGCCCGGCAGACCGCGCCGCGCCACGAACGCCGCCAACTCCTGCGCGCTGAGCTGCGACAGCAGCAGGCGGCCGGTGGCGGTCTCGTAGAAACGGTCGTCGGTGCCGGCCGACACGGCGACGCGCAGCGCCTGGCCACTCTCGGCCGAGATCAGCGTGCGCCGCAACCCGTCGGCCCAGGTGGCCAGCACGATGCTTTCGTCGGTGCGGGCGCGCAGCGATTCCAGCACGCGCTGGCCGCGCTTGACCAGCCGTGCACGGCGGCCGAGCGTCTCGGCGCGCGGACCGAGCAGGTAGCGGCGGGTGCCGCCATCCTGCCGCGCATAGCCCAACGCCTCCAGCGTGCGCACCAGGTTGTGCGCCGTGGGCGGCTTGAGCTCGGCCCGCGTGGCCAGGTCGCCCAGCGTGACCCCTTCCGGTCCGGCGGCGGCCAGCAGCTCCAGCAGTAGGAAGGCTCGTTCGACAGATTGGACCATGGGTTATTCCATAATGTGGAATGATCTCCACATGGTGGAAGTGTAGCAGGGCCAGGATTGGGGTGTCAAGGGGGCGATCGTGCTCGTTGTGCCGGCTGAAGCCGAATGGCGATTCAACTACATCGGCGGCCCCCCCTATGGTCCCCCCGCGAGCGGGGGGACTGTGTACTGACACCCTCCCCGCTCGCGGGGAGGGCCGGGGTGGGGGCTGGCCGCGACCCCATCGCAACGCGCCCTGCCGCGCCACCAGGCACCGTGTATGGCGTTGGCAGCGCCGACCATGGGCGGGGAATCGCCATTCGGCCAAAGCCGGTAAAACGAACACGAGTCGGCACTCTCGCAAGGATCGCGGGCATCCATCGCGAAGGCCCCCGCGCGGAGAGGCGGCGATGCCCATCGAAACGCACGAACTGCCCGTGACCCGGCTGACGCACGGGCCGAAGCTGCACTGGTTCGGCTACTACGATAAGTTCCCCTGGGACCAGAGCGGGCGCTGGCTACTGGCCATGGAGAGCGACTTCGACGAGCGTTCGCCCCGGCCCGGCGAGACCATCCGCCTCGGTCGGCTGGACTTGGGCGGCGACCGGGTCTTCCAGTCGTTCGCCGAGACCGGTGCCTGGAACTGGCAGCAGGGCACGCACCTGCAGTGGCTGCCGACCGAGCCCGAGACGGTCATCTACAACACGCTCGCAGGCGACCACTTCGGCGCGGTGGTCCACAACCTGGCCACCGGTGCCAAGCGCGAGTTGCCGCGCGCGATCTACGCGATCAGCCGCTCGGGCCGGCAGGCGGTGACGCTGAACTTCGCGCGGGTTGCCTCGACGCGGCCCGGCTACGGCTACAATGCGCTGCCGCAGCTTGCCGGGCCGGACGTGCCGGACGACGACGGCATCTGGACCGTGGACCTGGCCAGCGGCGCGTCGAAGCTGCTGTTCAGCATCCGCCAGATCTACGAGATGGGCACCACGGAGTCGATGGTCGGCGCGCGGCACTGGTTCAACCACTTGCAGTACAGCACCGACGACAGCCGGTTCGTCTTTCTGCACCGTTGGCGCCACGACGCCAAGCGCTTCTACACGCGCATGTTCACGGCCAATCCCGACGGCAGCGACATCTGGATGCTCAACGACCAGGGCGCTTCGCACTTCGACTGGCAGGGCCCGCGGCACATCCTGTGCTGGTCGCCCCATCGGGATCAGGGCCTGCGCTACGTGCTGTACCACGACCTGACCCGCGAGACGCAGGTCATCGGCGCCGATGTCTTCCAGACCGACGGCCACTGCTCCTATTCACCCGACGGCCAGTGGATCCTGACCGACACCTATCCGGACAAGGAGCTGAAGCGAACGCTGATCTTGTACAACATCGCGGAGAACCGGCGGGTCGATATCGGCCGCTTCTGGTCACGGCCGGTGGTGCCTCCCGATCCGCACCAGGAGGTGCGGGTCGATCTGCATCCGCGCTGGAGCCGCGACGGCCGGAGCGTCTGCCTCGACAGCACGCACGAGCGCGAGCGCCAGATGTACAGCATCGACGTCTCGCCGATTGTGGGGTAGACCATGGCTGAGCCATTGAACCTGCTGGTCATCATGTCCGACGACCAGGGCGCCTGGGCCATGGGCTGCGCCGGCACGCCGGAACTGCACACACCCAACCTCGACCGCCTGGCCGCCGAGGGCATTCGTTTCGACAGCTTCTTCTGCGCCTCACCGGTCTGCTCGCCGGCGCGCGCGTCGTTCCTTACGGGACGCATCCCGTCGGCTCATGGCGTGCACGACTGGCTCAAGTCGGGCAACATCGAGGTCGAAGCCGGCGTCACCTGGTCCGGCGCCGACCGGCCGATCGAGTACCTGCAGGGCCTGACCGGCTTTACCGATCTGCTGGCCGAAGCGGGCTATCTGTGCGGCATGTGCGGCAAATGGCACATGGGTGATAGCGCGCACCCGCAGAAGGGCCACACCTGGTGGTGTACCCACAGCCTGGGCGGCGACAACTACACCAAATGGTTCGGCTTCGACCAGAACGCGACGCTGATGCGGCATGAGGAGTATGTCACCGACTACTTCTCGGACCGCGCCGTGGCCTTCCTGGGCGAGCACGGCGGTGGCCCGCGGCCGTGGTGCCTCAGCCTGCACTACACCGCGCCGCACGCGCCGTGGGACCGCGCCAACCATCCCGCCGCGCTGTGGGACAAATACCATGCCATGGCCATCGACAGCGTGCCGTTCGAGCCCCGGCATCCGTGGAGCGGCGACAACGTGACGCCCGAGCGGCGCCAGCAGCAGTTGGCGGGCTACTTCGCGGCGACCGAGGCCATGGACGCGGGCATTGGTCGCGTGCTCGACCGCTTGCAGGCCATGGGTCTGCGCGAGCGCACACTGGTGGTGTTCAGCGGCGACAACGGCATGAGCATGGGCCACCACGGCATCTGGGGCAAGGGCAACGGCACCTACCCGCTGAACATGTACGACACGGCGGTCAAGATCCCGTTCATCGTCTCCTGTCCCGGCACGGTGCCCCAAGGCCAGGTCTGCCACGGCATGTACGGCCACCTCGACTGGCTGCCGACACTGGTCGACTACCTGCGGCTGCGCCAGCCCGACGGCCCGCTGCCCGGCCGCAGTTTCGCGCCGGTGCTGCGCGGCGAGCCCGACCCCGGCAACGAGGCCGTGGTCATCTGCGACGAGTATGGCCCGACGCGCATGGTGCGCGAGCGCGACTGGAAGCTGGTGTTGCGCTATCCTGAGGGGCCGAACGAGCTGTACCACCTGGCCGCGGACCCCGGCGAGAAGACCAACCTCATCGCCGACCCGGCTCACGCGGGACAGGTCGAACGCCTGACGCGGCGGTTGACCGACTGGTTCGCGCGCCACGTGGATTCCGCTCGGGACGGCTGGCGTCTGCCGGTCACCGGACTGGGTCAGACCGACTGGGTGAGTAAGGGAGCGCCGGCCTTCGTGCGGCGCGGCAAATAGGAGCAGCATGAGCGATCGATGGCGTTTGGAGGGCGAGGGCATCGCCTGGCAACCGGCCGATGGTGGGAGCCTGCCCCATGCGGACCACGTGGAGATGAGCGGCCGGCAGGTCTCACTGATTGCCTACTGGGGCCTCGATAGGGATCGGCGCCTGAGCCTGCGACGGCGCATCTACTGGCCGACATTGCGCGGCCGCAAGGATGACGTGCGCGGCTATCTGCGCCGCGAACTGGCCGAGTCTTGCGAACCGGTGGTGCTCATCGACGGTATCGAACGCCGTTCGGTCACCGAACGGGTCTCGGAACTGCGCTTCGACGGTGTGTTGGCCATCGAACACGAGCCGAGCGACGGTGTGCGCCTGACGCGCGAGTTGTTTCCCGATCCGGCCGCGGCGGCCGTCATCGAGCGTTGGACGCTGACCAACGTCAGCGCGGCGCCGCTGGTGGTGGAGGTCGGCGCGCTGTCGTGGCGGCAGGGCACCGGCGGCTACCGGGGCGCATACCGCGTCGAGGTCGACCAGCCCGGCGCGGCGGCCACGCTGGCGCCCGGCGCGAGCCTGGTCACCAGCACCGTCATCGCCGCCCGCCGCGCCACCGCCAAGCGCATCACGCTCGACGGCGACGCGGCCCTGGCCAGCCGACGCGAGCGCATCACGGCCCTGTCAGCGGCGATGCGGCTGGAGACGCCCGATCCGGTGCTCAACCGCTGCTTCCAGCTGGCCTGCCTGCGCACCGGCGAGGCGCTGTTCGAGACCAAGCTCGGTCTGGTGCACTCGCCCTGCGGCAACAGCTACTACGGCGGCGTGTGGGCCAACGATCAGGTGGAGTACTTCGGACCGTTCGCGCCGCTGCTGGGCGACGACGACGCCAACCTGGCCGCGCTCAACGCGTATCGCGTGTTCGCCAAGTGGATGAAGCCGAGCTTCGCGCCGATCCCCTCGTCGTTCGAGGTTGAGGGCGATGCCGTCTGGACGCATTGCGGCGACCGCGGCGATGCCGCCATGTACCTGTACGGTGCCAGCCGCTACCTGCTGGCCCGTGGCGATGCGTCGCTCGCCGCGCAGCTCTGGCCGGCGCTAGCCTGGTGTGCCGAGTACTGCCAACGCCAGCTCACGCCCGATGGCGTGGTAGCCAGCGACACCGACGAGTTGGAGGGCCGCTTCCCCACGGGCCGCGCCAACCTGAGCACATCGACCCTCGCCTACGGCGGCCTGCGCTCCGCCGCGGCCGTGGCGCGCGGGCTGGACAAGCCGGACCAGGCTGCTGACTTCGACCAGCGCGCCGAGGCGCTGTCGGTGGCCATCGAGAGCTACTTCGGCGCTACGGTAGAGGGCTTCTCGACGTACCGCTACTTCGATGGCGGCGAGGTACTGCGCTCGTGGATCTGCCTGCCGCTGACCATGGGTCTCAACTACCGTGCCGCGGGCACCATCGAGGCACTGTTCTCGCCGCGACTGTGGACCGAGGACGGGCTGGCCACCCAAGCGGGCGAGGTGACCTTCTGGGATCGCGCCACGCTGTATGGCCTGCGCGGCGTGCTGATGGCCGGGGCCACGGAGCGCGCGGTGGCTTTCCTGACGCAGTTCTCGCGGCGGCGGCTGCTGGGGGACCATGTGCCATACATGGTGGAGGCCTACCCCGAAGGCGGTCAGGCGCATCTGGCGGCGGAGAGCGCGCTGTATGCGCGGGTCGTCACGGAAGGGCTGTTCGGCCTGACGCCGACCGGCTTCGACCGCTTCACCTGCCGGCCACGCTTGCCTGCGGGCTGGCCGTCGATGGCGCTGCGCGGGGTCTGTCTGGGCGGCAAGCGGGTCGACCTGGAGGTCGATGCGGATCGTCTGCGGGTGACCATCGATGGGCGAGAGCAGGCTTTCAGGCCCAACTCGGGCAGCCCGGTGGAAGTCGTGTTGTGCTGAGCGCGGAGCGCGGAGCGAACCATGACCTACGAATGCGATGTCTGCGGCTACGTGTATGACGAAGCGGCCGAGGGCGTGCCCTGGGCAGAGTTGCCGGCCGACTGGGAGTGCCCGGTCTGTGGGGCGGCTCGCTCTGAGTTCACCATGGCCGGTGGCCCGGTGACACCGGCACCCGCCGGATCCACGCCGGCCGTCACGGGCGAGGCCTATCTGGCGCGGTGGGCGCGCTCGGCGGACGAGGTGGAGCGGCACATGGCGGACATCCACACCATGGCCGAGACAGGCCTGCCGGTTTCGGAGCCGATGCGCGCGCGGGACGAGCAGCCCTGGTGGGACACTATCCTGGTACGCGGCGGCCAGCTGGCTCAGCCGCCGCTCAACGCCGATGAGCCGGTCAGTCTGCGGACCGTCATTGGCCCGCGCGCGGCGCAGCCGATGGTCATCGAGACACCGGTCTACATCACGCACATGTCCTTTGGCGCGCTGTCGCGCGAGGCGCAGACGGCGTTGGCTCGGGGCAGCGCCATGGTCGGTACGGCCATGGGCTCAGGCGAAGGCGGCGTGCTGCCCGACGCACTGGCGGCGGCGTACCGCTACATCTTCGAGTACGTGCCCAACCGCTACAGCGTCAGCGAGGAGATGCTGGCACGCGTGGACGCCGTGGAGATCAAGATCGGCCAGTCGGCCAAGCCCGGCATGGGCGGGCACCTGCCCGGTGCCAAGGTGACCGAGGAGATCGCCGCGGTACGTGGCTACCCCGTGGGACAGGACATCCACAGCCCGGCACGCTTCGCCGACTTGCGCACTCCCGCTGACCTGCGCTCGCTGGTCGACTGGCTGCGCGGCGCCAGCGGCGGCAAGCCGATCGGCATCAAGCTGGCCGCGGGCCACATCGAGGCCGACATCGCCTTCGCGCTGGCCGCCGCGCCTGATTTCGTGACCGTCGACGGTCGGCCGGGCGGCACGGGTTCGGCGCCAGAGTTCGTCAAGGCCGCCACGTCGGTGCCGACGGTCTATGCCCTCTGTCGCGCGCGCCGCTGCCTCGACGAGGCCGGCGCGGCGGATGTGTCGCTGGTCATCACCGGCGGCCTGCGCGTCTCGTCCGATTGCGTCAAGGCACTGGCGCTCGGCGCCGACGCGGTGGCGCTGGGCACCGCGGCGATGATGGCCTGCGGCTGCCAGCAGTACCGCGTGTGCAATACCGGTCGTTGCCCGGTCGGCATCGCGACCCAGGACCCGGAACTGCGCGCGCGCCTGGATGTTGACGCGTCGGCGCGGCGCGTGGCCAACTTCCTCGGTGCGCTGACCGCCGAGTTGGCCGATTTCGCGCGCCTCACCGGCCACGCCGACATCCATGGCCTGGGCGTCGACGACCTCTGCACCACGAGCACCGAGGTCTCCAGCCACACGCCCGTGGCCCACGTCTGATCGGGGTAGGCGGCCCATGCACGCTGTGACGCGACATCTCTGCCTCTGTCTCGCGCTGCTGTCCATGGCCGGCTCGGCCCGCGCCGCGGACGAGTTGCTCGCCAACCCGGGCTTCGAGGCAGCCGGCGGCGGCTGGTCCGAGAACGCCTGGGGCCAGCCCGGTCCAGCCTTCACCTACGCTGACGGCGCGGCACCACATGGCGGCCGACGCTGTCAGCTGGTACGGGTCACCGCGCTGCCGCCAGGCAGCGGATTCATCTATCGCCAGCCGTACACGCTCGTCGCTGGCCACACCTACCGCGCGCGGCTGTGGTTGCGGTCGCCCGACCACGCCCAGGTGCAGGTCATGCTCCGGCGCGCGGGGCAGTGGTATGAGCCGGCGGCGGCACGGCTGGTCGAGCTCGGCCCCGAGTGGCGCGAGGTGGCCCTGGTCGGTGGCTTCGGCGGAGAGGACACGCTCGGCTTCCTCGGTGTTTCGTGGCGCCGACCGGGCACCGTCGAGCTCGACGACGCCTCACTCACCGACATCACCGCCGAGACGCTGAGTCTGCCCACGCCCACCGCGCCCGTCGACCAGCGCTTCTTTGGCCTGCATATCAACAAGCTGGGCAGCCACAATACCTGGCCGGCGCTGGGGCAGGCCACGCTGCGGCTGTGGGACACCGGCACCACCTGGGATGCGCTGGAGCCCAAGCCCGGCGAATGGAACTTCGGTCGGCTGGACTACTACGTGGAGCATGTGCGGCGCAACGCCCCCGGCACGCGCGTGGTCATGACACTGGGCATCACGCCCAACTGGGCCGCCGAGGCCGGCGCGCGCGGTGCCTACGGCGGCAAGGCCGCGCCACCGACCGACCCGGCCACCTGGCGGCGATACGTGCGCACGCTGGCAGAGCGTTACCGGGGGCGCATCCACTGCTGGGAGCCGTGGAACGAGTGCGACTACGGCGGCTTCTTCAACGGCGGACCCGCCGCCATGCTGCCGCTGGCGCGCATCGCTTACGAGGAGCTCAAGGCGGTCGACCCGCGGAACACCGTGCTCACGCCCAACGTCACCCGCGCCGGCCTGGGCTGGCTGGACGAGTACCTGGCGCTCGGCGGCGGGCAGTACGCCGACGTCATCTCGTTCCATCGCTACCCCAGTGGCCGGCCCGAGTTGGACGTGCCTGAGTACCATGCGGTGCGGGATCTGGCGGCCGCCCACGGCCTGGCCGACAAACCCGTGTGGAACACCGAAGGTGCCATCGAGCATCGCGCCGGCACGACCGAGGATGAGCAGGTCGGCGCCGTCGTGCGCACCTGGCTTGTGCAGTGGGCGCAGGGCATCACCTGCTTCGCCTGGTACTGCTGGGACATCCACTGGCCGGAGGGCACTTCGCTGGGCACGTCGCTCACAGGACCGGAACTGAGCCCCGCCGGCCGGGCCCTGGCCCGGCTCGTGGCCTGGGTCGACGGCTGGACCATGACCAGCCGCGCTGTGACTGACGGGCTGTGGCGACTGACGTTGACTCGCGACGGCGCGCGCCGCACCATCGTCTGGCGACCGACCGGCACTGCGCCCTGGCTGCCGCCCGCCGATCTGGGACGCTGCGTGGCCACCGACCTGCGTGGCGTTGAGCAGCCGATCGGCCCCGACGGGCTGCTGGTCGGCCCGTTCCCGCTGCTGCTGACCGCCCGCTGAGGTGCGAAATGACCGCCCGATTGATCGTTGTCGAGGTCGATCTGCTCGACCAGCCGGTCGAGCTCATCGTAAACTCATGGAACCGTAACGTTGTTCCCTGGTGGTTGCTGCTGCTCCGGGGCGTCTCGGGTGCCATCTAGCGCCGGGCGGGGTGTGAGCCATTCCGCGAACTCGCCCGCGCTGGGGTGTTGCCCTTGGGTGGCGCGGTGCTTACAGGCGCCGGCCGGCTGCCGTTCCGCGGCATCATCCACGTGGCCGCCCTCTACCTGCTGTGGCGCTCCAGCGAGCGCTCCGTTCGGCTCTGCGTGGCCAACGCGCTGGCTGTGGCGCGCGAGCACGGCGCCGACTCCCTGGCCTTTCCGCTGATCGGCGCGGG
>JACRKZ010000101.1 GCA_016235455.1 Armatimonadota bacterium | reverse complement strand
TGGCGAACGAGGTGCAGTCGACGAACGAGAAACGCTAGTGGTCGAAGCGGCGGAACCAGTCGAGGGCTGATCCGTAGGTCCGCTCATCGGTATAGACGACGTCCACCGCACCGACCAGGCGCGTGACTTCCACATCATCGGCCAGACTCGCCGCAACCGCCAGGCCCGCGTCGTACCGCAATCGAGTCAGCAATTCTGCCATGACCATGTCAGACGTGACGAGGAGCGCACCGCAACGCTCGGCCGCGCGCCGCAGGTCGCGAGCACGGGAGTGGCCGGGGTCAGAGCGGATCGCAATGGCAACCCACGCCCACGAGTCGACGAAGACCTGCGGCCGGCTCACTGTGCGCGGCCATAGAGCACATCGTCGATGGTGTCAGCAACTGGGCTGCCGTCGCCGTCGCAGTAGCCGTCATCAAGGCGTGCCAGCACCTCGGCATAGCGCGCTGCCAGAGACGAAACGTCCCCGCGGGCCACTGGCGCAGCGTCAAGCGCTACACGCACCAACGCCAGTTCCTCCGTCGCCAGCCGGCCGATCTGCTCGACGATCTCCCGCACGCTCATCGCCGTCTCCACTACCATTCCAGCACCGGCCCAAACGGCCTGTCGCGGCGCACCCCAATGTGCCATACTCACCAAGAGACGGCCCAGCACGTTGAAGAACGTGTTCGCGCGCGCGTTAGAGCAATCCACACGCCCAGAGGGAGATATGACCATGAGATGGTTACGCGCGACGCTGGCGGCGCTGGCGATCGGCGCACTGGTCGCCGGCTGCGGCAGCAGCGCCGGTGGCGGCTCGGGTGGCAACGGACGCGTCACGGGTCGGCTGACCAACGCGGCCGGCGGCACCGTGCGCATTGAGGGCACCTCGCTGAGTTGCCCGGTGGGAGCGGATGGCTCATTCTCGCTGCCCAATGTGCCGCCGGGTGAATACACCCTGTCGGTCACGGCGCCCGGCAATATGGGCGGCGCCGTGCTGGTGCGCGTCGTCGATGGCGATGCCACCGACGTGAGCCAGGTGGAATTGGTGGAGGTCGGCCAGATCGCCGGTCTGGTGACCAACTCCGCCACCGGCCAGCCCATCGTCGGGGCCCGCATCTCGGCGCGCCTGACGCCGCTCATGTGGGCCTACGGCGATGCCACGGCACCTGGCGTAGCCAGCGGCGTGGACGCCGCCAATGGCTCGGCGCGCCGTCAGGCCACCGACAACACCGACGCCAACCGGCCGCCGCCGCGCACGGCCGTCACCAACTCCTCAGGTTCGTATGTGCTGACCGGCGCCCTGGTCGGCCCGTATTCCATTGAGATCGCCGCTGACGGCTTCGAAGCCGCGGAGGTGGGCACTTGGGTCGGCGCCGGCACGACGGCAACGGCCGATGCCCAGTTGGTGCCCGTCGACCCGAACAATGCCTCCATCGAGGGCACGGTCACCGGCACGTCGGAAGGCGTCACCGGCCCCCTGGCCGCGGTTCGCGTCGACGTGTGGCCGGTCACCAGTGGCGACTTCCCCATGCCCCTGGCCAACGGCTCGCCCGCTCGGCGCTCGCGCCAGGCTGACCCGACCGACGGCACCGGCACCGACACCGGCGGTGCGGACACCGGCGGCACCGACACCGGCGGCACCGACACCGGTGGCACCGACGCCGGCGGCGCCGACCCGGGTGACGTGATGACCGCCACGGGCGGCGGCACGACCGAGGAACTGAACAACATCGACCCGTGGATGGTCCCGCCGTTCTGGCGCGGCAAGTCGACCATGACCGATGCCCAGGGCCACTACAGCATCGCCAACATCGTGCCCGGCACGTACACGGTGGTGTTCTGGCGGTTCGGCTATCAGCGCGTCGAACAGACGGTGACCTTCACCGCCCAAGGCCACCAGACCGTCAACACCACGATGGTCAGCAACCTGGTCCACGTGAGTGGCACGGTGCGCGGGCGGCAAGCGAGCGGCAGCCTGGTGCCCATCGCGGGTGCGTGGGTCAACGCCTACGGCAACGTCTACATGCCCTACGCCGCAGTGGGCAACCGGCCCACTCGCGGGAAGCGCGTCAAGATGGGCGCCGACATGATGCCGCCCGGCGGCGTGGCCCAGACCGATGAGAACGGTCGCTACACCCTCGATGTTGAGGGAGGCACGGTCACGGTCAGCGCCTTCGCCGATGGCTACGAGTGGAACTCGACCACCATCGAGGCCACGTCCGGCACCGTCGACGGCGTCGACCTGGTGCTCGAGACGTACGTGCCGCCCGTCGACGGCGGCGGTGGTGGTGGTGGCACCGTGGAGCCCGGCAACGGGTTCGGCACAGGTGGCGGGTACAAGCCCGACCGCAAGACGAGCAAGCGCTGACCCAGCGTGGCGAAGTCGAGGCGCGCCCCGCTCACACGGGGCGCGCCTCACTCATTTGGGCGTTCTGGCCGCGCCCCGAGCCAAGAAGCGCGAACTGGCGCCGAATTTGCGGACCGTGCGGCTGGGGTCGCTCTGGGCCGACAGGCGCAGGAACTCCTCCTGGGCATTGAGCAGCGGGGCGTCCACCGCGCGGGCGGGTCGCACCCACGAGCCGTCGGACTGCAGCAGCCGGGCCTTGGCGTTGTCGGCCAGATAGACCATGAGGATGTCGCGGATGATGTGGTCGCGCAGTGCCGGGTCCTCGATGGGGAACATGGTTTCGATGCGCCGGTTGAGGTTGCGCTCCATCCAGTCGGCGCTGGCCATGTAGAGCTTGGGGTCGCCGCCGTTGCCGAAGCAGAACACGCGGCTGTGCTCGAGGAAGCGACCGACGATGCTGCGCACGCGGATGGTCTCGCTCACGCCTTTGACGCCAGGCACCAGCCCGCAGATGCCGCGGCTGATGAGGTCAATCTGCACGCCGGCCATGGACGCCTCGTACAACGCCTCGATGACGTCGGGCTCGATGATGGCGTTGCACTTGGCGATGACCTGCCCGCCCACCCCGGAGCGCGCCAACTCGGCCTCGGCACGGATCAGCTCGATGACGCGCTTCTTGAGGTCCTCGGGCGCCACAGCCAGCTTGCGCCAGGTGGGGAACTGGCTGTAGCCGGTGAGGATGTTGAAGAGCTGGCTGACGTCCTCGCCGATGGCCTGGTCGCAGGTCAGCAGCCCGCAATCGGTATACAGCCGCGCGGTCTGCGGATGGTAGTTGCCGGTGCCCAGATGAACGTAGAAGCGCAGGCCTTCGCGCTCGCGCCGCACCACGCTGACCACTTTGCAGTGGGTCTTGAGGCCGACCAGTCCATAGACTACATGCACGCCCGCCTGCTCCAGCGCGCGTGCCCAGCGGATGTTGGACCCTTCGTCGAAGCGCGCCTTGAGTTCGACCAGTGCGGCCACCTGCTTGCCGTTCTCAGCGGCGCGGGCCAGCGCCTGCACCACGGGCGAGTCGCCGCTGGTGCGGTACAGCGTCATCTTGATGGCCAGCACGTCCGGGTCGTCGGCGGCCTGCCGCAGGAACTCGACCACCGTGGCGAAGCTGTCGAACGGGTGGTGCATGAAGATCGGCCGGCGCCGGATGGCGGCGAACAGGTCGTCCTGCCCGTCGGCATCGAGCGTGATGCGCGGCAGGAATGAGCGGTAGCGCAGCCGATCGAAGCCCGGTGTGCCGGCCAGCGCGAAGAAGTCCTTGAGGTTCAGCGGGCCGTCGATGACGTACGTGTCGTCATCACCCAGCTCCAGCGTGCGCTGCAGGTAGGCCAGCGACTCCGTGTCGCACCCGGCCTCAATCTCGAGGCGCACCGGCCGGCCGCGGTCGCGCTCGCGCAGCGCCTGCTCGATATCGCGCAGCAGGTCCTCGGCGTCGTCCTCATCGATGTTCAGGTCGGCGTCGCGCGTGACTCTGAACAGCGTGGCGCTGCGCACGCCATAGCCCAGGAACAGCTCGCCCAGATGCGCCGCGATCAGGCTACCCAGGGCGATGAAGTCGCGCTGCCCGTCGGCGCTGGGCAGCGGCACGAAGCGCGGCAGCACCGCCGGCACCTCGACGAAGGCCAGCGGCCCGCAGGCCTCGCCGTTGGCGGGTCCCTCGAGCGCCACGATGAGGTTGAGCGACATGTTGTGCAGGTGCGGCACCGGATGGGCCGGATCGATGGCCAGTGGCGACAGCACGGGGAAGGCGCGCTCGCGGAAGAAGCGGTCGGCCGCCTCGCGCTGCTCGGCCGTCAGCTCGGTCAGCGCCAGCAGCCGCAAGCCCTCGGCGCGCAGCCCGGGCAACACTCCCTCGCGTAGCCTCTGGTACTGCTCGCGCACCATGCGCTGCGTGCGACGGCGAATCGCGGCGAGCAACGCCGGCGGTGAAGGGTCGGTGCCTTTGGCGCGCGTCACGCCGGCATGGACCTGGCTCATGACGCCGGCCACGCGGACCATGAAGAACTCGTCCAGATTGCTCGAGACGATGGCCAGGAACTTGAGCTGCTCGAGCAGCGGATTGTGCGGATCGCTGGCCTCTTCCAGCACGCGATGGTTGAACTCCAGCCAGCTCTGCTCGCGGTTGATGTACAGCCGTGCGTCCTTGAGGTCCATGGTGCCCTTCTTGGCCTCCCATTATCCCCGCTGGCGGCGCTGGCCGCAAGCAGGCGTCGGGCGTCGGGGTGCTGGACACGTGGTTGGTTCCGCCCATCGGCGCGGTGTTGCTCCCCCCCGCGCCTCACGCCTGACGCCCCACGCGCAGCGCGCCCGCGCCCGCGCTTGCCA
Organism: Armatimonadota bacterium; assembly: GCA_016235455.1. Taxonomy (GTDB): domain Bacteria; phylum Armatimonadota; class UBA10988; order UBA10988; family UBA10988; genus UBA10988. The sequence continues at coordinate 29,756 of JACRKZ010000101.1, read as the reverse complement.
AATCGGGCCGATCGGGTCACGATATCGGGTCAGGAGCTTGTCGCGTGACCGAGCGTGTCGAACGTCTTCGCCGTCTGAGCCTGGATACCGAGCCGCGCATCTCGGCCGAGCGCGCGCGGCTGATGACCGAGTTCTACCTGGCCGAGAACGGCCGCCACTCGGTGCCGGTGCAGCGGGCCAAGGCCTTCTGGCATCTCTGTGCCACCAAGACCATCTACCTGGGCGATGACGAACTGATCGTCGGCGAGCGCGGCCCGGCGCCCAAGCTCACACCGACCTTCCCCGAGCTCACCTGTCACTCAGCGGAAGATCTGCGCGTGCTCGACAGCCGGCCGCTGACCTGGTATCGCGTCGACGACGAGGTGGTCGAGACCTACGAGCAGACGGTCATCCCCTACTGGCAGGGCCGCTCCATGCGCGACCGCCTGATGGGCCAGCTGCCGCCCGAGTGGCACGCCGCCTATGAGGCTGGCGTCTTCACCGAGTTCATGGAGCAGCGCGCGCCGGGCCACACCGTCGCCGATGGCAAGATGTATGCCAAGGGCATGAGGGGCTTCCAGGCCGACATCGCCGCGGCGCGCGCCGCGCTGGACTGGGAGACCGACCCCGACGCGCACTCGCGCGATGAGCAGCTCCAGGCCATGCACATCGCCGCCGAGGCGGTCATCGTATTCAGCCAGCGCCACGCCGACCTGGCCCGAGTGAAGGCCACCACCTGCGCCGACGCCGCGCGCGCCGCTGAGCTGCTGCGTATCGCCGAGGTCTGCGAGCGGGTGCCAGCCGAGCCGCCGCGCAACTTCTGGGAAGCGCTGCAGATGTACTGGTGGTGCCACCTGGCGGTGATCACCGAGTTGAACGGCTGGGACAGCTTCAACCCCGGCCATCTCGACCAGCACCTGGCGCCCTTCTACGCCGCCGGCCTGGCCGATGGTAGCCTGGACCGCGAGCGCGCCACCGAGTTGCTCGAGTGCTTCTGGGTCAAGTTCAACAACCATCCCGCACCGCCCAAAGTGGGCGTGACGGCGGCCGAGAGCGGCACCTACACCGACTTCTGCAACATCAACCTCGGTGGCGTACGCGCCGACGGCAGCGATGCGGTCAACGACGTCTCATACCTGCTGCTGGAGGTCATCGATGAGATGCACCTGCTCCAGCCGAGCAACAACATCCAGCTCTCGCGACAGAACCCGGACCACTTCCTCCACGCCGCCTGCCGCGTCATCCGCCAGGGCTACGGCTTCCCCTCGGTGTTCAACTGCGACGCGGTGATCGAGGAACTGCTGCGCCAGGGCAAGTCCATCGCCGACGCGCGTGCCGCGGGCACCAGCGGCTGCGTCGAGGCCGGCGCGTTCGGCAAGGAGGCGTATGTCCTCACCGGCTACTTCAACCTGCCCAAGGTGCTGGAACTGACGCTGAACAACGGCCGCGACCCGCGCACCGGCCGGCAGCTCGGCCCGCGGACCGGAGAGGCGCGCGAGTTCGGCACCTACGACCAGCTGTTCGCCGCCTGGCAGACGCAGGTCCGGCATTTCGTCGACATCAAGGTCCGCGGCAATCAGCTCATCGAGCGGATGTACGCCAAGTACGCGCCGGCGCCGTTCCTGAGCATCCTCATCGATGACTGCATTGCCAAGGGCCGCGACTACAATGCCGGCGGCGCGCGCTACAACACCAGCTACATCCAGGGCGTGGGTATCGGCACGCTGACTGACGCCTTCGCCGCCATCCGCTCGCACGTCTATGAGCGCGCGACGCTGAGCATGGACGAACTGCTCGCCGCTCTGGCTGACGACTTCGCTGGGCAGGAACCGCTACGCCGGAGGTTGCTCAACGACGCGCCGAAGTACGGCACCGACGACGACGCGGCGGACGATATCATGCGGGCCTGTTTCGAGGCCTACTTCGCCACGGTCGACGGCCGCCCCAACACGCGCGGAGGGCAGTACCACATCGACATGCTGCCAACCACCTGCCATGTCTACTTCGGCCAGGTCATCGGCGCCCTGCCCGACGGCCGCCGTGCCGGCGTGCCGGTGTCCGAAGGCATCAGCCCGGTGCAGGGCGCCGACCGCCGCGGACCGACGGCGATGATGCTCAGCGCCGCCAAGATGGACCACCTGCGCACGGGCGGCACGCTGCTCAATTGCAAGTTCACACCCAGCCTGCTGGCCGGCGACGAGGGCATCGAGAACATGGGCCGGCTGGTACGCACCTACTTCCGGCTCAACGGCCATCATGTGCAGTTCAACGTGGTCCGCGCCGACACGCTGCGCAAGGCGCAGGCCCAGCCCGAAAAGCACCGCGACCTGATTGTGCGGGTGGCGGGCTACAGCGACTACTTCTGCGATCTGTCGCGGGCGTTGCAGGATGAGATCATCGAACGCACGGAGCATGAGGGATTCTAGTCGCCGAGGGCGGCTGTGCGCCATGGCGTTCCGTGCAGGCAAGCCCACTCGCCCGCCGAACAGCCGGCCGCGTCAGCGCGTGCCCGGTGATCAGCCCAACACCGCGAACTTCGCGCTACTCCACCGCCGTCAGATAGCCCCGCACCACCGATGCCTGCTCGATGAGCTTCCAGCCCTCGATCGGCGCGGTCGGCGCTTCCTGCCAGCGCTTGGGGTAATGTCCGTTGGCGTCGCGGTTCCTCGCATGGAGGAAGGCCAGGGCGCGCAGCACCGCCGGCCTGAACTCGGCGCGGCCCGTGCGTTGGTCGACGAACAACAGCGCCTCGGTCAGCAGATGGGCGAACGCACCATCGTCGCGGATGGCTCCCGTGGCCGGATCCTGCCAGTGCGCCACCGCCGTGCGCGCCATCTTCACCGCCTGCTCCAGCGAGGCCGCGTCGCGACTGGGGTCGGCCAGCGCGCGGATGGTCAGGCCGGTGTTGTACGTCCACTTGGCGCGACCAATGGTGCCGTCCAGCTTCTTCGCGTCCCACATCAGCCCGTCGGCCGGATCCTGCAGGTTGGCCAGCGTCCAGGCCAGCAACTCGTCGCCGCGCTTGGCCAGGCTCGCATCGCCCGTCAGCTTGGCCAGCCGGTAGCAGCAGACCACGGCCGGCGCGTTGATGCAGGTGTTCTTCGTGTCACGCGGCACTTCGCGCCAGTAGAGCCCGCCGCCGAGTTTGTCATCGGCGCCGCTGAGCACGTAGGTCAGCGTGGCCTTGGCGCGCTCCAGCCAGGCGGCGTTGCCGGTGACCTCATAGGCCTCGGCATAGCCCAGCACCAGCCAGGCGTTGTCGTCGTAGTAGCGGTCGACCGGCTTGGGCCCGGGCAGAACGTCGAAGCCAGGCACCGGCCCGGTCGGGTTCCAGTAGCGCTCCAGCCCCTTGGCATAGGCTTCGAGCGCCGGCTTGTAGGCAGCATCCACCTTGGCCGCGGCGTCCAGCGCGGACAGCATGACCCCGCCACCCCAGGCGAAGCACGGGCCGCTGCGCCGTCCGTCGAGGTGCGCTTCGTCCAGGTACAACCCGGTGTAGGGCGACTGCAACTCGCGCGCGATCAGGGCCAGCGTCTCGCGCGCCCAGGCGATAAGCTGCTCGCGCGTCGGCAGCGGCTCGTCAGCCACGGCGCCGCCCAGCACCGCCAGAACACCCATGGCCGCCCACCCGACTCGTGCCGTCATCATCCTCGACTCCTCCGCGTGCGGGCAGGATAGCGCACGCCATAGCGCGCCACAACCGTGGCATCGCTACCCTATGGACGACGAATCCGCGGGTCCAGTGCGGCCGCGGTCCGACGGAACGCGGCGCCGACGAGGGGCGTTGGGCTGTTGGGTTCATGCGCCGTGCGTTGCGGGCCAAGTAGGACGGCGGTAGAATGCACCTGGAGGCACGAGCACAACGATGGACCAACGCGGTGGCATAGGCTGCGGAACGATGTTTGGCGCCGCCGTGCTGGGCTCGGCGGGTCTGCTCATGCTGGCCATCGCCCTGGACGGCGCCGGCAGCATCGGCATGGCGGTCTTCTTCGGTTTCATGTCGCTACCGGGCCTGCTGGGTGCGACGCAGTTGGTCCGCGGCGATCTGCGCCGCTCGGCCGAACGGCGCCGGGCCGCGCTGGCCAATGTCGAACGGCGCATCCTGGCCATCGCCGCCACCCACCAGGGCCGCGTCTCTCCGGCGCTGGTGACGATGGAAGTCCCTGGCCTGGACATCGCCGGCGCCAAGAGCCAGCTCGATGCCATGGCGCGCGATGGCTTCTGCACGGTGGACAGTGACGACCATGGGCGGCCGTTCTACACCTTCCAGCTCGGCCCACCAGCCACCGACGACGCCAGCCCCGAGGAATGGCTCAAACAGGCCGGCGGCACCAGCACACCGCGACAGCGTATGACGGGCACCGCCCGCGACGAGCACACCACCAGCACGGAGGCTTGACGATGCCCGACCTGACGCCGCTCGACATTGCCGTGAGCCGTGCGCGCGGCACCTGCGCCATCACCTGGTCGGACCGCAGCGAGCAGGTCATCGCCCTGACCGACCTGCGCCGGCTCTGCCCGTGCTCGCTCTGCTCGGACCAGCGCGACAAGAGCGCGGCCAATCCGCTCACGGTCATCAGCGGCCCGGAGCCGTCGGCCCAGTTGCTGGGTGTGGAACGCGTCGGCGGCTATGCCATCCGCTTCCAGTGGGCCGACGGTCACAGTTCAGGCATCTACACCTACGAGTTCCTTCACGCGCTGGGCGCCGCGCCGCCCAATGGCGCCGCGTAGTCGCGGGTGATCCAGCGACTGACCTTGACCGCCAACGCCAACGCATCGTCGCGCAGATGGTCGGGCAGTCGACGGATGCCGTTGTGCGTCTCCAGCGACCAGGCGCCGGCGTAGCCCGCGGCGCGAAAGCCATCGAGCACCGTCGACCAGTCGATGCTGCCGTGCAGCGGCAGGATATGGTCGTCGTTCTGCGCGTTGTTGTCCTGGATGTGGACCACCTTCAGCCGCTCGCCCAACATACCGATGGCCCAGGCCTGCGGCACACGCTGCAGGTGGGCATGGCCGGTATCCCAGCACAGCCCGACCAGCGGATGGTTCAGCGCGTCGCACAGGTTGGCCAGTTCGTCGGGCGTGGCGCAGTAGCGCCGGCCGGGGCTGAAGAAGTCGGACATGTTCTCCAAAGCCAGCCCCACTCCGGTGGCCTCGCAGGCGGGCAGATAAGCCTGGTAGAACGCCAGGTTGGCGCGGAAGTTGTCCTGCCAGGTGGCCGGCGCCGGCAGCGTGAAGGGATGCATCACCATCCACGGCACGCCCAGGCGCGCGCTGTACTCCAAGCAGGGCTTGACCAGCGCCTCATGCGTGGCGCACTGGTCGTCGTACCCGCTGAACATCGGGCCGTGCGACTGCACGAACACCAGCCCGGCCGCGGACGCGGCGTCAGCCATCTCCGCGGACCAGCGGGCGCCGTCGCCCTTGACCCAGTCGCGGATGACGTCGATGCCGTTGAAGTCCAATCCCTCGATGCCGGCCGCGGCGATACGCCGCATGTAGCCGAGCATGTCGGGCCGCAGATCCTCGAAGATGTTCAGGCTCGTGGCCATCAACATGACGTGCCTACTCCCAGTTCCAGCCGATCTCGGTCAGGCAGCTTCGGAGCGCGCGCGCGGCGCGGCGGAAGTTGTCCGGCCCGCCGCCGATGTGCGGCTCCAGGCTCAGGTAGCCATCGAACCCGTCCGCCCGTAGCGCGGCGAACAGTTCCTTCATGCGCCCGTCGCCCTCACCCGCTGGCTGCACGGTGCCCTGGCCCCAGTCCTTGATGTGCACGTACTCCAGCCACGGCTTGACGGCCTCATAGCCCGCCGGGAAGGCCTCGTGCCCCTTGTGCAGATAGTTGCAGGTGTCGTGCACGGCACGCAGCGCCGGCGAGTTGATGGTCTCGAGGATGTCGCGGCAGTTGGCCACGCTCTCGCCGTAGATGCCGCTCTCGTTCTCATGGCACAACAGCACGTCTTCGCGTTCGGCCAGCTCGGCCATGGCACCGAGCCGGTCCATGACCGCCTGCCGATGCTCGGCGCACTGCTCGGGCGCCATGTAGAAAGAGAACACCCGGATGCGCCGCGTGCCGAAGAAGTGCGCCTGCTCAGCCGCGCGCCGGGTCCGCTCGACCTCGGCCTCCAGCGGATCGCCGATGGGCACCTTGCCCAGCGGCGAGCCGATGCTCAGCACCTCGATGCCGGCATCGGTCAGGCGCGCACGCACGTCGTCACGCGTCGCGCCAGCCAGGTCCATCACGCCTTGGCCCTCGGCGCCGCGCAGTTCCAGCGCGCGCACGCCCTCGGCCAGCATGACCTCGATCTGCGTCTTGATGTCCGCGGCGATCTCGTCGCCAAACACACCGATCGTTGGCATCATTGCTCCTCCGCGCCGGCGTCGTCCGCTGGCTCCGGCTTGGGTTCAGCCGGCACGATCGGCCGGCCATACTCGTCGTAGTCGTCCACCCCGACCTCCTGCCGCCGACTGTCGGGCCGGAAGTAGGCCTGCCTCATCTCATAGAAGCCCATGGCCAGATGCATCACGGCCAGCAGCACCAGCAGGTCCATGACCATGGCCGCATGCTGGCCACGGCCAAACAGGGAGTCGAAGAAGGTGTTGGCGAACTGCGCCAGCGACCATGCCGCCAGGAGCATCGCGCCCACCAGGAAGGGCCGCCACACCCGGCCCAGCGCGGTGCTGCGCGCAAAGAGGTAGAGCTGGGCGGCAATGACCGAGCCGAGCACGGCGAAGAGGAATGTCAGGAGCCGCAGCAGCGCGATGGTGGAGTCTGGTGCCTGACCATCCATGTCGCCGTCAACTCCTCGTCACGACACCTGGCGCCAGCCCCAGTCGACCGGCCGCGTGACGGCCACCAATCGGCCCGGCCAGGCCTGCAGCAGCGTCGTTCGCAAGCTCTCAGCCGCGTCAGCGTCCTCGGCCAGGACAAACCACGACCCACCGGAGCCGCTGAGCCGGTAGCACCCAGCGGCCGCCTCCTCCAGGACTTCTCGCTCCGCGGCCAGGGCGCGGCTCACCTTCGACGCGGGCACTTCCAGGTCGTTGCACAGCCATTCGCCCAGCGGCGGCACGCACCCGGCGCGCAACCCGGCCTCCAGCGCCGCCGTAGCCGCTCCGGCCTCGGGCCGGAAGCTCTCCAGCGCGCGGTAGACGAGCCCCGTTGGCACCGGCTGGCTGGGCCCCACGATCAGGATGGTCCAGCCCGTCGGCGCAGGCAAGCGCTCCAGCCGCTCGCCGCGGCCCCGCCCGACCGCCGCACCTCCGCGCACGAAGAAGGCGCAGTCGCTGCCCAGCTCGGCGGCCAGGCCCTCCAGCTCATTCTCTGCCAGCCCGACCTGCCACAGGAGGTTGAGCGCCGCCAGAGTGCCGGCCGCATTCCCGCTGCCGCCACCCAATCCTCCCCCGATCGGAATGCGCTTGAAGACCTCGATGCGGACCCGCGGTTCGATGCCCGCGTGGCGGGCCAGCAGTTGCGCGGCCTGGTAGCAGAGGTTGCGCTCATCGGCCGGTATCGGCGCGCCGTGGACCACCAGTTCCAACTGGTCGGACTCGCCAAAGACCAGGCGGTCGCACAGGTCGACGGCCTGGAAGACCGTGGCCAGCTCGTGGAATCCGTCCTGGCGCCGAGCCAGCACCTCCAGCGTCAGGTTCACTTTGGCGCAGGTGTCGATGATCACAGCGTCAGCCCTTCCGCCACGGCGGCCCACTCGGCCATGGTCAGCGTTTCGGCACGGCGCTTGGGGTCGACCTCAGCCGCCGCCAGCGCCGCGTCCACCACGGCTCGCTCGCCCACCGTGGACGACAGCGCCGTGGAGAGGGTCTTGCGGCGGTGCCGGAAGCCTGCTTCCACCACGGCGAAGAACCGCTTCTCATCGGCCACGACGACCGCCGGCTCCGGCCGGGCGACCAGCTCGATGACCGTGGAGTTGACAGCCGGCGGCGGCGCGAAGCTGCCGGGCGCGACTTGCAGAACGCGGCGGCCACGGAACCGGTACTGCAGCGCCACCGACAGACGCCCGCGCTCGCGACTGGCCGGCGGCGCCAGCACGCGCTCGGCCACTTCGGCCTGCATCATCACCACGGCGCGGCTGATGAGCGCGGATTGTGCGCACAGCCACAGCAGAATGGGTGAAGTCGCGTAGTAGGGCAGATTGCCCACGATGGCCCATGGACCGGGACCGAGCTCGGCCAGCCGGACACCCAGCACGTCGCCACGCTGGACCTCGATGGCTTCGCCGAATCGGCGGGTGAGCCCGTCCGCGCAGTCATCGTCGAGCTCGATGACCACACGCCGTCGGCCGCGTGTGGCGAGATGCTCCGTCAGCGCGCCTCGCCCGCCACCAATCTCCACCACGGACTCATCGGCGCGCAGCGCCAACGACTCCACGATGCGCTCGGCCACGGCCCGGTCAGCCAACCAATGCTGGCCCAGTCGCCGGCCCATGTCAGTGCTCGCCGCGGCCCGAGAGGAAGTTGCTGATCAGGTCGATCGGCACGGGGAAGATGGTCGTCGAGTTGTGCTCGGCGGCGATCTCGGTCAGCGTCTGCAGGTAGCGCAACTGGACGCCGGACTTGGTGCGGTCCAGGATTTCGGCCGCGTTGGCGAACTGCTGCGCCGACTGGAATTCGCCTTCGGCCGCGATGACCTTGGCCCGGCGTTCGCGCTCGGCCTCGGCCTGTCGGGCCATGGCCCTCTGCATACCCTCGGGAAGCTCCACGTCCTTGATCTCGACGCCATGCACGCGGATGCCGATGGGCTCCATCTGCTCGCCGATGATGCTCTGCAGTCGCTGGTTGAGCACTTCGCGCTCGGTCAACAGGCCGTCCAGATCCACGCCGCCCAGCACGGTGCGCAGCGTCGTCTGCGCCTTCTGCGAGGTGACCACAGTGTAGTTCTTCACGTTCACCGTGGCCTTCTCGGCATCGGCCACGCTGAAGAAGACTACCGCGTTTACCCGCACCGGCACGGCTTCCATGCGCAGACTAACCTTCACCAGCCGGTCGATGACCGGAAAGACGAAAGCCAGCCCCGAGTCGCGCGGCGCCAGCAGCTTGCCCAGGCGGAAGACGACACCCCGCTCATACTGCTGGATGACGCGCAGGCTCAGCGCCAGCAGGACGATGATGACGACGGCCGCGATGGCGACATACTGCATGGTGAGGTCTTCCCTTCAAGAACAAGGCGGCTCGGCCGCGGTGGCCAAGCCGCCCTGCATCCAGTCAACACCGGGCTCGCCGACCTAGCGTCGCGCGCCCTGGTAGATGCCCATGTAGCGGGGGTCGAACAGGTTGTCGATGCAGACCTGTCGACGCCGGCCCGAGGCATGGATGAACTTGCCGTCGCCGATGTACATGCCCGTATGGTCAATGTACGAGCCGCCCGACGAGAAGTAGATACGGTCGCCCGGCTGCAACTGATTCAGCGGAACGACCTGGCCCACGCCAATCTGCTCGCGCGCCGTGCGCGGCAGGTTGACGCCGTGGGCGCCATAGGCGCGCAGCACAAGGCCGGAGCAGTCGATGCCACCGCGACCGGTGCCACCCCAGACGTACTGCACGCCGAGGTAGGTGTAGGCCGTCTGGATGATGCCCACGCCGCGAGTCGGGGCGCTCTGCGAGCCCGGCGCGGGCAGCAGTTCGGTCTCGGTCAGCTTGACGAACTCACACTCAGCCCAGCCGATGCTGGCGTCCAGCATGCGGATGCCGTACCAGCCATCCACGCGGCTCACCACGAGCAGGCTCGTGCCGGCGGGCGCGGTGTACATCTTGGTGCCGCCGTGCTGGCGGTCGCGGTAGATGGGTACTTGGCCGCCGGTCACCTGACCCAGCCGACCCAGCGCACCGTTGACCGCGTAGCTCAGGCGAGTCGGATTCGCCGGCGCCTGCGCTTCGGCCACCGCCGCCGGCGCGGGCCCCACGGGACCGGCCCCCTCCACCCGACCATCGGCGCCGAGCACCTTGGAGCCGGCGCTGCTCACCACGCTACCCGCGGTGTTCACGCCGTTGGCGCCAACCGAGGAGGCGGAGCCGCCGGGATTGGCGCTGGGCGCCTGGCCACTGGCCAACGAGGCACCCTCTCGCAGCGGCACGGTGAGCACTTCGTGCAGCGCCAGGGGCTCGCGCACCTGCTGATTGAGGGCGCGCAACTCCGATACCGAGCTGTTGCAGGAACGCGCCACGGAGTCCAGCGTATCGCCCGGCTGCACGCGGTAGATGACATACGTCGTCGATGCGCCCGCCATGCCAACCAGCACGGCAAGCAGCAATCCGGTCAAGACTGACCGCTTCATACGGCTCTCCGACCCTCTCATGGTGTTAGTGTACCACAGCGCAATCGAGGTTGCACCCCTGGCCGCGCCGCCCACCCAAACAGCGAAGGGGTCCGCCGAAGCAGACCCCTCGAACACTGACTCGAAGCCGAAGCCCGATCAGCGCTTGCTGAACTGGAAGCCGCGGCGGGCGCGCTTGCGGCCGAACTTCTTGCGTTCCTTGACACGCGGGTCGCGGGTCAGGAAGCCGGTCGGGCGCAGAATGGGGCGCAGCGTGGCCTCATACTCAGTCAACGCCTTGGCGATGCCGTGGCGGATGGCGCCCATCTGGCTGTGCACACCACCGCCGTTGGTCGTGGCCCACACGTCGAACTGACCGCTGGTACCAGTGACCGCGAAGGGCCCCTGCAGCTCGCCGTGGTAGGTGGAGACCGAGCAGAACTCGTCCAGCGACTTGTAGTTGACCGTGAATTGGCCACTACCGCCGGCTACCAGCCACACCCGTGCCACCGCCGTCTTGCGGTGGCCCGTGCCGTAATACGTTTCGCCCGTCGGCATTGCAACCTCTCCTTAGATGTGCAGCTCGATGGGCTGCTGGGCCATGTGCGGATGCTCCGCGCCGGCGTAAACCTTCATGCGGCGGATCTGCTGTCGGCCCAGAACGGTCCTCGGCAGCATGCGCTTGACCGCCAACTCCAGCATCAGCTCAGGGCGATTGGCGCGCAGGCTACCATAGCTGGTAGCGCGCAAGCCGCCCGGATAGCCGCTGTGGCGGTAGTACATCTTCTGCTCGGCCTTGCGGCCCGTGAGGGCGATCTGACCGGCATTGATCACGATCACATGGTCGCCGCAGTCCACGTTCGGGGTGAACACGGGCTTGTGCTTGCCGCGCAGGCGGGTCGCGATTTCCGTGGCAAGGCGACCGAGCGGCTTGTTGGCCGCATCGACCACCAACCAGGCTCGCGTGGCCTCAATCTCCTGCGGCTTGGCCTGATAGCTCTTCATCTGGTCCTCTCAGTAATCCACTCGCTCAAAAACCAGCCCTTGCGGCGGTGCCACTGCCATCTGCGGCGGCCACGCCTGCCCGGCCAGCATCTCTCCGATCACCCGCGGAGCAAACTTGCCACGCCCGACGGCGAACAGCGCTCCCATCATACACCGGACTTGCTTACGCAGGAAGCTCCGTGCTTCCCATTGCACCGTGGTTCGCGGCCCGTGCGTCTCGAAGCGCACATCGCCGAGAGTCCGAACCGTTGTCGACTCGTCCTCATCATCCACAGTGCAGAACGACCGAAAGTCGTGGTCGCCCAGCAACAGCCCTGCCGCCTGCTCCATCGCGCCCAGGTCCAGACCCGGCCAGAGCCGAGTGACGAACCTGTCACGCAACGGATCGCGGCAGCGATCCTGCACAAAGCAGTATCGATAGACCCGCCGTACCGCGTGCCGGCGCGGGTCGAAACCCTCATCCGACGCGCTGCTCTCGCGCAGCGCCACGTCAGCCGGCAACCAGCCGCCCAGCACATGCGCCACCTTCTCCGGTGGCACGGTGGCCGGCACCATGCAGGCCATCACCTGGCCTCGCGCATGGACCCCGGCATCCGTTCGACCGGCGCCTCGCACCGTCACTGGATGGCCGTAGAGTCCAGCCAGCGCTCGCTCCAACTCGCCCTGTACCGTGCGCACATTGGGCTGCCGCTGGAAACCCGCGAAGTCGGTGCCGTCATACGCCACCGTGGCTCGGATCGGTACGTACTCGCTACCCACGGTCCGAAGATCAGCTCTCGACCCAGGACAACTGCGCCGTCTCGGCGCCGTCGCCACGTCGGAAGCCCGTGCGCACGATGCGCGTGTAGCCGCCCGGCCGAGTCTTGAAGTGGGGCGCCACCTGGTCGAACAGGTGCTTGACCAACTCCGGGCTCTGCAGCTTGGCGCGCACAATGCGGCGCAGATGCACCGACTGAGCGCGCAGCCGAGCCGCATCCTCGGGGTTCGTGGCGGCCGCGGCCGCTTCGTCAAAGCGCAGGCCGCGAACGGCCTTGGTCACCAGCTTCTCAAGGTACGGGCGGGTGGCCTTGCAGCGCACCACCGTGGTCTCAATCTTGCCGTTGTAAATGACGCCACTGGCCAGCTCGCGCAGCATGGCCAGGCGCTGGTCGGTGGGCCGGTTCAAATGTGCATTGGCTTTGCGATGTCGCATCGTCGCTTACCCTTCGTCTTCGGCGAGGCCCATGCCGCGCTCGGCCAGCTTGTCCTTGATCTCATTGAGCGACTTCGTGCCGAGATTACGAATCTCCAGCAACGACTTCTCGGACAACTGCACCAACTCGCCGATGGTGTCGATGTGCTCTTTCTTCAAGCAGTTGTAAGTGCGAACCGAGAAGTCCAACTCCTCGATCTTCGCTTCCAAGCCTTCCGCGCGCGGCCCGTCCAAGCGGGCAGCCCGCGCCGGGGACTCGTCCGACGGCTCGGCACGGAAGTCGAAGAACAGCCGGAAGTACTCATCCAGGATGCGTGCCGCCTGCGACAACGCGTTCACCGGGCCCATCGCGGCGTTGGTCCAGATCTCCAGGATCAGCCGGTCCAGGTCGGTCTGATGGCCAACGCGCGTGCTTTCCACGACATGGTTGACCCGCGTCACCGGCGTGAACAGGCTGTCGACGGGAATGACCCCGAGGCCCATCTGCGACACGTCATGCTTGTCAGCCGCCGTGTAGCCCACGCCCGTCTCGATGGTCAGGTCAATCACCAGGCGCGCGTCATCATGGGTCAGATGCGCCAAGTGCAGATCCGGATTGACCACCTCGATGTCGCCACCCATGACCACGATGTCGGCGCCGGTCACCTCACCCTTGCCCTCGGCCTCGATGCGGCCGGGGAAGCGCTGCGGCGTGTCCGACTCCAGCAGCGATGCCTGGTTGACCTGGAACGCCACCTCTTTGAGGTTGAGGATCAGTTCCGTCATGTCCTCCAGCACGTGGGGCAGCGTGGTGAACTCGTGCGCCACGCCCTCAATGCGCGCCGCGGTGATAGCCACACCCGGCACCGAATTGAGCAGCACCCGCCTGAGGGCATTGCCCATCGTCGTGCCGAAGCCATGGGGCAACGGCTCAACGACGAACTTACCGTAGTCCGGGGTGACCCGCACCGGATCGACGATCGGCTCTTTGCCTGCAACCTTGATCATGTTCTCTCCCGCGTCGTCCAGCTAGCCATGGGCGTGGTCAGCCCACGCCCCAGCGTAACGCTCACGCCCGCGTCTAGACGCGACGGCGCTTGGGCGGCCGGCACCCGTTGTGCGGAATCGGCGTCACGTCCTTGATCAGGAGGACTTCGAGGCCCGCATTCTCGATGGCGCGGATGGCCGTTTCACGGCCACTGCCGGGTCCCTTGACGTAGACCTCGACCTGCTTCATGCCATATTCCTGCGCCTTACGGGCAGCAGCTTCGGCGGCGAGCTGGGCGGGGAAGGGAGAACCCTTCTTGGTGCCCTTGAACCCGACCGTGCCGCAGCTGGCCCAGGACACCGGCTGGCCGGCCTGGTCGCTGATGGTCACAATGGTGTTATTGAAGGACGACTGAATGTGCACCACGCCACGGGGCACATGGCGCCGCTCGCGCCGCCGTCGGGTCTCGCTCTGACGCATCGACTCTACTCCCTTACCTTACCGCTTGCCCTTCTTCTTGCCGACGGTCTTCGCCTTGCCCTTACGGGTGCGGGCATTGGTCTTCGTGCGCTGACCACGCACGGGCAAGCCCATGCGGTGGCGCCGCCCACGGTACGCACCAATTTCGATCAACCGACGGATGTTCGCCTGCACCTCACGGCGCAGGTCGCCCTCGACGCGGTAGTCCCGGTCGATGCAATCACGCACGCGGTTCAGTTCCTCATCGGTCAGATCGCCGATGCGGCTCATCGCTTCCAGACCACAGACCTCACAGATCTCCAGCGCTCGGCTTCGGCCGATGCCGTAGATGTAGGTCAGGGCCACCTCCAACCGCTTATGGTTGGGAAGATCAACACCTGCTACGCGGGCCACCTAGCTCCTCCTGCCCTATCCTAACCCTGTCGCTGCTTGTGCTTGGGGTTAGTGCAAATCACACGCACGACACCGCGGCGCTTGATGATCTTGCACCGCTCGCAGCGTTTGCGAACTGACGATCGCACCTTCATCTCAAACCGCTCCCGACCTCGGGCGAGCCCTGACGGGCCCGCGGCAGTCTATTTGTAGCGATAGAGGATACGTCCCCGACCGGGATCGTACGGGGTCAACTCGACCAGCACCCTGTCACCAGGCAGAATCTTGATAAAGTGCATCCTGATCTTGCCAGAAACATGGGCATGGACCTTGTGCTTCGTGCCGGCTACATCGATTTCCACGATGAACTCGGCATTCGGCAGGCATTCCCGCACGATGCCTTCGACCTCGGGCTTGTCCCCTTTCGCCATCTGAACTCCTCTGCTGCGCAACGCGCGCTGGTCTCCGGCGGCACTAGGGCCTTCAGGCCCAGCCTCACGGCCTGGCCGCTCGGAACCTAGGACAGCGCAGCGACCACTTTGGCCACGGTGTCCTGGGCCGACCCGGTATTGTCGAACCTTTCCAGGATACCACGGGATTCATAAAAACGGATCAGCGGCGCCGTTTGGTCGGCGTATGTGCCAAGCCGCTTGAGTACGGTCTCCGACGAGTCGTCGGCCCGCTGGATCACCTCGCCACCGCACTTATCGCAAACGCCTTCAGTGCTGGGCGGGCTGAATGTCGCATGGTAGCCCGCGCCGCAGGCCTTGCACACGCGTCGGCCGCTGAGGCGGTCGACGATGAGCGCGTCCGGCACGTCAATCATGATGACCTTGTCGATGCCGCCACCGAGCTCGGTCAGCGCAGCGTCCAAGGCCTGCGCCTGCGGCAACGTGCGCGGAAAGCCGTCGAGCATCCAGCCGCCAGCGGCGTCCGGTTGCGCGATGCGGTCCCGCACCAGATCGATGATCAGGTCATCGGAGACCAGGGCGCCGGACTCCATGACCGCCTTGACCTTCTGGCCAAGCTCGCTGCCCGAAGCCACCGCCGCGCGCAGCATATCGCCCGTGGAGATGTGCGGCAGCGACAGCGCCGACGTCACATCCTGGGCCACGGTACCCTTCCCGGCACCCGGAGGCCCGAAGATCAACAGCCGCATGGATTCGCTCCTCTTAGCCTATGAAGCCCTTGTAGTGGCGCATGAGCAGGTGTGCTTCGATCTGCTGCATGGTCTCCATGGCCACGCCAATCACGATGAGCAGCGAGGTGCCGCCGACCAGACCGATGGTGGTCACGCCCGTGATGTGCGGGACCAGGTACGGCAGCAGCGCCAGGATGCCCAGGAACAGCGCGCCCGCGAAGGTGATGCGGGTCAGCACCCGGTCGATGTAGCGAGCCGTCTCCGAGCCCGCGCGGATGCCCTTGATCTGGCCACCGTACTTCTTCAGGTTGTCGGCCACGTCGACGGGATCGTACGTCACCGCGGTGTAGAAGAACGTGAACGCCACCACCAGGATGAAGTAGAAGGTCAGCGAGACGAGCATCGGCGCGCCCGGCCGGCTGTTGGGCGTGAGCCACGTGTCGACGAACCCCTTGAGCGCCAGGAACCACGGCGCCTGGCTGGGGATGAACGTCACGATGGTACGCGGGAACAGCGCCACCGAGATGGCGAAGATGATCGGCATCACGCCGGCCTGGTTGACCTTCATCGGCAGGTAGGTCGAGGCGCCACCCATCATGCGGGTGCCCACCACGCGGCGTGCATACTGCACGCGGATCTGCCGCTCGCCCTGCTGGATGAAGATGATGCCCATGATGGTACCCACCACGAACACCGCCAAGAGCAGCACGGAGAACACGCTGATCGAACCTTCGCGCAGCAACAGCAGGGTCTGCATCACTTCGCCCGGCATGGAAACCATGATGCCGATGAAGATGATCAGGGACACGCCGTTGCCGATGCCCTTGTCCGTGATCTGCTCGCCCAGCCACAGCAGGAACATCGTACCCGCCGCCACGGCCATGACGATACCCAGCTGCGAGCCCACGCCGCCGCTGAGAGCGCCGGCCGAGCGCAGCATCTGCGTCAGGCCGAAGCCCTGGGCGAAGGCCAGGCCCACCGTCATCCAGCGGGTCCAGGCAGCCATGACCTTGCGGCCATGCTCGCCTTCCTGGGCCAGTTTCTTGAGCTGCGGCATGGCCACCGTCATCAGCTGCATCATGATCGACGCATTGATGTACGGCATGACGCCCAGCGCGAAGATGCTGAACTGCTTCAGCGCGCCGCCGGAGAACATGTTCAGCATGCCGAACAGATTCTCACTGCCCCCGCTGCCGCCGAACAGGTTCTCCAGTGCCGCACGGTTCACCTGCGCCAACGGGATGTGGCGACCAATGATGAAGATGAGGAAGCCCCAGAGCATGAACAGCATGCGCTGCCGGAGGTCCGGCAGCTTGGCTGCTTCCTGGAGCTGAGAGATCATCTTCATGCTGAGCACTCCTGTGGGTCACCCGCCGTGACCATCCTAGTTGACATCACCCAAGAGCAGTGCCTGGCCGCCGGCGGCCTCGATCTTCGTCTTGGCCGAACCGGTAAAGTGCTGCGCCGTGATGGTCAACTTGACCGTCAGCTCGCCATTGCCGAGCACGCGCAGGCCATCCTTGCCCTTGCCACAGAGGTTCAGGTCGACCAACAGGTCTTGGGTCACCTCGGTGCCTTCGGCAAAGCTGTTGAGCTGCCCGACGTTGACAATCGAATAGGTCTTTTCGAACAGACCGATGTTGCGCGAGCGGCGCGAGTAGGGACCGCGCAGCTTGGGGGTGCGCATACTCAGCGGCGTCTGACCGCCCTCGAAACCAGGTCGAGGACCGCCACCCGCCCGCGAGCCTTGGCCCTTTTGGCCGCGGCCGCTGGTTTTACCCGTGCCACTGCCGTGGCCGCGGCCAATGCGCTTGCGCTCGCGATGTGCGCCGGCATTCGGCTGCAGGTCTTCCAGCCTCATGAAGACACCTCTTCTACTTTCAACAGGTGGACCACCGTGTTGATCAACCCCAGCGTGGTGGGATCATCGTCCCGCTCGACGCTATGGTTGAGCCGACGCAGGCCCAGCGTGCGCAACGTGGCGTGCTGGTTCTGATGCCGCCCGCTGGCGCTCCTAATCCAAGTGATCCGCAAGCGGGCCATGCTACTCTCCCGTCTGCCGCGGTCGGAAGCCCACTTCGTGGACCTGCAGGCCGCGCAGCTCGGCGACGGCGTCGACGGTGCGCAGGCTGCGCAACGCCGCGATGGTCGCCCAGACGATGTTGACCGGATTGTTCGAGCCGAGGCTCTTGGTCAACACGTCGCTCACACCAGCCGCCTCCATGACCGCGCGCACCGGACCACCAGCGATGACACCGGTACCCGGCACGGCCGGCTTGAGCAGCACGTCCGCCGTCTGCACACGCGTCTGCACGGTGTGCGGAATGGTACCGCCCACCAGCTTGACCGTGATCATGTCCTTGCGGGCGCGCTCGGAGCCCTTGCGGATGGCATCCGGGATTTCGCGGGCCTTGCCGATGGCGGCGCCCACGTGGCCCTGGTTGTCGCCAACCACCACCAGCGCGCGCCAGGACAGGTTGCGACCACCCTTGTGCACTTTGTCGACGCGGGCGATGTTCACCACGCGCTCGTCGAGGGTCGGTCCCTCGTCGCGGCGCGGCGCACGATCGCGACGACCGCGCGGGCCATCGCCATCACGGCCTCGTCGGCCACGACCGAAGACATTGTCGCCAGCCTCGCTCATAGGACCAACTCTCCTTCGCGAGCACCTTCGGCGACCGCCTTGACCACGCCATGGTAGACGTAGCCGTTGCGATCGAACACGACGGTGTCGATGCCCTTCTCCTTGGCCCGTTTGGCGATGAGCATGCCAACCTGCCGGGCCGAGGGGCAGTTGCGCCCAGTGACCTCGCCCTTGAGCTCGGAGTCAAGGGTGGACGCAGCCGCCAGCGTGAAGCCGCGCTCGTCGTCAATCAACTGCGCGTACACATGGTGTTCGCTGCGGAAGACGCTCAGCCGCGGGCGCTCGCCCGTGCCGCGCACCTTCTTGCGGACGCGCCGTTGGCGGCGCACACGACCGGTGTAGCGGTCAACGCTCTTACCCACGGTTAGACTCCCTGCTTCCCGGCCTTGCGCCGCGGCCGCTCATCCTCGTAGCGGATGCCCTGGAAGTCGCCGCGGAAGATGTACGGCTTGACCTTGCGGACGGCACGGATCCGTGCGGCGACGTCGCCGACCAGCTCCTTGTCGATGCCGCTCACCACCACTTTGTTGGCAGTTTCCACCTTGACTTCAACACCGGCTTCCGGGCGCACCAGCACCGGGTGGCTCAAGCCGCAGCTGATCGACACAAACGAGCCGATCTGCTCACAGCGAAAACCAATACCCGTGACCAGCAATGCCCGCTTGTGCCCTTCGGTCACGCCCTTGACCATGTTGGCCAAGAGCGCGCGGGTCAAGCCGTGCAGCGACCGATGGTCGCGGTTGTCGCTGGGTCGTGTGACTTGCGCCACACCATCGACAACCTCCACGGTCATGTCGGGATGGAAGCTCTTCGTAATCGACCCCATGGGGCCCTTGACCGTGACGACCGAACCCTGGATGTCGATCGTCACGCCCTTGGCCAGGGGAATCGGAGCTCGTCCAACGCGAGACATCGAACCCTCTCCTTAACAAGCCGCCTGAACCGTTGCCAGGCCGCTCAATAGACCGTGCACAGCACCTCGCCGCCCACGCCCTGTCGGCGCGCGTCGCGGTCGGTCATGACGCCCTGGGAGGTGGACACAATGGCCACACCCAGGCCGCTGAGGACCCGCGGCAATCGCTTGCGCGGCAGGTAGATACGCCGGCCCGGCTTGCTCACGCGTTCGAGATGGCTGATCACCCGCTCGTTCTTGGGGCCGTACTTGAGCTTGATGCGGATCGTGTCCTGGGGACCTTCCTCCTCGACGACTTTCCAGCTCTTGATATAGCCCTCCGCCAAAAGGATGCGGGCAATCTGAGCCTTCAGGTTCGAGTGCGGAATATCCACCTGCACCAGCTTCTGCTGGTTGGCATTGCGAATCCGCGTCAACATATCCGAAATCGGATCGGTCATCATAGTGTCTGGAGCCCTCCGCTCAGGCCTACCAGCTCGCCTTCGTCACACCCGCCAGCTCGCCACGCAGGGCGCGCTCGCGGAAGCACACGCGGCACAGCCCGAAATGCCGCATGTAACCACGACTCCGGCCACACACACCACAGCGGTTGTAGGCACGGACGCTGAACTTGGGTCGCCGCTTGGCCTTGGCAATCAACGACTTCTTGGCCATCTTGCCTCTCCCTATTTCTCAGCCAGCGGCAGACCAAAGCGCTTGAGCAACGCCAGCGCCTCGGCATCGGTCTTGGCCGTCGTCACAATCGTGATGTTCAGGCCCTGCATCCGCTGCACCTTGTCCGGATCGATCTCGGGGAACACAGTCTGCTCCTTGAGACCGAGCGAGTAGTTGCCCCGGCCATCGAAGCCGTTGGGCGACAGACCGCGGAAGTCCCGGATGCGGGGCAGCGCCAAGGCCACCAAGCGGTCCATGAACTCGTACATGCGGTCGCCGCGCAACGTCACGAAGCAACCGACGGTCATACCCTCGCGCAGCTTGAAGTTGCTGATCGACTTGCGGGCGCGCGTGATTTTGGGGCGCTGCCCGCAGATGGCCATCAGGTCGTCCGCAGCGGTGGTCACGTGAGCCGCGTCCTCGCGGCCCTCGCCCACACCCATGCTGGCCACAACCTTGACCAGCTTAGGCACCTGCATGACGTTCTTATAGGCGAACTCCTCGGTCATCTGCGCGACGATCTCGGTCGAGTACCGGTCGCGCAGCCGCGGTGTGGTGGCCATGCTCTACTCCTCCCCGTGCTGGCGGCTGATATCAGCGCCACACAGCCGGCAAAGCCGCTGCTTGCCAGCGTCACTTACCTCGAACCGGGGCCGAGTCCGCTTGCCGCACACGCCGCAGACCAACTGTACGTTGCTCACATGGATCGTGCCCGGCATCTGAATGCGCCCAGTCTGGGACTGCATGGCACGCGACCGACCTCGCGCGCGTTGGTGCTTGGTCATCATGGCGACGCCACTGACCCGCACGCGCTGCTCGTCGCGCAAGACCTCGGTGACCCGGCCGCGTTTGGACGCGTCCTTGCCGGTAATCACCTCGACCTCATCACCAATATGCAGCCGGACCTTAGGCCGCTCTTTGTGCCGGGTATCCGGTCGCTCCCGCTTCATCACAACACCTCCGGCGCCAGGGAGACAATGCGCATGAACCGCTTGTCGCGCAATTCGCGCGCCACCGGTCCAAAGATGCGCGTGCCCTGGGGCTCGCTGCCGTCGTCACCGACGATCACCGCCGCGTTATCGTCGAACCGGATGGTTGTCCCGTCCGGCCGCTGATACTCTTTGCGCGTGCGCACCACGACGGCTTTGATGACGCTACCCTTGGGTACCGACGAACCAGGCCGGGTCGACTTGACCGTCGCCCGAATGATGTCGCCGACCCGCGCGTACCGTCGTCGCGTACCGCCCATGACCTGGATGCACAGAATTTCAAGCGCACCCGTGTTGTCGGCTACCCGCAGTCGCGTTTCTTGTTGAATCATGGCCGTTGCCTCTCTTCAGTCTCGTCCCGTTACTTGCGGGCTTCCGCCATTTCCGCTGCTCGCTCCGCGACGATCTTCTGCTGCAAGTCGCCGGGCACTTCCTCGTACCGGTTGAACTCAATCCGGAACGAACCTCGGCCCTGCGTCATGGAGCGCAGATCGGTCGCGTAGGTCGCCAATTCGGCCGCCGGCACCTGCGCCTGGATGGTCTGCAGGTTGCCTTCGCCGGTGGAACCCATGACCGTGCCGCGCCGCCGCGGCAGGTCGCCCATGATGTCGCCCACGTAGTCGTCAGGGACGCTCACATAGACGTCCATGATCGGCTCCAGCAACACCACGCCGGCCTTCTGCGCACACGCCTCCATGGCGATGCGCGCGGCCAGCTGGAAAGCGATGTCCGAGCTGTCCACGTTGTGGTAGCTGCCATCGTACAACGTGATCTTCGTATCGACCACCGGGAACCCGGCAATCAGTCCTTCCGCGAGTCGAGCGCGCGAGCCCTTCTCGGCCGAAGGAATGTACTGCTTGGGCACCGAGCCGCCAAAGATCTCGTCGGAGAACTCCACGCCCGAGCCGCGGGGTAGCGGTTCGAGGCGCATGTGCACGTCGCCGAACTGGCCCGAGCCACCGGTCTGCTTCTTGTAGCGACCCTGGGACTCGGCGCGGCTGCGCACCGTCTCCTTGTAGGCGATCTTGGGCTTGCTGGTCTCCACTTCGACCTTGAAGCGGTTCTTGAGCTTGCTCAGGATGACCTGCAAGTGCATGTCGCCCATGCCGCTCAGGACCTGCTGCTCCGTCTCCGGATTGCGCGCGAAGCGCATGCTGGGGTCCTCGTCGCGCAGCGCGCTCATGCCCGCGCCGACCTTCTCGTCGTCGCCCCGACTCTTGGCCTGAATGGCCAGGCTCATCAGGGGCGTCGGGTACTTGGTCGACGGGTACACCACCGGCGCGCTATCGTCGCACAAGGTGTCGCCCGCGCTGGCGTCGATCTTGACCACGCCGACGATGTCACCCGCCACCAGGCTGGTCACATCCTTGAGCTCACCACCGCGCATGACGCCGAAGGTGCCCAGCCGCTCCTTCTCACCCTTGGTGCTGTTGAGCACCTGCATGCCGGCCGAGGCGGAGCCCGACAGCACGCGGATGAGGCTGATGCGGCGACCTTCACCCAGCACGCACTTGAAGCAGTAGGCGCTGAACGGCGCCTTGGCGTCCGGAGCGCGCTCCACTTCGTCCTGGCTGTGCGGCCGCAGGCCCTTGACCGCCGGTCGGTCGGCCGGCGAAGGCGCCAGGCCCAGCAGCAGGTCGAGCAACGGCAGCGTGCCGATGTTGCGCGTGGCGCTGGTCACCGTCACCGGCACCAGGCCCGTAGCCACGCCCATCTTCAGACCGGCCAGCAGTTCGTCCGCGGACAGCGACTCGCCCTCGAAGAACTTCTCCATCAGGCCTTCGTCGTTCTCGGCGGCGAACTCGACCATGGTGCCGCGCAGCTCCTCCGCCTGACCGGCCAGGTCGGCCGGAATCGGCGCGGCTTGCGCGGTCTTGGTCTGTCCGCCGGGGAACGCCGCGTTCTGGGCCAGGTCCACCACGCCTTCGAGGCTGGCGCCCTTGCCCCACGGCAGGCCGACGATGGCCACGCGAGCGCCGAGCTTGCTGCTCAGCTGGTCGATGACCCGCTCCACATCGGCGCGTTCCGCGTCGGCGTGGTTGATGACCGCGATCACCGGCAGACCGAACTCCTGCGCATAGGCAAAAGTCTTCTCGGTCTCCACCTCGACGCCCGACTCGGCGTGGACCACCAGCACGGCACAGTCCGCGACGCGCAACGCGCCGTAGGTCTCGCCCAGGAAGTCCGCATACCCAGGGGTATCCAGCAGGTTGATGCGCTTGCCCTTGTACTCGAAGCTGGCCACGGCGCCGCTGATCGAGAGCTGACGAGCGCGTTCCTCGTCATCGAAGTCGGTAACGGCGTTGCCGCCTTGGACCGAACCCATGCGGTTGGTCGCGCCGGCGGCGTGCAACAAGGCCTCGGTCAGCGAGGTCTTGCCCGCGCCACGGTGCCCGATCAGGGCGATATTGCGAATGTCGGCCGTCTGCGCCATCAGCGCTTCTCCAGTCGCCCAGCGGTCGCGCTCACGAACCGTGTTCGCGAACGCCGCTCCGCCTACAGTGGTTGCCCCTCGCTCAGTCCAGAACCGCCACCACGTTCCAACGCTTGAGGCGGCTCAGCGGGCGGCTCTCTTCGATCCGCACGCGCTGCCCGGCCGTCAAGCCGTTGCTTTCGTCATGGGCGTGGTACTTGGTCGAGGTCCGCACCACCCGCTGATACAGCGGATGCCGCGTGCGGCGCTCCACCCTGACCACCACGGTCTTGGCGCTCTTGGCGCTGACCACGACGCCTTCCAACTGGCGGCGGCGTCCTGTCGACTCACTCATTGAGCCACTCCTTGCGACCGGCGCTGGGCCAAGGCCGTCTCGATGCGCGCGATCACCTTGCGCACGAACCAGATGCGCTTGGGGTTATCCAGCGCAGCCGTCGCCGACTGCATGCGCAGCTGAAAGTGCTCCTGCTTGTAGGTCGAGAGCATCCGCGTCAGCTCTTCTTCGTTGGCCTCGCGGATCTCCGTCTTTACCCGGCTGGTCTCATTCGGCATCGCCAAGGCCCTCCCGATACACGATCTTGCACGGCACCGGCAGCTTGTGAGCCGCGATCCCCAGCGCTTCGCGCATGAGGTCGAGCTCGGCGCCGCCCATCTCGAACATGATCCGGCCCGGCTTGACCACGGCCACCCAGAACTCCGGAATGCCCTTACCCGAACCCATGCGGGTCTCGGCCGGCTTCTTGGTGACCGACTTGTGCGGGAAGATGCGAATCCACACCTTACCGCCGCGGCGGATCTTGCGGGTCATGGCGATACGAGCCGACTCGATCTGGCTGGCCTTGATCCAACAAGGCTCCAGCGCCATCAGGCCGATGTCGCCGAACGACACCTCGGCGCCGCCCTTGGTCTCGCCGCGCATGCGGCCGCGGTGCAGCCGCCTGTACTTCTCACGTCGTGGCATCAACATGGCCGGCTCTCCTTACGCCTGATCGCCCGCGGGCGGGGGCGGCGCCTGGACGGGAGCCGCGTCAGCCACGGGACCAACACCTTCGGTCACCGGCGCATCATCGCTGCGGCCGCGGCGCCGTCCCCGGCGTCGGCCCTTGGAAGCATCGTCGCCAGCGGGGGAGTCGGGGCGCTCGGGAGTGATCTCAAGGATCGGAGCGGCCTCCGGCTCGTCGTTGCTGGGCAGCTTCTCGCCGCGATAGACCCACACCTTGACGCCGATGTTGCCGTAACCGGTCATGGCCTCGCAGGTGCCGTAGTCAATGTCGGCGCGCAACGTCTGCAGGGGGATCTTGCCTTCCTTGTGGACGTGGCGACGGGCCATTTCGGCGCCGCCCAGTCGACCGGAGACACTGATCTTCACGCCTTGCGCATTCGACCGCATGGTCGACTGCACGGCCTGCCGCACCGCGCGCCGGAAGCTGATGCGCCGGCTCAACTGGCTGGCCACCTTCTCCGCGACCAGCCGCGCATCCAGGTCCGGATTGCGCTCTTCGATCACGTCGATGGTCACCACGCGGCGGGTCATGCGCGTCAACAGGACTCGCAGCACCTCGATGCCGCGGCCCGCGCGACCGATGATCACGCCCGGCTTGGCCGAGTGGATGGTCAGGTGCACGGAGTTGACACTGCGACCGATCTCGACGCGCGAGATGCTGGCCTGGGCCAGGCCCTGCTCCACCTTGCGCTCTTCGTCGTCGTGCGCCACCGTCGGCGGCCGCTTCTTGTTGTAGCGGTCCAGGTAGGCGCGAATCTTCATGTCTTCGACGCAGAACTCGCGGTAGCTGCGATCCGCGAACCACTTGGCGTCGTGATCCCGGATGTAGCCCAGCCGAAAGCCGATGGGATGGACTTTCTGACCCACTTGCTTACTCCTCGCGCTCAGCGACCACAATGGTCAGCCGGCAAGTCCGCTTGCGAATGCGGTAGGCGCGGCCCTGGGCGCGCGGTCGGATGCGCGGGATGGTGAAGCCTTCGTTCACCTGCACATCGGCCACGACCAGGCTGTCGGCATCCATGCCGCAATTCTCTTCGGCGTTGGCCATGGCGGCCCGCAGCACGGCGCGGACTTCAGGCGCGGCCCGATGCGGCAGGAAGTCGCAGGTCGCCATGGCTTCCTGCACTCCGCGGCCCTTGACCAGGTCGCCGATGCGCCGCACCTTGGTGGCCGACATGCGTAGCACCGAGGAGGTGGCTTGCGGCCGGGCCTCGAGGCTGCGCTTCTCTTCCGCCTTGCGCTTTTGTCGGTTCGGCATTGCTGTCACCGCCGCCCTTTGCGCTCGTCGCCGTGACCACGATAGGTCCGGCTCGGCGCGAACTCACCCAACTTGTGGTCGACCATGTTCTCGGTCACGTACACCGGCACATGGCGCCGGCCGTCGTGCACGGCCATGGTATGCCCGATCATGTCGGGGGTGATCGTCGACCGGCGCGACCAGGTCTTGATGACCTCTTTGCGTCCGGTCTGGTTCAACGTATCCACCTTCGCCTGAAGGTGGCCGTCTACAAACGGTCCTTTGCGCAGACTTCGCGGCATTAGCCCTCTCCTACCGCGTCTTGCGGCGCCGCAGAATCAACCGGTCGCTCTCGCGCCGGGTGCGGCGGGTCTTGCGGCCCAAGGCCGGCTTGCCCCACTTGGTGCGGGGACCGTCCTTGCGACCGATATCCGTGCCGCCCTCACCACCGCCATGGGGATGGTCGTTGGTGTTCATAGCCAGACCGCGCACGGTCGGGCGCTTGCCCATCCAGCGCGAGCGGCCGGCCTTGCCGACGGTGATGTTCGAATGGTCCGGGTTGCTCACGCGACCGAGGGTCGCGCGGCAGGCCACGGGCACCATGCGCTGCTCACCGCTGGGCAGCCGCAAGAAGGCCCAGTCGCCTTCCTTGGCCATCAACTGCACGAAGCTGCCGGCGCTACGCGCCAGCTGGCCACCGCGGCCGGGCTTGAGCTCCACATTGTGGACCACGCTACCCAGCGGCATGCGGCTCAGCGGCAGGCAGTTGCCTGGCGCCACGGGCGCGTCCGGCCCGCTCTGCACCACCGCGCCAATCTCGATGTTCATGGGCGCGAGCATGTAGCTCTTGAAGCCGTCAACATAGTTGAGCAGCGCGATGTACGCCGAGCGGTTCGGGTCGTACTCGACCGTGGCCACGCGCGCGGGAATGCCGTCGCGAGTCCGCTTGAAGTCGACCAGGCGATACCTGCGCTTGTGACCGCCGCCGCGATGGCGGACCGTCAGCTTGCCCTGATTATTGCGACCGGACCCGCGCTTGGTGCCCTTGACGAGGCTGCGCTCGGGTGTCTCGCGAGTCACCTCGGAGCGCACCACGACGCTCATCGAGCGGCGACCGGGCGAGGTTGGTCTATATTCCTTCACCGGCATGGCTTGCTCCTTAGCCCGTTTCGAAGATCGGGATCGACTCGCCGGCGACCAGCGTCACGATGGCCTTCTTCCACTTGGGTGTGCGGCCCGCCTTGAGCCGGCCGAGCCGGCGCGACTTGCCTTGCACCCACATGGTATTGACCGCCGTCACGTGGACGTTGAACAGCTTCTCGATCGCCTCGCGGATCTGGATCTTGTTGGCGCGGGCGGCCACCTCGAAGGTGAAGCGCCCCTCGCCCGCCAGATCAAATGTCTTCTCGCTCACCACCGGGCGAACGATGATATCCGTTGCGTCCATCAGGCCGTCTCCTCCTGCGGCGCGAACTCGTCGCTGACCCGGGCCAGAGCCGACGCGCTGGCCACCACCACATCGGCCCAGACCAGGTCATAGACCGACGCATACGGCGCCGTGTTGACCTGCACCGCGTAGGTGACCGTCTTCTTGTCGGCCAGATCGAACTCGATGCTGGCCAGATTGCGCGTGGCCTGCCGCAGCGCCAGCTCGTCCGGGCCGAGCAGCAGCATCACATGACGCCGCGCGCGCACCCGCCGACCCGGTCGCGTATCGCCTTCACCGCGCTCGGTGGCCGCCGGCATGGTGGCGGCGAGCGCCTCCGCGAACGGCGCGAGCAACGACTTCAGCGTGTCGGCCACGGCCTTGGTCTTGACTTCCAGGGCCAGCGCGTCCACCACCACCAGCGTACCGCAGGCGGCATGGTCGCTCCAGGCGCTACGCAGCGCGGCCTGGCGCACCTTGCGCGGCAACTTCTGCTCGTAGCTGCGCGGCTTGGGTGCGAAGACGACGCCGCCGCCCTTCCACTGCGGGGACCGCGTGGAGCCCTGGCGCGCTCGGCCGGTGCCCTTCTGGCGGTACGGCTTCTTGCCACCGCCGCGCACCTCGCCGCGCGTCAGAGCGCTCTGCGTACCCGCGCGCTTGGCGGCCAGCTGGGCCACCACCGCGGCGTGCATCAGGTCACCGCGCACCGGCGCCCCAAAGAGGGTGTCGTTCAGCGCGAGTTCGCCCGCCGCGTCGCCGCCGAGATTATGAACCTTGATCTGGGGCATTGTCCTACTCCTCGGCGACAACCATGATCAGGCCGCCCTTGGGACCAGGCACCGCGCCACGCACGACCAACAGGTTGGCCTCGAGGTCGACGACTTCGACCACCAGGTTCTGCTCGGTCATGCGCACGTGGCCCATATGACCCGGGCTGCGCTTGCCCTTGAACACCCGCGCGGCGTCCGTGGCACCGGCGCTGGCCGGCTTGCGATGGATCTTGGCGCCATGGCTGGCCCCCTGACCCTTGAAGTTGTGTCGCTTCATCGCGCCCTGGAAGCCGAAACCCCGGGTGGTGCCGATGATGTCGACCTTGTCGCCAGGGGCGAACAGGTCGGCCGTCAGCACGGTACCCACGGCGGTGGCGGCCGCGTCGTCGACGCGGATCTCGCGCACCACCCTGTGCGGGGCGATGCCGGCCTTCTCGAAGTGCCGGCGCTGCGGCTTGTTGCACCGCTTGGCCAAGCGCTTCTCGCGCCGTTCAGGCGAGAGGCCGCGCGCGGTCTCATCGTCGATGACGGGTTCGAAAGCCAACTGCAGGGCTTCGTAACCGTCGTTCGCCGCAGTCTTCTGCTGCGTCACGACGCAGGGGCCGACCTGCAGCACCGTCACCGCAACCCGCTCACCAGCGGGGCGGAACAGTTGGGTCATGCCGACTTTGCGTCCGATCAGGCCTTTCATCAGATTCCTCTCAGACCTTGATCTCGATGTCCACGCCACCCGGGATATCCACCCGCATGAGCGCGTCCACCGTGCGCGGCGTCGGATCGACGATGTCGATCAGTCGCTTGTGCGTGCGGATCTCGAAGTGCTCCATCGACTCTTTGTCGATGAACGGCGACTTCGGCACGCAGAACCGCCGCACTTCCGTGGGCAGCGGTACTGGGCCGCGGATTTTGGCGCCCGTACGCACCACTGTCTGCGAGATCTTCTGGGCCCAGCGATCCAGGGCCTTATGGTCGAATGACTTCAACCGAATGCGGATGCGTTGTTGCGCCATTGGTCCGCTCCCGTCCGTTGTCCGTTTACTCGATGATCTTCGTGACGACGCCCGAAGCGACCGTGCTACCACCCTCGCGGAATGATCTTCGTGACGACGCCCGAAGCGACCGTGCTACCACCCTCGCGGATGGCGAAACGCAGGCCCTCTTCCATGGCGATCGGCACGTGCAGCGTTCCGGTGATGGTGATGTTGTCACCCGGCATCACCATCTCCACACCTTCCGGCAGGTCCACCGAGCCCGTCACGTCCGTCGTGCGGAAGTAGAACTGCGGCCGGTAGCCCGTGAAGAACGGCGTGTGGCGACCACCCTCTTCCTTGCTCAACACGTAAATCTCACCGTTGAACTTGGTGTGCGGGTTGATGCTGCCCGGAGCGCACACCACCTGGCCGCGCTCCACGCCCGTGCGGTCCACGCCGCGCAGCAACAGGCCCACATTGTCGCCGGCCTGGCCGTCGTCGAGGGTCTTGCGGAACATCTCCACGCCGGTGCACACCGTGGTCGTCGTCGGGCGCATGCCCACGATTTCCACCTTGTCCGCGGTGTGGATCTTGCCGCGCTCGATGCGGCCCGTGGCCACCGTGCCGCGACCCGTGATGGAGAAGACGTCCTCCACCGGCATCAGGAACGGCATGTCCAGCGCGCGCTGGGGTTCCGGCACGTAGGTGTCCAGCGCCGCCAGCAGGTCCTCGATGCACTGGGCCTCGGGCGTGCCCGGATCGGCTTCCAGCGCCTGCAGCGCCGAGCCGCGGATGATCGGCGTGTCGTCACCCGGGAAGTCGTACTGGCTGAGCAGCTCGCGCACTTCCAGCTCGACGAGTTCCAGCAGCTCCGGGTCGTCCAACTGGTCGACCTTGTTGAGGAACACGACGATGTAGGGCACGCCCACCTGGCGCGCCAGCAGGATGTGCTCGCGGGTCTGCGGCATGGGGCCGTCGGCCGCCGACACCACCACGATGGCGCCGTCCATCTGCGCCGCGCCGGTGATCATGTTCTTGATGTAGTCGGCGTGGCCAGGGCAGTCCACGTGAGCATAGTGCCGGTTCTCGGTCTCATACTCGACGTGCGCCGTGGCGATGGTGATGCCGCGCTCGCGCTCCTCGGGAGCCTTGTCGATCTCCTCGAAGGGCACGAACTTGCTCCAGCCCTTGGTCGCCTGCAGTCGGGTGATCGCGGCGGTCAGGGTGGTCTTGCCATGGTCCACGTGACCAATCGTGCCCACGTTCACGTGCGGCTTGGTGCGCTCGAACTTCTGACGTGCCATCGTA
>JACRKZ010000100.1 GCA_016235455.1 Armatimonadota bacterium | reverse complement strand
GTGCGGCCCTCCATCAGCGCCAGCGCCTGGCTGGAGCGATAGAGCGCCTGTGACGCGCGCGGGCTGCCGCCCAGCAGCACGTCGGCATGCTCGCGGCTGGCCTGCACCAACTGCACGATGTAGCCGCGGATCTGCTCGTGGACGTAGACCTCGCGCGTGCCGCGCTGCAGCGCCACGAACTCCTCGGGCCCCATCACGGCGCCCAGGCTGTCGATGGGATGCGCCATGCGCTGGCGTTCGAGCATGTCCTGCTCGGCGGTGAACGACGGGTAGCCCACGCTCAGCCGCACCATGAAGCGGTCGAGCTGGGCCTCGGGTAGCGGGAAGGTGCCTTCCTGCTCCATGGGGTTCTGCGTGGCCACCACCAGGAACGGCATGGGCAGGTCGTAGGTCGTGCCGTCGGACGACACCTGATGCTCCGCCATGCACTCCAGCAGCGCCGCCTGCGTGCGCGGCGTGGCGCGGTTGATCTCGTCGGCCAGCAGCAGGTTGGTGAAGACCGGGCCGGGCCGGAACTCGAACTCGCTGCTCTTCTGGTTGAAGATGGATGAGCCCGTCACCTCGGTGGGTAGTAGGTCGGGCGTGCACTGCACCCGGCGGAAGCCGCAGCCGATGCTCACCGCCAGCGAGCGCGCCATCATGGTCTTGGCCACGCCCGGCACGTCCTCGAACAGCACGTGGCCCTCAGCCAACATGGCCGCCAGCGCGTGGTTGATGACATGCCGCTTGCCCAGCGTCACGCGCTCGACGTTGGCGATGATGCGTTGACAGCCCTCGCGCTGCGCGGCGGCCCGGCGATTGCCGGCTCCCTCGTCGGCCATGGACTCGCTTACTCCCCGGCGACCGCGCTCCGACCGCCGAACAACGGCCGTGGCACCACTCGCCACATCCAGAAAAGCAGCGAGAGCACCGAACGAGACCGTGCTGCGTCCTTCGACGATGACCGCCGTCTGCACGGCCAGCCAGCCCAGCACGATCACGTTGACCATGACGGTGTTGACCACCAACATGGCGGCGCCCATGGCCTTCTTGGCCAGATCGGTGGGAAAGGCAAACACCGCGCCCAGACCCAGCAGCAGCGCCGGCGCCGCCGTCCAGGCCGGCACCACCATGCGCATGGCCTGCTCACCCACGGCAATCTGGGGGCCCGTGCCGGCCACGGTGTTGCCCGAGGCGGCCAACAGCCCGCGCAGCAGGGCGGCCGTCGGCGCGGCGAAGACGAGGTTGCCCAGCGGCGCGATCAGGATGAACAGCACCCAGCCCGAAGCGGCGATGATCAACGCGCGCCTCAGGTACTCGCGAACGGCCGGATCGATGATAGGAGCTCGGCTCATCGCGTTCACACCTTACCCAGGATCGCTGGCCAGAGCAAGCTCACCAGATACAGCGCCACCAGCGCGACAAACCCCAATGTGCCCACGGCGCCGGCCACGTTGGCGCGCGAGAATCCGCGCCGCGGCGCCGCGCGGCGCGTGGGCGGAATGGCAACTGTCCGGGTCATGGCGACGCTCCTGATTCGAGTCTACCATATACCGCGATCAGGCGCTCGCCCTGCGAACATGCTGTGAAGTGACGTTCGAGCCGCGCCCGCGCCGCGACGCCCATGGCTTGTCGTTGGCGCTCCGGCATCGCCAGCAGTTCGGCCAGCGCCTCCGCCAGCGCCGTCACATCGCCCGCCGGGACGAGTAGCCCCGTGCGGCCCGGCTCGACCACATCGGCAGGCCCGCCGGGCACGGTGGCCACGACCGGCAGGCCCACGGCCGCAGCCTCCAGCAGCACCCGGCCAAACGGCTCGCCATGTGACGGCAGCGCCAGCACGTCGGAGGCGGCCATGAGGTCGGCAACATCCTGCCGCGCACCCAGCCAGCTCACCGTGCCGGCCAGGTCAGGCTGTGCGGCGCGCTGGCGCAGTTGAGCAACATACCCGGCGTGCTCGCCAAACAGGTCGGCGCCCACCACCAGCAGATGCCCGTCACCCAACCTCGGGAGCGCCAGGGCCCACGCCGCCAGGAGGTCGTCGTGCCCCTTCCAGGGCACCAACTGGCCGACCACGATGGCCACCAGCGTCTGGTCGCCGAGGCCCAGCTCGGAGCGCACGACAGCGCGCGTCCGCGTCGGCTGGAAGTCCGCGGCGTCGAGGGCATTGGGCAGCAGATGCACGCGCTCGGGCGGCGCGCCGAGCGCGGCCAGCCGCTCGGCGACGGCGACGGAGATGGCCAGGCAGGCGTCGGCGCGCCGGGCCATGGCTCTCGCGGGCCCATCAGCCATCCGCAGGTCGCGCACATGCCACAGCAGCGGCCGGCGGCCTCGCCACGGCTCAGCCGCCAGCGCGGCGGCCAGGCTGTTGGCGTGGATCAGGTCAGCGTCGGCCAGCAGCGGCCGCAGCAACAGCGCGGCGCGCAGCAGCCGCGGCACCGCGGACAGCCGGCGGCGCAAGCGCGTGCCGCACCACGCGCGCACTTCAACGCCCAGTGCGCGGGCACGTTCAGCCAACGGCCCAGCGGGGCAGATGAGGACGGGCCGGTACCGCGTTCGGTCCAGGTTGGCCAGGACGATGAGCAGGCTCTGCTCGGCGCCGCTGACCAACCCGACGTGATTGACGAACGCGACCGTTGACGGCGTGGGCATCGGCGGGCGGCGAGCTATGCGCTGCCGTACTTCTCGACCAGCCCGGCCAGCTTGGCCACGCTGCGGTAGAGCTCGATGCTGAAGTCTTCCTCGGGCACCTGCACGCCGTACTCCTCATCGAGCGCCACGACGATCTCGAACAGCTCCACCGAGTCGATGTCGTAGGCCTCCATGAGGTCGGCTTCCGTGGCCAGGTCACCCGCGGCGATGCCCTTGCGGTCGAGGAACAGCCGCTCGACGATCAACTGCTTGAGGGTATCGTGCAATTCGGCCTGGCTCATGGTCAGCTTCCCTTCTTGTCCTTGGCGTCGCCCGTGGTTTCGGGCTTGGGTCGCGGCGCTTGCGTCCGCGTCATGATGATGCGCGTGCGGCCGGCCATCTGCACGATGGCCACCTCCACGCGGCTGGCACCATCCGCTTTGACCAGTTTGGCCTGGGGCTCGGTTCCGTCCGCGTTGAGAAAGTCGGTATGCAGGGGCGTGCCCAACTGATGCCGGTACCATTGGTAGACCGTCTCAACCGAGTCGGCCGTGTCCAGCACGGCGCTGAGGCTGCCGCTGCCGTCCTTGATGCTGCTGCGGCCAGCGCCGAGCACCTTCTGCCCGTCCGGATAGAAGGGCACGCCCAGGTCCGCCGAGCTCACGCTGGTGTGCACGGCGTAGGCCGGCAGCTTCGCCTTGGGTTCGGGCTTGGCCTTGTTGCAGCCGCCGACGCACAGCGCGGCCAGCAGCAGGCTCGCCACCATCCATCCTCGTCGCACCGCTCTCATCGTTTGATCACACCCGCCATCCGCAGCCGCGTCAGGAGCACCATGGTCTGCTGTCCTTGCCGGGTGATGGACACCTGGCGCAGACCGTCGGGTAGCTCTTGCGTAAGCGTGGCACTAGGGCTTTGAGGGTTGTTGACCAACTGGTCGTCCCTGAGTTTCGCGCCGGCCAGTTGCTTCTTGTACCAGCCGTAGACCGTCTCCACCGAGTCGGCCGTGGACAGGTAGACCAGCGCCGATTGCCGCTGCGCGCGTGTGGCCTCGCTGCGCTGCACCTGCGCGCCCGGATAGAGCGGCAGTTCGACATCCTGGGCCTCGGCCTGACGAGTCGGCGCCGCGGTGGGCGGCGGCGGCAGCTTCTCGGGCGTCTTGCGCGGCTTCACCTGCACCGCGTTCGCGGCTTCACGCTCGGTCAGCGTCGTCGCGGGCGCCTGGGCCTTGCCCGCGGCGGCCTGGGGGGCGGTCCTCGGGTCAGCCACGTCGTCGTGCCTGACCCCACACGAGGCCAGGAGCAGACAGATGAACACCAGTGCGGCGGCCCGCACCGCTGCGGCGGCCATCAGTGGCCGATGTAGTCGCGCAGTTGCCGCAACCGGCTGGGCTGGCGCAGCTTCTTGAGCGCCTTGGCCTCGATCTGGCGGATGCGCTCGCGCGTCACCTCAAAGTGCTGGCCGACCTCTTCGAGCGTGCGCGGCCAGCCGTCGTCGAGCCCATAGCGCATGCGCAGCACATCGCGTTCGCGCGGGCTGAGCGTCTCGAGCACCGCGTCGAGTTGCTCGCGCAGCACCTTGTTGCTGGCCACGTCGGGCGGCGAGACGGAGCGCTCATCCTCGATGAAGTCGCCGAGGTGGGAGTCTTCCTGTTCGCCAATCGGCGTTTCGAGGCTGAGCGGCTCGGGCGCGATGCGCTGGATCTCCGAGACGCGCTCGGGCGGCATGTCCAACTCGCTGGCCAGCTCCTCCACGGTGGGCTCGCGGCCCAACGCCTGGATCAGCTCGCGCTTGGTCTTGAGCAGCTTATTGATCGTCTCGACCATGTGCACCGGAATGCGGATGGTGCGCGCCTGGTCGGCAATCGCGCGGGTGATGGCCTGGCGGATCCACCAAGTCGCATAGGTGCTGAACTTGAAGCCCTTGCGGAAGTCGAACTTCTCAACGGCACGGATCAGGCCGATGTTGCCCTCCTGGATCAGGTCCAGGAAGCTCATGTTGCGGCCCGTGTAGCGCTTGGCGATGCTGACCACGAGGCGCAGGTTGGCCTCGGTCAGGCGCTGTTTGGCCTCCTGGTCGCCGTGCTCGATGCGCCGCGCCAGGTCGAGCTCTTCCTCCTGAGTGAGCAGGGCCACGCGCCCGATATCGCGCAGGTACATGCGCACCGGGTCGTCGAGCGGGACGCCCTCGCCCAGCTCAAACCGCTCGTGAAGCTCGTCGTCCTCTTCGTCGTCGACACCGACGCCCACGCCGGCGCTGGTCTGCGCCTCGGCGGGATGCGACTCCTCGTCGTCGTCCGGGTCGTCCTCGACCACCTCGATGCCCTGCGCCTCGAGCAGCCGTAGCACCTCGTCGAGGTCGGTATCCGCCGACAGCTCGGGATGCTCGGTAATGAATGCCACGACCTGCCCCGTGCTCAGTGAGCCCGTGGACTTGCCAAACCGCACCAGGTCCTGTATCTGGACCGTCAAGTCACGCGTTGCCATCGCCTCTTTCCGCCGCGCCATTCCAACATTGTGCACCAAGCGTGGGTGACACGCTCGATTCTCATCCGGCCCGGCTCACGACGCCCCGTCTACCCCAGCAGACGTCGCCGTGCTTCATCCAGTTCACGCTCCAACACATGGATACGCTTCAGTAGCTCTGTCTGAGCCTCGAAATCGTCATTCGCCACGCGGGCCCGTTCACGCCGCAAGGCCTCGGCCTGGGTCTGCAACGCATTGGCCCGCAATTCGAGCACCTGGCGGTCGAAGGTCTTGGCAATCTCCGACTCCTCTCCCGGCGGCCGACAGCTCAGATCGGCCAGCAAGGCTCGTCCTGTCTCATCCAGCGCGCCGGCCAGGCGCGTCGGATCCGCACCGTGCGCCATGATCGCCGCGAACAGCGCCCGGCACGGCGCGTCGCCAAACAGCGGCTCGCCCAGTTGCTCGCGGGCGACCGCCAGCAGGTTGGCATGGCTCAGCATGGCCGCCAGCACCTCGCGCTCGACCTGCTGTTCGCGCGGCAGCCAGCGCTGCTCGGCCACCGGCTCGCGCGGCGCATCTCGCCGTGACCCGCGCCGCGCCGCCTGCCGCCGATAGCCGCGCACCGCCTGCACCAGCGACCGCTCGAACTCTTCCGCCAAGCCGACCGACTGGCTGGACCACCAGTCCACCACCTGCCGCAGGGTGAACGTCTGGCGCAGCGGCTCGCGGATGTCCGCCAGGATCGGGATGACCGCCTCCTGAATGGCGCCCGCGCGCGACAACGGATCGTCGCCCGCCGCGTCCAGCGCGGTCAGCAGCCGGTGCGTGATGAGGTCGGGCGCGGTGCGCAGTCGCTCATAGAACGCATCGCGGCCCTGCTCGCCCACAAACTCGTCCGGATCCTGTCCAGGCGGCAGCGTCAGCACTCGGCCTTCGATGCCCTCCTCGATGAACAGCACCGCCGCGCGGTCCGTGGCACGTTGGCCGGCGGTGTCGGCGTCGTAGCATAGGATGACGCGCTCGGTGTGCCGCCGCAACAGCCGTAAATGGTCGGAGGTGAGCGCTGTGCCCAGCGTGGCCATGGCTGCGTTGATGCCATGCTGGTGCAGCGCGATGACGTCCATGTACCCTTCTACCACAATGGCCCCGTCGGCCAACGAGCCCACGGCAAACGGCAACCCGTACAGGACCGTGCCTTTGTGGAAGACCGGCGTTTCGGTCGTGTTCAGGTATTTGGGCTCATCATCGTGGCGCAGCACGCGGCCGCCAAAGCCCAGCGTGCGGTCCTGGCTGTCCAGAATGGGGAACATGATGCGGTGCCGAAAGCGGTCATAATGCCCGCCCGAGCGCTCGCGACTGCGCACCAGTCCAGCCAGCTCGGCGTCGGCCAAGGACAGGTTCTGCCGCTCCAGGTGCCGCGCCAGATGGTCCCAGCCGTCCGGCGCATAGCCCAGCCGGAAGTGGCGGATGGTCTCTTCGGTGAGCCCGCGCCGCAGCAGGTACTCGCGGGCCACGCGGCCCGTGTCGGTCTGCCACAGCGCGCGCTCATAGAGGCGCGTGGCCAGGCCGTTGATGTCGAAGATGCGCTCGCGCTCCTCGCTGCGGCGCGCCTCGCCCTGGTTGACGACCATGGTGCAGCCGATACGGTTGGCCAGGAACTCGGCCGCGTCGCGGAAGTCCAGGCGCTCGGCGCGCATGACGAAGTCGAAGACATCGCCGCCGGTGCCGCACTGGCCGCGGCAGATCCACAGGCCTTTGGCCGGGTTCACGTAGAACGACGGCGTCTTCTCGTCGTGGAACGGACACAAGCCGCGCCACTCGTTGCCGGCGCGCTGCAGCCGCATATAGCCACCCAGCACGTCCAGAACATCCAGACGCTCACGCAGCGAATCGCGGTCTACGGGTGTCAACGCCACGGAGTGGCTACCTCGGCTGGGCCGATTGGCCCTTGAAGCAAACAGCCCCAGCGGCATTGGCGACCGTAGTCGCGCCGCCGGGGGCTGCTGCTCCACCGCGGCCTTGGCCGCGGCCTATCTTGGTGTCTAGCGGACGCTCAGGGCCAGGATCTGCATCGCGGTGATGCGCTGGTTCTGGAGCGTCAGGTTCAGGTTGCCGTACGGCGTGCCGATCTCGTCGCGAGCGTACGACATAAGCATGATGTTCGGGTCCTGCTCGGCCTGGTCCTGAGTGAACGGGGCGTAGAGCAGCGGCGGACCGTAGCGCAGCAGCACATCGCTGAAGGTCGTGCCCAGCGCGGCGCCGCGCTCGGTGCGCGCACCCGACCAGGCCGTGCCCAGCACGCCGATCTGCGTGCAGAAGCCGTCGGAGTCGATGCCGAACTCAGCGCGAACGTCGGGGTTGAAGCGGTAGTCCCAGCGGAACTGCGTCTCGTTGACGCACGCCGTGACGGCGCACTCGCCCGGCGACTGCCGGCAACCGAAGGCGATGCTGAAGCCGGTCTGCCCGGTCGGGTCGATGTAGACCCAGTTGAGCAACTGCGCCAGCAGGATGCGCGGCGCCAGGCTCGGGTCGCTCGAGCCGCCGCCGGCACCCGCGCCACCACCACCGCCACCGCCGGACCCACCGCCGGAACCGCCCGGTGCGCCGCCGCCGCCGCCACCACCAGCGCCGCCGCCGCCACCAGACTCGGCCAGACCATAGATGCTCTGCTCGGCCTTGGAGCGGGCGCAGGCGATCTCGTTGTTGTACGTGTCGAAGTGGTAGAAGAACGGCATCGGGAAGCGGTACAGCACGACCGGCACGCGCGGCGGAACCAAGGGGCCGCCGCTCTGGCCGCCACCGCCAGCACCACCGCCGCCCGGTCCGCCGCCAGAGCCTTGCGCCTGCGCGGTCGGCCGGCCCAGCGGGTCGGTCGCGCTTTGAGCGGTCGCACCTTGCGCCTGCGCCTGGCCCATGGCCCGCGGCGCGCCGCCCGGAGGGCCACCACTGCCGCCGCCAGGTCCGCCGGGCGCACCGCCGGAGCCGCCACCCGGGCCGCCGCCAGCGCCACCAGCGCCGCCAGAGCCCGCCAGCGTGTCGATCAGCGGCCCCAGGCGGCGATCGAGCAGGATGCCCGGAGGCCTGTTCTCAGGGGCCGGCTCGGTGCCGGGGTTGATGCGCGTCAGGCGCTGCAGGGGCCGTTCCACGACGTACGGCTCGCCATAGGCCACCGGGCCGTAGCCGCGGTTGGCATGGTCGACCAGCAGGTCCTGGGCGTTCTGGCCCATGCGGAAGCCGGCCAACTGGCGCTCGGTGCCTTGCGGGCGCGGCTGGATGATGATGCGGTTGACGCGGTAGACCTTGGGCGAGGGATGGTCGATCAGGAAGCCGACGTTGTTGTCCTCGTAGTAGTGGACCAGCAGGTAGCGGCCCATGTACGATTCCCAGCCGTTGGGCCAGCCGTAGCGCGTCAGCACCTGCTCCAGGCTGTCGCCCAGGCGGATGCCGCGCGAATTGCCGGCCGAAGAGGTCTGCGCGCCGTCCCACGGGCTGTTGCCCGCCACGGTGATGCCGTTGATCTGCCAGGTGTAGAAGTTGATGGTGAACGACACCCAGATGCCGGGCGCCGGGTTGTAGCAGAAGACGATGTCACGGTTGGGCTGACCGACGTGGAACACCTGGTAGTAGTCGGGCGACGAAAGCAGCAGCCAGTCCAGGATCTGCAGCTCGGCGTCCAGCCAGCGCACCTCGGCCTGCAGCCGCACGGCGTCGCGGTCGCGGCCTTCGGCGCGGGCCACGGCCAGCTTCTCATACATCTGCTGGTCGGTGGCATACAGCTTGCGCTCGAACTCGGCGATCTGCTGCTTGGGGGCGTGGAACAGGTGACCGATGTCGTTCTGGAAGCGCTGCACCACGTTCTGGCTGATCTCGGTGACCGCGCCGCCCGCGGCGCCGCCGATCAGCGCGCCGGCCACGTCCACCGGGTTCTCGCCGGCCGCGGCCATGAGTCCGCCACCCGCCGCCGCGGCCCCTCCGGTCGCCGCTCCGGCAATCGCGCTCGGCGGTCGGCCGATGCCGCTGCCGCCACCAGCCAACGTGGCCGATCCGGCCATGCCGGCGGACAGCCCGCCCAGCGACTCCTGGGCTTGGGCCAGGTGCAGATTGACCTGCGCGGCGCGCTCGTCGCCCATGGCGCGCGCCATGAAGCCGCGCAGCCGCTCGGTCAGCTCGGGCGTGCTCAACTCAGGCCCTTGCGCCAGCGCCGAGCCCATGCCTTGAGCCGTGCCCAACGCGCCGGCACCGCCGGACCCGCCGCCGGCGCCACCGGCGGCACCGCCACCACCGACCAGGTCCGTCAAAATGACCTGTGTGTCGCGACCATTGGGGCCATACAGCCAGTTCATCGTGCCGTCGGGGATGGCCGTCGTACCACGGAGCACGGGCGGCTTGGTGCCCAAGCGCATGACGATGTGGTCAGGCATGGCGTAGGTGGCTTTGTTCCACCTGCGCTCCTCGGGTGCGAGGCTGTCGACGCGCATGTCCCACAGGCCAGTGATGCTCTGCGCATGCTGACCTAGCCGAACACCCGCCAACTGGCGCTCGAAAAAGGGATACCGGCGTGGATTCGGGTTCTCGGGCTGAGCCCAGAGCACCGTCGGCAGCATCAAGGCCGCCGCCACCAATAGCGCTTGCTGTCGCTTCATACGCCTACCTACCCCCGCACTCGCCGCGAGTCGGCATTGATGCCTCGGACGCCGGCGGTCGGCTGGAGCTTAGACAGTCCCATACCGAGCCCGGTTACCGACAGACGACCACAGCCACGACGGCACGAGCCATCGATGGCCGTCGCGCGCCGCAATCGTGCCACGTTGCGTGCCGCGTGTCAACGTGGCGAGCGGAGTTCGCTCGCTCCCGGCGCCGATCTCACGCGCCGGCCTAGGCCGAGGACTCGCGCGCCGCCAGTTCCATGGGCAGCAGCGCGTATTGCTCGGGCAGCTCAGGGTTGGCAATGCGGTTGGCCAGGAAGGTCAAGCCCTGGTCGCACATGGTCGCCACCGGGTGCAGCAACGTCGAGATGGATGGCGCGTGGTACAGCGTATCCTCGATGCCGTCGCAGCCGACGAGGGCTACATCGTCCGGTACCCGAACGCCCATGTCGTGCAGTCCGCGCAAGGCGCCGATGGCCACATCGTCGTTGACACAGAACAGCGCTTCGGGCAGCGTGTGCGCCCGACCGTAGGCGGCGATCGTTTCGCGCGCGTTGGCTCGGGTCTGCTGGGCCAGTATGATCCACTCCGGCTCCAGCCCGGCTTCGGCCATCACCGCACGGTAGGCCACGGCGCGCAGGTCGTCCATGTCCACCGAGCCCTGGTTGACCATCATGCCCACCCGGCGCCGACCGCCAGCGAGCAAATGCTCGATTGCCAGGCACGTTCCGCCGGCCAGATCGGCCACCACGCGGTCGCCGGTCGGCCCTACGATGGCACCCATCTCGATCACCGGCAGGCCATGCTGCCGCAGAAACTGCATTTTGTCCGCATAGACGTACATGGCATCCCAGGCCAGCGCCCCGGCCACCGGCCAACGCAGGAAGTCGGGCGGACCATCGTGCGCGCCGGGCGAACTCCAGCGCTCGATGGCCACGGTGAAGCCGTGGTCCTCGGCCGCCTTGGTCAGCCGCCGCAGCACGCCGGCATAGAACGGCGCGTAGGCGTCGATCATCATCAGCGCGATGGTGTTGGTCTGGCCCGTGACCAGGCTGCGCGCCGCCGCATTGGGCACGTAGCCCAGCTGCCGCGCCACGTGCCGCACCAGCACGCGCGTCTTATGCGACACGTAGGGACTGTCCTCGTCGTGCAATGCACGCGAGACAGTAGAGTACGAGAGCCCTGTTTGCTGGGCGATGTCCTTAATTGTGATGCGCATTTACCTCGACCTTCCACTTCGAGGACTTCTGGGTGCGCTAGCATGGCAGATCGCGGCGCGCCGGTCAAGCACCTGCACGCAACCGTTACCGGCCCCGGTCCAGCCCAGCCAGCAGGCCGAAGACCGCCTCGACCTCGACCTGATTGCGCACCAGGCCCTCATCGATGGCGATGGCGAAGTGACAATCGGCAAACGTGTACAGACTGGCGAACTCGGGGCGGATCGGC
Organism: Armatimonadota bacterium; assembly: GCA_016235455.1. Taxonomy (GTDB): domain Bacteria; phylum Armatimonadota; class UBA10988; order UBA10988; family UBA10988; genus UBA10988. The sequence goes on along the minus strand of JACRKZ010000100.1, from coordinate 8,798 downwards.
GGATAGGCCACCTCGGTCAGCCGATAGCCCTCGCCGCGCGCGTTGGGGCCGTTGACCAGCAGGCCGTCCACCGCCTCGCCGACGGCACGGTAGCGGCTGTTGTGCAGCGGGGCGTGGACGCCGCGGCTGCCCACGCCGGTCAGGTAGCACAAGCCCAGCGGGTTGGCGCCCAACAGGTTGTCGCAACTGCGCAGCACCCAGTCCAGGTAGCGCGGCTCGCCGCTCAGCCACCAGGCCCACAGTACCGGCAGGGCATAGTGCAGGTTGGCGCCCGTGCCCCAGGTGATCGGCGCCTGCGGATGCCGCACGAAGCCGTAGGCCATGGTCGCCGAAGACGCCACATACCAGTCGGCCCAGCGCAGCAGCGAGGCGCGGCACGCCGCCTGCAGCGCTGGATCGGCCTGCGCGGGTGGCACGCGGCAGTAGCCCAGCGCGGCGCGCGCCTGGTCATACAGCCCGTACACCGTGGGGTCGGCGTCGGCGCGCTGCGCCCACACCGCCGCGCGGGCGAAGTCACGGGCGAAGCGCGCCTCGCCTGTGGTGCGCAGCAGCTCGGCCGATGCGTAGGCCAGCGGCGTGAGGTAGCCCTCGGCATAGGCGCGAACGGCGCCCGCTCTCGGCTCGTGGGCCAACGCCCACTCATAGGCTCGACGCGCGCGCGCGAGGTCAGCCGAACCGTCGCGGCCCAGCGCGGCCAGGATACGGCTCCACTGCGCCAACGCCCCGGCCAACTCCAGCGAGGCGCCCGTATCCTTGGCGTAGGCGTAGTCGCCCAGCGTGTCCAGGTCGACGGTCTGCAGGAAGTTCGGGTCGCCATCAGACTCGGTGCCGCCGAACACACCGCCGTCGGCGTCCTGCAGCCCGCGCCATAGCCGCAGCGCCCAGTCTGCCTCGTCGAGGATGTCCGGCAGGCCGTTGCCGCGCTCGGCCACGGGCAACTGGTTATCCGCGAAGGCCGCGGGAGCCATCTCGTAGGCGTCCATCAGCGTCTGCGCCACATCCAGGTGTGAGCGCGGGTTGTAGTCGCCGGCGTCGTGGTGGCCGCCGTAAGCGTCGATGCGGCCGGCCCGCTCCACCCAGCGTGTGCCCAGCGTGGCCACCTCGGCGGCGCTGAGCGCGCGCCGGTAGCAGCGCACCTCGTCGATGAACTTGCCGGCCAGTTCCTTGCCCTCCAGCGCGCCCAGCACGAAGCGTGCTCCGCCGATGGGGGCGTTGGTGGTCGCCTCGCCGGCCAGACGGCCGTCGAGCCAGGCGCGCACGTGCCGGTCGGCCTCGACCGTCACCGCCACATGGTGCCAGCGGCCGTCTTCGACGCGGCCGAGGCTGATCTCGGCGCCTTGGCCCACGATCGCGCGCAGCACGCCCCAACTGGCCTGCACCGCCAGGCGTGGTTGCCCGGTACCACCAGGGAAGCCGAACAGCGTGCCCCCGAAGTTGATCCCGCCCTGATGCCGAACCCAGCCCGCCACGCTGTAGCCGCCGGTCGCGTCGCAGGCCAGGTCGGCCTCGGCGCCCAGCGGCTCGTCCGCGCCGGTCGGCCCGAAGCAGCGGTTCTCGCCCGGCAACAGCATCGTGTCGGCGCTGAACGCCTGTCCGTCGCGACGCGGCCGCAGCACATGGCCGCCGGCGCTGTCGGCCAGATCGCCCTCGAGCCGGTACCAGGCGACCAGCGCCGGATCGCGATCGAGCGCGAGCAGAGCCGGGTCGAGCGGTGCCCGCCGGCCGCGCTCGTAGTCGATCTTCCGGCCCAGATCATGGATGTCATGGGCCTCGCCACGGAGCTGCGTGGTCGGCGTGAGCCCGGCGCGGTGGCAGGCGATGCGGCGCCAGTCGGTGGCCGGCGGGCCGAGTTCGCACCCGCAGCGTTGGCTGCAGACGCCTTGAGCAGCGATCTCGAACGGGCGCCGGTAGACGTCGGCACCAATGGCGAAGGGCAGAGAGCGGCCAACGCCCGGCACCGTGACGACGTAGCGACCTGGCGTGCGCAGGTCGCTGAAATCGAGCTGCCAGACATTCGCGCCCGAGTGGTCATGGCGGTAGTAGCCCTCGGTCATCTGGCCCGAGCGATGGACCAGCCGGGCCTGCCCTTCAAACACCTGGCGCCCGCTGGCCTCGTCGTGCACGGCGAAGCGCGGCGGCTCGGCGAACCACAGCGCGGGTGACTGCTCCGCCGCGGCCGCGGCCGGTGCCGGCGTCTCGGCGGTGGGCGCCTCGGACCGGCTGGTGGCGCGCTCGGCGGCGCGCAACAGGGCACCGAACTGCTCATAGAGCGTGCCGGCCGGGGCGCTGGGACGCGCCGCGGGTGCCCCCTCGGGGTAAGAGCCCAGCCAGCGGCCAAGGTAAGCGATCTTGCGGCCGCGGTCGGGCAGGTAGCCGACCTGGTTGGCCTGCAGCGAAGGACTCCAGGTGCGTAGCGGGTCGAAGTCGAAACCGGCGGTGCGCGCCGTGGCATCGCCACCGCACAGCGCCGGCAGGAGTTCCACCTCGACCCGCGTGCCAGCCGCGAAGTCGCGGTCGAGCCGCAGATAGAGCCGGTGTGCCACGATGGCCTCGAACGGCCAGCCCACCGGCCGGTAGGTGTCGAGCCCGGTCCACCGGCCCATGGCCTCGACCCGCGCCGGCTGGCCCCCGACGGTGACGCGGTACAGATCGAGCCGGTTGGCCGCGCCGGCCTGCAGAGCGGGACCGGCTTCGACCTCGACCAGTCGCGGGCCGATGGGTCGCACGGCGCGCACGGCCAGTACGGCCAGGTCGAGGCGAGCATCGCGCGGCTCGGGCTCGCGCCCGAAGATCAGCCCGGCCGCCGTGCGCCCGCCGGTGAGCACCTGGTCGCCGGCGCCCTGGCCGATGAACGCATAGTCGCAGCCGGCCTTGAGCGGGCTGGGCAGATCCAGCGTGACGATCAGGCGCGACCACGGCGCCAGTTCGATCTCGCGGCGCAGACCAGCCTCGCGCGGGCGGACCAGAGCGGCGTAGGCATAGGCGGGGTCGGTCTCGCTGACGACCCGCCAAGCCTCGGCGCGGCCCGCCACATCATTGGCGCTGGCCCCGACCGTCACCTCGACTCTCGTGGCCGACAGCGACCGCACGGCCCGCACCCCGAGCGAGGCGCGCACGGCGGCGCGGTTGTCTGGCTGGGCGCGGAAGGCAGCGAGATCCACCGCGGGCGCGCCCGCCAGGTAGAGACAGAGCACCAGCGATGCGAGTCGAGCCATGCCTTGCTCCAGCCACACAGGGTGGCTTCGGTGAGCGCGCGGCCAGTCCTGCCGGCCTCGCGTCCGCGTCCGCCCGGCCCCGCCCAGCGCGCCAACCGGCCGAGTGCGATATGACGATTCCTCGAAATCGTTTGCTTTCCCTGACGCCAGCGGCTATGATGTCGTGTTCGTCGTAGGCAGCAGGCCGGGTGAGTCTGTGCCGCCTATGGCCTGGCCTCGCGAGCTCCTCCCTGCCCACGGTGGACGGGAGAGTCCATCAGATGAGAGCACAGCGCCGAGGGTTCACCCTCATCGAGTTGCTGGTGGTCATCGCGATCATCGCGATCCTGGCCGCCATCCTGTTCCCCGTTTTCGCCAAGGCACGTGAGAAGGCTCGTACTGCTTCGTGCCAGAGCAACATGAAGCAGCTCGGCGTGGCCTTTGTGCAGTATGCACAGGACTACGACGAGACGCTGCCCATGTGCCGCACCTGCAACGGCTTCGTCAGCCCGGTCGACGGCACCACCGTGACCCTGACCTTCCGTTTCTCGATCCAGCCGTACCTCAAGAGCACCCAGGTGTTCAAGTGCCCGTCGAACACGTCGAATGCCACCAACGACGGCGGCATCATCAACCACTACGGTTACCCGACCGACGGTGGCGTTGACTCGACCGGCTTCAGCTACGGCACCGGCAACTGCAACACCTCGTTGGCCAAGATCCAGTCACCGGCCGAGCAGCTCCAGTGCATCGAGAAGCGCGACGGCGGCCCCGACTGCGCGTCGTGGAACCCCCGCTGGTCTGGCTTCTACGGGCACAACGGCTTTGGCAACTTCCTTTACTGCGACGGTCATGTCAAGACGCTGAAGTGGGCCAAGGTCCTGACCCCCAAGTCGGGCTTCCGCTTCGACCTGGCCGACCAGGCCGGCAACGCCACGGGCTTCCCGGCTGACATGAACTAGGCGCGCCTCGCCCCTGTCCACAACGCGCTCGGCACGCTGGTGCCGGGCGCGTTGTGATTTGGGTCGCCCCACGACAGGACTCTTGCCAAGGCAGGCCAACACCTCGGCCAGGGAGACCGACGATGCGCATCTGGCTGACGATCGCGGTGGCGACCTTGCTGAGCCCGGCGACCGCGGAGCCGGTGATGACCGCCCGGCTCAACCCGGACACGGGCCAGGTGGAGGTGAGCGAGGGCGGCCGGCCCGTGCTGCGCTACAACGCGCGCACGGTCGAGCCCGGCGACCTGCTGACCCGAGTGGCCGAGGGCAACCGCAAGTACGCGGTGGCCCGCTCGGACTACCTGCATCCGCTCTACGGGCTCGACGGCGAGGAGCTCACCCGTGACTGGCCCATCGACCATCCGCACCATCGCGGCATCTACTGGGCCTGGCCCGAGGTGGGCTATCGGGGCGAACTCGGCGACCTGCACGCGCTGCAGAAGGTCTTCGCCCGTGCCGTGGGCAAGCCGCGCCTGACCAGTGGCGACAGCGCCGTGGTGCGCGCGGACAGCCGCTGGCTGTGGGATGACAAAGAGCCCATCGTCTTCGAGACGGCCACCTTCCGCATCGGGCGCGAGACGCCGTTGGGCCGCTTCGTCGATCTGGAGTTCAGCCTGGTCGCCCTGGCCGACGGCGTGACCCTCGCCCGGCGCGAGACCAAGCTCTACGGCGGGCTGAACTGCCGGCTCAACGCCGTCATCGGCCAGACCATCGGCTTCCACACCGACGAGCTGGAGTCCAAGCCCCGCATGGCCTGGGCCGATCTGTCGGGCACTTTCCCCGGCGGCAAGGGCTCGGCCGCGCTGACCATCATCCCGCACGCCGGCAACCCCGAGGCGCCGCCGGACTGGGTCAAGTACGACGAACTGAACTGGTTCCAGCCGACCTTCCCCCAGGCGAACCATCGCTACGCGCTGTCGCGCGAGACGCCCACGGTGCTGCGCTACCGACTGTGGATCCGCCGTGGCGGGCCCCTCGACGAGGCCGCCGCGCGCGCGCAGTGGACCGCCTATCACGACCAGGAGAAGTGACCATGGACGAGACCACCAGCCGCCGTTCGTTCCTGTCGCGCGCAGCCACCGCCGCGGCGCTGGCGCCGGCCTTCGTGCCGGCCGCCGCCCTGGGCAAGGATGGCAAGCCGCCCGCGGGTGAGCGCATCAGCCTGGGCATCATCGGCGCCAACGGCATGGGCAACGCGAACTTGAGCGCCTGCGCCAGTCAGGCCGATGTCGAGGTCACCGGGGTGTGCGATGTGTATCAGCCGCGCATCGACGCAGTGCTCGGCCGGCACAAGAACGCCAAGGGCTACCGCGACTTCCGCGAGCTGCTGGCGCGACCCGACCTGGACGCGGTGATCATCGCCACGCCGCCGCACTGGCACGCGCTGATCGCCTGCATGGCCGCGGCCGCCGGCAAGGACATCTATCTCCAGAAGCCGATGACGCTCTTCCCCGACGAGGGCATCGCCGTGCGCAACGCCGTGCGCGAGCACAAAGTGGTATGCCAGGTCGGCACGCAGATCCACGCCAGCGACAACTATCGCCGCTGCGTGGAGTGGGTGCGCTCGGGCAAGCTCGGCAAGATCAGCGTGGTGCGCTGCTTCAACGTGATGAACCAGACCACCGCCGGCATTGGCAAGGGCGGCCGCAAGGACCCGCCGGCGGGGCTCGATTGGGACATGTGGCTGGGACCGGCGCCGGCCATACCGTTCAACGCCACGCTGTTCGCCGACGCGTACAACCACGGCAGCTGGTTCACCTACTCGGGCGGCTGGACGCCGGGCATGGCGCCGCACATCATCGATCTGCCGGTCTGGGCGCTGGAGCTGGGCATACCCACCACCACCTACTGCTCCGGCGGCCGCTACGCCATCGACGACGATGGCGACGCCCCGGACGTGCAGGAAGTGCTGTGGCAGTACCCGGGCTTCACCATGACCTGGTCGATGAGCTGTGTGAACAGCTTCGCCTGGGATTTCGGCCGCGGCACGCCGTCGCGCCGGCTGGGCATCTACTTCCACGGGGTCAATGGCACGCTGATCGCCGATTACGGCCGTTGCGAGATTGTGCCCGAAGGCGACCTGCTCCGGGACAAGGAGCCACCGGCCAAGACGCTGCCCTCGTCGCCCGGCCATGAGCGCGAGTGGCTCAACTGCATCAAGAGCCGCGAGACGCCGAGTTGCAGCCCCGACTACCATGTCCGCGTGGACCTGCCGGTGACGCTGGCCAACCTCAGCTACAAGCTGGGCCGCGCCGTGCAGTGGGACGCCAAGACCGAGAAGGTCGTGGGTGACGAGGAAGCCATCCGCCGGGCACGGCCCGAGTACCGCGCGCCGTGGAAGTTCCCCGGCGCGTGACGCCGGCCCCGGCGCCGGTTGACGACCCCCAGAGTGGCGACCGGCCCAACGTGCCACCGGCATCTTGCCGGTGGACGGACCGGCTTGGCCCTCGGTCATCCTGCGCTCCTGGCCATCACCGGCCAGGAGGCCGGTGCCACCACGCGCTGCGCGCTCAGCCGACCGGAGGGCCCCGGTATCAGTACTCCCACTGCCTGTCGGCAACCGGTGCCAGGATCTCCCTGACTTGCTTCAGAAGCTGCTCATCGAGTGGTTCGTCCGCCCACCGCACGCAGCGCGTGACCGACTGCGGGCTGGCCGAGCTGAACAGCGTCGTGGGCAGGTCGGGGTTGGACACGGCGAACTGCAGGGCCAACTGGCTGAGGCTGGCGCCGTGCTCGCGGCAGTAGTCGGCCGCTGTGCGGAACACGGCGCGATGCGCCGGTGACGCCGGGTGCCAGTCGGCCGGGCCGCGGTCGGTCAACAGGCCACTGGCAAACGGCGAGCCGTTGATCAGCCCCACCCCACGCTCGGCAGCCAGGGGCAGCAGTTCCAGCAGCCGCGTGTCGTTCAGGCAGTAGTGGTTGTGCACCAGCGCCACATCGAGGTCGTGGTCGCGCAGTAGGCGATGCCACAGGTCCATGGGGTAGATGCCGGCGCTCACCGCGCCGATGCGCCCTTCAGCCTTGAGCTCGTGCAGGCCGCTCAGCCCCTCGTCGAGCGCCCACTCGAGGTGCCGGCGGCCCTGGTACTCGAAGTCGTGCAGGTGGATGATGTCGAAGTAGTCCGTGCCGAGCCGCTCAGCACTCTCGGCCAGCGAAGCACGGGTGCGAGCGGCGGAGTAGTCCAGCGTATCGTCGCCGTAGCTGCCGGGGCGCGTGTACTTGCCCACCTTGGTAGAGAGCAGGTAGCGGTCGCGCGCAATCCCGCGGAGTGCCCGACCCAGCACGGACTCCGACCGCGTGGCGCCGTAGGCCGGGGCCACGTCGAAGTAGTTGATGCCCAGGTCCAGCGCCGTCCACACGGCACGGATGGCCTCGTCCTCGTCGACCTCGCGGAATACGCCGCCCAAGGACGACGCGCCGAAGCTCAGTCGCGACACGGTCAGGCCGGTGCGGCCCAGCGGACGGTACTCCATGGCTTGCCTCACGGGCGCCTACAGCGCCATCTGCACCTTGAGCGAGTGGGTCTTATCGTCGGCCAGGTCCATGGCCGGCGTGACGTCGGCCAGCGGCAGCACGGCGGTGATCAGCGGCCCCAACGCCACGCGGCCCGCGGCCGCCAGCGCAATGGCCTCGCCGAATACGTTGCCGTAGCGGAACGAGCCGAGCAGGCTGATCTCGCGCGCCATGATCGCGTTGGCCGGCAGCGGGACGTCCTCGGTGCCGAGCGTGCCGATCTGCACGATGGTGCCGCCGGGCCGCACCAGGTCGAACGCCTGGCGCAACGCCGCGCGGGCGCCCGAGGCCTCGAACACCACATCAAAGCCGTCGCCGGGCCGATCCGCCTGGGCTGGATCGAAGGCCACGTCGGCGGCCAGTTCGGCCGCCAACCGCCGCCGCTCGGCCGACACATCGGTGACCGCCACCGGCACCGCCCCGAAGGCCCGCGCGGTCATCGCCACCAGCAGCCCGATGGTGCCGGCGCCGGTCACCAGGACCCGTCGGCCGGCCACGGAGCCCGCGCGATGGACGGCATGCAGGGCCACGGCAAACGGCTCCATCATGGCGCCCAGCCCGTCGTCGAGCGCCTCGGGCAGCCGGTGGCACTGGTCCGCGCGCACGGTCAGAAACTCGGCGAACGCGCCATCGGTCGGCGGCGTGGTACTGGCGCTGCCGAGCATGATGGTGAGGCGGCACAGGTTGGGCCGGCCACCCTTGCAGTCATCGCAGAACCCGCAGGCGCGCGCCGGATTCACCGTGACGCGGTCGCCGACGGCCACGGTCGCCACGCCAACACCCAGCTCGACCACTTCGGCGCTGAGCTCGTGGCCGAGCACGAACGGCCGGTCCGGCACGAATCCACCGCAGAAGCCGTGCTGGTAGTAGTGCAAGTCGGACCCGCAAATGCCGACGCGGCGCGGGCGCAGCCGCACCATGCCGGGTAGGAGGTCGGGCCGCGGGTGGTCGACCAGGCGCAGGTCGCGCGCCCCGTACAGCACGGCAGCGGTCATCGTATCGGTCATGCTTCACTCGATTCGTCAGGGGCGAGGCCATAGAAGCGCGCGCCGTTGCCGCCAAGGATGCCCGCCTGGGCCTCGGGCGCCAG
>JACRKZ010000099.1 GCA_016235455.1 Armatimonadota bacterium | reverse complement strand
GGTTGTGCCGCTCGCGCCGGGGCGCTACTATGTCGCCCGCGCGGCTGTAACGCGCGGAGTTCTCCCACCATGCCGTTCCTGCCCCGCTTGCGCATGCGCTTGGCCACCAAGCTCTTCTGGAGCCATCTCCTGGCCATCATCCTCGTGTCCGGCAGCGTGGGCACCTTCTTCTATGATCGCGCGGTCGACAGCCTGCTCAAGAGCCTGCGCTCGCGGCTGCAGAACAGCGCCGCGTTGCTGTCCGACGCTGTCGAGGCGAAGGATCTGGACGGCATCCAAGGGCCGGCGGACATGGGCGGCGAGCGCTACGAGCACTACCTGCAGGTGCTGCGGCGGATGCGCCGCACCAACCCCGACATCTCGTTCCTGTATGTCATGCGCCAAGTGGGCGGCAAAGCCGTCTTCGTCATCGACTCCGACGAGAGCGAGCGCCAGGCCAAGCCGGGCAAGGTCTACGACGAGGCCAACGATTTGATGATGACCGGCTTCTCCATGCCGTCGGTGGACAAGGAACTGGTGCGCGACGAGTGGGGCGTGTTTCTCTCGGGCTACGCGCCGCTGCGCGATGGTGAGGGCAAGTACCTGGTCGGCATCGACATGCGCGCCGATGAGGTGGACGCCAAGCTGCGCGAGTTGCGGCTGTGGGGCATGGTTTCGCTGCTCACCTCGTTGCTGTTGGCGCTGTTCTTCTCGCTCGGGCTGTCCCAAAGCCTGACCAGGCGCGCCGCGGTGCTGGCCGCCCATTGCCGCGAGATCTCGGCGGGCGATTTCGGCACGGCCATCGACCTGCAATGCCACGACGAATACGACGACCTGATCGCCGCCTTCAACGCCATGCGGGAGCGACTCCTGCTGTCGCATCAGCAGACCAGGTCGGCGCTCGACGACGTGGCCAGGGCGCGCGATGGCCTGGAGCAAGCGGTAGCCGAGCGCACGGCCGAACTGCAGGAGGCCTTGGACCGCGTAGGCATGCTCAGCGGGCTGCTGCCCATCTGCTGCTCGTGCCACAAGGTGCGCGATGACCAGGGCTACTGGCAGCGCGTGGAAGCCTTCATCGAAGCGCACAGCACGGCCCGCTTCTCGCACGGCATCTGCCCCGAGTGCACGGTCAAGCTGTATGGCGACCTGCTGGCGGACGACCCGCCCAAGGGCGCATGACGTCCGGGGCACGGCCGGGCACAGCGTCAGGGCGCGGCAGCCGAGCATGAAGCCCGCCTGAGGGGCGCAGGACACGACCACCGTCGCGCGAATCTCGCCGCCGGAGGCTCCCCATGCTGGACGGTCTGGTGTTGCTGGCAACGGTGCTGCAAGCGGCGGGCGAGCCGCCGGTCATTCCCATCGGTTGGGACGCCTACCGTCAGTGGGAGCGCTGGGCCTATCAGCGCATCGGCGCGCGGGCCTACATGCGCAGTACCTACGACCGCACCGGCGGCAACGAGACGGCCGATGCCGGGCACTTCCTCTATCGCGAACGCGACGACTTCAGCGTGACGCTCGATGTCGAGGGCCCAGGCTTGCTCTGCTTCGCGCGGTACAACCACTGGCATGGTTCGCCTTGGCACTATGAAGTGGACGGCACCGACCACCTCATCGCCGAGACCGGCACCGCGGACCCGGTCAACGCCGGCCAGCTCGCCCGCACCGTGTTCATCCCGTCTGAACCGTTCCCCGAACCACTGGCGTGGACCTGGTCGACCACCAAAGGCGCCGACCTGTCCTGGGTGCCGGTGCCGTTCGAGCGCAGCTTCCGCATGGCCTATTCACGGACACGCTATGGCACGGGCTACTACATCTATCAGCAGTTCGTGCCCGGCGCCGCGGTATCCCGACCGTTGCGCTCGTGGCAGCCGGCCGCTCCGGAGGCTGACGTGCTCGATCTGCTCGGTCGCGCCGGCACCGACATTGCACCGCCTGACATCGCCTCGCGCGCGGGCGAGCTGCGGCTGGAGCCCGGCGCGACCGCCGAGGTGCTGGCGCTCCAAGCGCGCGCCAGCCTCCGCTGCCTGTCGTTCTCCGCGCCCAAGGACGCGGCCCTTGACCTGAGCCGTGTCTGGCTGCGCGTCACGTGGGACGACCGGCCCCAGCCGTCGGTCGAGGCGCCGCTGCCGTTGTTCTACGGCACGGGCACACTGTACAACCGGGCCAACCGCGAGTACCTGGTGAAGGCGCTGCCGGTCAATGTGCGGTTCGATGCCGACCGTGTGCACCTGGCCTGCTACCTGCCCATGCCATTCTTCCGGTCGGCGCGCATCGAGCTGGTCAATCGCGGCGACCGGGCCGTCGACGGGCTGCGCTGGGCGGTCCGCTGGGAGCCCTTCGGCGACCCGGCCAACCATGTCGGCTACTTCCACGCCACCTACCGCGACCATCCATCGCCCGCGCGCGGGCATGACCTGGTGCTGCTCGACACGGCGCAGGTCGAGGGCGGCGGCGACTGGTCGGGCAGCTTCGTGGGCACCAGCTTCATCTTCTCGCACCAGGCCAGGCTGACCACTCTGGAGGGCGACCCGCGCTTCTTCTTCGACCATGCCGAGACGCCGCAGGCCTACGGCACCGGTACGGAGGAGTGGGGTGGCGGCGGTGACTACTGGGGCGGCCGGACCATGACCCTGCCGCTCGCCGGCCACCCCGTCGGCGCTCCGCAGAACAAACCCATCGATCCGGTCGATGCCATCGAATCAGCCTACCGGTTCCTGCTGGGCGACCTGATGCCGTTCGGCTGTCACGCGCGCATCCAGCTCGAGCATGGCGGCGTGAACGAATCGGCCGAACACTACGAGACCGTCACCTACTGGTACGGTTTGCCGGCGGCCTCGCTGGTCAAGACGGACACGCTGGACATCGCCGATCCGGCCAGCGAAGCCGCGCACGCCTACCGCTCGCCCCAGGCCAGCGCGCCGGTCGAGGTGACCTCGCGGTTCGAGTTGGGACCCGACCACCTCGACGGCCAGGAGATCTACCCGGCCACCACCGACACGGGCCGCGTGACCAGGGGCAGCTCTGAGTTCACCCTCAGGCTGCGACCCGACAACCTCGGCGTCATGCTGCGTCGCAAGCTGGACTACAGCTACCCCGGCCAGCGCGCCGAGGTTGCCGTCCAGGCCGAAGATGGCACCTGGCAACCGGCTGGCATCTGGTACCTGGCCGGCTCCAACACCTGCGTCTTCAGCAACCCACCGGGCGAACTCGACCCGGTGCGCAGCGTGGTCCAGACCTCCAACCGCCGTTTCCGCGACGACGAGTTTCTGTTGCCGCGCGCGCTGACCCAGGGCCGCGAGCGCATACGCTTGCGCGTGCGGTTCGCGCCCATCGAGCGCGCGCTGTTCCCCGGTCATCCCTTGCCGCCGTTGGGTTGGAGCGAGATGCGCTATGACGCCTGGTGCTTCGTGATGCCGTCGTTTGGCGCCGACTGATTCCGGGTAACACCACGCCAACGACGGAGGCGGGCGTCATGGGCGGGTCCGGCGAGCGGGTGGGACAGGGCGAGTACGACGACCTCGTCTGGCTGCCGTTGCCGCTGCTGGCTTGCCTGCTCCTGCGCGACACGCTCGGCTCTGCCTCGTTCATCTGGCCCATCGGCGCCCTGCTCGTGGGCACACTTCTGGTCGCTCGCCGCCTGCGCGTGCCGGCTCAGCCCCGCCGCCTACGTGGCGTCGGCCTGTGGCTGCTGGGCGGCGTGGCGGCCGCGGGCGCCTTCCGACTGTGGCCGGCTGGCCATCCCAGCACATTCGATGCGCTTTGGCTTGCGTTGTGCGTACCAGTGGTTGAGGAGTGTTACTTCCGCGGCCTGGTGTGGGATGCGCTCGCGTCTCGGGGCAAAGCGCCGGCGTTGGGTGTGGCCACCGCGTTGTTCGTGGTGGCCCACCTGGGCGCGACGCCGTGGCCCGAGGCGCTGGCCATGGGCCTGGCCTTCGGCGCAGCGCGCTGGCTGGGCGGTTCGGTGTGGTGCGCGGTGGCGCTGCATGCCGGCTGGAACGGCGGGGTGGTGGTTGGCCCGGCGATGGGCCTGGTGGCATTGGCGGTGGGGCTGATTGGACTGAGGGGAGACGGACATGGCCGAGACCACAGGCTGGGCGGTCCACGCGGCGGGTGAGCGGCAGGTCAGCGCGTCGACACATGTGGGGTACCTGGTGTTCTACCCAGGTGTGCGTCACGACCTGGGCAGCGCCATTCTGCCGCTCCTGGGCTTCTATGCCATGGTCTACACGTCGCCAATTGTGCTCTGTCTGCTCCTCTGGCGACCGCGGCTCTGGCGGTGGTTCGCCGGGCTGGGCCTGGTCGCCGCGGCGTGGGCCGGCTGGATGATGACCCGCTGGACCGCGGACAGCAGCTACGTCGAAGCCATGGCCACCATGGAGCGCTACAGCGCCGAGATCGAGGCGCAGGCCGCGGCCGAGGGTCGGTGGCCCGACCTGCAGGCGTGGAACGTGGCGCACCAACCCCGGGATCTGTCGCCCATGTTCGCCTATTCGGCCTGCCGTGTGGTGGCGCTGCGGCCCGAGCCGTGGGCGGCGCTGAGCGTGCGCGCCGACAACATCGACCTGCCCGAACGTCGGTTCCTCGACGGCTATCCGCGGACCAAGATGGACAGCCGGCTGTTCGGGCCGGACGGCGTCTACGGCACGGCGGACGACGACCCGCGACTGCGATATGCCCTAAGCCGTTGGCGCCAGCACCCCCGCGTTTGGCCCCACGGCCGCGCGCCGCGCGACCCGAACGTCAAGCTGCCGCCCTGGCCGGCGCCGGCGCAAGGGACGAAGCCATGAGCGCGGACCCGCAGTCCGGTCTGCCACGGTTGCTGGCAGCGGGCGAGTCGCACAGCCAGCCCAACGCCCATGTCGGTTACGTGGTCGGCATGGTGAGTCGCGAAGTGAGCTACCATCCCCCATTGGCGCCGGGCGTGACCTGGGTGTGCCTGGGCGCGGCGCTGGTGCTGCTCTGGCGCGGCCTGGCGCGGCCATCGTTGCGCAGTTGGTTTGTAGGTTGCCGGGCGGTGGTCGTACCGCTGTTCTGCCTGCTGCTCGGTGTGGTTGTACTACCGCTCCCCTTGGACCTGCCGAGCCCCGACCTGGGTACCAGCCTCCTGATCGGCTTGGTCTGGCTCCTGGTTCTGTTGGCCTGGGTGTGCGCGTCCCTGGCCTGGCTGGTTGCCACGGCCCGAGCCAGTGGCGACGAGACTGCCGGCCGGTACCAGGCGGCGCTGCTGGTCGGGATGTTGATGTTCAGTCTCGTCGCTCGTGCGCCTGGTGCTCGCGCACTGCGCCCACAGGTCTTGAGGCGCATGACGCAGACCGAGCGCGTTGCCGCCTCGACCGAGGCGCAGGCGCTGCGCTTGGGCCGCTGGCCGACAGCCGAGGAGTGGCAGGCGGAGCACGGCCGGCTGCGGGGTGCTGGTGGCGCGCGGTTCGAGTATCTGGCGGAGCCCCGCGAGGACGCGCGGAAGGAGCCCTGGCGGGGCTATACCATCGTCTGCCGGGCCAGACGGCCGGGTCGCTGGGATGGCGAGGTGTACACCAGCCGCGACTACGGTGCGGATGGGCTGTTTGCCACCAGCGACGACTACCTGACCTGGCTGCAGCCCGAGGAGTACGGCGCGACAGCCTGGCCCCACGGCCGCGCGCCGCGCGACCCGAACGTCAAGCTGCCGCCCTGGCCGACTGCGAAGGGGGACGTGCCATGACACCGACTACAGCACCCAGGCTGCTGGCCGCGGGCGAGTCGCAGGCCAGGACCTACACGCACGTCGGCTACT
>JACRKZ010000059.1 GCA_016235455.1 Armatimonadota bacterium | reverse complement strand
GCATAGCAACCTTGAGCATGTGGGAGAGACAAATGCGAACCAAGACGCGAAGCGCGTTCACGCTGATCGAGTTGCTGGTTGTCATCGCGATCATCGCTATCCTGGCGGCGATCCTGTTCCCGGTCTTCGCCAAGGCCCGTGAAAAGGCCGAGCAGACGCAGTGCATCAGCAACGTCAAGCAGGTATCCCTGGGCATCTTGATGTACACCGAGGACTACGACTCCAGGTTCCCGGCGGCCCCTGCCTCGCTGATGGGCTGGCCGGCGATGATCAACCCGTACACCAAGAATAACCAGATTCTCAAGTGCCCGACCCAGGACGTCGACACCGGCGCCGACTACGCGCTGAACCTGAACCTGCTGACCGCTCCCACCGGCCCCACCGCCGGCGCCAAGCGTGGTCGCATCCCGACCCCGGCCAGCATGGCCCTCTTGTTCGACGCGCCCAACACCCCCGGCAGCCCGGCCACCGATCCAACCACCTACGGGACCTGGGCCACCGGTCCCGCTACGGTGCGGTTCGGTCACCTTGGCGACGAAGCGCTCAACCCGCCGGACGGCATGGCCTCGGTTGCCTTCTGTGACGGCCACGCCAAGTCGCAGAAGTACGGCGACATGAACAAGCCTCTCACCGAACTGCCCTGGGCAAAGAAGTAGACAGTACCTCCTTCTAGCCGCGAAGGCCGAACCGGTTGCCCGGTTCGGCCTTCTGCTTTTTGGGCCCCGCGGCAGGACTCGGGCCAGGCCTCGGGAGACGTGATTGTGTATGCCAATGCATGCTGGGGCGCGGTAGGCGTCGGTGTGGACTTCGTGGCCGGACTCGACCTGGCCCAGCGAGTTGGGTTCGGTGGCGCCGATGTGCCCATCAATCTGGCCGTGGAGGCCGTCGCCAAGGGCACGGTGGATGCCTTCACCGCGCAGTTCGCCGAGCGCGGGCTGGAACTGGGGCCGTGGGGCCTGCCCATCCGCTGGCAAGGCGGTGAGGATGAGTTCCAGGCCGACCTGGCCAACCTGCCCGCGCAGGCCGCCGCCGCGCAGGCCGTGGGCGCCACGCGCGTCTGCACCTGGGTGCCCAGCTGGTCCGACTCGCGCGGCTGGGACGAGAACTGGCAGTTCCACCTGGACCGCTTCGGACCAGTGGCCAAGGTGTTGGGCGACCATGGCGTCCGCCTGGGCCTGGAGTTCCTCGGCCCCAAGACGCTGCGCGACGGCCATGCCAACGGGTTCATCTACACCTGCCCGGAGATGGTCAAACTGTGCCGTCAGCTCGGGCCGAATGTCGGGCTGCTGCTCGACGCCTGGCACTGGTACACCAGCGGCGGCACCCAGGCCGATCTGGCCGTGCTCACCGACTCGGACATCGTGCAGGTCCACGTCAACGACGCCCCGCGCGAGGTGGCGCTCGACGATCAGCGCGACAACGTGCGCTGCCTGCCCGGTGACACGCTGGTCATCGACCTGGCCGTGTTCATGGGCGAGCTGGCGCGGCTGGAGTACAGCGGACCCGTGACGGTGGAACCGTTCAACGACGGGCTGCGCGCCATGCCGGACGTGCCCGCCGCGTACCGCGTGAAGGCGTCGCTGGACTTCCTGTTCAGCCTGGCTTGAGGCTCGCCAACATTTCGCTCGCAATCGGCTGGAACCACTGAACCAAGCAGCGCGGGCCAGCGTCCATGCCCCCGGGTACCGGATGACGTTCCCCAGTGCCCGGGGGTATGGGACTACAGCCATGCAAGAAATGTTGGCAACGCTGACCAAGGGCGACTATGAGCAACTGGCGCTCTGTCGTACCGTTATCCGCCGCTTCCTCCGCCGTAGTGAGGAGGCCGCCAGAGCCGCGGGCATCACCCCGCAGCAGCATCAGTTGCTACTCGCCGTCAAGGGCCAGCAGGGCCGCGACTGGGCGTGCATCGGCGAACTCGCCGATGCGCTCCAGATCCGCCATCACGCCGCTGTCGGCCTCGTCGACCGCTGCGAGGCGGCCGGTCTGGTGCAGCGCTCACAGGGCCTGCGCGACCGCCGCCAGGTGCGCGTGCTCCTCACGCCGCAAGGCGAAAGCCTGCTGGCGCGATTGGAGACCGTCGGTCGCGACGAACTCGATCGCCTGAAGCAAGGCTTCCTCGGCACGGGTGAGATGCTGCTCTAGGTCCGAGGAGGGATCATCGTCTCGCCGGCCAACCGGTAGGGGCCAGTTGCACTGGCGAGACGATGACACCCAACAAGGACGAAGCACCATGGCCAAGACGTACAAAGTCGGCGTGATCGGCGTCGGCGGCATCGCCAACACCCACTTCCCTGGCTGGAAGGAAAGCCCGCACACCGAAGTTGTCGCGCTCAGCGATATCGATGATGCGACCCTCCAGCGCGTCGGTGAGCAGACCGGCGCCACCCGGCTCTACACCAAGGCGGCGGACCTGATCGCCGACGCCGACGTCGACATCGTCGACATCTGCACGCCCAACGCCTTCCACACGCCTTTGGCCGTGGCCGCACTCGAGGCCGGCAAGCATGTGCTCTGCGAGAAGCCCCTGGCGCCCACGCCGGCCGACATCAAGAAGATGATCGCCGCGCGTGACAAGAGCGGCAAGCTGCTCATGACCGCGCAGCACTTCCGCTTCCAGGACCGCTCACGGGCGCTCAAGGCCGAGGTGGACAAGGGCGTGCTGGGCGACATCTACCACGCGCGCTCGTGGATGCTGCGCCGCTGCCTGACCCCGTTGCGCCCCGGCTTCTACCTCAAGAAGCTGTCCAACGGTGGCCCGTGCATCGACATCGGCGTGCATATCCTCGACCTCACGCTGTGGATGATGGGCAACCCCAAGCCCGTGGCCGTCAGCGGCATCACCCAGGACAAGCTGGTCAAACAGCCCGGCGCGTTCAGCATGTGGGGCGGCGAGATCCCCAAGGAGTTCGACGTCGAGGAGATGGCGGCGGCCTTCGTCCGCTTCGACAATGGCGCCACGCTGATGCTCGAGGTCTCCTGGCAGCTCCACCACGACACCATGGGTGAGGACATGCAGATGTGGCTGTATGGCGACAAGGCCGGCGCGCACTGGCCGGAGAACGCCATCGTCACCTCGCTCAACGACACCCAGCAGCTCACCAAGACCGTGCTGCAGAAGGCCCAGGGCCGAGAGCCGCATGCCGAGGAATGCATCGTCTTCGCCGACTGCGTGGCCAACGACAAGCCGTCGCCGGTGCCCGCCGAGCAGTCCATGGACGTGATCGCCATCCTTAACGGGCTCTACCAGAGCTCGGAGAAGAAGAAGGAAGTCACGCTCAAGTACTGATCGCCTGAGCGGTAGCGAAAAACGGTGTCAGGGACCGTTTCTGCAAGCAGAAACGGTCCCTGACACCGTTTTCTTGGTCCCGTTCCTAGACGGCCGCCGTTTCCACTTGCACCGACCCGGTGGCCAGGCGCATGACCTTCTCCGGCGTGGCATCGGCACGGTTGAGTTCGCCCATGAGCCGGCCTTCGCGCATGACGAGGATGCGGTCGCTCATGCCCAGGACCTCTTCCATCTCGGAGCTGATCATCAAGATGGCCACGCCGTGCTCGGCGAGCTTGTTCATCAGTTCGTAGATCTCGGTCTTGGCACCAACGTCGATACCGCGCGTGGGCTCGTCGAAGATGAGGATGCGGGCGTCGGTGAACAGCCACTTGGCCAGCACGACCTTCTGCTGGTTGCCGCCCGACAGGTTGCGCACGGTCTGCTCGATGGATGGCGTACGGATATCCAGGTCCTTCACGTAGCCGTCGGCCACCGTGACTTCCTTGGCGCGCCGGATGAAGCCGAGGCTGCTGACCTCTTCGAGGTTGGCCAGCGTGGTGTTCTCGCGCACCACCATGCCCAGCACCAGGCCCTGGTTCTTGCGGTCCTCGGTGGCCAGGCCGATGCGCTTCTTGACCGCGTCGGCCGGGTGGCGCACGCCAGCGGGCTCGCCGTCGATCAGCACCTCGCCGCTGTCGATGGGATCGGCGCCAAAGATGGCCCGTGCCACTTCGGTGCGGCCGGCGCCCACCAGCCCGGCCAGGCCGACGACCTCGCCGGCGCGTACCGTGAAGTTGATATCCTGGATGACGCCACGACGCGTGAGGCCCTTGACTTCCAGCACCACGGCACCGAGCTCGGCCGGGCGCTTGGGGAACTGATTGGTCAGTTCGCGGCCGACCATGCGGTGGATCATCTCGTCCCGGCCCAGGTTCACCTTCTGCTCGGTGCAGACCCATTTGCCGTCACGGAAGACCGTGACCCGGTCGGCCATGGTCTCGATCTCGTCCAGCCGGTGGGAGATGTAGATGATGCCCTTGCCCTCATCCTTGAGCCGCCGGATGAGCGTGAACAGGTGGTCTATCTCGCGTTCGGTAAGCGTGGCGGTCGGCTCGTCCATGGCGATGACGCGCGCATCGGTGGATACCGCTTTGGCGATCTCGACCATCTGCTGCTGTGCAACGCTCAGCGTCTCGACCAGCGCGCCGGGGTCGATGTTGGCTTCCAGCCGGTCGAGCAGTTCGCTGGCCCGCGCGCGCATTTCGCGCCAGTTCACCAGGCCCATGCCCTTGGTGGGCTGGCGGCCGAGGAAGATGTTCTCCTCCACCGACATCGACGGCACGAGGTTGAACTCCTGATAGATGATGCTGATGCCGGCTCGAATGCCCTCGATCGGGCTGTTGAACCGCACCGGCTGACCGTGCAGCAGCACCTCGCCCGAATCGGGGCGCTCGGCGCCGGCGAGGATCTTCATCAGCGTCGACTTGCCCGCGCCATTCTCACCCACCAGCGCGTGGACCTCGCCGGGGAAGAGCGAGAAGCTCACATCGTCCAGCGCCAGCACGCCAGGGTACTGCTTACGGATGCCGCGCATCTCGAGCATGGGGGCACGTTCGGCCGATTCGCTCATCACTCACCTCAACACGGTTCGCCGGCGAGCCCGCCGGCCGGTGCAGTCTACCATAGCCCGCAGGCGGGCTCAAGGCCGCGCCAGGTCGCCGAATGGCGCCAGCAGCGCGTACTTGTTCTGCCAGGTGGTGTACATGATACCGATGGCTCGGGGTGTGGCTCGGAGCGCCTGCAGCCAGCGTTTGGAGCCCTCCAGGTCAGCCGAATCGTAGTAGGCCGCACCCAGCGTGCGGAAGCCGCGGTCGTCGAAGAACTTGAGGCTGCGCTCGCACTGGTCGACCCACCAGCAGTCGATCACCAGGTCCTTGGGCACACCATCGACCGCGCCGGCCCAGTCGCCCTTGACCTGGTAGTAGTTGCCATGGCCGTTGTGGCCGGGGTCGAGCATGTCCGACCAGATGTGGCAGGTGACGCCCGGCAGATGGCGGCGCAGAATGGCCTGCTGGCGCGTGATGCAGTCGGCCAGGATCTGACCCATGGTCAGCCCGCGCTGCTGGTCGGCCAGGTCGGTGCCGCCCTGGCGTATCTCGTCCATGCTCAGCAGCACCTGGCGGCTCGGCAGGTGCTTGGCGAGAGCGGCGGCCACCTGGTCGTAGTAGTCATACAGCCGGGGCGCCGACATGCACACCGAGACCTGCCCCGAAGCCGCCTGCCCGGCGTGGTACCAACTCACGCGCAGGCTCTGGCCCTCGGCCAGGCGTGAGCCCTTGGCCAACACCAGCGGCAGGTTGGGCCGCGCGCCGAAGTTCAGCACGCCCTTGTCGACCACGGGCTCGAAGTCGCGCCCCTCTTCGAACACCACCTGGCCGTCGTCGCTGGTGACCCGCAAGGGGCAGCCGTCGCGGCGCACCACGTTGGCCAGACCGACCTCTTCGATGGCCACATCGTCCAGCCAGAAGTCGCCCGCCTGCCCACCCCAACTGCCCACGTACAGCCGCAGCACATCGTAGGGGCCGGAGTTGACCTCGACGGTGGCGCGCTTCCAGTCGTAGCTCTCGCCCGGCAGCTCGGCGCCGACCAGGCTTGGGCCGTCCTTGCCGCCGTAGACCTGCACCCGGAAGGTGCCCGCCGGCTTGAGGCCGCGCGCCTTGCCCCACAGCGAGAGGCGGTAGCGCCGGGCCGGCTGCACGGCGATGTTGGCCATGGCGCGGCTGTGCCCGTTGTTGGTGCCAGCCGGTGCGACGAAGTGGAACGAGGCCCGGCCCGAGTGCTTCTCGGCGGTGTCGACCATGGTCAACTCGCCGAGTTTGTCCGAGAATGCCCAACCGGCCGGCTTGGCGGCATCGTCCTCGAAGCCGGCGTTGCGCACGGCCACGGCCGCGTCGGGTTTGAGGTTGGCCTGGCCATCCTTGACCACGAAGGGCGCTCCGACCACCGGATGGCCGACGGCCAGGTTGGGGTCGAAGCCCAGCGCCGACCCACCGTAGCCCACCGAGAAGATGAGCGGAACGATCTCCATCTTGCGCTCGGCACAGGCACGCTTGACCTCGGCCAGGCGCGCCAACTCGGGTTCGCCCATGCGCGCCACCGCCTCGGCCCCGGACCAGCAGACACCGGTGTAGCCATGGTCGGCGGCCGCGTTGACCAGATCCTTGAAGCGCGCGACGGCAGCGTCGTCGCGCAGGTTGGTGGACAGGAAGAACCAGCGCTCGGTCAACTCGCCGGCATGGGCGCAGCTGACGAAGGTGGCGACGAGCAGCAGAAGTGTGCGCATGGCGGGCTCCGCGACGGCGATCTGTTCGGCGCGCGCCGCCGGACACCTTGGCGCGCCGTGAACGGTGCCCGTGGACGCTGGGTAAGGTCGGCAAGGGGCTGCTGCCATGCGGTTGTGGATCGCCATTGCGTTGCAGACGCTGGGGGCTGCGCCAGCGCTTGCTCAGCTTGCTCGACCGGTGCCACTGGTGCGCGTCGATGTGAGCAGGCCGCCGTCGGTCGCAATGCCCGGCACGCGCTCAACCATCTCGTTGCGCGCCGTCGTCGCGCGGGCGCCGGTCTTGCCGTTCGGCGCGCCGACCGCGCCGGTCTGGTCCTGGCAGATTACTCGCGTCCAGCGGTACCGCGGCGAGCACCAGTGGGAGGATGTCATCCTGGCGGACCGGCTCATCCGGCTGGGCGAGGACACGGCACAGCCCACGGTGATGGCTGTGCTGCCTGATGGCGCATGGCGCCTGCTGGCTCAGGTCACGGCCGTCTGGCACACGAGTGAGTTGCGCCGGCACGAAGTGGCCTGCGCCACCACCGCGGCCTGGCTCGACCACATTGTCGTGCAGGAGCCACCGCGCATCACCATCTCCATCTCCATCGACGGCGAACGGCCGGCCGGCATCACCCCGCCCGAGGCGCCGCCGACGGCCACGCCGCCGGACTTCTCCTCGCGCTATGCGAGCACGCTGGACAGCGGCGCCACGGTCACCAGGCCCGCGGCGTCACCCGTGCAGGTGGGACTGCTCGGCGACCGCGGCGGCGGCGAGCCCACGGTGAGCCTGGAACGCACCGAGGATGTCGCGGTGTGGCACGTCGTCGTCCGCACGCGCGCCGGTCTGCCGCCGCCGTTGGCGGTCATCGTCGATGCGCTGCCAGGCTTGTTCCGCGACACCGCGCGCTACCGGCTGTCGCCTGCCTGCTACGACCCGGCGACCGACGCCCAAGCCGCCCTCACCCGGCGCGAGATGCCCTTGCTGCTGCCGACGCGCTTCCCCGAGCCCGGATTCCCGGTCTTCAGCGCGCAGGTGGAGTGAGGCCCGCCCGCGCCGCAGCAAGAAGGGATAGGACCACCGGCCGCGGAACAGACGGAGCGACCGGAGCCACGCATGTACGGTTGCGTCTGTCTGTTGCTCACCTCCACCCTCGCCGCGCCCACGCGTCTGTACGTCGCCGTCGACGGCAACGACGCCTGGACGGGACGGGTCGCGCTGGCCAACGCCGCGCACACCGAGGGGCCGGTGCGTAGCCTGGCGCGGGCGCGCGATCTGGCGCGGGCTTTGCATCCGCTGGCCGCGCCGGTGGAGATCATCGTGGGCGCGGGCACGCACTATCTGACCGAGCCGCTCATCTTGACGCCCGAGGACTCCGGCACCGAGGCGTGCCCGGTCACCTGGCGCGCCGCCGACGGCGCCAAGCCGGTGATCAGTGGCGGCCGCGCCGTCACCGGCTGGCAGGCCGCGGGCGATGGCTTGTGGTCGGCGCCGGCTGGTGATCTTAAGCCGCGACTGCTGCGGGCCGGCGAGAGCTGGGCCACCCGCGCCCGCTGGCCGTTGGCCGAGCCGGGCGTCACCGGCGGCTGGCGGTTCGCCAAGTGGGGCGGCGAGCCGTGGGAGAAAGGTCTGTTTGGCCAGGGCGTGAGCAACACGCACAACGTCGGGGCGGCACTGACGTGGACAGTGCGCGTGCCGGCCGACGGCACGTACCGCGTGTGGCTGCGCTATGGCCACAAGATGGGCGACTACGGCACCAAGGACATGGGCGGCCGCACCGCCATCACCGTGGACGACGGACCGGACGTCAAGCTGGAGAGGCTGCCCGACACTGGCGACTGGGCGCCGTCGGCCTGGGCCAACACGGCCGAACTGACCTTGACCGCCGGCGAGCACCGCCTCAAGTGGACCAACCGCGTGGGCGGCGGCATCAACCTAGACGCGCTGGCGCTGTGCGACGACCCGGCCTGGGATCCCGCGGTGGCCATGGGCAAGATCGAGTGGTGGGGCGCCTGTGAGGTCAAGCCGCCGGCGGCCGGCCGGCACCTGCTCATGATCCAGTGCGAAGCGTGCGACAAGGCCGAAGGCGCCGAGATCAGCGTGCCCAAGCCCACCCCGCCGGGCCAGTTCACGCATCTGACGTTCGGTGCGGGCGACCTGCCCCACTTCGCCGACACCGCGGGCGCCGAGGCACATGTGTTCATCGCCTGGGGCTGGGTCAACGCCATCGTGCCCATCGACAACGTCGACTGGGACCAGCGCCGACTCGTCTTCACCGGGACCGGCGCGGCGCAGGATGTGCGCATGGGCAACCGCTACTTCGTGGAGAACGTGCGCGAGGGCTTGGCCGGGCCGAACACCTGGTACCTGGACCAGGCCGCCGGCCGACTGCTGTACCGGCCCGACCAGGGCGCCGACAAGCCGCCGGCGCCCATGGTGGCGGCGGTGCTGGACCGCGTCATCGACATCAAGGGCGACCCGGCAGCGGACAAGTGGGTCGAGCACGTGCACCTGCGTGGCCTGGCCGTCCGTGACACGGGCTACACGCTGACCACCGATTACTACACACCGAGCGATGCCGCGGTACACATCGCCGGCGCGCGACACATGTCGCTGACCGACTGTGATCTGGCCTGGGTCGGAGGGTATGGCGTACAGTTGGCCGACCGCGCCAACGACGTCGAGGTCAGCCGCTGCCGCATCCAGGATGTCGGCCAGGGCGGCGTGCATCTGGTCGGCGGCACCGCGGTGCAGCCGCACCACAACCGCATCCTGGCCAACGAGATCGAGCGCATCGGGCTGATCTACAAGCATGTCGCGGGCGTCTACCTGACGCACGGCAGCGACAACCGCATCGCCCACAACCGCATCTGGCACACGCCGCGCTACGGCATCAGCTTCAAGAGCCAGGGCGAGGATCGCCTCTCGCACCGCAACGTCATCGAGTACAACGACCTGCGCTACACCAACCAGGAGACCAACGATACCGGCGCGGTCGAGAGCCTGGGCTATGAGCATCGCGACAGCGGCAACATCGTGCGCTACAACCTGATCCGCGATGTCATCGGCCTGGCCACCAGCACCGAGGGGGAGTTCCTCACGCCATACTTCAACTGGGGCATCTACCTGGACGACTACTCGAGCGGCACGATCATCTACGGCAACATCGTGGCGCGCACCTACAACGGCGGCGTCTGCGTGCATGGCGGCCAGAACAACCGCATCGAGAACAACATCCTGGTGGACGCGCGCGAGCACCAGGTGCGCTTGCAGCCGCGCGACGACTTCATGAAGGGCAACACGTTCGTCGGCAACATCGTGCTCTACCACAGGCCCGAGGCCCAGCTCATCTTCCAGTGGAACGACCGCACCGACACCTTTGCCGAGTGGGATCGTAACGTCTACTGGTTGGTAGGTGCCGACCTGACCGCGCGCGAAGGTAACGTCACGCCGGTCGGCCCGTACGCCAAGTGGCGGGCCGCGGGCAAGGACGCGACCAGCGTGGTAGCCGACCCACTATTCGTCGACGCCGAGCACGACGATTACCGCCTCAAGCCCGACTCGCCCGCGCTACGACTGGGCTTCAAGCCCATCCCGGTGGACAAGATCGGCCCGCGGGGGATGGACTGAGCCATGGTCAGGCCCGCACTGCTCTGCCTGCTGCTCGCCACCCTCGCCCAGGGAGAGGTCATGCCCGACAGCATCTCGCCCAACGCGTTCGCCGGCACCGACAGCGAGCGCATCAGCCAGGCGATCGCGGCGTCTGTCGCCAGCGGCGCCAGCGTGGTCATCCCGCGGCACAACGCGCGCGGCGGGGACGTGTGGCTGCTCGACCGCGCCATCCTTCTGCCGTCGAACACCACGCTGGTGCTCGACGGCTGCCGGCTCCGGCTGTCGGACCGCTGCCGCGACAACTGGCTGCGCAGCGCCAACTGCGGGCTGGGCATCACCGACGTCCGGCCACTGACCAACATCCACATCCGCGGCCAGGGCGGGGCGACGCTCGAAGGGGCCGACCATCCCCGCGCTACGGGCGACAGCGCCAAGACCCTCGGCGCTCAGACGTATGGCACCGACGCGGGCGTGGCGACGGAGTCCCAGAAGGGCGACTGGCGCAACATCGGCATTCTGCTGGCCAACGTCGACGGGTTCGGCATCGAGGGCCTGCTGCTGCGCGACTCGCACTGTTGGGCCATCTCGCTCGAGGGCTGCTCCAACGGGCTGATGCGCGACTTGCGCTTCGAGTCCACCGGCCGCCGCGTCATCGACGGACGACCGGCGGTCATCCTCAACCAGGACGGTATCGACCTGCGCCAGGGCTGCCACGACATCCTCATCGATCACGTCACCGGCTACACCGGCGACGATCTGATCGCGCTCACCGCCATCCCCCACGCGGCGGCCGTGGCCGGCAGCACGGGTTCGACGATGGTCAGCGCCGCGGCGAGCGGCAAGGACGCCATCCACCATGTGATCATCCGCAACGTGATCGGCCACTGCGCCGGCGGACATCACATCGTGCGATTCCTCAACACCTCGGGCGCCCGGCTGCACGATGTCGTGCTCGACGGCCTGCTCGACACGTCGGGCGACGGCGTCCGCTGCCGGGCGGCGGTCAAGATCGGCGACAACAACCCGGTCTGGGGTGGTGTGACGCCGCTGGGCGATACCAGCCGCATCACGCTGACCAACATCACCAGCCGCGCCGTGTCGACTATCCTGGTGGCCGGGTCGCTGGCGGACTCGGTCATCAGCAATGTGCTCCGCTACGACGGCGAGGGCGACCCGGTGAACGTGCAGTCCGGGCCCGACTACCTGCGCCGTGTGCAGATGACCAACGTGCGCAACGTGAGCGCCGAGCCGCGCTGACCGCCCACGGGAGAACTTGATGCGCCTGCTTGGGTTGCTCATGCTGGCCGCCCTGCCGGTCTCGGCCGCGGATCTGGTGCTCGCCGACCATGGCCAGTCGGAGGCCGTGATCGTCGTGTCGGCCGACGCCGGCACCTGGGAGAAGCGTGCGGCGGACGACCTGCGCCGCTGTGTGCAGCTGATGACCGGCGCAGCCCTGCCGTTGGTGGCCACGCCGGCCGCCGGGCCGTGCCTGCTGATCGGCCGCGCCGCGCTGGCCGATGACCCCACGCTCCGCGCCGCATTGGACCGGGTCGCCAAGCGCAAGCCCGTAGCGCGCGCCGACGCCATCGCGCTGCGCCGGCGCGGCAACCGCGTGCTGCTGGCCGGCAACAACGACGAGTCGCACTACTACGCCGTGTCGGCCCTGCTGCAGCAGTGGGGCTGTCGGTGGTACCTGCCCACCGAGTTCGGCGAGTGCGTCCCCGAGGTGGCGCGGCTGGTCGTGGGCGATCTGGACCGGGCCTACGCGCCGCCGTTCGAGATCCGCCACTACTGGCTGAGCTGGAACGCCGACGCCACCGGAGCCGATGAGTTCCGCCGACGCAACTTCATGACCGAGACCAGCCTGCCGGGCATGGGCCATGCGCTGGGTCAGTACACGGCCAGGCTGGTGCCGCCGGGCAAGACCCTGTTCAACGTGCCGCTGTCCGAAGACGCCACCGCGGACGAAGTGGCCGCGCGCATCGACGCCGACTACGCTCGTGGCGTGGCGGGCATCTCGCTGGCCATCGAGGACGGCGACTACACCAGCGACTCGGCGCGCGATCGGCAATTGCAGGCCGGCCTGCGAGACAAGTACACGCTCCAGCCCTCGAACACCGACGCCATGCTCACGCTTTACAACGCGGTGGCCCGGCGGCTGCGCGCCAAGTACCCCAACAGCCCGACACGACTGGGCGGCATGGCCTACGCCAACGTGACCATCCCACCGCAGCAGGTCAGCACCATCGAGCCCAACCTGGTGATGTGGCTGGCCCCAATCGACATCGACCCCAACCACGGCATTGACGACCCCAACTCGCCGCCTCGGCAGGAGTACGGCGCCATGCTGGACCGCTGGGCCAAAGTGACCGACGGCCGGCTGGTCATCTACGACTACGATCAGGGGCAACTCGTCTGGCGCGACCTGCCCAACCCGTCGCACCATGCCTTTGCCAGCGACGTTCGCCACTACCGGCAGGCCGGCATCCTGGGCGTCGGCACCGAGAGCCGTGGCGCGTCGGCGACCACCTTCCTCAACCTGTTCTTTCGCGGGCAGTTGATGTGGGACCCCGACGCGAAGGTCGCCGACCTGCTGGCCGAGTTCTACCCCAAGTTCTATGGGCCGGCCGCCGCGCCCATGGCCGAGTACTGGAACACGATCTACGCTGCCTGGGAGCAGACCCTGGTCACCGAGCACGAAGTGTTCGCGGCGCCCGCGATCTACACCCCGGAGCTGCTCAAGACGCTGCGCACACGGCTCGGCGAGGCGCAATCCCTGGTGGCGCCGCTGCGGTCCAAGCCCAACCCCAGCCGGCTCGAGCGCCAGTACGTCGAGCGCCTCAGGTTCACCGAACTGAGCTTCGAGGTCATCGACAGCTATCTGGCCATGGTGCGCGCCGCCGCTACCGATGCCGACTACGCCACGGCGGCGGCCGCCGGCGCGCGCGGGCTGGCGGCGCGCGAGGCGCTGACCGACACGAACGTCACGTTCACCACCTACCGCAAGATCGGCGAGGCCGGCACTGCCTGGTGGCCCGGCGAAGTGCAGCAGATGCGCGACCTGCTGGCTCGCACCAACGGCACCAAGGGCACGCTCGTGGCCCGGCTGCCGCTGACCTGGTCATTCCGCCGCGACCCGCACGATACCGGCCTGGCCCGCGGCTGGGCCTATCAGGAGGCCGACCTGGGCGACTGGCGCGCGCGCGGCGAGAAGCTCTCACTCGACGACCGCCGCCTCTTTGCCGACGGTTGGGAGCCGCTGCGCGCCGACCTCTACCTGCAGGCCCAAGGCATCCGCCACGCCGACCGGCAGAGCTACACCGGGCACTACTGGTACCAGACGCCGCTGGAACTGACCGCGGCGCAGGCGGCGGGCCCAGTGCACATGCTCTTCCCAGGGCTGTTCAACGAGGCCTGGCTGTATGTCAACGGCACGCTCGTCGCACACCGCACGTACAGCGAGCCGTGGTGGCGCAACGACTACGCCTTCGAGTGGGATGTGGACCTGGCGGGTCGGCTGCGCGCCGGGCGCAACCTGGTCACGGTCCGCGGATATTGCCCGCACCACTTCGGCGGCATGTTCCGGCGGCCGGTGCTCTGGCGGCCGTAACCGAGGTCGGCGCCTACCAGTGCCGGTACGCCGACCGCTCAGCCGGCGGGCACCTCGACAACCAGCTTCGGCGCCACATCAGGCCGCGGGGTGAAGCGCACCGTCCAGCCGTCGTCCACGGCGCGGTTAGGCAGTATGCGCAGCGCGAAGCCCGCGCCGCCATCACGCGCCAGCGCCCGCGCCGCCTTGGTCACGTCGATGGCATATGGCTTGGCGGGGTTGAACGGCACCGGCCCATCGGCCTTCTTGACGATAGCCGAACCCACCACCCCGCCGAGCGCCTCGAAGGCATACTTCTGGCCGGGCTGGTACGGGCGCGCCATGGTCACCGCGCCGACGCTCATGTCGGCCTTGTCGTGCGCGTCGACCACCTCGAAGGCGATGCGCGCGGTGAGGATCTGGTCGGCCGGTGGCAGAGCGCCGGTGGGCTTGCCCAGCAGCCAGGCCCAGGCCACGACCTGCTCGTCAGGCCGCTTCGGCCAGCGCAGCGGCCCGCTGGCCACGGTCTGGCCGTCGGCCGCAACGATGGCGCGCTGGTCGAAGGGCAGTTCGATGGTCTTGACTGGCCCCTTGGCGCGCGGCACCGGCGGCTGATTGGCCAAGGTCCAGGGGCTCGGTAGCTCGACCAGCCGCGCGCCGGCCGCAGCCTTGGCATCGCCGGTGGCCAGATCACCGCTGTCAAGCACCTCGCGCTTGATCCACAGCATGCGCGGGTAGACCGGCTCCGCGCCCGCCGGCGTGGGCACGTCGATGGTCATCGTGGCCGGCAGGTGGTCCACCACAGCACGCGTGATCGTCGGCTGCGCGGCCCAGGTGGCACCGTGGCCTTTGCCCAGTTCCTCGTCGCGGTCGGCCAGCTTCTGCAGGCTGCGGCTGCGCGAGCCGGGGCACCAGGCCACCGACACCGCCACGCGTCGGCCGGCCAGATCGCCGCCGCCGATCGTGAGTACATTGCGCCCCGGCGCCAGGTACGGCAAGGCCCGCTGGTTGTGCTGCACAACCGCCTCCAGCGCCAGCTTGTCCACCGACTTGGTGAGCGTGAAGCGCGCCTGCCAGGCGTAGCTGCCGGCCAGGCCGCGGCCCGGCGGCTGCCAGGCGGCGCCGTCAGCCGACATCTCGACCCGCAGGCCGTCCACCTCGGCGGCCTTGGCGCTGACCAGCGGGTATGGCAGCGCCACCTTGACCGTGGCCACGGCCGGCTTCGCCGCGTCTTCGGGCGCCAGCTTGCCATCGCGCCAGACCAGGTTGTCGCGCGTGGCGAACGATTCCAGGCACCGCGCGCTGCTCAGGTCGGGCGCGAAACCAAGCGTGCCATTCGACCAGCTCTGCGCCGCGCGCTGGGCGCGGTAAGGCTCCAGCAACGGTCCGACCACCGGACACCAGCGGTAGTCCTTGTCGCCGCAACTGTGTGCCGGCGCCGCTTGCGCGCCGATCGAGCCACCATCGACGCGATCCCAGTCCAGGCGCAGGTTCATGCCCGGCCCCAGGTCGGGCACGGCGCTGTAGCCGGGGTCATCGAAGTTGATGCTGCTCCAGCCGCGCGCGGCGCGGTCCAGTCGGTGGGGCCCTCGCGGTGGTAGACGACACGCCGCGTGTCGTCCAGCGCGAAGCCATCCAGCAGGCTCGGCTGGGCCAGGATGTCCTCCTGGCTGGCGATGGTGTGGCCGTTGGGGGCGGCCGCGTCGGGCCGCCAGCAGTAGAACTTGAGGAACACGTCGAGATAGTGCCAGCGGCCGCCATACGAGGCCTCGACGGTGGTATGACCGGGGTTGTTCCAGCCGCGGTAGCGCCACTGCCAACCGGCCTTCTCGTACATTGCGGCCAGCACGCTATGCTCACCGCCACACAGGCTCCAGCCGTAGACGTTGATCAGTTTGAGCGCGCCGATGCCGCCGGGCTCCCCCGGATAGGCGTGGTGGTACAGCGCGTAGCGCAGGTAGTTGTAGATGGCCACCGCGCGTTCGTCGTCGGTGCGGCAGCCGCGCGTGACCGAGGCGACCAGCGTGTCCAGCGACGAAGTATCGGGCGCGCGGTCGTTGACCACCGACAACGGCACGGCAGCCGCGCTCAGGCAGCAGGCAAACAGCATGACGAGACAGCGCATGGGACGCTCCGCTACGGGCCGAGCGTCATTTCGCCGTCTGCTCCGGGGCTCCTGCCGGCTCGGCCCGCACCACCGCGCAATCGAACACTCCGCCAGCCGTGGACTTGGGGTGCGCCCGGAACTCCACCGTCAGCCACTGGCTGCCGATGAGCAACTCGGCCGGCAGCGCGTAGTCGCGGCGGAAGAACTGCCAGGGCTGGGCACCACGCAGCGTCTCGGTGAGGAGCGGGTGACCATTGATGAGTATGTCGAAGCTGCCGCGTGTGTGACCGGTGTTGTACAGGCACGACAAGGCCAGCGCGGTATCGGGTACCGTGCGCAGCTTCCAGCGCCACCATCCCTGGTAGGCCTCGCGCACCGGCCGGCCGGCGAAGGCGCCACTCTCCGACGCTTCCTCGACCAGTTCGTGCGCCAGTTCGTCGGCCCGGTCGCCCAGGCGCACGCGATCGACCAGGCGCGCGGCCAGCTTGGTCGACTCCGCGTCGCCCGCCGTCAGTTGCTCGTGGCGCGCGCTGCCCTCGGCCGCGACTTGGAAGTAGACGCCGTAGGCCTCGTCGACGACCTCATTGAGCGGCACCAGCGGCACGGCGCCGCCAGTTGTCATCAGGCGGGGCGCAGGCCCCTCGGTCCAGTCCAGGGGCCGCTCTGGTGCGCCGACCACAAAGGCGCCCGGCGCGGGATCCAGTGCCGCCAGCACCAGCGGACCCCGCCGCAGCGCCACCATGGCGCTGTCATCCGGCATGGGGACGCTGACCAGATCCATGGGCAGATGCAGTCGCAGCGTGTCGCCATCGCGCCACAGGCGCGACACACTGGCCCAGCCGCGGTCGACCGAGAGCGGCACGCGCGCCCCGTTGAGCGTCAAGCCGGCCGGCTGACGGAGCCAGCCCGGCAGCCGCAGGCGCAGTGTGAACAGCGTGGGCCGCGCCATGCTCAGCCGCAGCTCGATGCGCTCGCTGTGCGGGTAGTCGGTCACCTGGGTCAGCGTGATGCCCTTCTCTCGCCAGGTCAGCGACGAGGCGACGTAGCCCCCGAGCCACAGGGCTTCGCCATCGTGCCAGGCGATGCTGTCGCCGAGCTTGGCCCAGGTCTCGATGCCGGTGCCATAGCAGCACCAGAAGCTGTCGAACGGCGTGCCCCACGACTTGGTCAGCCCTGGGTACAGCGGCACGTAGTAGAGCATCTGGCCGGTGTCCACCCGCTGCGTGCCCAGGATGCCGTTCAGGAAGGCGGTCTCCAGGTAGTCGGCGTACTCGGCGTCGCCGGTCCAGCTCAACAGATGGCGCGCCAGCTTGAGCAGGTTGTGCGTCTTGCAGATCTCGGCGTTGGTCGAGCCCAGGGTCGCGGCGAGCCGGTCCGGCTCGGGCCAGATCTCGCCCGACGTGGTGCCGCCCATGGCGTAGGTGCGGTGCCGGACGACGCAGTCCCAGAAGAACTCGACGATGCGGCGATAGGTCTCGTCGCCGGTCAACTCATAGCGGCGCGCCGCGCCGATAGCCTTGGGGATCTGCGTGTTGCCGTGCAGATAGCTGAGATTGTCGCGACCCAGCGCCAGCGGGCCGAGGAACGCTGCCTGATCGTAGCGATGGGCCAGGTCGAGATGGGCCGCGTCGCCCGAGACGGCGGCGAGGTTGTAGAACACCTCGGCCATGCCGCCGAACTCGACGGTCAACATGCGCTCGACCTGGTGATCGGACATCCGGCCCAGGCGCTGGCGGTAGTACTCGGCCGCCGTGAGCAGCATCGACCAGGCCTGCTCCGATCCGGTCAGGCGCGCCATGTCGAGCAGGCCGGCCAGCAGCTTGTGGATCGTGTAGAGCGGCGCCCAGGTGGGTCGATCGAGCGCCTCCAGCCGGTCGAGATAGGCCTCTGGCCAGGCCGACAGGTAGCCGCGACCCAATGCGCGCTGGCACTCGCCGAGCCCGGCCACGAGCTCCATCCCCCGGGTCAGAATCCCGCCGTCGCCGCTCGCGTGGTAGTGCAGCGCGCAGGCCGAGAGGCAGTGGCCGACGAAGTGGCCGCGCAACTCGCAGTCGGGCGCCTCCCAGCCGCCGAGCGGCTCGCCCGGCGCGGGCAGCCCGGCGTTGACGCGGAAGGCATAGAGCAGGCGGTCGACCGGCAGGCTCAGCAGGTACGCGCGATTGGCCTCGCGCGCGGCCAGGAGGCGCGGATCGGTGAGCGATACGTCAGGCAGGTCAATGGGGGTGAGGCGCACGGCTCGAGCTCCACGCCCTACCCTAGCGCATGGACACGGTTCGCACCTGCCGCCGGTCTTCTGGCGATTTGCGCTATCCGATCAACTACAGGCGCACCTGCAGCCGCACGGCCTCGAAGGCCTCGGCGTACTGCGCGCCGGTCTCATAGCCACGGTAGCGCGCCCGTGCGGTGACCGCGTCGAGCCAATTGTCGCCGTACTTGCGCAGTTCGGAGGCATGGCAGCGGAGCGCGGCGATCTTGGCGTCGAGCGTGTCGGTGATGTCGAAGTAGACCTGCGGCCGGAACGGATGGTAGCTGCGGCCGGAGGGGAACATCGGGTCGTACATGAGGATGCTGGAGAAGTAGCGCGCCGCCGACAGCGTGGCCAGCGAGCCGTAGTGGTGATCCTGGTGCGTGTCGAACGGCCAGTGCGTGAAGATGATGGCCGGGCGCACTTCCTCCATGATGGCTTCGATGGCGGCGACGGTATCGCCTTCCCACCGCAGGTTCATGTTGCCCAGGCCCAGGCAGCGCACATCGGTCACGCCGAGCGTGGCGGCAGCGGCCACACCCTCATCGTAGGCCGCCTCCGCGGTGCGCACGATCTCGCCGCGCGCATGGGTGTACGACGAACTGGTCATTACCAGAATGGTGATGTGGCAACCGCGGCTGGCCGCCTTGGCCAACACGCCGCCGCAGCCCAGCTCGACATCGTCAAAGTGTGCGCCGATGGCCAGAATGGAGTCGTGCGCCCCCAGCAAGGGCACCGTGCCATTCCGCTCCTGCGGTTCCTGTCCTGCGTCTGCCATACGCTCTCAGCAATCTGGCCGCCGTTGTCCACGATGGGTCCAGACCGTATAATAGTCCCTTGTCGCGCTAGGGCCAAGCAAGTGCCCAGGCGGGACTCGAAGGGATCTCCATGGCGCACATCAACCGCGGCAAGATCGCCGGCACGTGGCAGAAGCTTCTCACCATCTTCCCCGACGACCGCGGTCTTCTCACCGAGCTGGTGCGCGCCGATGAGCCCTACTTCGGGACGGATTTCGCGGCGTTCGGCCAGACCACGTTCACCATGTCCTACCCCGGCGTGATCAAAGCCTTCCACTGGCATCGGCGCCAGGATGACGCCTGGTTCTGCGTCAAGGGCAACCTGCAGGCCGTGCTGCACGACCTGCGACCTGATTCGCCGACGCATGGTCTGACCGAAGTTGTCTACATGGGCGAATCGCGACCGCTGGTGCTGATCATTCCGCGCGGCGTGGCCCACGGCTATCGCGTGCTGGGCGGCGACCCGGCGTTCGTGTTGTACCACGCCAGCACGCCCTACGACCCGAGTGAGCCCGATGAGGAGCGCTTGGCGCACGACGATCCGGCCATCGCGTTCGATTGGCGAACACTACCGCGCTGAGCGGCCGAGCCGGCTCCGAGGTCGGGCCGCGGCGGGGTCAGTCGGCCCAGTTGAAGCCTGCGGGCTCGGGCCCAGAGAGGTGGCGCAGGCGGTCGCGCAGGCCGGCCGCCTGCTCGTAGTCCTCGCGCTCCACCGCCAGGCTGAGCCGGCGCTGCAGCAGGTCGAGCTCGCTCTTGGGCCGCTCGGACTGCACATCGCGCAGCCGCTGACCGAGGATGTCCAGCTCGCCGGTCACGTCCACCTGGCCGACATGCTCGCCACCAAAATGCCGAACCGCGGCCATGGCCGTGGCCAGCACGCGCTCGGCCGCCGCGTGGTCGCACTCGCTCAGATGCGTCGAAGCACGCGCCAGAGCGTTCATCATGGTGATGTACGGCCGGTACTGCTCCAGCGGCCAGCTATCCTCGCGCGCGGCTGCATAGCGGCTCAGGAAGTCCACGGCGCGCAGGTTGCGCGCAGTGTCGCGCGCCACGTCGAGGAAGCGGCCGATCTGGTGCAGGCTGATGTAGCGGTGGTAGTAGAGCGAGGCCTCGTCGCAGATCTCCTTGCACTCGCTGGAGTTGATGCGGAAGCCATCCACGCTGCCGTAGCTGCGGCGATAGTCTTCCAGGCGCTCGGTGTGGAAGTCCAGCAGCGACGAATGCCCGTGCGGGCACGCGCCGTCGGGCCGTCCGTCCATCTCCAACTGCAGCAGGCCGAGGTCGACGCGCACCTGTAGCTTGGCGTGCCCGTCCAGGCCGGGCACGACGCGGATCGACTGAGCGCCTGGCTCAAGCTCCCAGCTATCTAGGATCGGTGCGATCGTCAGTGGGCCAGTCATAGGGGGTCTCTGCGAGCCTCTACTGACTCGTATACGCCACGGCGCGCGGCGCGTCAAGCGGCGCAGGTCACAAGCAGGTCACAGGCGCGCTACTCTTTGGGCTGACGTACATCGACCTCGTTGCGCCCGCGCACGCGGCTGCCTGGCGGCACATCGGCGGTGAGGAACACGTTGCCGCCGATTTCGCTGCCGGCACCGATGGTCACCGGGCCCAGCACGGTGGCATTGGCGTAGATGATCACGTTGTCTTCCACGGTCGGGTGGCGGCGGATCTTCTTCTGTGGGAAGCCGTGCTCATCCAGCGGGAAGCTGCGCGCGCCCAGCGTCACGCCCTGATAGAGCTTGACGTTGTTGCCCACTTGGGCCGTCTCGCCGATGACCACACCCGTGGCATGGTCGATGAAGAAACCGTTGCCGATCACCGCGCCGGGATGGATGTCGACCCCCACCCAGGCATGGGTGTGCTCGGAGATGATGCGCGGCACCACCGGGATGTCCAGGCGATAGAGCTCGTGCGCGATGCGATGCGAGGCGATGGCCCACAGGCCAGGATAGGTCAGCATCACCTCGGCGAAGCTGATCGCCGCGGGATCGCCGTTGTAGGCGGCGCGGATATCCTGCACCAGCTGGCAGCGCAAGGCCGGCAGCCGCCGGCAGAAGGCCGACACCAGTTCCGCCGCCGCGGCCATCAGGTCGCCGTCGGCGATCGGCTCGGCCGCGCCGCCGCCGCCGTCGCCGTCGGCCACCTGCTGGGCAAAGGCGCCGCGCCACCGCAATGGCAGTGCGCGCGCCACCTCGACGGTCAGCAACCGGTAGGCCCGCGACACACGCTCGGCCAGGAACAGATGCAGCAACTCCGGCTGCACGGCCTCGGGCGACGCACCCGCAGGCAGCAGCAACTGGAGCAACTGGTCGAGCGCCTCGACCACCCGACGACGATGCGGTAGGACCGGGCCGATACAGTCCGGGGCATCCGTCTCCGCTACGCGGTAGAGCGGCAGCATCTGCGCCACAATGCCCTCAACCACCGGCGTCACGTCCATCACGCGGCCATTCTCCTGTTGATAGGCAGTCTAGGTGTCGGGTGTGGGGCTGTCAACCGCGCAGCGGCGTGGCTGGCGGCAAGCAGGCCACGGGACATGCTGCCGCCGTCGCGCGACGCGCGTCCCGCCAGCCGTGTCGCCCCCGTTGACACGCCTCCCGCCGGGCTCCTAGAATCACCGCGGAGAACTCTCTTGGGCGACATCACCATCCGACTGCGGGCCAATCGCGTCACCGGCGAACGCGAGGTGGTGGTGTCGTACGATTCCGACGAAGACCAGACCTCTTTGGAGCACGAGCGGCGCCATCGCGAGATCGTCGAGCAACTGGTGCGCGACGGCATCATCACGCGCGACCAGGAGGATGCGGTTCACTATGAGCCGGCCGCGCCGCGCGGCGCGGTGGACCCCCTCAGCCAGGACGCTTGATGTCCTACCAGCGCCTGCCCATCGTCTCGCCCAAGGCGACGGCCGAGGGTCTGCTGGGCCGCGCCCAGCAGCTGCCGACGGATCAGCCCCTGACCTGTCTGCAAGCGCTGCTGCTCGTCGATAGCGCGCGCTGGTTGGCCTGGCCACAGCCCGTGCCGGCCGCCGCCGAACTCGAGCAGCGTTTGATGGCGGCCGCACCCGACTCCGACTCCACCCCGCCTGGCCAGTTGCTCAGCCTGGACCTGGCCGCGCGGCGACAGGCGCGCTCGGGCACGCTGGACCAAGTCACCGAGGCGCTTGGCGCGCTGCCCGACGGGTACGCCACCAAGTCGCTCTGGTTGCGTTGGCGCGAGGCGCTCGGCCGGCACCAGCGGCCGGCGCTGTGGGATCGCGTGCGCCACGAACTGAGTGAGGCCATCGGCGAGCACAGCGTGCCGCCGTCGGAGACGCTGGCCGCCCTGCTCGGCGAGATCGATCTGCCCCGCTGGCGCGCGCAGAACCGGCTGCAGGCCGACGCGCTCGACCTGCTGCGACCGCACTTGCTGGCCCTGCCGCCAGGGCTCGATGACAACACGCGCCGCGTGTACCTGGCCACCGCCGGCCGCGCTCTGCTGGAGTTGGGCGATGAGGTGGCCGGGGCCAAGCGCCTGCACGCCGCGGGCGAGGGGCTGCCGCTCAGCAGCCCGGCGGCCCGTGGGCGGCTGTTCAGCCGGCCGTCGCCCGACGCCGCGGTGTGGCTGCGCCAGGCGGTCGACCGCGCGCAGCGCATCGACGGCGAGCCGCGGGAGACGCTCCTGCTCAATGCGCTGTGCGGCCTGATCCATGTGTCGTTGCGCCACACCGCGGGCCACCTGCTGGCCGAGACGCTCGATCCGCGCCCGGTGCGCTTCGACCGGGCTGACGCCACGGCGCTGGTCCTGGCCCAAGGCGCCTCCGCCTGGTTGTTCTGCGAGGTGCCCGAGCGCCCCGACGAATGGGCCGGCGCGGCGCGCAAGCTGGCCCTGCGCCACCCGCGCTCGCCGCTCATCGGCCAGGCCGTCTGCGCGTTGTCGGCCTACCAGGACCGTCTGTGCCAAGGGCCCGGCGGCCTCAATGAGGTGGCCGCGAAGCTCGCGGGCGACGCCAAGCTGCAGGTCAGCATCGAGCTGGCCCGCTTGCGGGCGAGCTCAATTACCTTCGACCAGTCGCGACTGGACGACCCGAGCGCCGTGCGGGACAGCGCCTACCAGGCCCTGGCGAGCCTGTACCGCCTGGCCAAGACCAGACACCAGGCTGGTGCCGTGCGCCCCGCGGCAGCCATCGCCGGCGCCCTGGCGGATATCGGCCGGCGCGCCGAGGGATTGGCGCTGTTCGCCATCCTGCTCGACACCGGCACGGCGGCGTTGCCCGCGAGCCTGCCGACCGACGAGGACGTCACGGCCGCGCGCGGCGCGCTCTTGGCGCGACTCGACTCGGGCCCCGAACTGCCGCGCCAGAGCGCGCCGCTACTCTGGTCGCTGGCTCAGCACGGCGAGCCCGCCCTGGCTGGCGCGCTGTTGCGTCGCACGGTGCGCGAAGGTTGGCCCGCCGACCCCTGGCAACGCTTCGGCGCCGCGCTCAGCCTGGCTCAAGCGGTGGGCGAGGGCTGTGATCCTGGTCTGCCGGCCGCCGTGGAGCGGGCCGCGCGCGAGGAGTCGCAGCGCGTCATCGA
This sequence comes from Armatimonadota bacterium, assembly GCA_016235455.1. Lineage (GTDB taxonomy): Bacteria > Armatimonadota > UBA10988 > UBA10988 > UBA10988 > UBA10988. The sequence continues at coordinate 44,582 of JACRKZ010000059.1, read as the reverse complement.
GCGGCTACGCGTGGACGATCCAGGCGACTCCTGAGCGGGCCGTGACGGAGCTGCGCGAGGCTCGCACAAAGGGTTGACAGTTAGCTGGCCCCTTGCTAGTATAAAACACCTCGGGGCCGTAGCTCAGCTGGGAGAGCGCTTGAATGGCATTCAAGAGGTCAGGGGTTCGATCCCCCTCGGCTCCATCCCCCGAACCAGGCGCCGGTCGATGACGTCCGGACGCCTGGTCAGTCCTCCACCCTCCTCCACCCGCGCCGACAAGCTCGCGTTTGTGGTGTCCGCCGTGGCCAGCCCGTTCCTGGTGCTGCCGGTGTTCCTGTTCATCCTCGCGGTCCACACCTGCGGTACGCTACGCGCGGCCGTCTACCAGAGTGCTGTCGCCACCGCCGGCATGGTCATCGTGCCCGCCGGCTACGTACTGCGCGGCGTGCGCACCGGCGCGGTGACCGATGTCCACGTGCAGATGCGCGAACAGCGGCGCGGGCCGTTCATCGCCGCCATCGCCGGCTGCGCGCTGGCCGTGGTGCTGCTGGCGCTCATCCGCGCGGAGCCGCCGCTGATCCTGGCCGCCGCGGCCGCCGTGGCCAACGGGCTGCTGTTCCTGGCCATCACGCTGCGCTGGAAGATCTCCATGCACCCGTCGACGCTGACGGCCTGCGCTTTGATGGCTGGTCGGCTGGTGCATCCGCTATGGCTGCTGGCACTGGTGACGCTGCCGCTGGTGCTGTGGGCGCGCGTGCGGCGTGGGCGCCACACCTGGGGCCAGGGGGCCGCCGCCATCACGCTGGCGGCCGGCGTCACGGAGTTGTTCGTCGAGGCCTATCTGGCGAGCGGAGGCGCGTCGTACCGATGACACTCCTGACGGTACTGTACGCCGCGCTCATTGGCGGCTCGGCCGGTGTGCTGGGTGGCCTGTTGGGCATCGGCGGCGGGATCATCATGGTGCCGCTGCTGCAGTCGCTGCTCGGCCGCGGCATTCACGACGCCAAAACCACCTCACTGGCGATCATCGGCTTCATCAGCATCGTGGGCACGTTCGAGGCCGCGCAACACCGCCGACTCGACTGGTCGCTCATCCTGCTCTGCGGGCTGTTTGCCAGCGTGACCAGCACGCTCGGGGTGCGGCTCGGCGAGCGCATGTCCACCACCTGGCTGCTGAGGCTGTTCTCGCTCTTCCTCATCGCCATGGGCTGCAAGTACCTCTACGCCAGCTTCCAGCCCGCGCCGGCTAAGCCGATCGCAGTGCACGAGCGAGCGCCTGGTTCTCCGCATGACCCGTCTTCGACGCCCGCAGCGCCACCGTCACCGGCCGACCGAGCAGCGCCAGATCGCCAATAAGGTCGAGCACCTTGTGCAGCGCGAACTCATGCGCGTCGCGCAGGGGCGACGACAGCCGCTCGTCGTGCACGACCAACAGGTTGTCTTCACTCCCGCCGCTGATCAAGCCCTGAGCCGTGAGCGCCTCGATCTCGCGCACCGTGGCGAACGTCCGCGCCGGCGCGATGCGGGCCCGGTAGGCATCCCAGCCCAGCGACACCTCATGCCGGCCGATGAGCGGGTGCGGATGGTCGAAGGCGTAGTCCACCGACCAGCGTGAGTCGGGCCGAGCCTCGATCCGCCGGCCGTCGCGTTCGACGACCACCGGTCCAGCGCGGCCACGATGGGCAGCGCACTGCCGTCGAGCAGCGGCACCTCGGCGCAGTCGACGTGGACCTCGGCGTCGGTGTAGCCCAGCCCGGCGAGCGCACTGAGCACATGCTCGGTGAACAGGAACTCCGGCCGGCCGGCTTGGCCCAACGCCGTGGCATTCGGTACCGCAATCACGTTGTCGAGGGTGGCGGCCAGGCGCATGCCGGTATCGTCGCGCACGAACACGAAGCCTTCATCGCCCGGCAGCAGGCGCAAGGTCACCAGGCCGCCATGCGTACGCACGGCGTTGCCGGTCAGTACGACCTCCCGGGCCAGGGTGCAGCGTGTCACGGGGCCAACTCCTCTACTGCCAGGCCGACCTGAACGGGTTCCAGCGGCGCTCTTCACCGATGGTCGTGTTCTCGCCGTGGCCCGGATAGACGATTGTGTCGTCGGGCAAAACCATTAGCTGGTCGCGGATGTTGGCCATGAGCAGGTCGCCGTCGCTGTGCGGCAGGTCGACCCGGCCGATGCTCCCTGCGAACAGCACATCACCCACGAACGCATGGCCCGGCGTCAGCAGGGCGATGCTGCCGGGGCAGTGGCCCGACACGTCGCGGATCGCGTAGGTGAGTTGGCCGACGGTGAGTGTGTCGCCATGCGCCAGGAGCTTGTCGGGCGCGGGGCTGTTCTCGCAGCGCAGCCCGAACCACTGGGCGTGTTGCCCGCAGGTCGTCGCCACGGGCACGGTGTCGGCGTGCAGGTAGTACGGGGCGTGCCACAGCGCCACCGCATCGGCGGCGCAGCAGACATGGTCGAAATGACCGTGCGTGCCGACGATGGCCGCCACGGTCCAGCCGGCGCGCCGGATCTCGTCGTCCACCGTGGCCGGGTCGTGGCCAGGGTCGATCACCAGCGCGACACCGTCGTCATCGGCGATCACGAACGTGTTGGTCATCACCGGCCCGCCCGGGCAGGTCAGAATACGCATGGCTGTCGGGCTCCAGCCCTTAGAATATACCAGGAGACACACGATGCGGGCGGTGGTGCAGCGGGTGCGTTCGGCGCGGGTGACGGTGGACGACGAGGTCACCGGCGAGATCGGGGCCGGCCTGGTGGTGTTCGCGGCGGTGGGCGCCGCCGATGCCGAGGCCGATCTGGCGCAGATGGCCGAGAAGATCGCCGGCCTGCGCATCTTCAACGACGCCGACGGCAAGTTCAACCTGAGCCTGCGCGAGGTCGGCGGCAGCATCCTGGCCGTCAGCCAGTTCACGCTGTTCGGCGACGCGCGCCGCGGGCGCCGACCCAGCTTCATCGAGGCCGCCCCTCCCGACCAGGCACGCGCGCTGTTCGAGCGCTTCGTCGAGTTGCTGCGCGGCACGGGCCTGCCGGTGGAGACGGGTCGCTTCCAGGCCGCCATGCAGGTCGATGTGTGCAACGACGGGCCGGTAACGATCCTGCTCGATACGGAGCGGCGGTTCTAGCCCAGCAGTTCGGCCAACGCCGTGATGCGCTCCACCCCCGCGGGCAGTTCACGTGGCTCGCCTACGCGGTCGAACCACACGGCGCGCAGGCCCACGCCCAGCGCGCCAACGATGTCGACCTCCCAGTTGTCACCGACCAGTATCGCCTCGTCGACGCCCACGCCGCCGGCGGCCAGGGCAACCTGGAAGATGGCCGGATCGGGCTTGGTCGAGCCGGCATCCTCGCTGGTGACCATGAAATCGATCAGGTGGTCCAGCTGGCACCAGCGCAGCTTGTCCTCCTGCTCGGCGGTGAAGTTGTTGGAGACGATGCCGATGCGGCTGGTCTGCCGCAAGGCGCCGAGCACCCGTGCGGCGTCGGCCACCGGGAAGCGCAGCCGCTGATAGGCCTCGCGGAACTCCAGAGCGAAGCGCTCCGCTTCGGTCGCGGCCAGGCTCTCGCCACACTCGGCGAACAGCCGTTGCGCGCGCAGCGCGCGAGACTCGTCGACGCTCATCTGCCCGCGCATGACCCGCGTGTGCAGCTCCTCGAGGATGCGGTGGTAGTGGCCCCAGAGCTGCTCGGGGCAGAGTCGGCGCAGCGCCGGCCAGGCCTCACCCAGGGCCGCCAGCGTGAGCTGGCTGGAGCCACGATGATCGAACAGCGTGTCGTCGAGATCGAACAGCAGCAGTGGCGGCCAGGCGCGCATGGGCACAGGCTAGCCCGCCGGGCAGGGAGCGTCAAGCCGGTGACGAAGGCATAGGCATGGATGAACCGTTGCTTGTCGCGCTCGATGTCGGGCGCTCCGTGTCCCAGGGCGAACACGACGTGCCATTGCTGCGCGGCGTCGACCTGTTCCTGGGCGCAGGCGAGGTGATCGCCGTGGTGGGCCCCAGCGGCAGCGGCAAGACGACTCTGCTGCGCCTGCTTTGCGCGCTGGACGAGCCGACCGCCGGCATGTTGCGCTGCCGCGGGCGCGAGTATGCCGACTGGTCGCCGACCGAGCTGCGGCGCGCCGTGGCGCTGGTCCCCCAGGTGCCCACCGTGTTCGGCGGCAACGGCTGGGACAATCTGTGGCTGCCCGCCGATCTGGCCGGAGAGCCGCGCGAGGCCACCACGCGGCGGCTGGAGCCGCTGCTGCCACTGCTCGGGCTCGATGCCGGGCTGCTGGAGCAGGCCGCGTCGACGCTCTCCGTCGGTCAGCAGCAGCGCCTCTGCCTGGCCCGCGCCATGGGCATGGCGCCGGCCGTGCTGCTGCTCGACGAGCCGACCGCCAGCCTCGATCCGTCGACCGCGGGCCAACTGCTCAGCGCGCTGGCCGGCCACCTGCGCGCCACGGGCCAGGCGGCGGTGCTGGTCACCCACCAGATGGACCATGCCCGCGCCCTGGCCGACCGCGTCATGCTGCTGATCGCGGGCCAGGTGGTCTGCTGCCAGCCGACGGCCGAGTTCTTCACGGCGCCGGCGGACGAGCAGGCGGCCCGCTTCGTGGCCGGTACGGCGGGAGAGGCGGCATGAGCCAGGTGCAGGAACTGAGCTACGCTGACCTCGGCCTGGCCACCGTGCTGCTATGCGCCCCGGTCCTGCTGTCCTGGCGCCGGCAGTTGGGTGTGCACCGCGACCTGATCACCGGGGCGCTACGCTGCTTGGCGCAACTGACCCTGATGGGCTACCTGCTGCGCTTCGTGTTCGACCTGGATTCGGCGCCCGTGGTACTGGCACTGCTGGCCGTCATGGTCCTGCTCGGCGCACAAACGGCCTCGAGCCGGCTGCGCGGCAAGCTGCCCGGCCTGTTCCGCCTGAGCCTGGTGTCCGTGGGCGTCACGTCGTTCCTCACGCTGGCCTTCGTCACCCAGGTGGTGGTGCGCGTGCGGCCGTGGTACAGCCCGCCGTACCTGATCGGCCTGGCCGGCATGATCATCGGCAACGCCATGAACGGCTCCGCGCTGGCCGCGGAGCGGCTGGTGGCCGAGTTGGGTCTGCGCCGCCGCGAGATCGAGGTGCTGCTCATGCTGGGAGCCACGCCCCGGCAGGCCTGCGCCGAGGCAGTCCGGGCCACGGTGCGAGCCAGCCTCATTCCGCCCATCAACTCGCTGATGTCGGTCGGGCTGGTGCATCTACCGGGTATCATGACGGGCCAGATACTCGGTGGCGCTCGGCCCGATCTGGCCACGCGCTATCAGGTGATGATCATGTACATGCTGACCTTTGTGAGTGCGGTGACGGCCATCATCATGACCGGGCTGGCCGTCGGCCGGTTCTTCACGCCGAGGCAGCAACTGCGTGTCGACCAACTGCCTGACGGGTGACCCATGACGAGTGTGACCAGGTGGCGAGCCAACCCCCGACGCGCCGCGGCCGGTGGAGTGCTGGTCTGCGGCCTGCTGGCGGCGCTGTTCCTGGCGCCGGGCCTGGTCCGCGGCGGGTTTGGACCGGGCGATCTGCTCTTGTCCATGACCCCCTGGAACGAGTATCGCGACCGCTTCCCCGACATCCAAGGGGTGCACAACCCGCAACTCGACGTCATCCAGCAGTACTTCCCGTGGCGCATCTATGCTGCTGACTGCCTGCGCCGGAATCAGCTTCCGTTGTGGAATCCGCACGCCTACTGCGGCCAGCCGTTCGTGGGCAATGTGCTGTCGGCGGTGTTCTACCCGTTCGGCTGGCTGGCGGCGGTGCTGCCCATCGGGCGCTTCTTCCTGCTCAGCGCGTGGTTCCATCTGACTCTGCTCGGGGGCGGCATGTGGCTGCTGCTGCGCGAGCACCGACTGCGCTGGCCCGGCGCGCTGACCGGCGCCGTGGCGGTCATGTTCAACCCGTTCGTGGTCGGCTGGCTGCACTACGCGCCGATCAGCCAGTGGACGTTTGCATGGGCGCCGCTACTGCTGTGCCTGTGGCACCGCGCCTGGGTGCGGCGCCGGCCCGACCACCTGCCGTGGACCGGCCTGGTGCTGGCCACGGTCATGCTGGGCGGCCACTTGCAGATCGCCGTCTACGTCGGTCTGGCCTGGTTCACCTACGCGCTGGGCATGGTCGTCGCCGACCGCCGACCGCGCGACCTGCCGTTGTATGTGGCTGCCCCCGGTGCCCTGGCTGTGGGTCTGGCCATGCTGCAGGTGGCGCCGGCGCTGGAAATGGCGCGGCTCAGCGGCCGCGCGGCGGCCACCTACGAGTCCACCGCGTCGGGCGCCATGCCGTTGCGCTCGCTGATCGCGCTCATCGCGCCGTGGTTCTACGGCCGCAACACCCTCAACTACTGGGGGCCCGGCGCCAACACGGTCGAGATGAGCTTCGGCAGCACGGCGGCCGTCTTCTGGCTGGCTGTGTCGGCGCTGTGCTGGCGTCGTCAGCGCGGCACCTGGCTGTTTGCGGCGATCGCTCTGGTCGGGCTGCTGCTGGCCCTGCGCTCACCGCTCTACTGGCTCTGCTGGCACCTGGTGCCGGGCTTCAAGGCGCTCAGCGGCCTGCCGCGAGCCATGTGCCTGTGGAGCCTGGGCGCCTCGGCCCTGGCGGGCTTCGGCGTCGAGGCGCTGAGCGGCGACATAGCGCGGCCTTGCCCCAAGCGGGTCGGCGCGATCATGCTGGCTGGCACGGTCGCCGCGCTGTTGGCGGCCTGGGCCGGCGAGGCGCAGCGTAGCGCACCCAACGTGCTCACTGCTTTCACGCCTGGCTGTACGGCTTACGCGCTGGCCCAATCGGCCGTGGCGCTGGCCGGCGCCGCGGTGCTCGGCCACCTCACCTTCCACCGCCTGGGCCGGCTGGCCGCCGGGCTGCCGCTGCTCGTCGCCGCGGAGCTGTTCTACCTGGGCGCCGGCCAGAGCACCGGGGTGCGCCCCGATGTGTTCTTCCCCCGCCTGCCAGAGACCGACTTCCTGACCAGCCGCGCCGAGCCGTTCCGCATGATCGGCGTGCCCGGTGGCCGGCGCCCGCCGTTCCTGGACTGGATGCCCATGAACACACCGATGGCCTACGGGCTGTCGAGCCCCAGCGGGTCTGAGTCACTGTCCTATGCGCCTTACCGCCAACTGCTCAATGCCTTCTGCGAGCCGGGCTGGGAACCCAAACTGGGCCATCCGCTGCTCAACTTGGTCGGCGCGCGGTACGTGCTGAGCACGGCAGCGCTCGAAGGCCAGCACGGTCTGCGCCGTGTCGGCGGCGAGCGGGTCGGCGTCTTCGAGAACCCGGCGGCGTTGCCACTGCTTTTCGTTACATCCGCGTTCAGAAAGGTGGAGCCGAGCGACACACAAAGGTCTCTCTTCGCGCCAGACTACGATACGACGGTGGCGCTTGTGCCGCCGTCGGCGGAGTTGCCGGAGTCGAGCGCCGGCGGCCAGGGCCTCGCAGCAATGAGAGTGCAGGCCCCCTCGCCGCAGCGCTGGATCGGTCAAGGCAGCGTCGAGCGTGTCTCGGTGGCTGTGCTGACCCAGACGCGTGTGCCCGGTTGGCACGCCTGGGTCAATGGCCGACCCGCTCCGGTCTGGACCACCGACGCCGTGTTCTGTGGCACGCGCCTGGAACCTGGTGCGGTGACGGTGCGCTGGGTGTGGATGCCCATGGGCTTCCGCACCGGGCTTTTCGTGTCATTGCTCTCGCTGATGGTCGCGGTCGTATGGTGGCTGCAGCGGCCGAGAGGAATTCATGAACGAGCAACTGCTTGCTAAGCGGATCAAAGAGATGCGCCAGAGCCGAGGCATGACTCTGGAGCAGGTTGGCAGGATCGCCGGGCTCAGCAAGAGCCTGCTGTCCAAAGTGGAGAACTGCCAGGTCTCGCCGCCGATCTCGACCCTGTCGCGCATCGCGTCGGCGCTGTCGGTACCCATCGGCTACTTCTTCGAGGAGGAACTGCGGCAACATCTGGCGGTGTTCGTGCGCCGGGAGGACCGTCAGCGAGTCGAGTCCAACCGGCACGGGCCGGACTACTCGTATGAGCACCTGGCCCATGGCAGCATGATGCCACGGCTCATGGAGCCGTTCGTGCTGACACTGGCCGAGGATGCCCAGGCAGAAGCGACGCTCTATGACCATCCGGGCGAGGAGTTCATCCTCGTGCTCGAAGGCGAGATGGAGTACATGCTCGGCTCCGAGCTGTACCACATGCGTGAGGGCGACTCCATGTACCTGGACGCCCGCGTGCCCCACGGTCCCAAGCAGATCGCGGGCAAACGCGTCAGTTACCTGGCGGTCTTCACCAACCGTTAGGTCGACGCCGGAGGATCTGCCTGTCTCCGCGGCTAACCCATGCCGCGGAGACAGGTCATGGCCCGCACCGACCGACGCACCTTCCTTCGCGCCGCCGCGTCCGCCGCCGTCGCGGTGGCCGCCGGGCCAGGCCGGGCCCAGGCGCCCGCGCGCCGGCCCAACCTGCTGTTCATCCTCACCGATGACCAGCGCTACGACGCCATGGGCTTCGTGCAGCGCCTGCAGGGCGACAAGGCGCGCTTCCCCTGGCTGCGCACGCCCAACCTCGACCGCCTGGCCGCCGAGGGCGCCTGGTTCCGCAACGCATTCGTGGTCAACAGCCTCTGCGCACCCAGCCGCGCCTGCTTCCTGACCGGCCAGCACAGCCACACCAACGGTATCGTCAACAACCACACGCCCTTCCCCGAGACCGCGCAGACGCAAGCCACGCTGCTGCGCGGCGCCGGCTACCGGACCGGCTATGTGGGCAAGTGGCACATGGGCGCGCAGTCCGGCCAGCGGCCGGGGTTCGACTACTCCGCCAGCTTCGTCGGCCAAGGCGTCTACATGGACTGCCCCATCGAGGTCAACGGCACCAAGACGCCGAGCAAGGGCTGGGTGGACGACGTCTCGACCGGTTACGCTGAGCAGTTCATCCGCGAGTCGGGCGACAAGCCATGGCTGCTGTGCGTCGGCTTCAAGGCCGCGCACGGCCCGTTCGAGCCGCCCGCCGCCCACCGCGCCGACTACGAGGGGCAGGAGGCACGAACGGTGCCGAACATGGCCAAGACCGCAGTCTACCGGCCCGAGGCCAAGCCGCCGACCGAGCCGTTGGGCGCCAGCGCCAAGGTCAACCTGGGCTACTTCCGCTGCCTGACCGCCATGGACGACAACGTCGGCCGGCTACTGAAGCTGCTCGACGACCTCAAGCTGGCAGACGACACCATCGTCGTCTTCGCCGGCGACAACGGTTTCTACCTGGGCGAGCACGGCCTGGGCGACAAGCGCAGCGCTTACGAGGAGAGCCTGAGGATCCCGCTGCTGCTACGCTACCCACGCGCCGTGGCCAAGGGCCAGGTCGTCGACAAGATGGCCCTCAACATCGACCTCGCCCCCACCTTCCTCGACTTCGCCGGCCAAACCCCGCCGACCACCATGCAGGGCCGTTCATGGCGGCCACTGCTTGACGGCCGGACCGACGGCTGGCGCCGCAGCTTCTTCTATTGCTACTACTACGAGAAGGGCTTCCGCACGACGCCGACGGTGACCGCGGTGCGCACGGAAGAAGCCAAGCTGATCAAATACCCCGGCCACCCCGAGTGGACCGAACTGTTCGACCTCAAGGCCGATCCGTTCGAGCTGAACAACCTGGACGGCAAGCCCCAAGGCGCGGCCCTGCGGGAGCAACTCGACCAGGAATACGGCGCCTGCGTCGAGGCCATCGGCTGGAAGATCCCCGACTACGCCGACAAGGTCGCTGACGACCAGCCGCCGGCGCCGTTGGACAAACGCGTGCTCGACTACAACTTCGATCATGACAAGGCGGACTCGGTCGTGGATGCGAGCGAGTTCGCCAACACCGGCACGGCACGCAACTGCCCGCGGGTCGAGGGTCGCGGCGGGCACATGGCCCGGCGCTTCGATGGCCAAGGCTACATCGACGTGCCCAACAGCCCGTCGCTGAAGCCGGTGGCGGCGATGTGGACGGTCACAGTCACCTTCCGCGCCGAGCGGCCCGACGGCGTGCTGGCGGCGCGGGGCGGCGCCACCAACGGCTACCTGCTGGGGCTGGTCGGCGACAAGGCGTGCTTCGTGGTCAATGCGGGCAACACGTCGACCAGCATCGTCGGCAGCCGCGCCGTGGGCACGCAGTGGTGCACCTTGCGCGCGCGCTTCGACGGTGCCGACCAGGTGTCGATCTGGCAGAACGGCGACCTGGTGGCCAGCGGCAAGCTGCGGTCGCGCATCACCCAGGATCCCAACGACCACATGCAGATCGGCGCCGACGAGGGCTCGCCGGTCAAGCCGTCGCAACCACGCTTCGTCGGGCTCATCGAGTCGGTGACGGTCGACAACGGCGAGTTGAAGCGATGAGCAGCACCAGGCTCAACGTCGTGTGGATCTATGGCGAGGACACCACCGCCCACTTTGGCTGCTATGGTGAGCGCACCATCACCACGCCGCGCGTGGACCAGATGGCGGCCGAGGGCGTGGTCTTCCGCCAGGCCTTCTGCACCGGCCCGGTCTGCTCGGCGTCGCGGTCGGGGGTGATCACCGGCAGCTACCAGACCGCCGTGGGCGCACACCATCATCGCAGCGGCCGCGGCGTGGAGCCCGTGCATCTGCCCGCGGGCGTGGAGCCGCTGCCGCTCCTGCTCCAGCGCGCCGGCTACTGGACCAGCCTGCAGGCCGAACCGGTGGGTGATGGCCGGCTGGGCAAGACCGATTATAACTTCGTCTGGCCGAGGGCCATGTTCGACGGCACGGAGCTGGGGCAACGGCCCGACGACCGGCCGTTCTTCGCGCAGATCACGCTGTGGGGCGGCAAGCATCGCGAGTCGGCCACCTGGCACGACCGCGCGCGCGTGGCGCTGGGCAGCCTGACCGACCCGGAGTCCGTCGAACTGCCGCCCTACTACCCGCGCGACCCCGTGTTCCTGGCCGACTGGGCCGACTACCTGGACACGGTGCGCTACACCGATCTGCAGGTCGGACAGATCCTCGACCGGCTCGACAATGAGGGTCTGGCCGATAACACGGTCGTGATCTTCCTGGCCGACCACGGCATCAGCCAGGCGCGCGGCAAGCAGTTCCTCTACGACGAGGGCACCAAGGTACCGTTCGTGGTGCGCGCGCCCGATTTTCGGGCCGGCGTCGTACGCGACGACCTGGTGCAGACCATGGACGCCGCGGCCATCACTCTGGCTGCGGCGGGGGTGGCGCCGCCCGCGTGGATGCAGGCTCGCAACTGCCTGGCCGCCGACTACGAGCCGCGCGAAGTGACCTTCGCCGCCCGCGACCGCTGCGACGAGACCGTCGACCGCATCCGCTCGGTGCGCAGCCGGCGCTACAAGTACATCCGCAACTGCCTGCCTAAGCGGCCCTTGCTGCAGCCCTGCGCCTACAAGGACGACAAGCGCATTCTGCACCGACTGCGCGAACTGCACGCGGCCGGCGGGTTGGACGAGCATCAGAGCGCGCTGTTCGCGCCACGCCGTAAGCCCGAGGAGCTCTACGACCTGGTGGCAGACCCCTGGGAGCTGCACAACCTGGCGACCGAGCCCGACCATGCGGAGGTGTTGGTGGAGATGCGCGACCGGCTGGACCGCTGGGTCATGGAGTCGCCCGATCTGGGCGCCGAACCGGAACCGTTGCGCAGGTACGACAGCGACATGGCCGCCTACCTGCATGAGGTGCGCGGGCGGCCTGACTATTGCGCCGCGGTGCGCGCCAACATCGAGCAGCAGAAGGTGTGGCGGGCCGAAGGGATCTGAGAGCGCCGCTTGCCGCACCCGGTAGAAGCGAGATTACCCTCACCGAAGTGGAGGCGTCTCATCCGGGCACGGCAAGCGGAGCTGTCCTCATTCTAGCACAGAACTCGTTCGAGCGCTTCACGCGCCGCCGCCACCGTGGCCGGCAGTTCGATCGGCGGGTTCGCGTGGCGGCTGATCACGCCTTCGAGCTGGCTCAGATGGTAAGCCACCTTCCAGTCCGGGAACTTGAGCCCGCTGGCCGTGGAGACCACCACGACGCGATCGTCACGCCCGATCAGGCCCTTGCCCACCAGCTTGATCATCGCCGCCAGCGCCACGCCCGTGTGCGGATCGATGAAGAAGCCGCTCCGGTCGGCCCAGGCCGCGGCGTTGGCCAGCTCGTCCTCGCTGGCCTGCTCGACCACGCCGTTGGTGGCCTGGAGGGTGCGCACGGCGCGCTTGATGCTCACCGGGTTGCCGATGCGGATGGCGCTGGCCGCCGTGGCCTGGGCCTCCACCGGCTCGAACACCGTGAAGTCGCGCAGGTACGACAGGTACAGCGGGTTGGCCATGGCCGACTGCGCCACGGCGATGCGCGGCAGCCGGTCGATCAGGCCCAGTTGCAGCATCAGGTCGAGCCCGCGGCCGAGCGCGCTGACGTTGCCCAGGTTGCCGCCCGGAATGACGATCCAGTCGGGCACCTGCCAGTCGAGCTGGCGCACGATCTCGAAGGCCACCGTCTTCTGGCCCTCGATGCGCAGGCTGTTGAGGCTGTTGGCCAAGTACAGGCCGCCGTCGGCGGTGACTTCCTGGACGATCTCCATGCAGCCGTCGAAGTCGGTATCCAGCGCGAGCACCTTGGCGCCGTTGGCAATCGGCTGAATGAGCTGCGGCACGCTGATCTTGCCCCGGGGCAGGAAGACCACGGCCGGAATGCCCGCCGCGGCCGCGTAGGCGGCCAGGGCCGCCGAGGTGTCGCCGGTCGAGGCGCAAGCCACCGCGCGGATCGGCACGCCTTCGGCCAGCATCTGCTTGACCTGCGAGACCAGCACCGTCAGGCCCAGGTCCTTGAAGCTGCCGGTGTGGGTGACGCCGCACTGCTTGAGCCAGACCCGCGGCACGCCGACCTCGACGGCGAAGCGGCCCATCGCCTGCAGGGCCGTGCCACCTTCGGCGAAGCTGACGATGTTCTCGGGCGCCACACCCGGCGCGATCCACTCGTGGTGCGCCCAGACGCCGCTGCCGCCCGGCGCGCGATGGCCCAGTCGCCCGTCCAGCGCAGCCTTCCAGTCGTCAGCAGAGGCCGCGGCCAGCGCCGTGGTGTCGTGCTGCACCTCCAGCAGCCCGCCGCAGCGTCGGCAGCGGAAGACGACTTCGTTCAGTGGATAGTGCTGGTCCTCGCAGCCGGGCTCCGAGCACTGGAACCAGGCGCGCAGTGACGATCGAGACGGAATGGTAGCCATCGGCTTGCCCCAGGCCCAAACAACGCGAGGCGGGTCGGCTGACCCGCCTCGCGACATGACACCGAACGGGTCGCGACTAGACGCCGGCGGCGGCCTTCAGCGCGTCCACGCGGTCCAAGCGCTCCCACGGCAGGTCCAGGTCGGTCCGACCGAAGTGGCCGTAGGCGGCCGTGTCGCGGTAGATCGGCTGGCGGAGCTGCAGGTCGCGGATGATCGCGCCCGGCGTGCAGTCGAAGACGGCCTTGATGGCGTTGACGATGACTTCGTCGGCAACCTTGGCGGTACCAAAGGTCTCCACGCCCACGGCCTGCGGCTCGGCGACGCCGATGCAGTAAGCCAGGTGGAACTCGCAGCGGTCGGCCAGGCCGGCGGCCACGACGTTCTTGGCCACGTAGCGCGCGTAGTAGGCGGCGCTGCGGTCGACCTTCGTCGGATCCTTGCCGGAGAACGCGCCGCCGCCATGGCGGCCGACGCCACCGTAGGTGTCGACGATGATCTTGCGGCCGGTCAGGCCAGCGTCGCCCATGGGGCCACCCACGACGAACTTGCCGGTACCGTTGACCAGCACGGGCGTGTCGGGCTTGAGCCAGTCACCGAGGACGGGCTTGACCACATGCTCCAGCACATCGGCGGGAATGCGGTCGGTGCTCTCTTCGGTGTGCTGCGTGGCGATGACCACGCGGGTCACGGCCACCGGCTTGCCGTCGACGTAGTCGACGGTGACCTGGGACTTGCCGTCAGGGCGCAGGTGCGGCAGCGTGCCGTCCTTGCGCACCACCGACAAGCGGCGGCACAGATCGTGGGCCAGCGCGATGGGCAACGGCATGTAGCTGGGCGTTTCGTTGCTGGCGTAGCCGAACATCATGCCCTGGTCGCCGGCGCCGAGATTCTCTTCGGTGGTGCCCATGGCGATGTGCGGCGACTGGCCTTCAACCAGCACGGTGACACGGCACTTGTCGGGGTCGATGCCGCTCTCTTCGCTGTCGTAGCCAATCTCGCGCAGGGTCTTGCGCGCGATGGCCTCATAGTCGGGCTGGAACGCACTGGTGATCTCGCCGAGCAGGATCACGTCATGCGTTTTGACCGCGGTCTCGCAAGCCACCCGAGCGCGCGCCAGGTCGGCACCCTCGTTGCCCGCCAGAATGGCGTCCAGAATGGCATCGGAGATCTGGTCGCAAACCTTATCGGGATGGCCCTCGGTCACCGATTCCGAAGCGTACGTGCGCAACACGCCCATGTGTGCTTGTCTCCACTAGCTGGCCGAAGCCGCCTCAGGCGGCCGACAGGCACTCATTCTACCCCTCGTCAAGAGGTCGGTCAACTCAGGTACGCGCCACAAACGGCACCGTAAGCAAGGCAGTGGCCAGCATGGCGACGCCCAAGGAGACCATCAGCCACGCCGCGGCCCGTCCCGGACCGACGCCCGACGCACGAGCCAGCAGCACCGCTTCGAGCGCCAGGCCGACCACGGCCAGCGGCACGAACAGCGCGGGCAGCCCCGCCGGCACGGTGTCGAACCGCCGGTACAGCGCCGCCTGCTGGAACTGCGCCCAACTGGGTCCGTTCGGCGTCAGCGCGTGGCGCCAGAGCAAGTACGGCAACGGCAGTAGCAACGGCACGATGCCGGCCAGCGATGCACGTACCAGTCCGCGGCAAGCGCCGCCCAGCCGCCGACCCACAACCCACAACGAGCCAAGCCAGATCCATCCGGCCAGCGGGAAGCACAGCATCCACAGCCAGGCCTGCACCACTTGCGTGTCGCCCGCGGCCACGAACAGGTAGTACAGCATCGCGCCGGCGCTCGCCACCGGCTGCGGCAACGGGCCCGCGGCGCGGCCGAAGAAGGTGTAGTTGTAGTAGCAGCCGAGACACAGGCCCAGCGCCAACTGAGCCCCCGTCAAAGCCGTCGCCCAGGCCAGAGCACGCCCCATGCCGCCGCTCCCCTCGGGGGCAGCTTACCCAGCCGGGGCGGTGGGTCAAACCGTCGCGTTCATCCGGAAATCCAGATCGGCCGGCGGCGGGTACTCGCGCCGCACGCGCGCCGCGAGCTCATCGTCGATGGCCAGGCCCTCGCGCTGGCTCAGTCGCTGCTCCCAGAGGCTGTACCACAGGTCGGTCAGCGACACTTCGCCCTCGCGCATGTCGGGCACCACCAGCGCGTGCAGCAGGCTCTCGCACTCGTCCAACCGGCCCAGCGCCAGCGCCGCCTGCGCCGCGAGCAGCTTCATGCGGCCGGCACCGCGGGCCTCCTCAGTCCAGACCTCGTCCCACAGCCGTTCGAATACCTCGGGCCGACCGGCGCGCAACGCCGCCTGGCCGGCCTCGATGGCCAGGCGCGGCCAGCTCGGCGCCAGACCGCAGGCGTCGGCCAGCAGATCGACGCGCTCGCCCTCGTCGTTGGCCAGTTGCGCCAGGTTGCGCAGCGCCACGGGGTTGGGCAGCCGCTCGTTCGACGTCCGCCACGCAGCGAGCGCGGCCTCGCGGTCGCCCGCGTCGAAGGCCATCACGCCCAGGTGCAGCCAGGTCAGCCAGTGGTCGTTGCCGGGCTCGGCCAGCGCCTCGACCAGCCGAGCGCGCCACGCCGGCTGGGTCAGCCAGGCACCAGGCTCGCGCCACGGCGGATGCTCGGCGAAGCGGCCGGCGCTGAGCAACTCCAGCCACGGCTCCTGGTCGGCAACCAGCGACTCCTTGGGGAACGGCAGGCCCGGCGGTGCCATCTCCGGCTCGCCGTCGCGCGCGCGCCGCAGCATCTCAAGCCGTGCCCAGCCGCGGCCGAGCTGGACGTGCTCAGCTGGCTCCTGGTCCACGCTGGCCAGAAACGCCTGCTCCTGCGCCGCCAGCACCGCGTCGGGCACCAACTCGCCGACGCGCTGGCCCACCAGCGTGCGAGCCGCGACCCAGTCATCGCCATGCGTGACAGCCGGATCGGCGCTCATGTGACCGTAGGCCTCGACCCACTGCCATGAAGTCCCGGCCGGCATGGGCAGGCAGGCGCCCTGCGTACGCGCCAGCCCGGCCTGGATCTCAATGTAGGCCTGGCCCGGCAAGGAGAGGAACTCCTGCCAGCGCTTGCCCCCGGGCCCCTGGCCCCAGACGAACAGCTTGCGCCCTTTGAGCCGAGCGGTGGAGGTCTGGAACAAGCCCTGGCCATCGGCCCGCAGGGCACTGACCCACGGCCGGCTGTCGAGCGGCACGCGGTAGAAGTAGTCGGTGGCGTGAGGCTCGCGCGCCGGATAGGTCTTGTCGGCGATGTCGAGCAGGTCGAACCCGCCACTGTAGGCATTGCGGAAGGCTTCGTCGGCGGGCACCAGCACGCGCGTGTCGGCCGTCTCCGGCACGGCGATGTTGGACCACCAATAGGCCGGTATCTCGTGGTCGTGCGGATTGATGTAGCGTACGCCGGTGTACAGCACGGGTGAACCGTCGGGCAGCCAGGCGTCGATCTGGTAGAGCGCGCCGCGAATGCGGTCCCACTCATACTGCCGGAGCACCGGCGTGCCGTCGGCGCGGGTCAGCGTGGCGGCAAACAGCGGCTCGCAGGTCAGCGGCGTATGGTGCGGGACGGAGCAGTTCCATTCCACGCCGCCAGAGAACCAGGCGTTGCGCGCCGCCAGGTCGGCGGGCTGGAACACGGGGTTGCGGAACAGCAACTCGCGGTCGTCGGAGCGGCTGACCAGCGACCACAAGCGCCCGCCGAGCTCGGGCAGGAAGGTGGCGCGCAGCAGTTGGTTCTCGAGCACCACGGCGCGGAAGGCGCGCGGCCGGCGGTCCCGGTTGTAGCCGTCCTGGAGGCGATAGGGCAAGATGCCATGATCGCAGCCCCAGCCGACATACCTAAGGTCGGGCTCGGGCTCGTCGCCGGCCAGGTTCGGCCGGTTGGCCGGCGGCGGTGAGACCAGCGGCGGCAGCGGGTTCTCGGGTCCGAGATCCGCGGCCGGCATGGTGAACGTCTCGACGCGCAGTTCGCTGCTCATACGGCTCACTCCAACTCACGCGACATATGACGATGCGGGATGCCGGCGTCGTCGAACACCGGCCCGTGCGCATGGTAGCCGAGTCGTTGATAGAACGGCAACGCCCCAAGTTGCGCGCCGAGGTGAACTTCGCGGCAGCCGGCCTCTCGCGCCGCGGCTTCGAGCGCGGCCATGACCGCCCGCCCGACGCCCCGGCCGCGCCGTGCGCGCAGCACGGCGACGCGCTGCGCCTTGGCCGTGCCGTCGGGCATCAGCCGCAGCCTCGCCGTGCCCACCGGCTCGTCGTCCGCGAGGCAGAGGAAATGCCGGCATTCCCCGTCGAGCCCGTCCCACTCGTCCGCCTCGGACACGCACTGCTCGACGATGAACACGCGCCGGCGCAGTTCGCGGCAGGCTGCCAGCTCCTCGGGCGTGGACACCTCTTTGACCTCGACCACCATGGTCTCTCCAGCCCGCATGGTACGCCGATGCGCCTCGGCTGCAAAGGCGCTGTGGGCAACCGCTCCGAGCGGCTATAATGGCCCCATGCGAGTGCGGCGACGGTTGTGGGTGATGCTGGCGACAGGCCTGGGCCTGAGCGCCTGCGTCAGCCTCGACACGCCGCCACCGCGCATCAAGAAGCCACCGCCCGAGCAGTCGGCGAAGGACACGGGCCTGTTCGCCGTGGGCGGACGCACCACGGTGGACTTCCCCCGCGCCGACGGCACCACGGCCCTGAGCGCCACCGGCCAAATCAGTGCGCTCATGGGCGCCGCGGGCGGCACGGGCGACTTGCTCGATATCGAAGCATCGTCGCGTCTACCCGAATACGACTCTCAACTGGCCGCCGGGCGCCTGCGTTACGAACTGGGCAGGCAGGTCATCACCCTCGACCATCGGCTGGACGTGCGGTCCGCGTCGCATCGGGCCACCATGCGCGCCGAGCGCGGCGAGTTCAACACCGAGACGCTCGAGTTCGTGATCGCCGGCCGGGCGCGGTTCACCTACGACGGGACCATGCTCTTCATCCGCGGCGCGCACGCCAAGTACGACCTGCGCAGCGCCGGCGGCGTGGACCTGTGGGCACGTCGCGCGAGCGACTCCGGCACCTGGACGGCGCGGGCCAAACGCGGTGATGTCGACGCCTCGGGCTGCATCGTCTTCGCCGAAGTCACGGGCGACATGGCCGTAGGCGGCAAGCCCGCCACGTTCGAGGCGCCGCGCGCCGCGTGGCACGGCAAGGACGGCCAGCTCAACTTCGAGAACGGTGTGACCATCACGCTCGACGGCGCGAAGCTGCACGCCGAGGCGGCCACCTATGAGATGGCCAGCCGGCGCGTGACCACGCGCGGCGCCACCACGCTCGCCCGCGACGGGCTCAGCGTGGCGGGCACCGGCGGCACGGTGGACTTGGCCGCACGGCAGGCGCGCCTCAACGGCATCAACGCGCAGATGAACGGTGACCACCTGCGCGCGGACACAGGCACGGTCGGCGACGACCGCACGCTGCGCCTGTCGGGAGTCAATGCGACGCTGGCCGATGGCACCACGCTCAACGCCGGCACGGCGACCTACCGCGACAAGGCCATGACCGCGTCGGGTGGTGTGCGCGTGACCAAGGACGGCAGTTCGTTCTCGGCCAACACCGCCACGCGCTCGGCGAGCGGCGCACTGACCGCCAGCGGTGGGGTCAGGCTGTCACGAGACAGCTACTGGGTCCGAGGCGACCGGCTGACCGCCGACCGTGGGCTGACCTCGGCCACGATGTCGCCGCTGCGCGCGGGTGGCCAGGGCGACGAGGGCGCCTGGACGATCAGCGCCAGCTCCGGCCGAGCCGGCCGTGGCGACGGGCTGAGCATGGAATCGCCCAGCGGCGTGTTCCACGGCCGCGACCGACGCGCGTCGGCCAGCGCCGGCCACGCCACACTCTCGCCCGATGCCAAGCTGGTTACCTTCAGCGGCGGGTTCCGCCTCACCAGCCCCAGCGACGGCCTGACGGTCACGGCCAACGGTGGCACCTTCGACACCAAGGCCAAGACCTTCCGCCTGACCGGTGACGTCCATGCCGATGTGCAGGGCGCGAAGGTCACCGGCCGCAGCTGGGTCTACCGGCTCGGCCGCGGCGAGGGCGAGCCGGTGGTGGAAACAGGTCGGTAACACCGGCCCAAAGGAACCTTCCCGGCCGCGTCGAACAAGACAAGAGGAGCAGACGGTGCAGCTTGGTCGTGTCATTGGCAGGGTCCGGTCGGTCATCAAGGATGCCAAGTACGAGTCGCTGACTCTGGTCATTCTGGAGCCACTGGACGAGCACTTGCAGCCGGCTGGCGAGCCGTTTGTGGCGGCTGATCCCATCGGCTCGGGCGAGGGGCAGGTGGTCTACTGGGAGAGCAGCCTGGAGGCGCGGATGGCCGCGCCCGACCCCAACACCGCTCTCGACGCCGCCATTGTCGGCTTGGTCGACCGTCTGGCCAGCCAGCCGTTTGGTCAGGGCTAGGAGCCGTCATGCAACTCGCGCGCGTTGTCGACCAGGTGATCAGCACCATTCACCACGAGGCGCTGAACGGCCAGCGCCTGCTGGTGGTGCAGTTGGTGGCGACCGACCGCCATACACCGTTGAAGCGCCCGCCCCTGGTGGCTGTCGACCCGCTCGGCGCGCGGCTGGGCCAACTGGTGCTGACCTGCGAGGAAGGCAAGGCCGCCAAGCAAGTGCTGCGCAACGACGCGCCGCCGGTGCGCACGTTCATCCTCGGTATCGTCGACGAAGAGCCCGGCTCATGACCAGCCTGCCACCCGAACACAACACTGCGGCCAACGGGCCCGTGTGGTCGGGATGGCAACTGCTGTCGTTCTCGGGTCTCGATGGTCAGACGGACTGGGCTGGCGGCCGCGAGGCCCGCCTCCTGCCCGACGCCCTGGGCGTCACGCTCGAGGGCGGCGAGCCGCTGACGCTGGTGGTACACGCCAGCGACGCGCACTGGCGGCCGTTGACCATCAGCCATGACCGCATCTGCGTGGCCCTGGCCGACGGCGCCGCCGAGCTGACGCTGGGCTACGCCAGCCAGCACCTGCTGCACGGCGCGATCGAGGTCCGGCCCGAAGCCCAGCAGCCGCTGACCGCGTGGGTTGAGGTGATCGGCGAGCCCTGCGAGACCGCGCGGCTGCTGTGCGACCGAGCCGAGTTGACCGATGCCCGCCAACCCGCCAGCCTGGCGCCTGGGCAGACGGCCCGGTTCTGCCTGCCCTTGGGGCCGCTGGCCGCCGACAACGACGCCTTGACGCGCCGCCTGCCGCCCGCCGCGGTGCCTGCCGCAGAGCCGGCGCTGGCCAAAGCCAAAGCCATCCTGCGCGGGGCCGTGATGGCCCCCGAGGGGCATCTGTCCCGGCCTTGGATGCTGAGCCAGCGACGCCCGCCCGAAGGCACCGCCGGCGCGCGCTTTGCGCTGACCTGGCACGCGCCGTTGCTGGCGCTGGCCCTGGCCGAGGACGAGCCCCGTCTGGCCGAAGGCATGATGCTGGGCATGCTGGCGCAGCAGACATCGGCTGGCCTGCTGGCCGACGCCGTGTGGCCTGACGGCAAGACCCACGACTCCGGCCCGCCGTTGATGTGCTGGGGGTGCCAACGCCTGTACGAGCGCACCGGCGACCGCGAATGGCTGGCCGCCGCCGCCGGCCGGCTGCGCGAGGTCGCCAAGTACCCTCTGGCGGCGCGCATGCTGTCGCGGCTGGGCCATGCCCGCAGCCGCGGCGCGCAGTTCCTCACCTGGGGTCGCGGCGACGGCGCGGGCATGGACAACTCGCCACGCTTCGACCTGAACGAGCCGTTCGCCGCCGTGGACCATACCGCCCTGTGCTGCGGCGAGATGGCCAGCCTGGCCCGCATCATCGAGGAGGTCACGCCCGAGCACCGCGAGGCCGTGCACCTGGCCTGGATCGGCGAGGAACTCGGCCGCGAGACGCGCGACTACTTCTGGGACGAGCAGCAGTGCTTCTTTGTCGACCGCTATCCCGATGACGAGGCCGTCGACGCACTGACCATTGCCGGTTGGATGCCGCTGTTTGCCGGTGTGGCCAGCGACGAGCAGGCTGTGGCCATGGCCGCGCGCCATCTGGGCCCCGATGGTGCTTTCGCCGCCCCGCTGCCCTTGCCCAGCCTGTCGACGCGCGACCCGCGCAATGATCAGAACCGCTGGCGCGGTGCCGTCTTCCCCGCCGCGACGGTCCTGGTGTGCGAGGGCCTGGCCCGCTATGGACTGGTTGCCGAGGCCGCGGCGGTGCGCGACCGCACGCTGACGGCGATGACCGACTGGTACGAGCGCACCGGGACGATGTGGGAGTACTACGACGCGCTCGACGCCCGGTCGCCCGCCGAGCTGCCGCGCGGTCGCTACACCGGTGCCTGGCCCGAGGACGCGTGGTCGGCCGCGGCCTACATCGTCCTGGCCCGCTGGCAGGCTGAGGGTGGTCCGGCGTGACCGCCACCGTCGGGCCCTGGCGATGGTGCGCGCTGGCACTGTCCTGGCTGGCGGCAGCGGCCAGCGGCCTGGTCCTCTCGCCGGAGCCCGACCTGGCGGTCGAACTGAGCGACGAGGGCCGCGTCACCGGGCTGATGTTGCAGCAGCGCCCGCGGCCCGTGCTGGGACTGGGCGGGTTCGAGCTGGCCGACCTGGCCCAAGGGACCGATCGCACCCGCTGGTGCCCCATCCCCGCCTCGATTCCGGCCGATCTGGGCCATGGCGGCCCACCCTCTGTCTCGGCGCTGCTGGCGCCGGCCGAAGATGGACCGCGGCCGACACCGGCCTGGCTGTTTGGCGGCCAGTGGAAGCTGACGCCCGCGGGCGTGACCATCATAGATGACCAGGGCGCCGGCCTGTCGTCGGCGGTGGCCGCGCTGGCCCCGCGGGACGCCGCCGCCGGCAGCATGTTGCGGCTGGTGTGTCCCGTCACTGACGACGCACGCGCCGGCGCTTCCTTCACGCTGCGCGTGTTGCTGCGTGGCGCGCCGCCAGGGCGTGTGGGCGTGCTTGCGCTGAGCGCCGCGGGCCGCGCGCAGACCAACTGGGTAGCCTGCCAGCCAGAACGCCTGCGCGGCGAGTGGACCGAGTGGACGGCACGCGTCTTCGCGCCGCCCAACACCGCCGGGCTCATGCTGATCGTGGCCGGCGAGGGCAGCGAGGCGCCGCTCGAATGCGCGGGTGCCTGGCTCGTCACGCACGCCACGGGCGCCGCCGAAGCGGTCGAGGGTCGCCTGCAGGCCACGGCGGACGGCGCCACCTTTGCCGGCGCGGCGCAAGGCCTGCGGCTGAACGTGGACTACCGCTCGGTGTCCGGCGCCTTGCGGCTCAGCGGGCGGCTCAGCACCACGACGCCGGCACCACGGGCCGTGTGTTTGACCTTCCGCCTGCCGCTCGATGGCTCGGGCTGGCGCTGGTGGTACGATCCACGCCGCGCCGAGCCCATCGCCTCGAGCAGCCTGCGCACCCTGTGCACCTGGCAGCACCTGGGCGACGGTCATCTCTACTCGCCCTGGCCGCTGGCCTGCGTCTCGCGTGAGGCACCGGCCGGCGCGGTGGTGCTGGCCCAGCCCACCGAACAGCCGCTGCTCACGCGCTTCGGCTTCCGCCAGGAGGATGGCCTGTTCGCCAGCCTCGACCTGGGCCTGGACCCAGCGAGCGGCCACGACAGCGTCGCCTTCGAACTGGCAGTGTTCGCCGCGGAGCCGCGCTGGGGCCTGCGCTCGGCGCTGGAGCGCCACGCCGCGGTCTTCCCGGCGGCGCCGTCGCCCCCCGCGCCACACGGCGCGTGGTTCGCCGGCATCGATCCCGGCGCCCTGCCCGACCCTCGACGCCTTGGGCTGCGCTACGACGAACTCGCCGGCGAGCACCCGGAGTGGGCCGCGCGCGCCGGCCTGGTCGCGCTCTCGCGTTGGCAACCGTGGGCCGAGCCGACCGGCGCTGGCTTCCCACGGCGTGACTCGACCGGCCGCGCCTGGTACCCGCAAGCCACGCCGCCCGGTCCGCCACTCGAGGCGGCGTTGACCAGCCTCGAGCGGATGGGCCGCGGCGTGGTGGTCGATGGGCTGGCCACTGGGTGGGCCGGCTGGGACGCCGACGACCTGGACGCCGCCCACTGGGCGGCCACCGACCTGCCGCTGAGTGTCAGTCGCGCCCGGCGCGGGCCGGCGCTGCCGGCGTCGATCCGCAATCTGGACCTGCTGGCGGCCGCCGCGGAGCACCTGCGCCGTCAGGGCCGCACAGTGCTCGGCGGCCCTGACCCGGCCATGCCGCTGCCGTGGGTGCTGCCCTACCTCGACGTACTCTCGGGCGGGCTGCGCTCACCGGAGTTTGGCCACCTGCTGTGGCTGCGCGCGCTGGCGCCATCACGGCCGATCACCTATCTGGAGCCCGACCTGCTCAATCCCGCCACCACGACCGGCATCCTGCCGCGCCTGTGGTCCGATGCGCTGCTGGTGGGGGCCTACCCCGGCCCGATCGGGCTGCTCACCCCGGACCTGGCCAACGCCAACGCCTCGTGGTTCGCACGCCACCTGCCGTTGCTGGGGCCACTGACGGCTGCTGGCTGGCGGCCGGTACCCTACGCTTCTGTCAGCGATGACCTGGTCGAACTCCAGCGCTACGGCGAAGGCGACAGCCTGGCGCTGGTCCTGCGTAACGCCTCGCCGCGCGAGCGCACCGTGCGGCTGACGCTACATCCCTCCGCGCTCGGCTTGGCCATGGAGCCAGGCGCGCCGCTGCCGGTTCTGGTCGACGTCGCCGGCCCAGCCGTCGAGCCGGTGCCGCTGATGCTCGAATTCGACCGCTGGCAAGCCACCGTGGTGGTCGGCGCCGGGCAGTCGCAGGTGCTCCGGCCGCAACGCGCGCGCTGAGTGTTCCGCCGGGCCCAATGTGCTATGCTGTGCGGCGCGAACACGGAGCGTCGCATGGCGGCCAAGAAGTCGATTGCCAGCATGAGCACGCTGCAGCGCTGTCTGCAGACCATCGCCCCGCTGACCTTGCTGGTCATCCTGCTGCTGGTTCTGCACTGGCAGACCGAAGGCAAGATGATCGCCAGCGGCAACCTGCGCAACGTCGTGGTGCGCAACATTCCGCTCGCGCTCATCGCCATCGGCGAGACCGTGGTCATCATCGCCGGGCACATCGACCTGGGCGTCGGTTCGGTGATGGCGCTGGCCGCGGTGTCCGGTGGCCTGCTGGTCAACCGCGGCGTGCCGTTCCCGGCGGCCGTGGCCATCGCCGTGGCCGTTGGCGTGGGCTGCGGCATGATCAACGGCCTGGTCACCACCAAGGCCAAGATGCCGTCGTTCGTGGTCACGCTGGCCATGATGGGCCTAGCCCGCGGCGTGGCCCTGGTGATCACCGACGCGCAGACCGTCAGTGGCGAGTTCGGCTTCATGGGTGACATCATCAACAACCGCGTGCTCGGCCTGCCCACGGGCATCTGGCTGTTGCTGGCGGTGGCTGCGCTGGTCCACACCGCGCTGGCCTACACGGTCTTCGGCCGCGGCATCTATGCGCTCGGCGCCAACACTCAGGCGGCCCATCTCAGCGGTATCCGCACCGACCGCACGCTGACCTGGCTGTTCGTGATCGAGGGTGCGCTGGTCGGCCTGGCCGGCCTGGTGAACATGATGCAGAACGCCAGCGCCGAGCCCACCATGGCCGGCGGCATCGAGTTGGACGCCATCGCGGCAGTGGTGATCGGCGGGGCCAGCCTCAGCGGCGGTCAGGGCTCGGTCGGCGGCACGCTCGTGGGTGTGGCCATCATGGCCGTGCTCATCAACGGCTGCAACCTGCTCGATGTGCCCAACCAGTGGAGCAAGGTCATCATTGCGCCGCTCATCGTCATCGCCGTGCTCTATGACCGGTGGCTTAAGAGCAAGACTCGGGCGGCATAGAGCCCCGAATCAGCAGACGGCGCAGATGACGCGGATGGCCTGACCGGTCATCTGCGTCATCTGCGCCATCTGTTGGACGTCAGTAGGACCCGATAGGGCGCGCTACGCCGTGGCCCACTTCACGAGGCCCATGGTCAGCGGGCTGGCCAGGTCCGGGTGCTTGGGGATGATGCGCACCTGATAGCCCTGGCGACCCGACTTGGCACACGGAATGTCGCCGGCGAACACGGCCCGGCCGCCTTCGCACGACTGCACTGTCAGGTTCACCGCCACACCGTCGACGATCTCGTCGCGCGGGTCGATGCGGCCGTACCAAGCCTGCACGCACACCTCATCAGCCGTGAGCTGGCCCAGCGCGACCGTGGCGGTGACGGGCTTCTTCTGACCCACCACCAACGCGCTCTGGTCGCCGCCGTTGACCTCGACCAGGTGCACCCCGGCCCAGGCCGCGCGCGCTTTGGCCTTGTAGTCAGCCAGCGCCTTGGCGCGGCCATCCTGGTTGAGGGCATTGAAGGCGATGCCACTGGGCATGTAGAAGCTGCGCGTGTATTCGAGCACCATGCGGTTGGTGTTGAACACGGGCGCCAGGGTGCGGATCGAGTTCTTGACCCGAGCCACCCACTCGCGGGGCGGACCGTCGCCCTCGCGGTCGTAGTAGATCGGCACGATCTCGCGCTCGAGCAGGTCGTACAGCGCACGCGACTCCACGTCGTCCTGGTAGGCGCGGTCCTCATAGGACTCGCCGCGGCCGATGCACCAGCCGTTGTAGCCGTTGTAGCCCTCGGGCCACCAGCCGTCGGGGATGGAGCAGTTCAGGCCGCCGTTGAAGACCACCTTCATGCCCGAGGTGCCGCTGGCTTCCAGCGGTCGCAGCGGCGTGTTGAGCCACAGGTCGACGCCCTGCACCAGTCGCCGAGCCACGACCTGGTCGTAGTCCTCGAGGAACACGATGCGGTGCCGGAACGGCTCCATGCGCGCCGTATGGACGATCTGGCGGATGAACTCCTTGCCGTCATTGTCTTTGGGGTGCGCCTTGCCCGCGTAGATGATCTGCAGCGGCCGATCAGTCTGGTTGACGATGCGCGCCAACCGGTCCAGATCGCGAAGCAACAGCGTGCCGCGCTTGTAGGTGGCGAACCGCCGGGCGAAACCGATGGTCAGGGCCTTGGGGTCGAGCACCTCGCCGGCCACGCGCCGTTCGCGCGGCGTGGCGCCGGTGCGGTCGAGCTGTCGGGTCAGGCAGTCGCGCGCGAAAGCCACGAGGCGTTCGCGGCGGCGCTCGTGGGTGCGCCACAGTTCCTCGTCGGGGATCTTGTCCACACGCTCCCAGACCGCGCGGTCCATGGGGTTGTCCGCCCAGCGCGGGCCCATGTAGCGGTCGAATAGCTCGGCCATGTCGCTCGACACCCACGAGCGCGCGTGCACACCGTTGGTGATGGCGCCCACGGGCACCTCATTGAGCGGCACGCCCGGCCACACGTTGATCCACATGCCGCGCGCCACTTCGCCGTGCAATTCGCTCACGCCGTTGTTGTGAGCGGCCAGCTTGAGCGCCAGCACCGTCATACAGAAGAACTCATGGTCGTCGGCCGGGTTCTCGCGACCCAACCCCATGAACTCGCGCCACGGCAGACCCAACTGACGCGCGTATTCGGTGAAGTACAGCGTCATGGCTTCGGGCGAGAAGCGGTCGTTGCCGGCCGGCACCGGGGTGTGCGTGGTGAACACGTTGCCGGGCACCGTGGCCTCACGAGCCTCGGCGAACGGGATGCCCTTCTCGACCATCTGCTGGCGGATGCGCTCCAGCGCCAGGAAGGCCGCGTGGCCTTCGTTCATGTGGCACACCGTGGGCCGCAAGCCCAGCTTGTCCAGCGCGCGCAGGCCGCCGATGCCCAGCAGGATCTCCTGCCGCAGGCGCATGTCGTCGTCACCGCCATACAGGCGATCGGTCAGGTCGCGGTCCTCGGCGCGGGCGTTGGCCGGAATGTTGGTGTCCAGCACATGCAGCGGCACGCGCCCCACGTTCACCCGCCAGACCTTGGCGTGGACCGGCCCTGTGGGATAGTCCACCGACACCATGACCGGCTCGCCGGCCGCGTCGAGGCACTCCTCGACGGGCAGGTTGAAGAAGTCGTTCTCGGGGAAGAAGTCCTGCTGCCAGCCGTCGGCGTTCAGGTACTGGCGCGAGTAGCCCTGCTGATAGAGCAGGCCCACGGCCACCAGGTTGACGCCGAGGTCGCTGGCCGACTTGAGGTGGTCGCCGGCCAACATGCCCAGACCGCCCGAGTAGATGCTCAGGCATTCGGTCAGGCCGAACTCCATGGAGAAGTAGCCGACGCGGAGATGGTGTTCCTCGCAGCCTTTCTCCACATAGCCGACCTCGCTCAAGTAGGTCTGGAAGGCCTCCGACGCGCGCCGCAACTGGGCCAGGAAGCCCTCGTCGGCGGCGGCGCTGGTGAGCACGTTCTGGCGCACTTCGCCCAGCATCTTGACTGGATTGTGCCCCGTTGACTCCCACAGGTCGCGATCCAGCCGGCGGAACACCTCGATCACCTCGGGGTGCCATGACCAATAGAGGTTGTAGGCCATGTCGCGCAGGATGGCCAGGTTCTCGGGCAACGCAGGCGTTACGTGGAAAGTCTTCAACGGCTTCATAGGCACCATCCTTGCGCCAACATAGGCCATGGGACCTACCCCGTCAAGGGCGCGAACGTCAACTATCCGTGTCACAACGATTGCCGACGAGCCGCAGACCTTGGTATCCTAGGCGCCGGGCCGCGCCGCCGAGCCCCGTGGGAGATTCCGCCGCATGAGCCAGGTTGGTCCGGAAACACGCCTTGGTGGCGAGCGCGTCTACGAGGGTCGCGTGGTCAAGCTGGACGTCGATCAGGTGCGGCTGGCCGACGGCACGGAAAGCTGCCGCGAGCTGATCCGCCACCCCGGCGCGACCATCATCGTGCCCATCAATGCCGCCGGCCAGGTCGTGCTGATCCGCCAGTGGCGCTACTGCGTCGGCGGGGAGCTCTTGGAGGCGCCTGCCGGCACCCTCGACCATGTCGGCGAGGACACGCTGGCCTGCGCCCAACGCGAACTGGCCGAGGAGACCGGCCTGGCCGCGCGTGAGTGGACGGCGCTGGGCAGTTTCTACACCACGCCTGGGTTCACCACCGAGGTCATCTGGGCGTTCCTCGCACGCGACCTGTACCCGGTGGAAGGCTTCGAGCAGGACTTCGACGAACAGATCGAGGTGGCGCCCATCGCTTGGGCGGAGGCCATGGCCATGGCCCGGCGCGGCGAGATCCGCGACGCGAAGACGCTGAGCGCGCTCTTCCTGGCCTCGGCCGTGGTAGACAAGGAGTGACGGCTATGGCGGCCTCGCCGCGCCTCAAAGGCATCTTCTGCCCGCATATGGTCCCGCTCGATGCATGGGGTCGCATCAACGAGTCCGAACTGCGCCGGCTCGTGGAGTGGCTCATCGCCCGCGGTGTGCATGGCCTCTATCCCAACGGCTCGTGTGGCGAGTTCACCCTGTTCACCGCCGAAGAGCGACGCCGCATCGTCGAGATCGTCGTTGACCAGGCCGCCGGCCGCGCCGTGGTCATGGCTGGCGCCACCGAGGCCACCGTCGACCTGACGCTGGCCGCCTGCGAGCACTACGCCCAGGTCGGCGCCGACTGCGTGGCGCTGGTTCCGCCTTACTACTTCAAGATGAGCCAGCCCAACGTGCGCGAGCACTTCACGTTGTTGGCGCGGCACAGCCCCATCGACCTGGTGCTGTACAACATCCCCCAGTTCGCCAACGAGATCGCGGTCGACACGGTGCGCGACCTGGCCGAACACACCCGCATCATCGGTATCAAGGACAGCAGCCGCGACTTCCCGCGTTTCCTCAACACCATTGCCGCGGTGCGGCCCTTGCGGCCGGACTTCTCATTCATGATCGGCTGCGAGGAGATCCTCGTTCCCTCGCTGCTCATGGGCGGCGACGGGGGCACGCTGGCCACCTCCGGCGTGGTGCCCGAGATCATCGTCGGCATGTACAACGCCGTGCAGGACGGCCGGCTGGGCGAAGCCGTGCGGTTGCAGTACGCCGTGCTGGATCTGATCCGCACCTCGGTCTTCGGCGCCATGTTCCCCGAGGGCATGAGAGCCGCCATCGAGACCCGCGGATTCGACATGGGCCTGTCGCGCACGCCGCTGGCCGCCGAGAGTCGAGTCGATGTGGCGCAGGTCCGCGCGGTGATGGCGCGGCATCTGGCCGAGTTGGGCTGCCCGTTGAACGATTCGCTCTGCGCCGGACCGGCGGTCGACCGCACGCCGCCGACTCCCCTGACCCGAGGAGACAGCGGCGATCTGGACCAGATTGTGAGCCGAGTTGTGGCCCAAATGCTCCAAACACGAAGGTAAGCCGCCGGATCGCCCGAATGTAACTGCCCAGCAGGCGTACAGGTCACACAGGCGGGGTATGCTAGAGCTAAGGGTTCCAGGCGACGGGCCCAACGTCATCATCATCTCATAGCCAGATCGCCATCATCTGATCGGAACATGGACCAAACCGGCAATCGACCCGGCGACACCGGGCACGGCGCTGATCAGCCCGAAGCTGAGGGCGTGCTCATGGATACGCTTGGCGACAACCGCCTCACTCGTGAGGCCGTCGTGGCTCGCCTACCGTATCTGTGCGGCACCGACCTGAGCGGCATGCGGCTATCGGGGCTCAATCTGGAGGGCGCGGACCTCGTCAACGCCAACCTGGCGGGCACGGATCTGCGCGGCTGCAACCTGCGGGAAGCGCGCGTGCGCGGCGCGGACCTGCGCGGCACCGACCTGCGCGGCGCGACGCTCGAAGGCGTCGACCTGCAACGCGCGGTCATGGACGACACCACACGACTCGACGCACGATGGCGGATCCTGCGGCTGTTGGCGCTCGATGGTCCCATGGACAACCTGTCCGGCCGCGATCTGACTGGTCTGGGCCTGCAATCGGCCGACCTGCGCGGCGTGGTGCTGGCCCGAGTCTGCCTCAAGGCCGCGCTGCTGCAGGGCGCCCGCCTGCAAGGAGCCGACCTGAGTGGCGCCAACCTGTCGTGCGCCAACCTGGGCGCGGCCGACGCCCGCGAGGCCAACTTCAGCGGCGCCGAGCTGTGCTGGGCTGACCTGCATGGCGCCGTCCTGGAGTACGCGGTACTCAGCGGCGCCAGCCTGCGCGGGGCCAACCTCAGCGGCGCGGTGCTCATCGGCGCGAACCTGGCCGGGGCCGACCTGTCGATGGCCAATCTGGGCGGGGCCGACCTGTCGGGCGCCGACCTCAGTTCCGCGTTGCTCGACGGCGTCTTCTTCCAGGGCGCCCAGTACAGCGCCAACCACGGCCGGCCGACGCGCTTTCCTGACGGGTTCGACCCGGGCGCCAACGGACTGCTCGACCGCCATCGCCACAGTTGGTGACGCGACGGAGCTTGCGGCATGGGGTGTGAGACGCGCGAGTGATGTGACCTGTCGCCCGCCATGCTACAATCGCGGCCGAGCAACCAAAGCATGGAAGAAGTCGACCATCTCATCGATCGCGTCCTCGCCGGCCAGGAAGCCGAGTCCGAGCTCGGTCGCGTGCGGGCGTATCGCCTCTGCGTGCGCTACGCCGAGGAGCAGTTGAGCACATCGCATGTGTGCAATCTGTTCCTGCTGCGTGCCGCCGAACGGCTCGGCCAATCGCCCATGGCGGTGCCCGTGGTCCACAACCGCGTGCCGCTGCCCGAGGGCGCCCGCCTCTGCTTCTACTACCACGAGGAGGAGGGCCCCGTTCTGGTAGGCAACGCCGACGGCCTGAGCTATGTCTCGAACCTGTGCCGCGAGCTGGCGCTGTCGCCGCTGCCAGGCGAGAATATCGTGCTCGATGCGCAGTACGAGCCGTTTGTGGGCGACAGCGAAGGCCTGACCATCTACTGCGAGAGTGAAGACTGGTTCGACGCCGCCGAGCAGGGCAACGAAGACGCCCTGGTGGCCCAGTGGGAGGCCGAGATCGAGGGTCGTATCATGACCCACGAAGAGATTGTGGCCGTGCAGTTCGCCGGTCCGCTGCAGTCCTCGGTGGCACTCAGCCCGCGCAAGATCTACCGCGTCCTCGAGCTGACGCCGTGGGAAGGCCGCAAGGACATCCAGCGCAAGTGGTTCCGCAACGAGACCGAGCGCGTTCGCGTGCTGGAACTGATCGATGACGATGGCGCCCACACTCACCTAGGAGTCGACCTCGACGACCCCGATGTGACGTTCTTCTACCCCTGGCATCTCGACCAGTTCACTGGCCTCGATTCGTCGACAGCCCCCTGAAGTTGCTCGCCGGGCCGAAGGCATTCGGCCTGACCGTTGACACAAAAGCGAAGCCTCGCTATACTCCGCTTCGTCACCGACAAGGAGCCGTAGTTCAGTCGGTTAGAACGCTGGCCTGTCAAGCCAGAGGTCGCGGGTTCGAGCCCCGTCGGCTCCGTAAGCAGACCCCCGGATCAGTTCTGATCCGGGGGTTTTGCTTTGGGCCTCGCCTACCGCGGCGAAGCAGGACTTGCCTCAGCTTCTCGCCGCGAACTACACTCGCGGCGAAGGATGGTCAGAGCCATGGTGCGGGTGCAGAAATCGGCGCGCAAGCTGGAGCTGTCGGGTCCCGCGTACTGCCTCGCTTTCGATGCGGACCGTCCTTGGGTCGTCTCGCTCGCCGCGGGCACGGGCCGACCCGTGTTCGAGCTGTTCTTGGGCAGCAGTGTCGACACGTTGACAGGGCGTGACGAACTGCAGCCCGCCGGCGCGCCGTTCCTCACGCGTGAAGGCGCCGACACGCTGGTCGCCACCTACACCACGCGCAGCTCGCGCTGGGGCGTCAAACGCTATGTCTTCGCCTGCCGCGATGCCGACATCGAGTACTGGGTCGAGGTCGAAGGCAGCGGACGCATCACTACCTGCCGTCTGTTCCAAGGCTTCCTGGCCCGCGATGTGGACATGCTCGGCCTGGGCGCCAGCTACTTCCGCCCCGGCTACGAGCGGCCGTACCGCGATCTGGCGCGCGGCTCGCGGTGCCTGGCGGAGAGCATCGTCACCGCGCGGCCCAACGCCGCCGAGCGGGACGCCGTGCGCACCTGGGAAGACAGCGAGATCGATCTGACCGACGACCCGAGTCGGCATGGCGGGCTCGACTCGTTCCTGCCGGCTCCGTGGGCCTTCGCCTTCGATCTCGGCGCCGGCCAACCGTGGGCCCTGGCCGGCCTGGCGCCGAGCCGCACGCAACTCGGCTTCACCAGCTTCGCCTTCCGCGGCGGCGAGACCATCGGTTTCGAGCTGAACTACCCCAGCCTCGACGTTTCGGGTAAGTGGCGCTCGCCGGGACTGGTCTTCAACATCGGCGCACGTGACGAGGAGGCGGCGCTGCGGGCTTATGTCGACTGCCTGCGCCGGCGCGACCTGTGTACCGACGAGCGCCCGCCGGCGCCCGACTGGTGGCGCGGCCCCATCTTCGACGGCTCGGGCGAGCAACACGCCTTGCAGGGCTCGGGCGCCGTGGAGGATGAGTGCACCCAGGCCGTCTACCGCGACGCGTTGGCCCTGCTGCGCACGCAAGGGCTCAACCCCAGCCAGGTCTGGCTCGGGCCTGGGTGGTTGGCCGACGACAACGCCGGTCGGCCCGATCCCGCGCGCTGGCCCAACCTCAAGGAGTTCGTCTCAGAGCAGCACCACGAGGGCCGCCGCGTGGTCGTGTCGTGGCCGTTGCGGCTGAAGGCGCCGGCGCATCTGGGTCACGACCCGCTCAGCATGAACTACCGGCGCTGGATCGACGAACTCCTGGGCGACCTGCTGCGACCCGACGGGCTGGACGTGGACGGGCTGCGCATCTGTGACAACGGCTGGCCCGACGGTCAATGGCTGCACGACATGCTGACCTTTGTGCGCGGCTCGGCGCGCGCGGTCAAGCCCGAGGCGCTGATCGTCGCGCCAACCGTCAACCCCTGCTACGCGCACCTGGTCGACATGGTCACGCTCGGCTCGCTGTGGTCCGACCGGCGCAGCGTGGCCGACGCGGTGCGCCGCCGCGCCCTGCTGGCGCGATCAACCCATCCCGACTGGCTGCTGGCCGTGCAGGACCTGCATGCGCCGGGCCGCGATGCCTGGCGCGAGGTCATTGAGCTGGGACCCAAGCTCGGCGTGCCCGTGCTGTCGTATGCGCGGCACCTGGAGCAGACCGGCGAGTCGCTCGACCCCGAGGACTTCGACCTGGTACGCCGCATGTGGCGCGAGGTGAGACCATGACGCAGATCGCCGCCGAAGTCTGGCGCGGTGACACCGTGGAGAGCGTGCACGAAGCCGACCTGGCCGTAGTGCTGGCCGACGAACCGCAGCCCGGCCGCATCCTGGCCACGTGGGGCAACCCGTTCGCGCCGGTCTATCTACGCAGCGCGGCCAAGCCGATCCAGGCCGCCGGCTCGTTCGCGCTCGGCCTCGACCGGCTAGGCGTCGAGCCCGGCTCGCGCCATCTGGCCATCATGGCCGCCAGCCATGGCGCCACGCCCGACCAGATTTCGGCCGTGCGCGATCTGCTGGCCCTGGCCGGACTCGATGAGTCGGCGCTCGACTGCGGCAGTCACGAACCGCTCTCCCGCGCGGGCCGCGACGCCTTGGGGGGCGCTGCGCCGACCAGCATCTGCGGCAACTGCTCAGGCAAACATGCCGGCATGATGGCCGCCTGCCTCGCGCAGGGCTGGCCGGTGGCTGGCTACCGGCAGCCCGACCACCCGTTGCAGCGGCACCTGCGCGCCGACTTCGCGCGGGTCATGGGCCTGGCGTCAGCGGAGCTGGGTAGCGGCGTCGACGGCTGCGGCGTGCCGGTCTGGGCGGTGGCGTTGCCGCGTGTGGCGCACGCCTTCGCTCGCCTGTGCGAGGGCGACCTGGCGCCCGTGGGCCAGGCCATGCGCGCGCACCCCGAGCTGGTCGGCCCGCCCGAAGGGTTCAACGTCCGGCTCATGGCCGCGCTGCCCGAGGTGGTGGCCAAGAACGGGGCCGAGGGCGTCTTCTGTCTCGGCCTGCCCGAGCGCCGCATCGGCCTGGCACTCAAGGTGCGCGACGGCAGCCATCGCGCCGTACCGTCGCTGGTGCTCAGCATCCTGGCCGACCTGGGCCTGCCCACGCCGGACGATCTGGCCGAGTACGTCGCACCCGAGATCCGCAACCTGCACGGCGAGATCGTCGGCCAGGTCCGCGCGGTACGCCGCCTGGCGCCGCCCATCGACCTCTAGGAGCCGCCCATGGCCAGCCTGGCCGAGCAACTCGCCGCCATCGCCGACACCGCCCGCGCCGCGCTCGACGCCACCGACGCCGCGCGCGAGGAAGCCTATCGCCTGCAGCGCGAAGTGACCCGCGCCGCGGCCAGCGCCATCCGCGCGGTGCATCGCCGCGAACTGCCCCAGGCCGAGCTGCTGCTGGCCGACTGCCGGCGGCTGTGCGACAGCATGAACAGCGCCTCGCGCGCCGCGCCCGCGGTGTACTGGACCGGGTTCGTGCTGGATGCGCAGAAGGAACACGCCGAGGCGGCGCTCCTGCTGGCTGTCATCGCCGGCCGCGATGTGCCCACGCCGGCCGACCTGGACATCGAGCCTGCGCCCTGGCTCAGCGGACTGGCCGAGGCCGGCGGCGAGCTGCGCCGTTATGTGCTCGACGAACTGCGCCACGGTGCCTTCGACCGCGCGCAGGCGCTGGTCGACACGCTCGGCGAGGTCTACGACCTGCTGGTCGGCTTCGACTACCCCGACGCGATCACCTATGGCCTCAAGCGGCGGCTCGACATGGTCCGCGGCGTCTTCGAGCGCACGCTTAGCGACGTGACCACCACCGTTCGGGAGTCCGAGCTCAAGGCGGCGCTGGACCGGCGCGACGGCAGGTAGCCAGCGCCTGACCGCGACCACCCGCGCGGCTCAACCGTGACGACACGCAGACAACTGCCGCGCCATTGTGGCCGGCTCAACCTGCGGTTACCATC
Source organism: Armatimonadota bacterium (assembly GCA_016235455.1). Classification (GTDB taxonomy): domain Bacteria; phylum Armatimonadota; class UBA10988; order UBA10988; family UBA10988; genus UBA10988. The sequence continues at coordinate 9,501 of JACRKZ010000059.1, read as the reverse complement.
TAGCATGGAGGCGAGCGATGGTACTAGCAGACCTGGGCCAGCGGATCCGCTCGCGTCGCGAGCAGTGCGGCCTCAAACAGAACGATCTGGCAGCAGCGCTGCAGGTCACGCCGCAGGCGGTCAGTAAGTGGGAACGGGGCGAGAACGCACCGGACATCGGCGTCCTCGTGCCGCTCTCGCAGTTGCTCGGCGTGTCTGTGGAGTGGCTGCTGGGCGCCTACAGCCATCAGCGCGACGTGTTTGACGCCACGGTGGTGGTGACCGGCGTGCAGCGTACGCGCGAACTGGCCTGGCAGTTGCCGCCCCGCGAGCTGGCGGCCTGGGCCAATGGCATCTGCTACCACGTGACCGAGGCAGTGCTGCGTAGCCATGGCGTGCCGGTGAAGACCATCGGGCCGGGCGGCGTGGTCGGCTTGTTCGCCGGCATCGATCACCCCCGGCGCGCGCTGGACGCGGCGCTGGCGGCGACCACGCATGTCGGCGACCTGAAGCTCAAGATCGGCGTGGCCAGCGGCTCGGTCTACTTCGGGCCGGTCGGGCATCCCGACTATGCGCGGCCGGATGTGGTCGGCGAGCCGTTCGTCGTGGCCTTCGTCATTCGCGCCTGGGCCGCGGAGCAGACCGAGAGCGGCGTGGTCGCCTGCTCGTCCACGGCCGACCTGGTGCCCGGCGATGCGCGGCTGGCGCCGCCCCGGCAGGCGGAGTTTGAAGGCGTCAAGCGGCCCTTGGCGCTGTGTGAAGTGCGCGCGGGCTGACAATTGCCGCCCGACGCCGAACCCTACGACTGAGAACGCGGAAGGAAGACCCATGAGCAATAGCTTTGGCACCCATGGCAGCCTGAGTGTCGACGGCGCCACCTACTCCATCGCCCGGCTGGACGGGCTGGGCGACCTGTCGCACCTGCCCTATTCGCTGCGCATCCTGCTGGAGAACCTGCTGCGCCTCGAAGACGGAGCCAACGTCACGCGCGAGCAGATCCAGGCCATTCTCGACTGGGATCCCGCCACGCCGCCGACCCAGGAGATCGCCTTCACGCCCGCGCGCGTGCTCATGCAGGATTTCACCGGCGTGCCCGCCGTGGTCGACCTGGCCGCCATGCGCGACGCCATGGTGGCGCTCGGCGGCGACCCCGACCGGATCAACCCGCTGGTGCCCACCGAGCTGGTGATCGACCACTCGGTGCAGACCGACGCCTTCGGTAGCGCCGCCGCCTACGGCATCAACGTCGACTTCGAGTTCCAGCGCAACCACGAGCGCTATGCCTTCCTGCGCTGGGGCCAGACCGCGTTCGACAACTTCAAGGTCGTGCCGCCGGGCACCGGCATCTGCCATCAGGTCAATCTGGAGTACCTGGCGCGCGTCGTGATGACCGGCCAGGGGGCCGACGGCCAGACCTGGGCCTACCCCGACACGCTGGTCGGCACCGACAGCCATACCGTGATGATCAACGGTCTGGGCGTGCTCGGCTGGGGCGTGGGCGGCATCGAGGCCGAGGCCGCGCTGCTGGGCCAGCCCAGCACCATGGTCCTGCCCGAGGTGGTCGGCGTGCGGCTCAGCGGCGCATTGCCCGAAGGCGCGACCGCGACCGACGCGGTGCTGACGGTCACCCAGATGCTCCGCCGGTTCGGCGTGGTGGCCAAGTTCGTCGAGTACTTCGGCCCCGGCCTGGCGCAACTGCCGCTGGCCGAGCGCGCGGTCATCGCCAACATGGCGCCCGAGTACGGCGCCACGTGCGGCATCTTCCCGGTCGACGCCGAGACACTGGCCTACCTGCGCTTCACCGGCCGGCCCGAGGCGCAGATCAAGCTGGTCGAAGCCTACATGCGGGCGCAAGGCCTGTTCTTCGACGAGAACACGCCCGAGCCGCGCTACTCGGCGGTGCTGGAGTTGGACCTGAGCACCGTGGTGCCCAGCATGGCCGGGCCCAAGCGGCCACAGGACCGCGTGGCCCTGACCGACGTGGCGGCCAGCTTCGCCGAGGTGCGCGGCGCCGAGACCAAGAGCGCGACCACGGTCATCGACGGCCAACCCGTCACGCTGAGCGACGGCTTCGTGGCCATCGCGTCCATCACCTCCTGCACCAACACCAGCAACCCGGCGGTCATGATCGGTGCCGGCCTGGTGGCCAAGAAAGCGGTGGAGAAGGGCCTGACTCGCGCGCCGTGGGTCAAGACCAGCCTCGCACCCGGCAGCCAGGTGGTCACTGACTACCTCAACGCCGCGGGCCTGCAGAGCTACCTCGACCAACTCGGCTTCAACCTCATCGGCTACGGCTGCGCCACCTGCATCGGCAACAGCGGTCCGCTGCCCGAGCCGGTGTCGGCGGCCATCGCCGAAGGCGGGCTGCTGGCCTGCTCGGTGCTGTCGGGCAACCGCAACTTCGAAGGCCGGGTGCACGCCGAAGTGCGCGCCAACTACCTGGCTTCGCCCATGCTGGTGGTGGCCTACGCGCTCACCGGCCGCATCGATGTCGACCTCAGCAGCGCGCCGCTGGGCACCGGCAGTGACGGCCAGCCGGTCTACCTGCGCGACTTGTGGCCGAGCCAGGCCGAGGTGTCGGCAGCCATCGCCGCGGCGCTCAGCGCGGATTCCTATGCCGGGCGCTACGCCGATGTCTTCGCCGGCGAAGCCCGCTGGCAGAGCCTTGCCGCGCCGACCAGCCAGACCTTCGCCTGGTCGGACGACTCGACCTACGTGAAGAACCCGCCCTACTTTGAGGGACTGACCCGAACGCCGGGCGAGATCACCGACCTGGCCGGCCTGCGGGTGCTCGCGGTGCTGGGCGACAGCGTCACCACCGACCACATCTCGCCGGCGGGCAACATCGCCAAGACCAGCCCGGCGGCGCGCTATCTGGGCGAGTGTGGCGTGGAGCCCCGCGACTTCAACAGCTACGGCTCGCGGCGCGGCAACCACGAAGTGATGATGCGCGGCACGTTCGCCAACATCCGCCTGCGCAACGCGCTGGTGCCGGGCGTCGAGGGCGGCGTGACGGTCTACCGCGGCGAGCAGATGAGCATCTACGACGCGGCCATGAAGTATGCGGGCGACGGCGTCGGCCTGCTGGTGCTGGCCGGCAAGGAATACGGCAGCGGCAGCTCACGCGACTGGGCGGCCAAGGGTCCCAAGCTCCTGGGCGTCCGCGCCGTGCTGGCCGAGAGCTACGAGCGCATCCACCGCAGCAACCTGGTGGGCATGGGCATCGCGCCGTTGCAGTACCTGGCCGGCGAGACCGCGGCCAGCCTGGGCCTGACCGGCCTGGAGAGCTACCGCATCGACGGCATCGCCGAGGGCCGGCGCGAAGTGACGGTCACCGCCACCGCCGAGGATGGCAGCGAAAAGGTCTTCGCTGCCACGCTACGCATCGACACCCCGGCCGAGGCCGAGTACTACCGCCACGGCGGCATCCTGCCGTATGTGCTGCGGTCGCTGGTGGAGTAGCGGCTGCATCCGCAGATGACGCAGATGAACGCAGATGGCCGGATCGTCAGATCATCTGCGTCTATCTGCGTCATCTGCGGATGGTCGTCCCATCACGCGTTCAAGGCATCCGCCAGGAAGGCGATTTGGCGCTCGCGCTGCCAGCCATGGCCGCCTTCGTGCTTGTTGTACGGGTAGATGGCGATGTCCTTGGACTCCGCCGGGCAGGCGTTGTACGCCGCGAAGACCGTCGACGGCGGACAGACATCGTCCCACAGGCCGACGCTCCACAGGTTCTGCGAACTCGGCGCGATGCGGGCGGCCAGGTTCATGCCGTCGAAGTAGCTCAGCGTGCGGAACGCGTCGTCGACATGGCCGGGGTACTTGGCCAGGTAGTTGGCGATCTCGGGGTATGGTCCGGCCGGCGTGATGTCCACGGCGCGCTGGAAGTGGCATAGGAACGGCACGTCAGGCATGACGATGCTCACCCGGTTGTCCAGCCCGGCGACGGCGATGCTCAGGCCGCCGCCCTGGCTGCCACCGGTGACGCAGATGCGCTCGGCGTCGATCTCGGGCCGCGAGCAGGCAAAATCGACGGCCCGCACGCAGTCGGTGTAGGCGCGGCGGTAGTAGTAACCTTCGGGATCGAGGATGCCGTTGGTCATCCAACCCATGACCGACCCGCCGTCATAGCCGCCCGGCTCACCGGTATCACCGCCCTGGCCGCGCGTATCCACCGAGATGACCGCGCAGCCCATCTGCACCCATGGCAGATGCATGTGCACCATGCCCGCGCCGCCGGTATAGCCATGCACCACAAGCACCACGGGCACCGGCTTGTCCTCGCAGCCGCGCGGCAGCAGGTACAGGCCGTTGATGCGATGACCGCCGAAGCCCGCGAAGCTCAGCCGGTGCGCCAACACCGAGCGGACCGGGTAGTCCATCACGTCGAGCACGGGCATCAGGTCGTACTCGCGCGTCTCGGCCAGCGTGCGCTGCCAGAACGAATCGAAGTCCGGCTGCGCGGTGGTGGGCGGGCTGTAGGTCAGCAGTTGGTCCAGCCCCATGTCGATAGATGGCATGTTCCTCGGTACTCCTTGGCTGGGTGTTGACGATAGCGGGTTGGGGCGCTCGTGGCAAGGTGTTGCCGGCGCCGCGGCCAACCACAGCAGCAGAGGATGGGACGTGAGCGAGCGATTGACCATCGAACCCGAGAGCGCCTCAGCGTGGCCGCCCGCACCGGAACTGATTGAGGCGTACTTGGGCGGCACTCGGCAGGGCATCTGCGTGGTCGAGCCCGTGGGCCGAATGCACGCCAACCGACAAGCGCGTGGTCTCGCTGGGTGCCTGGCGATGCCGATGGCAACGACAGTCGGCGCGCTCACCAGAGCCGCCATCGGTCCAGCACACGGGGAGCAGGCCGGCGTCGTCGTCGCCCTGCTCGTGTATATTCTTGGATGCGTCTTCCTCGACCGTTGCTTCCGACAGCAAGGCGGCGAGTACGACCTGCAGGTGCGGGCTGACGGCGACGGGGTGTCCTTCGCTGGCCCGCGCCGACAGACGTATGTGCGTTGGCTCGACATCGTTGGCATCAATACCACCGAGGACCGCACCATCTGGCAATGCGCGGACGGCTCCGAGGTGCCGGTGCCTGCCATGGCCAATCTGCGCACCATCCGCCAAGTCGCCGAGCGCGTTGTGGCTCTCCGCATCGCGCACACCAGAGCGCAAGGCGAGGCTGAAGAACAGCAGTTGCGCTGTATGGACCGCGGGCTGTCACCGGCCGAGGACAGCGCCGACGCCGACCGCGGGTTGTCGGTAAGCCCGTAGCCAGCCCTGAGAGCGCGGACCGCCAGGTCCGCATGCTTACCGAACACCAAGACGAGGCGCCCATTGTGCGCGCCCCCGATCGTCCTGCTGGACCATGCCACCACCCGGGGGGCCGCGCCACACAATCCGCGCCTCGGTCTGCTGACCCAGGCGCGCGCATTTACCCCAATCGCGCCCGCGCCAAACCCGACGGTGGCGATCGTCACCCGATTCCATACCACGCATTGTGACATTTAAACAACAGACACGCAGTTTCTTGACAGGTCGATTCCCGCTTGCTAGGGTGACAGTAGTGGCGAGAAACACTGGTTTCCGCCCCGGAGGGGTCAACGTGAGACGCAAGGGGTTCACTCTCATTGAGCTGCTGGTGGTGATTGCCATCATCGCCATTCTGGCAGCCATCCTGTTCCCGGTGTTTGCCAAGGCACGAGAGAAGGCACGTACGTCGAGTTGCCAGAGCAATGAGAAGCAGATCGGCCTGGCCATTGCGCAGTACACCAACGACTACGATGAGCGGCTGCCGTCGAACCGGGCCAACGGCATGACGCCGGCCAACATGACCGGTGGCGTCGACTGGATGAACTTCTACGCCATGGTGGAGCCGTACATCAAGACTGCGCAGATCTTCTCCTGCCCGTCCATCACCAAGACCAACATCGCGTCTGGGTGCTTCAACAACGGGACGCTGTTCCGGCAGCACTACATGGCCAACGGCGGCGGCGGCATGGGCGGCAACGGCACGCCGCCCATGCGCCGGTCGTGGGATGGCGGCGGCGCGGCCCTGGCGGCGCTGGTGCAGCCGTCGCAGCTTATCCTGGTCGGCGAGAATCCCAATCGCCCGTACGATGAGTGCGACTTCTGGAACGGCGGCCCGGAACTGACCTTCACCAACCACAACGGGGTGGCCAACTTCCTGTTCGCCGATGGGCACGTCAAGGCACTCCGGCCCGATGCCACCATCAACTACTGGAACATGGAGGGCACGACGGTCACCGACGCCGGCTTCATCGCCAACCTGCAGGCCAACCGCTTCGGCAACTGACCACAGCCTGGCCCTGGGAGCGCGGACGCCAGGTCAGCGCTCCCAGGGAGAGGTGCCGTCGAGCGCGATGCCGAACTGACGCGCGGGAGGCATGGCCGTGGCCGAACGGCGCGCGCTCAGCGAGGATGACCGCAGCAACATCGCGCTGCTGCTGCGCGGTCGGTCGCACGCCACCTGCCAGCCGGGGCCGCCCGCGCGCCACCGCTTGAGCCCGGAGGCGCAGGTCATCAGCCTGTTGGCACTGGTGTTCGTCACCGTGGTACTGTTGCCGGTGGCGGCCATTGCCGGGGTGTGGCAGGTTGCCCTGGCGGTCCTGCTGGTGGCCATCAGTGTCGCGGCCGCCGCAGTCCTCATCAGGTACGGTCTCGCTGTCTGGGCCGATGTCGACTACCGCCTGGCGGCCGACGGCGAGGGCTTCACGCTGGCTGGGCCGCACGGCCAGGTGCGGCTCCGCTGGGCCGACATCACGGACCTCGACCAGCGCGCGGGCACGGTGATCCTGCACCTGTGCGACGGCCGGCGCGTCTCGGTGCCTGATCACCCGGCGCTGGCCGTCATCCGTGACGTCGCCGATTACGTCAGTCATGTCGCTGCCGAGCGTGAGGCCCACCTGGCGTACCATGAGAGCAAAGCGGCGGGCCGCATGGTGCGCGGCCTGTCGCGGCCTGAGCAGGAGGCCGACGATGGGCGCGCTTTGTCGCTGACGGACCGTGAGCGGTAGCGGCGCAGTGGCGCCAGGGCATCGGCGCGCGCCGCCGGGGAAGGTATCGCGCGGCGCCGGCCGAACCAGGAGGCACGGAGGCACGCCATGCGCTACCTGTTCCTCGCCGCCCTGTGCGGCTTGATGTCGGGCCCCGCATCGGCCGTCGTCAGCCGGGTCAGCGTCGTCTCGGACCAGGTGGCCGACGTCTCCAGCCTTGCCGGCTGGAAGCACTCCTACCTGCGCGACACGATGACCGACGAGCAGAAGGCGATGGCCATCTGGAAGTCGGTCGTGGCCCACCAGTACCAAGATGCGCCGCCCAGCGAGTACCTGCAGTACGAAGGCCTCGTGCTCGACCCGATCAAGATGTTCAACGTCTACGGCTACTCGTTCTGCGGAGTCGCCTCCAGCGAAGTCCAGTGCCTGGCGCGCTATGTGGGGCTGGAGGCGCGCGGCTGGACCATCCGCGCGCACGTGGTACCCGAGATCTTCTACGGCGGCGGCTGGCACATGTTCGACGCCTCGCTGGTCAACTACTTTACCCGCGAGGACGGCAGCGTGGCCAGCGTCGAGGACATCGTCGCGGCGGTCAAGGCCTGGCACGCGGCCAACCCCGGCTATCTGGGCAACAACGAGAAGCTGTCCGCGTTCCAGCGTCAGGACGGGTGGACCGGCTGGCATCGCGGGCCGCGCCTGTTGACCACCTGCCCGTTCTACGACGCCGGCGGCTGGTGGCCGGCGGGCACGCATGGCTGGTCGAGCACCATGCAGGAGTACGATGGCTCAACGCTCTTCCCCTACTCCTCCGGTTTCTCGCAGGGCTACCAGGTCAACATCCAACTGCGTCCTGGCGAGCGCCTCGTCCGCAACTGGTCGAACAAGGGACTGCACGTCAATGCCGGCGGCGACGCGCCCGGCTGCCTGACCGGCGTGAGCGGGCGGGACAGCATGCGGTCCACGCCCCGCTTCGGCGATCTGGCGCCCGGCCGTATCGGCAACGGCACGCTGAGCTTCGATCTGCCTCTTCGGGCGCCTGACTTTGCCGAGACCTGCCTGGCCGTGGACAATCTGGCCACCGAGCCGGCTGGCTCCGTCACGCTCAAGGACGCGGCCAGGCCCGGCAGCCTGGTACTGCGCATGCCCAGCAGCTATGTCTACCTGACCGGCAGCCTGGCCCTCGACGCCGACGTCGGCGCGGGCGGTGGCGTGGCGCTGGCCTTCTCGGAGAACAACGGGCTCGACTGGCAACCGCTGGCCGACGTGACGGAATCCGGCGCACGGACCATTGATCTGACCGCCCAGGTGCTGCGGCGCTACGACTATCGTTTGCGGGTCACGCTCCGTGGCCAGGGCACGATGCTCAAGGGCCTGCGCCTGAGCCACGACATCCAGCACTCGCAGCGCCCACTCCCGGCGCTGGCGCAGGGCCAGAACACCATTCACTTTGCCTCGCCGGCTCAGGAGGGCACCATCACCGTGGAAGGCAGCACCTCGCCGGGCAACCGCGGCAAGCAGGTGCTGGCGACCGACTTCCATCCCACGCTGGAGGCCGTCGAGCCGGAGTTCCTGCGACTCAAGGAGGGTGCGGGCAGTGTGACCTTCCCGGTGACCACGCCGGGCGACATGACACGTCTGCGCATCAACGGCTTCTACCGCGCTCGCGACGCCAAGGACACCTGGGAGATCGAGGTCTCGTTCGACGACGGCAAGACCTATGCCCCGGTCGGCTCGGTGCATGGCCCGACGGTAGCCATGACGACGAACCTGCCCGACGTGCCGGCGCCGCCGCACACGCGTAGCGCCCTGGTGCGCTGGCGAGGCACGCAGCGCAACACGTTGTGCCTGTTCAACGCCCGCATCGACGCAGATTACGCCGAGCCCGCCGGCCGCTTCGAGCCGGTGCGCATCACCTACCGATGGACTGAGGACGGCCAGCCGAAGGAGGATGTCCACATCGCCAAGACGGCTGACGAGACCTACACCATCGCCTGCCCCGCGGTGCCCACGATGCGATCGATCACGCTGGAGTTGGCGCGATGAGAACCGGCTGGTTGCTGCTCGTCGCCGCCCATGCGCTGCTGGCCGCCGAGCCCGTGGCGGAGTTGCCTGTGTGGCGCTGCCTCGGCTGCTACTGGGTGGTCGACGGTCACGAGCGGGCCACCATCGACCTGGCCTATCGCCCGGTGGGCCAGGCTGCCTGGCGACAGGGACCGCCACTCTTCAAGGTGGAGCCCGGAGTCAAGCCAGGCGACCACGAGCCCACGGTGGTCGTGCCCGCCGGAGCCACTTTGTGGGCCGGCAGCGTGGTCGATGTCGCTCCCGGCACCACCTACGAACTGCGCCTGACCATGCGTGACGCCGACGGCGCCGAGACCGAGCGGCTCCTGACCGCCTCCACACTGGCCGAGCCCGAAGCGCCCGCCAACCAACGCGTGCGGCACGTTGTGCCAGGTGGCGGCGGCGGCGCCGGCACGGCCACCGACCCGCTCCGCGGCCTGGCGGCCGC
>JACRKZ010000089.1 GCA_016235455.1 Armatimonadota bacterium | reverse complement strand
GGTGCGCTGCCAGCAGTGCCACGCGCTCAACGACGAAGACGCGAAGTTCTGCAAGCAGTGCGGCCAACCGCTATGAGGCCCCGCTGACGCCGGTCCGCTCATACAGCGTGCCGAGCGGCAGCGCCAGCGCCAGGCTCTCCAGGCGCAGCACGGCGTCGGGTCCGACCAACTCCTCCACGGTCCAGCCGTCGTCGCCCCGCCGATGCACCGCGGCACGGCAGTCGTCCTGGTCGAGCAGGATGTACGCCTCAATGGTGATAATCTGGAAGTAGGCGAACGCCTTCTCGCGCTCGTCGATGGCGCGCGTGGCCTGGGAGGCGATCTCGAAGACGAAGCGCGGGCGACGCCGGTGGTGCTCGGCGCTGTCCGTCGGGTCGCAGCAGACCATGGCGTCGGGGTAGTAGTAGACGTTCCGCGTCACGCGCAAGCGCATGTCGCTGCCGAACGGCTCGCAGGGCGTGCCGTCGAGATGGTTGCCGAGCGCCCGGTACAGCCTCATGGCGATGCGGTTGTGACTCTGGCTGGCTCCGGCCAGGGCATAGACCCGGCCGGCCACGTACTCGTGCTTGTCTGGCGAGACCGCTTCCAGCGCCAGGTACTCGTCCGGCGTGACAATGCACTGGGCCTGGCGCAGCTCGCTCATGGTCTGACTCTAGCGTTGCCGGCCCGCCTCGTCAATCAGAGCCGGGAGCAAAGCCGAGGCCGAAGCAAGGATGTGCCCGGCCCCCAGCGGCGAACTGCGGAGCCAACGGGGACCGCTCGATGACTGGCAACGAACCGATCAGCCGCAGGCATTTCGTGGGTGGCGCCATGGCCCTGGCCGCAGCGGCCGCCACGGCGGCCGGCGCCGAGCCGGCGGCCAAGAAGAGCCGGGTCGTCACGGTCCGTCACGCCGGTGCGACCGTCAAGGACGAAGTGCAGGCAGAGCCGGTGGCGCGGATGGTTGAGCGCGCCGTGATGGAACTGTCGGGCGAGCCCACGCCGGACAAGGCCTGGGCGCGCTACTTCCGGCCCGAGGAACGGGTCGGCATCAAGATCAACGGCCGCGGCGGCGCCGGCGTGGCGGTCTGCAATCCGCTCATCAAGGCCTGTGTGGCGGGGCTCGTGAGCGTCGGCGTCAAGCCGGGCAACATCATCATCTGGGACAGCCTGCCCGCCGACCTGCACAACAGCGGCCTGAGCCTCGACGGCGCCTGGGGCGCACAGGTGGTGCCGGCCAATGTCGGCTGGGACGCCGAGATCCAGCGGGGCTCGTTCCGGGGCTGCTTGACCACCATCGTCACTCAGCGGGTCGACGCCATCCTCAACCTGCCGTTCCTCAAGGACCACATCCTGACCGGCGTGACCCTGGCGCTGAAGAACCACTATGGGTCGATCTCCAACCCCGAAGCCCATCACGAGAACGGCTGCGATCCCTACCTGGCCGATCTGAACACCGTGCCGGCCCTACGTGACAAGCAGCGGCTCATCCTCTGCGACGGCACGCGCACTCAGCCCGAGGGCGGCCCGCAGTTCCAGCCGGGCTACCGCCTGTTCACCAACCTGATCATGGCCGCCACCGACCCCGTCGCGCACGACTACGTGGGTTGGCAGTTCATCGAGGCCCGGCGCCGCGAGATGGGCATGGCGCCCCTGGCGCGGGTCGGTCGGCCCGCCAAGTTCATCCGCGCCGCCGCGGCTCGTGGCCTGGGCACCGACCAGCCGGAGAACATCGAGCAGGTGGAGGTCAAGCTGGCCTGAGCGCGCTGGTCCGCTCATACAGCGTGCCCAGCGGCAGATCGAGGCCGATGGGGTCGAGGTGGAGCACGGCGGCCGCGCCCAGCAACTCCTCGCCGGTCCAGCCGGCATCGCCGGTGCCGCGCCGCTGCACGACCACGCGGCAGCGGTCCTGATCGATCAGCACGTAGACCTCGACGCTGGGTAGCTGCTGGTAGGCGGCCGCCTTCTCGCGCTCATCGATAGCGCGTGTGGAGTCCGAGGTGATCTCGAACACCAGCCGCGGCCGCTCACGATAGCCGTTGGCGTTGTCGGTCGGGTCGCAGCAGACCATGGCGTCCGGGTAGTAGTAGACCGTGTGCGAGACGCGCAGCTTCATATCGCTGCCGACATAATGACACGGCGCGCCACGCAGATGCGACCACAGCGCGCCACCCAGGTTGGCGGCAATCAGGATGTGGTCGGAACTGGCGCCGGCCAGCGCATAGATGCGGCCGGCGACATACTCGTGCCGGGTCTCGGCGTCGGCTTCCAGCGCCAGATACTCCTCTGGTGTGAGCAGGAACCTGGCCTGGCGCACCTCGCTCATGCCTTGACTGTAGCGCCGCCGGCAGGGCCCGTCAATGCGGTCAGCACCACCCGCCCGACAGGATCCGCGCCGCCAGCTCCATCGTCTTCACCGCGTCGCCCAGGTGCGACGATGGCTGCCGGCCGCTCCGCACGCAGTCGACAAAGTACTGGTTTTCGGCCAGGAAGCCCCACTTGACATACGGCTCACTGCTGCCGGTCAACTCCTCAGCGCTATGCCGGGCCACGGGCTGCTCGCCGTTGTCGGCCCAGACGGTGCCCTCGCGCTCGAACTCGAGCAGGCACGATACGCCGCGCGCGTGCAGCTCGCCGTGGTGGAACCGCTTGCCCACCGTCCAATTGGTCATGAGCTGGCCTACCGCGCCGTTCTCGAACTCGATGAAGGCGTTCCAGCGCGACGGCGTCGGCTGGCCTTCGGCGGCGCGCACGCTCGATGCCACGCGTCGCGGCTCGCCGCCCAGGTGCCGCATGAGGTCCACCGCGTGGATGGCGTCGCAGGTTAGCACGTCGATGGCGCCGCGGAAGTAGTCGCCTGTGAAGTGATGCTTGTAGAAGGTCACGGCGAACTGGTCGAGCGGCCCGCGCGCGGTGACCTCGGCCAGGCAGGCGCCCAGCACCGGCATGTGGCGGCGGTTGAAGGCGACCATGCTCAGCCGGCCCGCCGCCTCGGCGGCTCGCGCCATCGCGGCGGTCTGTCCGGCAGTAATGCCCGGCGGCTTCTCCAGCATCAGGTGAGCACCGGAGTCGAGCACGGCAATGGCCACGTCGAACACATGATGCGGCGGCAGCAGCACGTGCACAACCTCGGGCGACTGCTCGGCTAGCAGCAGGCGATAGTCGGTGTAGCGGTTGGCGATGCCGAAGCGGTCGGCCGTGGCCGACAGCTTGGCCGGCACCACATCGCAACAACCGACGATCTCCACCTCGGGCATGGCGGCCAGGCTGGGGAAATGCATGGCATTGGCGATGCCGCCGCAGCCAATCACGCCGACGCGTACCTTATCCATGTTCGGCTCCGTGCGGCGTGCAGTTCGGCGCCGGCGGGGCCGCTACCTCCGCGCCATGGCCTCAAACCGCCGCCTGGCCGGCAGCACACCGACCTTCGGCTCGCGCGCGGGGTCGGCATAGGGCCACAACTCCGCGCCGAAGAAGGCCGGCCTGGCGCGCAGATAGAGCGAGGCCGGCAGGTCGTGGTCGGCCAGGCGCGGGTCCCAGACGACCGAGTTGGTCACGTAGTCGAAGTTGCCATGGGCCAGTAGCAGCCGCAACGCCGTGCCGTCGTCGAGGTCGTGGTACTCGCCACCCAGCGACGCCGCGCCGACGCGGAACACCGCCGCCAAGTCGAAGGTGTCGGTCGTGGTGCTCAGATACACGGGCGGCCGCTCGCCGATGCGCAGGCCCGGGCGCAGCAGCACGTTGCCCGCGAAGGTGTGCTCACGGTTGTAGCCGTCGACACCCGCTGCCCGGATGCAGGCCGAGCGCGGCACAGCGGTGTTCATACCGCTCGCGTGGTTACGGAAGAAGGTCTGCCAGCCGCAGTTGCCATGCGTGCTGTCCGAGCCGATGTTGGGCGTGTCGTTGCCCTCGAACAGGTCATGGTGCGAGAAGCTGCCGTGACAGCCGTCGATGGCGTTCTCCTGCCAGCTCTCGTGGGTGGCGATGAAGGCGTCGTCGACGTAGTTGTAAGCCACCACATTGCCGCCGCCTGAGGCCACGGTCAGGATCGGCTTGTTGAGGTAGCGGACGATATTGTCCTCCACCAGGTTGTCCGAGCTCTGGTTGGCGATGTCGATGCCGTAGGCGCCGCCACCGGGCACGATGGTCCGCGCGTGGTGCACGTAGCACTGCCGGATCTCGCAGCGATAGGCGTGGAACAGGTTGATGTGGTCGCCATCGAGCCCGCCGCCCGTGGCCGGATCGCCGTCGCACTCGACCCCACGGATCCAGCCATAGGCCAGGTTGAGCACCTGGATGTTGTTGTTGCGTCCACCGCCGAGCCACAGGTCCTCCAGCCCGATCCACTGCCGGCCCGAATGGTCCGCGCGCGCGGTGGCCGTGTGGAACACCTGCGGCCGGAAGCGCTGGTCGAAGGCGATGTGCGTCGGCCCGACCAGCGTCAGCGTGTTGCCCTGCTTGCTCGCCACGGCGATCTGTTGGCCCACCGAGCGGTAGCCTTCAGGCGACGACGGCCCGTTGGCGTCGGCCTCGCGCGGCCCACGCTTGCCGTAGATCCAATCGCCGATCTTCACGTAGCCAGGATCGTCGAGCTGGTCGATCTGCAGCACATCGCCGGGCTCGATGCCCGCCGCATCCGCCACGGTCAGGCTGCGGGCGCCCTTGGGCACGCTGCCGACCACGTCCACCGGCGGCGCATAGTCGGGCCAGAACAGCCCCATGCCCACGGCGAAGTTCTGCTCGGCCGAGTCGTATCTGATGCGGGTTAGCCGAGCACCAGCACCACGCAGGACGACATGGTTACGGTTGAGATCGAGGCTGCCGGTGATGCGGTACGTGCCGGCGGGCAGGTAGACCACCAACGGCCGGTTCGCTCGCGCCGCGTCACCGGCGGCCTGAATGGCGGCGTTGATGGCCGCGGTGGCGTCGGTCGTGCCATTGCCGTAGCGTGCCGCGTCGAGCGTGGCGTGGAGGGTCGTCACCCGCGGGATGCCGCCGGGGATGCCGGGGTCCCAGGTGGTCAGGCGGTCGGCGGGCAGGGCCTGGCAAGCCACGCACAGGGCAACGACCAGCACCAGATGGCGCAGATGGCCGCCGCTCACACCCACCGCTCCAACTCCACGCCGACGCCGCCCAGCCGCGCCGACAGCGCCGCCGCCTCGATGAAGGCGATGGTGGCCAGCATGTCGGCCTCGTGCAGCGGGCTCTGCCCGGTGGTCAGGAAGCTGGCCACCTCGGTCACCAGCGGCCGGTAGATGTCGGCCAGCATGAGCTGCTCCTGGTGCAGCGTCGAGCCCTCGTTGCGCCGCTCGGCGGTAACCACGTAGTGGTGCGGCCCGGTGTAACGGCAGCGCAGCGTGCCCAGCCGGCCGTCGGCCCACAGGCCCGTGCAGACCTCGCTGTCGGCGCCGCGCACGCAGTGCACCCGGCGGCAGTCGCTGCCCAGCAGCGCCATGAGGATCTCCACCCCGTGGATGCCGTAGTGCAGCAGGCCGGGGTTGGCCCAGTGCTGCGGCGCGGGCGTCTGCACGTCGGCGGCGGTGATGCTGCCGTGCCCGGCGGCCAGCGTCCGGACCGACGGCAGGAAACGTAGCGCCGAGGCCGAGAAGACGGCCGTCTGGCCCTCGCGCGCCAGTTCCAGGATCTCGCGCGCCTCGAGCACGGTGGCGCCCAGCGGCTTGTCGATCCAGCAACGCTTGCCCGCGGCCAGGAACGGCCGGGCGTGGGCCAGATGGCGTGAGCCCTCGTTGGCTTCGATCAGCGCCGCGTCGACCAGCGGCACCAGGTCGTCCAGGTCGTCGACCAGCGTCACGCCGAACTCATCGCGCAGGCGCGCCGCATAGGCCTCGATGTCGGCCGTGCCGCGCACGCGCGAGGCGCCGCGCCAGGCGTGGGTGACGCGCAGACCGCCGAAGGCGTCGGGATCGCCGTGCAGCAGTTCGGTGAAGGCGATGACGTGACTGGTGTCGAGGTTGACCAGGCCGAGGTTCATGGCGTGCTCCCAACGTCGGTGTTCGGCGGGCGAGGCGTCACCCCTGCCCAGGTTCGCTTGATCGGCGCCGGCGGTTGTGGTAGACCCGGGTGGGGGCGAACCGTCAGGGGATTTGCCGCCCGCAACGACAAGGGGACAGACATGGGTGTGCCACGTCCACTCGCACATGCCGCCATTCTCGCCGTGGTCTGCGCCGCCGGCCCGGCCACCGCCCAGCAGGCGCCGATGCGCTACGACCTGCGGCAGCCGCTGTGCCGGCAGTTGCAGCTCGGCCCGGACCTGATGGCCGCGCTGACCCCGCCACTGGCCAGTTCGCTGGGCCTGCCGGAGCCCGTCAGGCCGCTGCCCCGCGCCGCCGGCGCCGGGGGCGTCGCACCCGTGCATCTCGGCGGACCGACCGTGCCGCCAGCGGCCGGCGCCGCGCCCGTTCAGCCCGCTCTGCCCGGCGTCGCGCCCGTCCAGGTGACCATGGACGCCGCCGAGGTCTTCCGGCGCATCAAGGCGGGCGAGGGCTCGACCGAAATTGACCGCAATCTGCGGCTGATCGAGCCCAAGGTGCTGATCCAGGCGGTGACGGACGCCAAGGCCGAGTCGCCGGTCAACCTGAGCCTCGTGTACCGTGTCGCCGCGGCGCTGGTCGACAGCGGCCTGGACCTGGTGGCGCCCGGTGCCTTGCCCGCCGTGGCCAGGCAGCCGGTGGCCGATGAACTGATGCGGCGCCGCGATGAGCGCTGCGTCGCCCTGTGCGAGCTGGCCCTGTCGGAGTTTGGCCGGCAGAACGGGCCGGTGCCGCCGCTCACCACGCTGGCCACCTTTTACCGCTGGACCAAGCAGTACGACAAGGCCGTGGCCACCTGGATGCGCGGCGGACGCTACACCAGCAACACCGCCGACTGGCTCGACTACGAGACCTGCGCCGGCATCGATCTGATGCGCTCTGGCGACCGCCGGCGCGGCGGCGCGCTGGTCATCGACGCCGTCAACCAGGCCGTCCGGAACCGCTCCGTGCTGCGCCTGGCCCAGTCGGTGGACAGCGCCGGCTTCCAGCTCTGCAACGAGGGCATCGTCGACACGGCCGAAGGGCTGGTCGCCGCCAGCGAAGGCCTGGCCCAGACCGAGGCCGCCGGCCTGTGGCACCTGCAACGCTGCCGGCTGCTGCTGGCCCAGGACAAGCTGGCCGAGGCACAAATCGCAGGCACCGCCGGGCTCGACGCCGCGCGCGCCGCCCTGGCCGCCGCGACCGACGGGATGAAGTCCACCATCCGGCAGCAGGTCGCCGCCGCCGAAGCCGTGGCCGAGTGGTTTGCGCTGCGCGGCGACAAGCCGATGGTCGTCGCCGCGGAGCGCCTGCAGCTCACCATCGGCGGGCCCATGGGGCTCCCCGTCCGGGTCACCACGCGCACCCGCGGCACCTTGACCTGCACGTCTTCCGCCGAGTGGCTCATCTGCCGCGTGACGGACGCCGGCCCGCGGTTCGTGATGCATGTGCCGCAGAAGCTGGTCGCCTACTACTACAACCTGACGGCCAAGCTCGGCGCGAACGCGCCGCCCGGCGGCCAGGCCAAGATCACCCTTCGCTGGGTCGACGGTGGCCAGTCGAGCGAGATCGAGCTGCCGGTGGTGGTCGGCAGGCCGGGAGCGAACTAGCGGCCCTGCCAGCGGAGCACAACCGCCCCCCCGGTTGGCGTGGCCCACGACGGCAGATCGCCCATTTCAAGGCCATCGTCGACGGGATTCCACGTGCTGTCATGCTCCATGCCAAACTGCCACCGGCACTGCTCGGCCAGCGCCATGCGGCCCGGCACGACGAAGCCCTGGGCGTTGACGAATCGGCCGCTGCCGCCGTCGTAGGCGGCGAGGACCGCGTGGGCCTCCGCGCCCACGAACGGGGACTCATGTGACCTCGACGGGCGAGGGTTGACCACCCAGATGCGCCATCGATACACGCTTCTCTGGGCGACACGGACATCGAGCGGGTTGTCGGAGAAGTAGTGGCCGCCGGCCACCACGAACTCGTGACGGAAGTGGTAGAGGCTGGTGCGCCGGTCGACGCGGAGCACGACCTGATCTTCCTCATCGTCGCGGTACCGGCCGAAGCGGTTGACAAAGTCGGCCCGCAGCAAGCTGACCGTGGTCTCATCGTCCAGCCTGGCCACCGCCAGGACCCGCGTCGCCACGCACGGCTGCCGCAGCCACCACCTGGTGCCGCCGGCGAGCGCGGCGAGCCACACCAGGGCGAGCAGGCGCAATAGCCACCGCCCACGCGATGGTCGGCTGACCGTCGGCTCTGGTGTCTCCATGCCGTTCGCTCCTCGGGCCCGTTCTGCACGCCATCATCGCGCTGCCGCAGTCACCGAAGTGCTTCGCAGCGGCGCGATGCACCGTCGCTTGCTGAAGAAGCGCGCTTGATCGGACGTAGAGTGGCGCCCCCGAGTGATGAACCGGCCCTGGACGCCGTCGCGACCCACCTCGACCGTGACCTCACTCGTGCGCGTGGCGCGCCGCCATTCTGGATTCTAGTCCACCCGCCCTCCGTAGTACAGAATCGGCCGCCAGTGCCTATCCGTCTCAGGGCGCCTTGACGACGGCGTCGCCAACGAGCATCATGGAACCCAACGGCCAGCCAGAGAAGGGGCGCCTGCATGGCCCGCATGTTCCCAAACCAACTACCCGAATCGGTCCGCCAGTCGCCCGGCCGGCGCGCCGAATGCCGGCTGTTCGATCTGCTGAGCCGGCTGCCCGCGCCGTACCATGTGTTCTACAGCGTGCGCTGGCAGGGCGTCTCGCCGCGCGGTGTGCAGCGCGATGGCGAGGCAGACTTCATTGTGGTCCATCCCGACCTTGGCCTCATGGTCATCGAGGTCAAAGGTGGTCACCTGGAGTACCGAGGTCATGCCAAGGGCTGGGTCAGCCTGTCCGCGATGGGCAAGCCGCGGCCGGGTTCGCGTGACCCGCTTCGGCAGGCGAGCGAGGCGCTCCACGCGCTGACCCACTACCTGACAACCAGTCGCGGCTGGCGTCACGGGCGCTTCACGCAGGCCTACGCCGTCGCCCTGCCCGATGTGCAGTTGCCTGCCGACACCACGCTGCCGCCCTCGGCCAACCCTAGCGTGATCCTCGACGGCCGGGCTTTGGCGGATCCGGTGGCCGCGCTCGCGCGAGTCTGGGCGCACTGGCGCAATGCTGAACACGACGAGCGCCTGGGCGAGGAGCGCCTGGCTCGGGTGATCAGCCTGCTCGAGGGCCATGTGGTTCTGCCGCTGGCGCCCGGTCGTCGCTCGCTCGACCGGCGCCTCGCCGAGCAGGCCCTCGACTTCGTCGCGCAGCACCGACGGGGTGTGGCAACCATGCGCGCCGTCTTCGGGGCCCTGGGCGTGGCTGCGTTGCTGCTAGGCTTGGCCGTGGCCAGCAGACGCGATGCCGCGGATCAGCAGCGCATCCCGGTCGGCCTGTCACCGTTTGGCGAGACGCGCCTGCTCTTCGTCACGCGACGCGCGGACCGCCAGATGCTCTCGTCCGTCCGGCCCGACGGCGCCGACTTTCAGTGGCATTCGCTGATCTCCACGGCGTTCCGTGTGCGCCACCTGGCCGCCGAACCAGGTGGTCGGCGTGTCGCCTTCGACATGGTCAGGCCCGACGGTCGCATTAGTGGCCTGCACACGTTCTACCTGGACACACGCGTCGAGAGCACGGTCAGCTCAGTCGGCCTGCCCGGCCAGCCCTGCTGGCTGCCCGGTGGCGACGGCCTCATCTACACGTCTCTGGGCGAGCCTCGACGCCTGATCGACATCGACCTGAGCACGGGCCGGTCGGCGCCTCTGGCCGACACCGGCACGGCCGAGGAGGCCGCTCTCTCGCCTGACGGCCAATGGCTGGTCTGGGCCCGCGAAGACGACGATGGGGAGCGCCTCTATATGCGGCCGGCGCATGGTGTGGCCGCGGCCCGGCGTATGCTGGACCGAGTGGGCGCTCACGCGCCAGCGTGGAGCCCCGGCGGCGGGCAGATCGCCTTCTTCGTCCGAGTCAAGGGCCGGCCCTGGAACGATCTGTACGCAATGAATGCCGACGGCAGCAACGTTCGCCACTTGGTCAGTCAGGCCGGCGCGAAGGGTCGACCCAGTTGGTCGCCCGATGGTCGCTGGATAGCCTACGGCTCGGCGTTGGCGGGCACCGGCAACATCTTCATCATTCGCCCGGACGGCTGCGACGGCCGACGGGTCACCGTGCAGCAGGAGCAGGACGGAGCACCCGTATGGTGGCCAGCGCCAGGTTGGCGTACGCCGGTGGACAGAGTGGAGATCACGACCGACCGGCCGCTGCTCGAGTCTGGCCAGATGGTCGAACTGCGGGCGGTCGCCTACGGCGCCGACGGCAAACCCGTGGGCTGGCCGCGCTTCGTCTGGCGCCTGGTCAGCGGCGGCGGCACACTCCGCGCGACCAACGCCTCGACAGCCCAGTTCACGCCCGGCCAGGACACCACCGCCGAGCCAGTCATCGCGGCGGTCAACGTCCGCTCAGCCACCCTTCGACTGCACTGGGCCAAGCGCTGAGCGCCCGACTCAGTAGTACAGGAACGGCCACCAGTTCTTCATCGGCCGGCCCGCGTCGTCACGGCACGGGTTATCCAGTCCCGGCATGTTCTGGCGCCAGTAGGTCAGCCACGGCCCCATGCAGTCGGGCATGGTCCGGCGGTACCGCGCGAAGCTGTCGATGCTCCATGGCGCGGCCAGATCCCGGCCGTCGGGGCCGTCGAAGCGGCGGTAGTGCTCGATGGTCGAGCGCACCGGCTGGGGGTTGTCCAGGTCGTAGTGGCGCCGGCCGTTGGGCGGGAAGTGGACGTTGCCGCCGATGGGGATGTACGGTGAGAGCACGACCCGGCGTTCGCCATGGGTGACGGTGAGCATATCGGGGTCGCTGTAGACCAGCGCCGACTGACCGTAGTTCACCGCGTAGAACGAGCCGAACGGCGCGCCGTAGCGCTTGTCCAGGTCGAACCCCGCGTACTCGCCAAAGTAGCGCGTGAAGTAGGGGATGACCCGGCTGCTGGCCGTACCCTCCAGCGCATGGCCGAAGTTCTCCAGCGCGCAGCCGATGCCGCGCTGCCAGTTGATGAAGGTGATGCGCAGGCTGCGGCCGTGCCAGGGCTCGTCCGGGTCGCCGCCGTTGCCCGCATGGCGATGCTCGTCGCCCACGCGGCGGAACTGCTCGTCGTAGACCGGCTTGAGTTCGGTGCATTCGTACGGCGCGCCGGCCTTGCCGTGGTGTGCGAGGAACCACACCTCATGCACGATGCCGCGCGCCACCAGCTCGGCCAGGGGCAACGGCCGGCCGGGCTGGTCGGGCGAAGCGATGCCGTAGAACTGGGCGAAGCGGTCGCTGTACAGCTCGCGGTAGACGAAGTTGAACATGCCTTCGTGCCAGTTGGGCACGCGGGGGAAGCGCGTGCTGTTGCCATCCGGCGTGGTGGGGAATGGCGCGGGGTCGGTCAGGTCGACCACCTTGAGGATGCGCGGTCTCAGGAAGGCCGGGGCCTCGGGCTTCTCGTAGCCGTGGTAGCGCGAGCTCTCGGACAGCGCGGCGGCCAGCTCGCGCGCGGTCACCTCGGCCCGCGCCGCCGTGCAGCCGTTGGCGAAGTTGAGCACCAAGATGCGCGGCGCCATCGAGCGGAGCTGGTCATGGTGCTCGGCCAGCCAGCGGTCGGAATTGGCGCTGCTGGCACGGTTGGGCCAAACAGTGGGGTCGGCGGGGTCGTTGGTCGCCACCACGTCTAACGCGCGAGCCCCCCACGCCGTCAGGACCATGGCCGCGAGCAACCAGGTCCTGACGGCATTGGCTGGCCGTCGCGGCGTCACTTCGGCGCCGCCGGTTTCGCGCCGGCCACCTGGGCCGGCTTGGTGTCCCCCGACTTGACAATGCTCATGGCCGTGGCAATCAACCCCGACACGTCGGACAGATTGCTGGGCACGATCAGCGTGTTACCCGCCTTTGCCAGGTTGCCAAACGCCTCAACATACCGTTCGGCGACTTTCAGGTTGACCGCGGCTTCGCCGCCCGGCTCAGCGATGGCGGCAGCGGTCTTGCGGATCGCCTCGGCGCTGGCTTCGGCGATGGCCAGGATGGCCGAGGCCTCGCCTTGGGCGCGGTTGATGGCGGCCTGGCGCTCGCCCTCGGAGTTGGCGATGGCGGCCTGGCGCTCGCCGTTGGCCACGTTGATCTCCTCCTGCATACGGCCTTCGGAGGTGGCGATGCGGGCGCGCTTCTCGCGCTCGGCGGTGATCTGCGCCTGCATGGCGTGCAGAATGGCCGCGGGCGGGGTAAGGTCCTTGATCTCGTAGCGCAGCACCTTCACGCCCCAGTTGACCGCCGCCTCGTCCAGCGCCGAGACGATGGTGTGGTTGATGAAGTCGCGCTCCTCGAAGGTCTTGTCCAGCTCGAGCCGGCCGATGACCGAACGCAGCGTGGTCTGCGAGAGCTGCGTGATGGCCATGACGTAGTCGCTGGCGCCGTAGGAGGCACGCTGGGCGTCGGTCACCTGGAAGTAGATCACGCCGTCGACCGAGAGCTGGGTGTTGTCCTTGGTGATGCACACCTGGCTGGGCACATCCATCGGCACCTCCTTGAGCAGGTGCCGATAGGCGATGCGGTCGATGAACGGCAGCACGAAGCTGAGGCCGGGGGCCAGCGTGCGGTCATAGCGGCCCAGCCGCTCCACCACCCAGGCGTGCTGCTGCGGCACCACCTTGACCGTCTGACCAATGAACGTCAGCACCAGCACCAGCAGTACGCCCGCTACCATCAAGCCTTCCACGGTCAACCTCCCTGCACGTCGTCTGGCCCGACCAGCAGCTTGCTGCCGGCCACGCGCCGAATGATGTACTTGCCTGGCCCCGGCGGCTCATCGCCAAGGTACTCCACATCCCACTGGCTGCCGCGGTAGCTCACGCGGGCGCAGCGGCCGGCCCACGAGTCCACCTGGACCGCGTTGCCGATGTCGGAGTTGACGTCCGGGTTCTCGTCGGCCGGCAGACGAGGCCGCCGGTCATGGAGCCGGGCCACCACGGCACAGCCCACCACGCCGATCACCGCGGCCACCACCAGCTGGCCCGGCATGCCCACACCCAGCCGCGCGGCCACGCCACCACCCACGGCGGCAATGGCCATCACCAGCAGCACGAAGGTGCCGGTGAGCAGCTCGGCGATGCCCAGCACGAGCGCCGCGGAGAACCAGACCGCGAATGGCTGCATAGTCGCCTCCTCCACCCCTAGCGCCCGGCGGCGCCGCTGAGTTCCGACGTCCGGCGGTTTGGTCAGCCGCGAAGTGATTCCTGCCGGGCGGCTTGCGGGCGCTGCGGACTTGCCTTGACGCCCGGTCCGTGCCAAGCTGGGGATGCACAGGGGAAGGTGGAGGGCGATGACCACAAACTCAGAGGCGAGTCTGGCAGGCGGCTCGGTCAGCCCGGACTCCGCGTTCGAGTGCGCGCTCTTCTCCCAGACCACGCTCCGCGTGGCGCGCGTCGAACTGCCCAGCGGCCGCTTCCAGCGCGCCAACCCACGTTGTGCCGACTGGCTGGGCGACCTGAGCCCATCGTCGCCGGAGCGCACGCTCGAACAAGCCGTTCATCCGGACGACGCGGCCGTCGTACGCGCGCTGCTGGCCGGCGAAGCGGCGCAGACGTTGCTGCGGCTGCAGCTTCGCCATGGCGCGTTCGAGGCGGCGGCCGTCACGCTGCATCGCCTGACGGCCGATGGCGCCAGACCTGCTGCCGCCCTGCTCGTCTGCGAGCCCCGGTACCAAACGTGCGCTGACGAGAGACTGTTCCACACCCTGGTCGAGCAGATTGCCGATGGGTTTGAGCTGATCGACGAGGACGGGCGGCTGCTTGCGGTCAACCAGGCCACGTGCACCATGCTGGGCTACTCGCGCGAGCAGTTGCTGACCATGTCTGTCGCGGACATCGATCCCACGCTGGAACTGGATGCCTACCGCACCGGGTTCGCTCGGCTCCGGGAGCAACCAGAGGCGACGTTCGAGTCGACGCATCGCCGGGCCGACGGCTCGGAGTTCGCCGTCGAGATACGTGCCCGGGTGGTCGAGATCGAGGGGCGACAACGCATCCTGGCCTGCGTCTGCGATGTTGCGGCGCGGCGTGCCCCGGACGAGGCCCTGCGGGCCAGCGTGGCGCGGTTCGAGGCGTTCATGGCCAACCTGCCCGCGGCCGCCTTCATCAAAACCGCCGATGGCCGAACGGTGTTCGTGAACCACTACCTCGAAGACCTGCTGGGCATGCACCAGTGGCGTGACCGGCTGACCACGGAGCTGATCGCCGGCGATGTCGGCGAGCGCATGGCGGCCGACGACCTGCTGGCGTTGCGCTCCGGCCCGCTGGAGGTCGAGGAGTCGATGGTCGACACCCTCGGCGTCGAACGCACCTTCCGGACGGTGAAGTTCCCCATCACCGTCGCCGATGGCCCGGTGTTGCTCGGCGGCGTGTCAGTGGACATCACCGACCGCATCCGCGCCGAGGCCGCGCTGCACAGCAGCGAGGAGCGGCTACGCGTCATCGCCACGC
Organism: Armatimonadota bacterium; assembly: GCA_016235455.1. Lineage (GTDB taxonomy): Bacteria > Armatimonadota > UBA10988 > UBA10988 > UBA10988 > UBA10988. The sequence goes on along the minus strand of JACRKZ010000089.1, from coordinate 15,352 downwards.
ACACGCCGGACCACATCTTCGTCCAGGACCAGGACCTGCGCTACACCTTCATCGTCAACCCGCCACTCGGTCTCCCCGCGGAGGCGATCCTCGGCCAGCTGGATAGTGATTTCCTGACACCCGATGACGCCGCCCGACTCACCGCTGTCAAGCGCGAGTTGCTGGCGTCGGGCCAGCCGTACCACCTGGAAACCCCGCTCGCCAACGCCGCGGGCGACGTGGAGTACTTCGCCGGCACCTACGTGCCCAAGCGCAACCAGGACGGCGAGGTGGACGGCCTGATCGGCTACTTCCGCAACGTGACCGAGCGCGTCCGGGCCGATGCCGAGCGCGAACGGCTGCGCGAGCAGTTGGCGCAGGCGCAGAAGCTGGAGTCCGTGGGCCGGCTGGCCGGCGGCGTGGCCCACGACTTCAACAACATGCTCCAGGTCATCCTGGGCAATGCGGCCTTGGCTGCCGACGCCGTCATGCCCGATGGCCCGGTGGCCGGGTACTTGCAGGAGATCCGCCTGTCGGCCGAGCGCTCGGCCGAGCTGACGCGGCAGTTGCTGGCCTTCGCCCGCCGCCAGATGATCGTGCCGAAGGTCATCGATCTCAACGACACCGTGGCCAGTACGCTCAACATGCTGGCCCGCCTCATCGGCGAGAACATCGAGCTGGTCTGGCGGCCCGACGCCGACATTCGGCCGGTGGAGCTGGACCCCAATCAGGTCAGCCAGGTGCTGATCAACCTGTGTGTGAACGCCCGCGACGCCATCGACGGCGACGGCCGCATCGAGCTGGCCACGCGCAACGTGCAACTGACCGGCGAGCAGGCCGACCTGCCCGCCGGCGACTACGTCATGCTGGCGGTCACCGACACCGGCTCCGGCATGAGCGAGACGACGCGCCAGCACCTGTTCGAGCCGTTCTACACCACCAAGGACGTGGGTCGCGGCACCGGCCTCGGGCTGGCTACCGTGTTCGGCATCGTCAAGCAGAACGGCGGCGGCATCGAGGTGGAGAGCGACCTTGGCCGCGGCAGCTCGCTGCGCCTGTACCTGCCCTGCGCCAACCGAGCGGCCGACACCGAACCCGCCCCCGACGTTCGGCGCCGGCCCGACGCCGTCGGCCACCACACCGTCCTGCTGGTGGAGGACGAGCAGCAGATCCTCAGCCTGGCCCGCCGCATCCTCGAACACGAGGGCTACCGCGTGCTCGCCGCGCTCAGCCCGAGCGAGGCATTGGTCGCCGCCGACGGGCACGATGGCCCTATCCACCTGCTGGTCACCGACGTCGTCATGCCCGGCATGGACGGCGTCCAGCTACGCGCCATGCTGGCCCGCACCAGACCGGAACTGCGCTGCCTGTACATCTCCGGTCACGACGCCGAACTGCTCAGCCATCGCGGTGTCGGCGACGACGATTTCCTGCGCAAGCCATTCTCGCTCGACGCCCTGGCCGACCGCGTGCGCACCATCCTCGGCCGGCGCTGACCGCGGCATGCCCACCAGCCGCAGCCGCGCTGACGCGCTAGCGGGCTGGTTCTTGTCCAGCCGGCCCCGAGACTCGTCCCGCCGGCCCCGGTCCGTTACAATGCTGGAGACCGGAGTCAGGCATGGAACACTACGTCGAGGGCAAGAGCATCATCATCACCGGCGGGTCGAGCGGGTTCGGGCTCGAATCCGCTCGACTGCTCCTGGCGATGGGCGCTCGGGTGACCATCACTGGCCGCCAGGCCGAGCGGCTGGCCACGGCCCGCGCGGAGCTCGGCGCGACCGAAAACCTCTTGTGCGTGCAGGCCGACGCCTGCGTCACCGCTGACTGGCAGCGCGTCATCGCCGCCGTGGTCGAGCGCTTCGGCGGGCTCGATGTGCTGGTCAACAACCACGGCGCGGGCGTCAAAATCGCCCCCGTCGAGGCCATGAGCGACGACGAGATCGCCACCGTGCTGGACATCAACATCGCCTCGGTCATCCGCGGTTGCCGCGAGGCGATCGGCGTGATGAAGCCCGCCGGCCGGGGGCATATCATCAACGTCTCCAGCGCCTGCGCGCGGCATGCCTGGGCCGGCTGGGCCAGCTACACTGCAGCCAAGGCCGGTCTGGTCGGCTTCACCAAGTGCCTGCACCTGGAAATGGCTGAATGGGGCGGCAAGGCCACCACGTTCATTCCCGGCGCGGCGCGCACCGGCTTCTGCGACGCGGCCGGGCTCGACGATTCCTGGCAGGCCGGCTACCCCGGCGCAGAGGAGTTCGCGCGCACTCTGGTGCATACCATCGACGTGCCCGACAACTGCGTCATCGAGACGGTCAGCATCTGGGGCACCGAGCAGGTCAAGGGCTTCAGCGCCTTCTAAAGCAGTTCAGCGCGGAGAATCCCGTGCGTCTCTGGCCCCTGTTGCTGCTCCTGGCACTGCTCGGCCCGGCTGGCGCCGGGACCGTGTCGCTGGCCGACTTCGGCGCCGACCCGACCGGCGCCAAGGACGCCGCGCCGGCCTTTGCCGCCCTGTGGGCGGCCGTGGGTGGTGAGCGGCAGGTGCATGTGGTCATCCCGGCCGGGCGCTACCGCCTGGAGTCGCTGGTCATGCTCACTGCGCAGGGCAACGCCGACAGCTACGGCCTGCACGTCGAGGGCGCCGGCGAAGACGCCACCGAACTGCTGGTAGCCAACGCGCAAGGCGGGCTGAGCTTCGTGGGCACGGCCATCTCCCGCCTCACGGTCACGGTCTCGGGCCTGTCGCTGTTGGCGGTCACCGAGCCGGCAGGCACGGCACTGTCCTTCGACACGGCCAACCCCGGCGACCAGCACTCGCGGCAGTTCAACGCCAAGGACCTGCTGATCCGCGGGCAGCGCTTCGACCAGGGCAGCTTCCAGCGCGGCGTGGTGGTGCGCAACGCCTGGTATCCGCGGCTGGAGAACGTGAAGGTCACCGGCCGCTATGGCCAGCGGCCTGCGGTCAACACACTGGCCGAGGCCATCTTGCTGGAAGACTGCTACTCGCCGCTGCTGGCCGACTGCTATGTGTGGGACGCGGGCGACGGGCTCGTCTACCGCGGCGTCCGCACGGCGCCCGAGGACGGCATCGCGCGCGACAGCTACTTCGTCGGCTGCCAGCGCGGGGTGACCGTCGACCTCAAACGCGAGAGCGCCAACTGGGAGGAGCCCGCCTTCCACCTGACCGGATGCCACATCGCCTACCGCGACACCGGCCTCGTGCTGCAGGGCGTGCGCCAGGCGTTCGTGCGCGACTGCCTGTTCTACTGCACCGACCGCGGCGGCGGCATCCTGTCGGCCGAGCGGCAGGTGCGCGACTTCGAGCCGGTCGATGTCGACCTGCGCTACGCGTCGGACGTGATGATCGCTGGCAACATCTTCACCGAGCCATCGAACCCCAAGCGCGTGAGCTTGCGTATCGGGCCGGAGTCCGGCCTGATCATGGTGCAGGGCAACCAGTTCAACATGCAGGGCACGGCCGTGCGCAACGAGTCGAAGCTGCCCAGCTACGCGACCGGCAACGTCTTCGGCGGGCGGCGCGACTTCACCGCCGGCGGCCGGCGCTATGACGACCGAACCGGCGCGCTGGTGGTCCGGGACGCCAACTGATCCGGGACTTCGGCGCAGCGACAGCAGTTCGGCGCCATAGCCCTGCGCCGAGAGCGAGACGCGCGGGATGAGCATGCCGTTGTCGTAGGTCCACAGTGCGGCGTAGCCCGCGGCCAGCGGCTCGGGGTCGACCCAACGGAGCACCACCTGGCCATCGACCAGCAGCCGCACCTCGGCGCCGTGCTTCTCAGCGCGGATGTCCGACCAGCGGTTGTGGGCGCAGGCGAAGAAGCTGAAGCTGTCGTTGCGGGCCACCGCCTGACCGCGGCGGCGGAGTTGCGCGCCGAAACCGCTGATGCGGCCGTGTCGGTCGCGATGCTCCCCGCGGGCGGCTGGGCCGAGAACGAAGGCATAGCCGCTGTCGGCCGACCGACCGTCGCCGCAGAGCGTGACGTTGAAGTCGCCGGTGCGCTCCACGGACGGCCCGCGGTAGCCCGGCGTCTTGTCGTCGAGCATCTTGGAGCCGGCGTAGAAGTGCACCTCCTGGTCGCCGACGAGTGGGCGTTTGTACCAAACGGCGGATTCGCCCTCGCCGTATCCGCCAAACCACGACCACTCCGGCACGCAACTCCAGCGATTGGTCAGGTCCCACTGGCCGCTGCCCACCCACCAGTCGCACGGCGCGCTGTCGAAGGCCTGGTCGATCAGGTTGGCGGACCACAGTGAGAAGGCCGAGATGCGCGGCCGGAAACCCCGCACTCGGAAGGCCAGCCGGCCACCGCCGCGCCCGGCTGGCAGCGTGGCCGAGGCCACCGTCCGGCCGCCGAGCACCGCCTCGAGCCGCGCGTTGGCTCCCTCAAGGCGCCGCCTCAGGCTGAGCCGCACGGCGCCGTCGAGCGCCACCGTGGCGTTCCGCACCGGCCGGCCCTCCACCGTCAAGGCAAGCTGACCCGCCGCACCGGCTCGCCGCAGCGTGAGCAGCGCCCCGCTGTCGAGGACGCGGCCGTCCGCGTTGGCGGCCAGGCTGACCTCGGCGCCCTCGGGCAGGCTGGGCCAGGCGAAGTCGAGGTCGGTGTCGCCGTACAGCGTGTGCCGCCGCCAGAACAACCCGGAGACGGCCGGGTCGGGCTCCCAAGCCATGGCCGGCCCGGCCCAGGAGTCAACGTCGATCAGCCCGGCCGAACCTGGCGCATGGCCGTCGAGTCGCGTGCCCAGCATATCGGGCAGCAGCGACGACTGCACCAGCACATCGTCGAAGCGGGCGCTGGTGTGGTCGACCAGCAACGACACGCGACCGTGTGAGTAGGTGGCATCACGCACCGTCATCAGCCGCTGACCGTCGACCTCGGCGCCGATCCACGGCCCACTGGCCTTGACCCGCAGGCGGCACCACTGGCCCGACGCCAGTCCGCCGGCGCACTCGGCCAGCACCACCACTCTGCCGTCACCCAGCCGCAGCAGCTGGAAGCCGTCGGCGCGCGGCTTGCCGTCGACGCGCACAGCCGCGCGCAGCATGTACATGCTGCGCTCATTGGCCGCATACCAGCCGATGCCCACCGCGGCCGCGGGGCCACCCGCGCCGGGCCGCACGGCGCAGGAGAGTTGGTACTCGTCCCACTGGTCCGAGCCGGCCAACGCCGCCGACGGACCGTCGGGCACCTCGCACTTGTAGGAGAACGGGTTGGCGCCCATGTCCGCCTTGCCCACCGGCACCGTTGTCCAGCGTCCGCCGAACGTCTCCCACGGTCCGGCGTCGGCGTCCGTGCGCATGAAGTCGTCGGTGAAGTAGGCCGACTCCGTGGGCTGATAGGCGGCCTCGCCGACCAGGCCGCGGCAGGCCAGAGCGCCGCGATGCAGCCCGGCCAGGTTGACCCGTAGCCAGGCCTCGCCCGCGCTGACCAACAAGGCATCCAGCCGGCGCTTGACCACCAGCCGTGTGCCAGCGGCCAAGCTCGCCTGGGCGCTGTCGAGCACCGTCGACCGGCCAGAACTCACACGCGTCACGGTCAGGCCGGTGGGCCGGGCCGTCAGGCGCAGGCAGTTGCCCGCGTTCCAGTAGGCCAGCAGCACCTCGGCCTCGCCCGGCGGCAGCGCGCCGCGCAGGTCGTACTCGTCGGCCGGGTCCTCGGCCAGCCTGGCGAAGCCCGCGGGCGGCGCCGTGCGCGTGCCGGGACCGGCCGGCGCCTCAGCCGCGACACTGGCGTCCGGCTGCGGGTCGTCGGCCTCGTCGGCCGCGCCACGGCTGGCGGCGCCGAGGGTCTGGTTGTAGCCGACGTGCGGCGTCGCCGGCAGCAGTTGGCCCTGGGCGCGGCCGCCGGTGGCCAGCTTGATCAGCCCGAGCATCAGCGCCTGGAAGTCGATCCCGGCGTACGACGAGCCCATGCCCGCCTGCAGGCCGCACAGGATGACCCGGCCCTGGCCCAGCCGGCCGCTGACGACAGCCGGCCCGGCCGGGCCACCATCGGGGTCGTAACCCTTGCCATCCTTGGCCCGCACCAGCGAATGTGGAAAGCGCGCCAGCACCACCGGGTCGGTCAGCCCAGTGGCATCGACCACGAAGCCGGCGCACGACTCGCTGACCCAGCCGGCCCCGCCATCATCGGGCGCCAGCGTCGCCCCTTCACCGACCCATTCGGGCCGACTGAGCGCCAGCCCCGACACGCCGAAGCCCGCCGGTCGCGCCGCGCTGACATCAGCCCAGCCGACCAGCCGGCGGCCGTCGGGCAGGTCGGGGATGGGTAGTGCCGTGGCCGAGAAGTCGACGATCACCGTGCCGCCGCCCTGCGCATGGCGGCGGATGGCCTCGTTGAGCTCCGCCTTGGCCGGCGCGCCGGCGATGATCAGCAGGTCGTAGCCACGCAGCACATCGGCGTCGGCCAACTGCGCGTCGTAGAGCAGGTCGCGCGGCAGGCCGCAGCGCGCCAGGCAGCCGGCATAGCCGATGGGGTAGAGCCCGGCCACGGCGATGCGGCCCGGCCCGTCCGCCGCGTAGACCCATGGCGCCGTGATGAGCAGCCCGGTCACCAGGGCAAGGCGCCCGACCCAGCTCCCCAAGGGGTAAGTCAAGGCACTGTCTCCGCACAACCTGTGGGTTGGGACGGATGGCGGCGCCCCGCGGTTCCTCGTGCAGCCCGCCAGGCGAAATCGTGCGGAGCGGGCGCCAACGGGGCTGGGGCATCAGTGGCGGCACGGCCGCCGGGTCGGGACGGATGATTGACGTGTACGCCCGCATGATGTCGCGCGCCAGCTCGGCGGTGGCCAGGCCCGTGACCTTCTGGCCACCGACCGTGCCGTTCACGTCACAGCTCTGCCAGGTCTGCTGACCTGGCCATTCCGGCCATCCGAACCACGACCACGAACCACCACGACGCCCGTCTGCCCATCATCCGACTCCCACCGCTTCGTAGCCGTACCTGAGAGCAACGCATCGGGAGCCGTTGCGGATGGGAACGATCGGCCAGAGAGCCGCGTTGTCCTTGACCGAGCGGATCGTCATGCCGTATAACGGTCCTATCGCGCGTACGGATTCGGCCGGTTAGGGGTCTACACCTATGGATTCGGACCACGTCGCCCTGCCCAGCGGCGTGCATCTGCTGATTGACCTGTGGGGCGCCACGCGGCTCGATGATGTCGAGGCCGTGCGCGCCGCGCTGCTGGACGCCGTGACGGCGACGGGGGCGCAATTGATCGATTACCGACTGCATCATTTCTCGCCTGGCGGCGGTGTCACCGCCATCGCCCTGCTGGCCACCTCGCACCTGAGCCTGCACACCTGGCCCGAGCACGGCTACTGCGCCGTGGACGTGTTCACCTGCGGGCCCTGTGACCCGCACGCCGTGCTGCCCGTGTTGCGCGCCGCCTTCGAGCCCGAGCGGGTGGAGGTGGTCACGCAACGGCGTGGTGTGCGCGACGCGGAGACGACCCATGCCGATTGACGACCGTGAACACGGCTCCGAGGAGCCGGCGCCGATCGCGCACGCGAGCCACGCGGCGCCCAACGAGCATGTGCACCTGTCGCACCGGCATACCAGCCGACTCGAGGCTGCGCGGTCTGGTGAGCGAGCCGAGCGGCGAGTGGCGCTGGCCGTGGCCTGCCTCGGCTATCTGGTGCTCGCGACGCGCAACCCGCGCGTCTGGGGCCAGGGGCTGTGGGCGGCGTTGGCGCTGCTGGCGGTGCCCGCGGTGGCCGGTGTGGCGGCCGGGCTGGTGGCCGAGGCGCGATCCGACTTCGGCGAGCGCCTGCGCCGCGCCGCGGGTGGCGTGGGCTGGGCCATGGGCGGCTATGCCCTGGTGTCCATGACCATGGTGCGCGCCCGCATGGGCTCGGGAACGAGCTCGGCCCTGCTGACCATCCCCGTGGTGGCGGGCGTGCTGGCCGTGGCGGCCGGGCTGGTGGGCGGTTTGTGCGCGGCGGGCGTGAGCCGCCTGGCGGTCAAGGAGTAGCACCATGGGTCTGCACCTGGAAGAGCGCGCGGACGGCTCGCTGGCGCTGTACATGGACGGCGACCTGCAGTTCGACACGCATGACGAAGCCTACTACCACGAGTGCCTGGCGCTGCCGGCGCTGTGCCTGGCCGAGCCGGCTCAGGCCGGCGCGCTGACCGTGACCATCCTCGGTGGCGGCGATGGCCTGGCGCTACGCGAGTGCCTGCGCTTCCCCGGTGTGGCGCGGGTGACGCTGGTCGACTACAGCCATGAGGTCGTCGACCTGGCCCGCGGGCGCCTGGCCGAACTGAACCACAACGCCTTCGCCGACCCACGCGTGACCGTCGTCTGCGGCGATGCCTGGGACTACCTCGAGCAGGCCGACCCGTGCGATGTGCTGCTGGTCGACCTGACGGTGCCGCGCCGCACCGACGAGTGCCGGCTGCACACACGCGAGGGCTACGCCCGCATGAAGCGCGTGCTGGCGCCGGGCGGCGTCGCGGCGATCAACGGCCTGTCACCCCAGCGCACGCCCGAAGCGTTCTGGTGCCTGCGCCGCACGATGCGCGCCGCAGGCCTGTTCAGCCTGCCCTATCGCGTGCCGATGCCCAGCTTCTGGGCGCATGGCTACGGCGTGTGGAGCTTCTTCCTGGCCGCGCGCCGGCCGCTGCGCCGCCGCGTACTGGCCGACCTGACCTGCCCGGTCAGCACCCGTCAGGCCGACTTCTCGGCGCTGCACGCCTTGTCGCGCTTTGCGCGCAGTGAGCGGCATGTGGAAGCGCTCGTGCCAACCAACACGCTGGCCGAGCCCTGCCTGCTGCCGCTCATCCTCAATCCGCGCGAGACCCGGCCGCCCGCATCGCCGGACGGCGAGGACGAGCCGTACCGGCTCGACGGACTGCTCTCGGCGCTGAGTATCCTGCACCCCTACCACACCCGCGAGATGGTGGAGACGCTGGCCGCCGACGTGGTCGGCACGGTGCGGCGGCTCGATCTGGACCGGCTGGTGCAGGCGTTGCTGGAGCGCGCCGCGCGGCTGCCCGCCGAGCTGGTAGCCGAGTTGGTGCGCCTGCGCGAATTCCTGCGCGGCCGCGCCGAAGGGCTGGAACGACTCGGCCTGTGGTGCCAGCGCGTGCTGGTCATCCTGTACCTCGTGGTGACCATGGCCAACCTGCTCTCGCCGGACAACGTGTTCGCCAAGGGCAGTTTCGGCGCGCACGGCTCGTTTGGCCATGCCAGCAGCACGCATAGCACCAGCATCGGCGGCGGATCATCGACGGCCAGCGCCCACGTCACCGGCCGCGGCTTCGGCGCGGGCTACGGGCGCGGTCATGTGACCGACATCGAAGGCCGCACCACCGGCGCGCGGCGCTTCCTCTATGACCCGGACACCGTGCACATCTATCTGGGGCACGGCTACCGCGGGCCGCGACCGGCACCTGCTCAAGCCGAGCAGAACGCGGTCATCGCCGCGGCCAGCGACGTGCTCGTCATGGACAACGGCGATGTCGTGGTCACGCTGGCCGACGACGCCTACCTCGTCGCCTCGCAGGGCCAGGTATCGCTGCTGAGCACCAAGAGCGGCACGCCCTTGACCGCGCTCTATGCCGATCCCGACCTGTTCAAGCGGCTGGGCGACGAGGTGCAGCGACAGCGTGGCGCCGTGACCAAGGAACTGGAGTTGCGTCGCGACTGGCTGGGCTGGGTGGGCTGGGCCCGGTTCCTGCCAACGGTCAATGCCGACCGGTTGGAGGCGGCCAACCTGGCCGACGCTGGCCAACGCTTGGACAAGTCGGTGCAACGTCTGGGCAAGCCCGCGTCGAGCGAGTCGTTGGGCGCGCCCGACCCGACCAGCGTGGAGCTGTTCGTCGGCGGCTACCTGTCGCCCGACGGCAAGGTTTCTCTGCGCCAGCCCGACCGCTCATGGCTGACCACCGATGGCCGGCACTTGGACCGCGGCGACTCCTCGCAGGCCTGCCCGCCGGAACTGGCTGCGGCGCTACGCAGCATCATGACCAAGCTCGAGAAGGACATGACCGCCGATCTCGCGGCGACGTGGACGGATCTGTCCACCCTCGACAAGGACCTGGCCACGCTCAAGACGGATCTGACCGAGTACCAGCGGCTCAGCGGGGCCAATGGGCCCAGCTACTACGTGGACTACGGTACCGACTCCATCACCGCGCAGGACGCCATCAGCCGCACGGAGCGCGACATCACCCAGACCCAGTCGGACCGCGACAACCTGGCCCGCGAGGCGCAGCGCATGCAGACCGACCTGGGCCACCTGCGCCCGGCGATGCCGCGGTTCGGAGCGGCCGAGAAGTGACCGTGCCGCCGGCCGTGCCGCTGGGACCCGAGTGGGACGAGCCATGGGACGCCTTCGCCGGCGCGGCCTATGAGTCCGGGTTCATGCAATCGAGCGCCTGGGCCGCCTTCAAACGCGCCGAGGGCTTCGACACCCATCGCTACGGGCTGTTCGACGACGACGGCGGCCTGTGGGGCGGCGCGCTGCTCCTCAGTTGGCCGGCGGAAGAGGGCGAAGGGTTCGTCGTCTGCCCCGAAGGGCCCGTGCTGCCCTGGTACGACACCGAACGCGCCCGCGCGGGCCTGCGCAGCCTGCTGGCGGTGGTGCGCGACCATGTGTCCACGCGCGGTGGCCTGGGCCTGCGCATCGAGCCGCACCTGCCCGCACCGGCGCCGTCGCTGCTGCGCGGCTGGTCACGCGCACCGGTCGACCTGACGCCCGAGCATACCGTGATGATCGACCTGACCCGCGACGACGACACGCTGCTGGCCGCCATGCACCCCAAGTTCCGCTACAATCTGCGCTTGGCCCAGCGCCGCGGCGTGACAATCGTCCGCTCGACCGACCTGGCTGATATGCGGCGCTTCCACACCATCTTCGATGACACGGCCGGCCGGCAGGGCTTCTTTGGCGAGCCGTACGGCTTCTTCCTCAACCTCGGCGCCACGCTGTTCCCGCGCGACCGCGCCTGCCTCTACTTCGCCCGCGCCCAGGACCGCGACCTGGCCGCCATCCTGGTGGTGACCTTCGGGCGACGCGCGACGTACCTGTACGGCGGCTCGCTGGCCGCTGACCGCGGCCTGATGCCCAACCACCTGCTGCAATGGACCGCGCTACGCGACGCCCGCGCCGCCGGCTGCCGCGAGTACGACCTCTACGGCTACGATCCCTTCGGCCGGCCCGACCACCTGTTCGCCGGTATCTCGCGATTCAAGCGGCAGTTCGGCGCCGACAACTGGTCGCGCATGGGCGCCTACGACTGTGTCTTCTACGATCGCCTCGCCGATCGCCTGGCCGAGCGGCTGGCGGGTCGATAGCAGTCACGCTCCAACGACCCACAGACTGCGCTGGCGGCTCAGCGGGCCTCAGCCACGATGTCGTCCAGCCCCAGGTAGTAGCGCGCGCCCTTCGACGCTGCATTGGCGCCGGCCACCTCGACCCGCAGCGTGAACTTGCCGTCATGCGGGGCGAACACGCCGAGCTCGAACGGCGGCGCCGGCTGCACGCCGTCCGCATACCCGTCGAACAGCGGCTCGACGCGCTGGCCATTGACGGCAAAGCGCAGCATGGCGTAGTCGGGCGCTTGGGTGGCATGGAGCACCAGTCGGCGCGCCTCCGCGCCAGCCGCCGGCCACTGCACCTCGAACCAGTCACCCACAGCGGTGGTCTTGGCCAGCAGGTGCGCGCCGGCGCCCCAGCGTTCCGCGCCAAACGGCGCCATGTCCTGTTCGCCGAGGAAGAAGTCGCCCGACCGGCCCAGCACCGTCATCGTCTCGCAGTCGACGGCGCCGGGCCGTGGACGCGGCTTCGACGCGGCGACCGCGTCGGCCAGCGTGGGCACGGGCAGGGCGGCCTCCGCCGGCTGGGGCTCGACGTTGCAGGTGGCGCCCGGCCGGGCATACCAGTAGGTCGTTGCGGCGTAGGTCAGCGCCATGGGGCGCCAGGCGATGAGCTCGATATCGAACTTCAGGCGGCGCGCGAAGGGGATGCCGTCGAGGTTGCGGCTGCGGATCAGCGTGTTGTGCCCCTGGGTCATCGGCTGATCAAGTCGCGGCTCGCCCGTGAACGGCGTCTGGTGCACCGGCTTGGGCGCATACGAGAAGCTGTAGTAGTCCTCGGTGCCCGTGCCCAGGTGCGAAGGGAAGGTGTCGTCGTCGACCCAGATCTTCTCGTCACCTTCGCCATACCAGGTGGGCAGCGGGTTGAACAGGGCCAGCGTGTCGCCCACATAGACGCCCTGACCGGCGATGGTCACGTAGTTCCAGTCGCGCTCGGGCGGCGTCTTCAGGCCCGATTCGTAGTGCCAGACGGCGCGGAAGTGCATGGACCGCGCGTCCCACTCCCACGGGCTGACCGTCACACCCAGGCTGGCGCTGATCGGCGCCGGCGCCAGGTTGAGCAGCGACAGCCGGGCGGTGCGCTCGTAAGGCATCACCCAGCGACAGACCATGGTCCCATCGGCGCCGACCGTGCGATACCAGCTCGCGACCGCGTTGAGGCCGACGCCGCTGCCGAAGAAGTCGCTCACCGGGCACCAGATGGTGCGCTCGCCGTCGCAGTCCATGCGCAGGATAAGCGACCGCAGGGCGCGCTCGTCGGCCGGCGCCCGCAGCTCCAGGCGGCTGACCGCAGCCGGGCCGGCAGGCAGATCAAGCGACTGCGTGCCGCCGGCGGCCAGCGCGGTGGTCTGGCTCACGGCGCGGCCGGCAGGCTGGTCGGGCGGCATCGCGAGCGCGCGACCGGCGCGCGCGACCGCGGGCCTGGCGGCGTCCAGGTCGGCCCGCGTGAAGGTCCGCACTACCGTACCGGGCGCATAGGTGCGGTAGTTGATCTGGTAGTAGCGTGCGCTCTGTCCGGCCTCTTCCCAGGTCACCTTGCAGTGCCGGGCATAGGGAATGGGCAGGTAGGATGTGTTGCCGCCGTTGGCGTCGGGCTGATAGCCGGGATGCGGCTGCACCAGCGGCGCGCCGACGCCCAGATCGCCACTGAGCAGGTCGTAGGCCGGGTAGCTCAGCGCCGGCTCGGCCGCGCCATCGAGGTAGATGCGCAGCCGGCCCTGCTTGTTGCGGTCTGTGGTCAGCCAGAACCGCACCAACGCACCCGGCCCATCGGCATCGAGCATGACCTTCTCGGTCCGGCCCTGGTGGGTTTCGACGCGGACGAACTGGTTCTGGTCACTGTTGGCAAACCAGCCCGGCTTGTCGGGCGCCACCGTGGCACGGTCGTAGCTGCTGGCCTGCCGGCAGGTGTAGGCTGGCTCGGGCCAGCGCGCGACGGCGGCGTAGTCGGTCATCTCGCGCAGCAGTGACTCGACCGTGACCTCGGCGCGCGCCGGCGCGGTGGCGGTCAGGGCGAGTAGAACGAGCACCAGCCGGCGGCCGAAGCCGGTCACTGGCCCGCCGCCGCGGTCTCAACCGCGATCTTCTGCCAGTAACCCGCTTCCCAGGCCCAGCCGTTGGCCTGGTTGTACAGCTCCAGCAGCACCGTCTTGCCCGCATACTCGCTCAGGTCGACGCTGACTTCCAGCCAGCCGTTGGGCGCGGTCTTCGGCCCGACGGTCTGGCGCAGCAGCTCACGCATGTCCGCGCGCACCACCAGATCCCAGTCGCCCTCGGGGTAGTGGCTGACCGCCAGCCGAAGCGTGGTCCGGCCCTGGGCCGGCACGTCCAGCTTGCGGCTGATGACGCACGGCGTGTTGCGGTCCAGCGGATGAGTCAGCAGCACGCCCTGCCGGCCGCGCCACTCGTCGCGCCAGCCGGGCTCCATGTCCGGCCCGACCTGAGCGATAGACCAGCCGGGGGCGATCTTGTTCAGCGCCGCCTTCAGCTCGGCCGCTGGGCTCGGCGCGGTGATCAAGGCCTTCTCGGCGTCGGTGAACTTGGAGTCGGCAATCGGCCCCGGCGACCAGCTCAGCTCCAGCGGACTGGGCTGGGTGGGCTTGACGGGGATGACCAACGTCTCGGTGCCGTCGGCCGCCTTTTCGACGCGCCCGCCTTCGCGCACGAGCGCCTGCCGGGCCAGCTTCTCGCAGACGGCCAGCAGCTTGGGCACGTTGTAGGCGGTGTGGCTGAAGATCGGCTTCTCGTCCAGCTGCTGTGTGAAGCGCGCGGGCATCTTGGCAAAGCCCAGACTGGCGCACAGGATGCCGGCCGCGCTGGACGGATTGCAGTCGCTGTCCTGCCCGCCGCGGCAGGCGATGACGATGGTCTGGTCGATATCGCCCTTGCCATACAGCAGGCCCAGCAGCACATAGGCGCCGTTGACCTTGCAGTCGATGCCACCGTTGGAGGCCTTCTGGTAGGCGGGGTCCTGGCGGTACTTGGCCTGGATGCGCTGCCAGCAGGCCTGCCAGTCGGGGATATCGCGGCTCCAGGCGAGCATATCGCGCACCATCTCGGCATACTGGCTCTGGGCGGGAATGGCTTTCAGCCCGGCCTCGATGATGCGCCGCACATCGGGCTCGAAGAACGCCTCGGCGTAGCACGCGCCGATGAACTGGCCGGCATAGAGCCCGTCGCCGTAGTTCATCAGCCGGCCGAACTTCTCACCCAGCGCCACGGCCACATTCGGCAGGCCCGGCGCGATGAGCCCGGAGAAGTCGGCCTCGATCTGGTAGTCGATGTCGTTTGGGCAGCGATTGAACTTTGGATGGCTGCTGTCGGGCGGGGCGATGCCGCTGCGCAGGTTCTTGCGGCCGGCATCGTTGGCGCACCACAGCGGGTAGCGGCTGTTGGCGAAATCGATGCCCGCCTGGCGGATGGAGCAATCGAGCCCATGCTCCTCCATGGTCCGCAGGAAGGTCATCTCGACATACAGATCGTCCTGGCCGAAGGCGTCGTTGATCATCTTCGGCTGCCATTTCGGCATGGCCTCCTCGGGGATGATCTTGTCGCCGAACCGGAACTCGGTGGGCGCGCCCCAGCAGACGCCGGCGATCTGTCCGACCCAGCCGCCCTTCATGTGGTCCAGATAGTCGGCCAGCGGCAGGCGGCGCTCGGCGGCGCCGGCCAGGGTGGTGGTCAGGAGGGTCAGGAGTAGGAGGAGGTGGCGCATGGACAGTCTCTGATGGTCCGGCATTCCGCACAGGCCGGAGGACTCCTGCCACGACTCATCGGCAGTGGCGCGGCGGACCCCACCTCGATTGGCCGCGCTTTGACGGGTGCGAGTCGCGCTTGGACCAGCTCTCGGCCGATCGCCAACACCGGTTCGGGCTGGGGCCGTCAGCCTCAGCCCAAGCCCTCAATCGCCTCCGCCACCGCCCGCCTGAAGCTCGCATACTCACCGCTCGGCCACAACGCATCATGGTCGCGCTGGCCCAACCTAAAGCCCGCCAGCTTATCAGCGATGAGCTTGCGCGCGGCGGCGGCCCGCGGG
>JACRKZ010000115.1 GCA_016235455.1 Armatimonadota bacterium | reverse complement strand
GGTATCGCGGCCGCCGTCGGCCGGCCGCTGCTCGAACACGAAACCCGCCGCGGCCGGACCCAGCACGCGGCCGGCCAGGGCCGCGGCAGCTTGTTCGTCCGGTGTGGCGGCGCTGGCTGGCGCGAGCGCGAAGAGCAGGAAGCCCAGCAGTCGTGTCAGCCAGCGCATCAGACTCATATCCTGTTCCGGCTCAGCTCCGCCCAGCCGTCAACAGCACCACCGGGATCAGCCCTTGCGTATGATGCCCGACCGACGAGATCTGCAGCACCAGGTCATAGCGCGGCTCGGTCAGCTCGTCGACCACGATCTCGAACTCGAGCGTCGTGCTGCCCACATTGCAGTGGTACTGCTCCAGCGGCGCGCTGACCGCTGGGCCGGGGCTGACGCGGAAGCCCGCGGGCAGGTGCCAGCGCAGATTGAGCCACTGCTGGCGGAAGAACTGGTTCTCGATGGTCACGCGCAGTGTGAGCGGCTGGCCGGCGCGGATCAGCGGCTCGGCGCCATACTCCAAACGCGTGGTGAACAACGTGAAGTCGTGGCTGACGGTGAACGGCTGGCGCGCCAGATGGTCCAGGTAGTCGGTCTCGACAAACGCGTTGCGGCGGCGGCGGCGGTTGACCAGCCCGTCGCCCTCGTGGCAGCGGATGGTGTAGCCGGCGGTGGTGTTGACCACATCGACCCAGTCGCTGCCCAGGAACCGCGGAGTCAGGTGCAGCACGCGTTCGGTCATCTCGTCCACGGTGTTGGGCCACTTCATGCCCTGGTCGCCGCGGTTGAGGCAGATGGTCTTGATGTTGCGGCCGATGGGCGCCAGCCATTTGTCGGGCAGGGCCGAGGCGCCGCCGATGATGCCCAGGATGGCGCCGAGCGTGCCGGCGGTGCAGTCCGCGTCCTCGCCGCAGTTGGTGGCCAGGCAGATGCTGCGGCCGAAGTCGCCTTCGCCGTACAGCCAGCCGATGAGGATGATGCCGATGTTGCTCGGCGCGTCGTAGCCCATGGCGCCTTCGGGCTCGTCGGCCGGCACCTGCTCGCGCGGCGTGCCCAACAGGCCGAAGGTGGCCGGCACCGCCTGGAGCACGAGCTTGCGCGCCTCCTGCCAGGTCCGGCCGCCGTCGTAGGCGTCGAGCACGGTGTGGACCGCCTTGGCCACACCGCAGTCGGTGGGAATGAACGACAGGCCGATGGCGATGAGCGCGCGCGCGTCGGTCTCGGCGAAGGCCGCGCTCTGCACGGCAGCGCAGAAGGTCTCGGCGTAGACACCTTCGTTGCTGTGGTTGACCGTGGAGTCTTCGAACGCATAGCGCACGGCTACTTCGGGATGGCCGGGCGCCAGGCAGGCCCAGATCTCCGAGAGGATGAACGCGCCGCAGCTATCGCGGTAGACATTGTTGACATAGCCCGACAGCGGCGGGATGAGGCCGGCGACGAGGTTGTTCTTGCCCGCGCCATACTCGCCCCAGTTGGGCGTGATGTACATCAGCCAGTACTCGCCGAGGATCGACCCGGTGACGCCGCGGCCGTGCTTCTCGGCGGCGTTGAGCCAGACCAGTTGCAGGTCCAGGTCGTCGTTGGGCAGTGGCTCGCCGTGGGTCTCCTGGGTGTAGAAGTCCACGTCGAACACACCGCGCCGGCACTCGAACGGCGCGCCCAGCGTGCCACCGATGTTCTTGCCGAGCCAGCAGCCCAGGACTTTGTCGCGATATTCGGCCAGGTTCAGTTGCATGGTTTCCTCGTTCGGAGGTGGGGTTCGACGCCGCGGGCCGATGGTCCTCCAGGTCGCTTGCCTCGGACCCCCGCCATGCGCTACGGTTGGCGTCGGGAGCCGCCCGCCATGCTGTCCGACCGCGAACGCTACATCCGCTGCCTGCTGGGCCAGGACGTCGACCGCGTGCCCTACTGCCTGCACTGGGGGCCGTGGGGCACCGCCTGGCAGCGCTGGCAGCGCGAGGGCAAGCCCGACAGCGTCACCGACGCGCGCTCGTTCGCCGCGCCCGACAGCGGGCCCGTGGGCGTGCCGGTGCTGTGCGGCCCATGCCCCCGGGTGCCGCACCAGGTCATCGCCGAGGACGACGACACGCGCACCTGGATCGACGGCTGGGGCATCACCCGGCGCGACACCAAGCACGGCGAGTCGATGCCCACCTTCGTTCGGTTCCCCATTGCCGGCCGGGACGACTGGGCGGCCTACAAGGCCGAGCGCATGGATCCACACCATCCCGAGCGGCTGGCCGGCCCGTGGCGTGAGCACTGCGCCGACTGGATGAAGCGCGACCTGCCCATCCAACTCGGCGGCTACCCCGACGGTCTGTTTGGCGCGGTGCGCTGGCTGCTGGGCGATGAGGAGTGCCTGGTCACCTTCTACGACGACCCTGAGCTGATCCACGACATCATGGAGACCATGACCGACATCTACCTGGCGGTGTTCGGCGCGGTGGTCGAGGCCGGCGTGCGGGTGGATATCATCCACATCTGGGAGGACATGTGCGGCAAGCAGGGGCCGCTCATCTCGCCGGCACACTGGCGCGAGTTCATGGGCCCCGGTTACCGGCGCATCAAGGCCTTTGCCGAGCAGCACGGCATCCCGCTGCTGTCGGTGGATACCGATGGCCAGCCCGAGGCGATCATGGCGCCGATGCTCGAGGCTGGCGTGAACTACCTGTTCCCCGCCGAGGTGGCCGCCGGCTGCGATATCAACGACATCCGCGCCCGCTACCCGGCCATGGGCATGATGGGCGGCATCGACAAGCGCGCGCTGGCTGTGGGGCCGGACGCCATCGAGGCGGAGCTGGCGCGCGTCTGGCCGGCGGTCGAGGGCGGCGGCTACATTCCCGACCTGGACCATCTGGTGCCCGACGACGTGTCGTGGGCCAACTACGAGTACTACTGCCGCGCGTTGCGGCGGCGGGTGTTCGGCGCGTGAATGCCGGCTAGGCCACGCGCGCCAGCACCATCAGGCCATTCCAGTAGGTGGGATGGCCGTTGATCGCGGTGCGCTGGTCGAACAGCAGGCGGTAGCCGCCAGCGGCGCGCGCCATGAAGTCGAGCGTCGCCTGATGCGCGGAATCCCAGTTCGTGTCGTCGACGGCGATGATGGCTTCCGGCGCGAGGAACGGCTCGGCCGTCAGCAGGCCCTCCAACTGGTTCTCGTAGCTGTGCTCTCCGTCGTACAGGTAGAAACCGATGGCGCCCTGGTGCACATCGGCGAAGTAAGCGTGGTAGTCCATCTCCCAGAACTCGTGCTGGGCCGAGCGGTGACGCTCGAACCGCTGCAGGAACGACTCGCGCGGGCCGCCGAACTCGGAGAAGTTGTCGATCCCCACACAGCGCTTGTCGGGGTTGCCGACCATGCCGGCCAACAGCGAGAAGCCGTGCCAGCAGCCGACGTTGACATAGCACTGGTCGCTGGGCAGTTGGCTGACGATGGTGTTGAGCACCGAGCCAATGGCCACCGTGGCCATGCGGCGCATGGGCAGGAGCGGTGCCAGCCTGGCCGCCATCTGGGCGTCGGGCAGCCGGGTGATGGCCCGCTCGACCGAGAGGTGCATGTACTCGGCGCGCCGGAACAGCGGCAGCGACCAGGCCGGCAAGGGCGTCTCGGGGCGCAGGCCCCGGAAGCTGATCTGACGGCAGTAGTCCTCGACGCGCTCAGCGATGCCCGGCATGTGGTGCTCCGACCTGTCGAGACTACCATGACGCGCGCGCGTCCACAAGCGCGGCGCACCGCGGCGCGGGCGGCCGCTTGCGCCGCTGGCCGCGTTGGCTCACACTGGCCCCGGAGGATGTGCCATGCGCACCCGGCAAGCCCTGGTTCTGGCGACGGTGACAGCGCTGGCGATGCGCGGCGGGGCACAGCCGTTCGCTGCCTCGCCGTTCGTCGTCAACGTCACCCAGCCGCCGTACTCGGCCCGCGGCGATGGTGTGACCGACGACACGCCGGCGCTGCAGCAGGCGCTCAACGAGAACGTGGGGCACCATCGGCTGCTGTTCTTCCCGGCCGGCACCTACCTGATCACGCGCACGCTGACCTGGCCCAAGCGCTACGCCGAGCACGACAACTGGGGCAAGACCTACCTGCGCGGCGAGCATCGCGACCGCTGCGTGCTGCGTCTGCGCGACGGCACCTTCACCGACGCGGCCCGGCCCCAGCCGATCATGTGGTGCGGCGGGTTCGGCTCGGCTGACTGGTTCCACAACTACGCAGAGAACCTGACCTTCGACGTCGGTGTCGGCAATCCCGGCGCGACCGGCCTGGCCTTCTACGCCAACAACAGCGGCGCGGTGCGCAACTGCCGGTTCGTGGCGGCCGAAGGGAGCGGGGCGGTCGGCCTCGACCTGGCTCACCGGGACATGAACGGGCCGCTGCTCGTGCGCGATTGCGAGGTGGTCGGGTTCGCCCGAGGCATCGCCACCGCGCACGCGGTCAACGGCCAGACGTTCGAGCATATCCGCCTGCGCGGCCAGCGCGACATTGCCTTCCACAACGAGGGTCAGACCGTCAGCATCCGCGACCTGGTCAGCGACAACAGCGTGCCGGCCGTGGGCACCTATGGCACGCTGGCCCTGCTGGAAGCCACCTTGACCGGCTCCGGCAACGCTTCGCGCGCACCGGCCATCGTCAACTACAACAGCGGCCGAGTTTGGCTGCGCGACGTGAAGACCAGCGGCTATGCTCGCGCCCTGGCCGACATGCAGACGCCCGACTTCGCCGCCGCCTTCCGCATCCAGGGCGAGGACAAGCCCGGCTCGCTCGGCCCCAACCTCGTCGAATACACCAGCCGGCCCGCGACGAGCCCGTTCCCGTCGCCGGCGACCTCACTGCGGCTGCCCATCGAGGAGCCGCCGGCCGTGCCCTGGGACGACCCGGCCACCTGGGCCAATGTCGATGCCTTCGGCGCCGACCCTACCGGGCGGGCAGACTCCTCGGCCGCTATCCAGAAGGCCATGGACTCCGGCGCGGCGACCGTCTTCCTGCCCGGCAGCTACAACCTGCGCCAGACCGTCACCTTCGGCCGGCACGTGCGGCGCATGGTCGGCGTGGGTGGGATGGTCAACTACGGGAAGGGGCTGCGCCCCGACTTCCGTCTGGCCGAGGGCGAGGCGCCGGTCGTGGTCATCGAGCATTTCGCGCACATTGGCGGCGGCATCGGGCTGGACACGCCACGCACGCTCGTCCTGCGCAGCGTGTCCGACAGCCCGCTGGTCAGCGGCGCGGGCAGCGAGGGCGGTCGGGTGTTCCTGGAAGACGTTGTGACCCACGATCTGCGGCTGCGCCGGCAGCGGGTGTGGGCCCGGCAACTCAACATCGAGAACGAAGGCCTGCACCTGGACAACAGCGGCGGAGACTTGTGGGTGCTTGGCTACAAGACCGAGCGCGGAGGCACGTTGTTGGCCACGCGCGACGGTGGACGCAGCGAGATCCTCGGCGGGTTCAGCTACACCACCACCGCGGGTGAGCTGGCGCCCATGTTCGTCAACGAGTCCTCGTCGGTCTTCGCTTGGTTCGGCGAGGTCTGTTTCAATGGCAACCCGTTCGCCACGCTCATCGCCGAGACGCGCGGCGAAGAGACTCGCCGGATCCAAAGAGGCCAAGGCGGCACCACGCCGTATACAGGTTACACACCGAATCCATGACGCGGCGCGTCGCAGACGCGTGAGGAACGCAGCCCGATGGTCCACCTATTCCGTGCCCTGGCGCCAGTGCTGCTGGCCGCCGCCCTCGTCGGCGCTCAGCCCGCCGGCTTCCGCCCCGAGTTGCAGCGAGCCGAAGTGCTGCCGGCGACGCTGGCGCCCGGTGCCACCGTGTCGCTCACCTGCTGGTTCCGCAACACCGGCACGGCGGTCACGGCCCAGAACTGCCGCGTGTTCGTGCATTTCGAGGATCCCGACAAGGGCTGCGCCAAGATCGCCTGGCAGGCGGATCACGACCCGTTTGAGCCGGTGGGCTACTGGATGCCCGGCGACACGATCATGGATGGGCCGCTGCTGGTCACCGTGCCGGCCGACGCCGCCGCGGGCCGCTACAACGTGCATGTGGGCGTGTTCGACCCCGCCGGCGGGCCACGTCTGCTGGACGTCGCCGCGGGCAGCGTCACGGTCGACCCGAAGGCCGGGCGCGGCGCGACGCCCAAGGGGCCCGATGCCTTGCGGGCCGCCGAAGTGGCCCGCCGGCAGGCTGCCGCGACCACGCTGCGCGGGCCGCTCAAGCTGGCCGGCGGGGGGTTCGACTTCGCGCTGGAGCCCGGCTCGGGCCGGTGGACGCTGACCGACCGCGCCGCCGGCGTGACCTGGACCTCCAACCCGGTGCAGGCGCGGCTCGGACGCGTGGTGCTGCGGCGCGGCGCCGAGCGGCTGCCATTGGTGCTCAACGACCTGCGCGCGGTCGCGTCGCCGGCCGGGCAAGTGGTGGTCGAGCAGGCGCTGGCCGCGCTGGACGGCAAGCCCACCGGTCTGGCCCTGCGCATCCATGCCGAGGCCGACGCGCTGCCGCCCGCGGGCCTGCGCCTGCGCTGGGAAGCCGTGGGCCAGAGTGAGTGGCAGGTGGACCGCGTGTGGCTGCTGGACGGCGGCCTGCCCGTGACCGACGCCGGCGCGGGCCGCACGGTGCTACCGATCCGGCTGGGCAAGGGGCTGACCGCCGCCGACGGCCTGCCCACGGTGGAGTCGCGGCTGACCTACGACGACTCCTCGATGCAGATGATGACACTCGAGCAGCAGGGCGCGGCCCTGCTGGTCACCTGGGATGGCGTTGACGTGCGCTGGCAGGTGCGCCGCGCCTGGCTCGACGACCAACGGCTGGCGGGTGCGCGCGTCATCCAGCACAGCATCGAGTTGGCCAGCGATGCGCACCAGATCACGCTGCACCCGCTGGGTCGCGGCGATTATGTCACCGCCGCGCGCGCCTACCGCGCCGTGGCCGAGCGCGCCGGCTGGCGCGTGACCCGCGCGGAGCGGGCCAAAACCCACCCCGAGGTCAACGCCATGGCTGGCGCGGCCGACTTCAAGCCGTTCGTCTTCACGCGGACCGTGGCCGATTCGGTGTGGAACAAATCGGGCCGGGAGCAGATCCACGTCGGATTCACGTTCGACGAGACGGCCCAGGCCGCCGAGCACTGGAAGCGCGACCTGCAACTGGACAAGGCCATGGTGGTGCTGGCCGGCTGGATCAAGCGCGGGTACGACAACCAGCACCCCGACATCCTGCCGGCGGCGCCCGAATGTGGCGGCAACGCCGGGCTGGCTGCGGCCGCCGCGCGGATCAAGGCCCAGGGCTACTTGTTCGGTCTGCACGACAACTACCAGGACATGTATCAGGACGCGCCGAGCTTCGACCACAAGTACCTGCGCAAGGATGCCAACGGCAAGTCGCTGATGGGCGGCAACTGGGCCGGCGGTCAGGCCTGGCAGGTGCGGCCCCAGAGCCAGGTGGAGCTTGCCCAGCGCAACCTGCCCGAGGTCAAGCGGCTGTTTGGCCCGACGGCCCTGTTCATCGACACGGTCTTCGCCTGGGGGCTGGTCGATTCACAGGATCCGGCGGACCGCTGGGGTCGGGCGGTGGACCTGGACTACAAGATGCGCCTGTGCCGCTATGCGCGCGAGCAGATGGGCATCTTCGGCTCCGAGGAGGGCCGCGAATGGGCCGTGCCGGTGGCCGACTACCTCGAAGGCCAACTCGGCCAGAAGTGGGACACCGAGCCCGGCGAGGTGCTGCCCGCCTTCCTGATCGCTTACCACGACTGCGTGAGCACGACCACCCACCAGAGCACGCGCCTGGCCGCCGGCGATGACAAGCATCTGCTGGACTACCTGGTCTATGGCGAGATGCCGGTCTACGAGTTCGGCAACCACCTCTACTGGCAGGCGGCCGACGCCGAGCCGCTGCCGGTGAGCGTCCGCGCCGAGGTCAAGGGCGCTGATGGTGCGATCGACGTCACCTACCGCTGGCGGCCCACCGCGGCGCTGCCGGCCGACTACACGGCGTTCGTCCACTTCACCCAGGCCGGTGCCGCGCGGGCCGAGGGCATCGTCTTCCAGGACGACCATCGCCTGGAGGGCAGCAGTCGCTGGGCGGCGGGCGTGGAGGCGGTCGAGGGCCCACGTCGCGTGACCGTGCCGGCGGGGTTGACCGGCGATGTGGACATGTACATCGGCGTAATCAACGCGGCTGGCGAGCGCCAGGCCATCGCTCAGGGCGAGGGCGCCGGCGGCCGCTACCACCTGGGCACGCTGCATCTGGGCGCCACGGTCACCTTCACTCCCACCACGGCTGCCAACCGCCAGCCGCCGTTCGCGCGGCGTGAGGGCTGGACCCGCGACCTGGGTCGCACCGACCGCTTCATCAAGAACACCTACGAGGTGCTGAGCTGGGTCAACCGCCTGGCCTTCAACCTGCCGTTGGAAGCGCACTCGGTGCGTGACGGCGTGGAGCGCACGCGGTTCGGCGCGGACCTGAATGTCGTGGCCAACTACGGCGCCCAGCCGGTGACCCTCGACGCCGGCCCGGTGCTCGGCCGCGTGACCTTGCCGCGCTATGGGTTCGCGGTCTGGTCGCCGACGTTCGTCGCGGTCCACGCCACGGAGGCCGGTGGGAAGCGCTATGCCTCGCCGGCGCTGTATACGGCGCGCAGCCTGGACGGCCAGCCGCTGGCCGCTGGCCGGCGCGCGCGGGTCTACCACGGCTGCGGCGGGCCGGAGTTGGGGCTGGCGGGGAAGACGGTGCGGGTGGAGCGCGAGGCGGAGGTGGGGCTCTAGGACCTGGCCTCGCCTGGCTGCGCGGCAGTCGCCGGGCCTGGTCCTCCAGCTCGCGTAGCGCGTCCAGTTCCGTCTGCTCGCGCCGCCGCGAGCTGAACTGCTCGTAGGCTTGCTCGGCCAGCTCGTCGTCGGCGGCCCGCGAGACCCGGCCGGCGTCAGGCAGCACGTCGCGCTCGTTGAAGCGGAGCCAGTCGTCGAGCCGGGTCTGCCAGTCGCTCAGCAACACCTGCCGGCGCCGGCGGGCCTGGTCTTCAGCGTAGTCCAGGAACATGACCACGATGCGGTTGAGCTCGTCGATCTCGGGTTCGGTCAGGTAGTTCTTGGCCACCGTGACGTCGCCGCGTCGCACGACCTGGCCCTTCCAGGTGGTCAGGCCCATGTTGGGCTTGGTCGCGTCGGCCCGTTCGGCGATGAGCTCGGGGGCGGTCTTGCCGGTCACCGCGAAATGCAGCTTGTTCTGCACCGTCTGGAAGAAGCGCCGCGTGTCGGGCTCGGTGGGTTGGCCAGGCGCTGGTCGTCGATGGTAAAGCCCTTGACCAGATACTCGCTCAGGCGCTCGGTGGCCCACTGGCGGAACTGCGTGCCGCGCTGGCTCCGCACCCGGTAGCCGACGGCCAGAATGGCCGGCAGGCTATAGTGCTCGATGTCGCGAACGACCTGACGTAAACCTTCCTGACGAACTATCCGGAAACTCCGGATAGTTGCCCCTGGCTCCAGTTCGCGCTCCGCGTAGATGTTGGCCAGGTGCTCACTGATCGTGCGCACGTCCTTATCGAACAGCTCCGCGATGAGCGCCTGGGACAGCCAGATCGTCTCATCCTCGAAGCGGCATTCGACGCGCGAGCGGCCGTCCTCGGTCCGGTAGAGAACGATGCTCGACTGTGGCGGCTGCTGATCCGGCATGGCGGTCCCCCGTCCGCAGGGCGCTTGCAGGCCTGCTCGGACCCCGCTATGCTGCGAGTATACCGAGGCCCGCGCGGCGCGGCAAGGTGCCCGCGCGGCGCGCGGCGGAGCGAAACGGCAGGTGCACTGGTGACGGCTCGCGTCTGGCTCTCGTGTCTGTGTCTGGGAGGGCTCGGCTCGGTGGCGGCGGCCGGGCCCAGCCTGGTGCTGGCCTGTCGCGCCGACAACGACCTGTACCTGGCCTTGCAGCGGTCGGGTGTGGGCGCAATGCGCTACGACACGCCGGCCGAGGCGCTGGCTCAGGCGGCCGAGGGCGCCGGCGTGCTGCTGTTGGCCGACGGCTATCCGGCCCGCACCACGCCGTTCGATGCCGAGCTGGCCCGGTTGGCGGCCAGCCGGCGGCTGCGGGTGTATGTGGAGTATCCGGCCTGGCTGCCGGACCTGCCGCTCGGCCCGCCGGCCAACGCGTCGTGGAGCCGCGCGGTGGTGGCCAGCGATGCCTTCGGCGCGGCCCTGCCGCGGCAGCGTATCGCCATGGTGCAGGACTGCCATTACCTGCCCGCCCAAGTGGTCAGCGCACATCTCGTGCTAGCGCGCGTGGCCGGCTACGACACAGCGGTGTTTGGTCTGCCCGCCCAGAGCCATCCGCTGCTGTTCGAGCACCATGGCCTGCTGGTCGCCACGACCCGGCTCAGCAGCTTCGTCACCGGCCGCTACGCGCCGGTCGCCGCCTGGCCGCCCATCTGGCAGATGATCCTGGGCTGGCTGGGCGCCGGGCAGGTTGACCTGCGCTCTGAGCCGCTGGTGCGGCCGTCCTACCCACGCGACGCTGCCCTGCCGGAGGACGCCGCCGCGGTCGCCATCCGTCGCGGCACGGACTGGTACACCCAGGCGCGCCTGCTGCTCAACGCCGCGGGGCGCGCCAAGATGGGCGCGCTGCCGCAAGACGTCGAGCGGTTGGAGCCGATGCCGCCCGCCGCCCAGCCCGTGGGCGACGGCTCCGAGGGCATCCTCGAAGCCTTTAGCTCCGCGATTGCGGCCGACGGCACGCAGCCCGTGCGCTGGTATGCGCGGGCCGACTGCTGCAGTGAAGCGGCCATGGCCCTGGCGCTGCGGGGCCGGCTCGATGGCCATGCGCCGTCGAGCGCGGTGGCGCGCCGCCTGCTCGACTTCGTCGACGAGCGATCGACCATCTCGCAGGGGCCACGCGCCGCGGCCGACAGCTCCAGCTACGGTCTTCTGGGCTGGGACGACCGGCCCATGGGCGCGGTGGTCTACTACGGCGACGACAACGCCCGCGCCATCCTGGGCCAACTGGGCGCCGCCGCGGCGCTGGGCGACGAGCGCTGGAACCAGCGGCTGCTACGCGCTATGCTGGCCAACTTCCGCACCACCGGCCCCAGTGGCTACCGGCAGGCCCGCATCGAGGAGCATGAACTGGTGGCCCGGGGCTGGCGCTGGTTCTGGGACCGGTCCAGCGGCGCTTGGGGCAACATGCGCCACAGCCCGCATTACCAGGCCTACCTGTGGGCGGTCAACTTGTGGCTGTACGACAAAGCCCGCTTCGAGCCGCTCCGCGAGCGCACGGTGCGCGGCATCGGCCACCTGATGAACCTGCCGCCTGAGCAGTGGGACTGCGAGTCCAACCGCCACGAGGCCGAGCGGGTGCGGATGCTACTACCGCTGGCCTGGCTGGTGCGTATCGACAACACGCCCGAGCACCGACGTTGGCTCGACCAGACGCTGGCCTACGTGCTGGCCGCGCAGGATGCCAGTGGCGCCATCCGCGGCCGGGTGACGGCCTCGGCCACGGCCAACGAGCAGTACGGCACCGGCGAGTGTGCGCTCATCCATGCCACGGGCGACCCGTGCACCGACCTGCTCTACACCACGAACTTCGCGCTGCTCGGCCTGCATGAGGCGGTGGCCGCCACCGGTGATGCGGCCGCGCGAGTCGCCGAGGACCGGCTGGCGGACTTCCTCGTGCGCATCCAGGCGCGCAGCGAGCGCCGGCGAGAGCTCGATGGCGCCTGGTTCCGCGGGTTCGACTACGCCAAGTGGGACTACTGGGGCTCCAACGGCGACATCGGCTGGGGGGTTTGGTCAACCGAGACCGGCTGGACCCAGGGCTGGATCACCGGCGTTCTGGCGCTACGCCAGTTGCGCACCTCGCTGTGGGATCTGACGGCCGCCTCGACCATCGCTCGCGAGTTCGACGCCGAGCGCCGGGCCATGATGCCCGACGCCTGTTTCGCTGAGCCGGTCCGCCTGACCCACGCGGCACGCGGTGCCGGTGTGACACTGGATTCGCCGCCCGCAACCCAATACAGCGCCGCAGGGCCCGGCTCGCTGACCGATGGGTTGATCGGTGAGCCCGACCCAGCCAGCCCCGAGTGGCTTGGCTACCAGGGCGCCGACTTGGCCGCGACCGTGGACCTGGGCCAGCCCACGCCGGTGCGCTCGGCCGCGCTGCGGTGCCTGCTGCACCCACGTACCGGCGTCTTCCCGCCGCGGCGGGTGCGGTTCCTGCTGTCCGACGATGGCCGCGTGTTCCGGGCCGGCGCGAGCCTTGATGTGCCGGAACCGGCCGCCGGTGCCAGGCCCGAGGTGGTGTGGCTCAGGGCGGAGTTGACCGGCACAGCGCGCTACGTGCGGGTGGAGGCGACCAATCTGGGCCGGATCCCCGCCTGGCAGGGCATCGCGCCCGGTGCGCCGGCCTGGCTGTTCGTCGACGAGTTGCTGATCAACGCGCCCACCGAGGCGCCGAAGGAGGGGGCCGGCAATGGCCGATAGCAGAATCCTGCCACCCGACTGGGACCCGCGCGCCGCGGCCGACCGCGTGCTCGCCGGCCTGATCAATGTGTCCGCGCCGCAGGTGCGCGGCGCCCATGATGCCGAGTTCTGCGTGGCCGGCGGCCGAGCCTACATCGTCGCCGAGGCCAACGACCAGCGCGCCGGCGAGGCCGCGGCCTGGCCGTTTGTCTACTGCGTGCTGACCGTCGTCGACCTGGCCACGCTGCGCGTCGAGTTGACGCTGCCGTTCGCCCATGGCGAGCAGCTCTTCGACAACGCCACGCTGCCGCCGGGCGCCTGCTTCGTGCCGCGCGTCCTCGCGCTCGACGACCGCCGGCTGCGCTGCTACTTCGCCAGCGAGCAGCCCGGCGTGCGCCAGTCCCAGACCTGGTACCGCGACTTCGACACCCAGCGCATGGCCTTCGACGACACCATCCATCCGGTCCGGCTCAGGACCGCCGCCGGCATCAGGCCCATGGAGCCGTGCTGGTTCCACGCCGACGCGGTGGCATCGCCCGGCGGGTTCGGCTGGCCGGCGGTGGACTTCGGGCTGTACATCTTCGACTCGTTCCGGCAGTTCGAGGGGCAGACCTACGTGGCGCTGAACAACTACCCCGGCGCGCAGAACGCGCTGGCGCGGCTCAACGACGCGCACGACACGTTCGAGTTGGTCGGCCACTACAACCAGCCCGCCAACCTGCATCTGACCGAATCGGCGGTGAACCGGCTGCCCGACGGCACCTGGCTGGCTGTCTGTCGCCAGGAGGGTGGGGACCGCAACTACCGGTTCACCACCAGCGCCGACGGCCGGAACTGGACGGCTGGCGAGCCCTGGGCGTCGGTGCCGTCGGGCAGCAGTTCCAAGCCGACCCTCGAGTGCTTCGACGGCGTCTATCACCTGGGCTGGCAGGATTCGGCGATGGTCGGCGGTGTCGGCCGCAGCGTGTTCAACATCGATGTCTCGCGCGATGCCCGCCACTGGGAGCGCAAGTACCGCTTCGAAACGACCAAGTCGTTCCAGTACCCCACGTTCCATGCCTACGACGGTGTCGTCTGGCTCACCGTGACCCACGGCGACAGCGACCCTAGCCGCAAGGAACGCATCATGTTCGGCCAGCTAGAAAGGCTGGTGCCCGCCTGAGTAGTGTTTCGACCACAGAGGACACAGAGAGCACAGAGGGCCTACATCATATTGATCTCTGTGTCCTCTGTGGTATGATAATTCCTGTGTGGGGATGGGTGTCGTGGATGATCTATGGCCGGAGTTGAGTGGCGAGATCATCGGCTGTGCGTTTGAGGTGCATAGCGCTCTTGGACCCGGGCTTCTCGAGTCGGCTTACAAGGAATGTCTCTTCCACGAGCTGGCTATGCATGGCCTGCAAGTCGCCAAGGAAGTGTCGCTACCGGTGGTGTACAAGGGCGTGGCGCTCGATTGTGGGTACCGGCTGGACTTGGTTGTCGAGGACAAGGTGATCATCGAACTGAAGGCGGTCGAGGCACTCCGGCCGGTGCATGAAGCGCAGTTGCTCTCCTACCTCAAGCTGTCGGGCTTGAGGCTGGGTCTGCTCATGAACTTCAATGTGGTGCGCCTCCGCGAGGGCATCAAGCGCCGGGTCCTCTAGCCATTGCCAACCACAGAGGACACAGAGTCCCGTCCGATCCGGGCTCTCTGTGCTCTCTGTGTCCTCTGTGGTCGATCAACAGGAAGGCCCGGCGCCGAGCGTGTCGAAGCCAACTGGCATGGCACGTAAAACGCTCTTCCTGCTCGCGGCGCTACTGACCACTTCGGCCTGGGCGCAGCTTGATCCCGCCGACTTCGTGGCGGTCTCGGGCCCTAGCTCGCCGCGCGTGGCCTTCGCGCTCAACCGCACCGACGACCGGCTGCAGGTGTTCGTCGAGGTCGGCGCCTGGTCGTCCACGCTGCGTGACTGCGCGGTCGATCTGGCCCTGGCCGCCGCCAAGCCCGTGCGGCTGACCTCCGATGGCGCGCGCAGTGCCGCCACCGCCGAAGGCCGACGGTTCGCCTTCGCCGTGCCCGCGGGGCAGTTGGTCGGCGCGCCTGCTGACTGGGGCCAATTGCGCCTGGCGCTGGCCGTGCGTTGGCTCGGCACCGGCGGGGCCGAGGTGCAGCGCGAACGGTTCCGCTGCCTCGACGGCCGCGCGCCCCATGCGCCGCTGCCCGACGAGCCTGCGCTGTGGGCGCCGTTGAGCCTGGTCGAGTATGAGCGGCTGGCCGCCGACCGTCGCCAAGCGCTGGCCGTGCGCTTCACGCAGCCCTTTGACGGCAAGGCCACGCTGGTCATCGAAGACTCCGCGGGTCGCCGCGTGCGCAATCTGGTCAGCGGCGAGACCACCGCCAAGGGCGCGCAGAGCGCGGCCTGGGACGGCCTCGACGACGACGGCCGGCCCGTGCCGCCCGGCGCCTACCGCTGGCGCTCCGCCTACCATCCCGGCCTGCGCCCGACGCACCTGTTCAGCTTCTGCGACGGCCCCGGCTCCAACCACGGCACGCTCGAATCCGCCGCCACCAACGGCCAGGTGGTCGTGTTCGGCACCGGCGTGAGCGAAGGCGGCTACGAGATCGTCGCGCTGGAGCCCGACGGCCGGCTGCGCATGGGCTTCAACGCGCCCAACGGCCACGGCCTGGAGCGCCTGGGCGTCGCGGTCGACGCCAGGTACGTCTACGCGGTCTACGACGGCATGTACTGGGGCCAGCGTGTGGACCGCTCCAAGCCCGGCTGGTCGGCGACCTACCAGATCGGCCTGGTGCGCTTCGACCTGGCCACGGGCCAGACCGCCGACTACGACAAGGGCGTGAGGCTGAGCATCCTGAGCAAGTACGAGACCGGCCCCGGCTCGCCCGACAAGCGGGCCGACCGACCTGTACTCGGCGGCGTGGCGCTGCTCGGCGGCCGGCTCTACGTGGCCGACGGCTCGACCGACACGGTGCTGGTGGTCGATCCCGCCACGGGCCTCAAGACCGGCGCGCTGCCGCTGCGTGAGCCCGGCGCGCTGGCCGCCGCGGGCGACGCGTTGCTGGCCGTGTCGGCCGGCGCGCTGGTCAGGGTCGACCCCGCCAGCGGCAAGGCGACGCCCATCCTGCCCGCCGGCGACCTGCGCATCACCGGCCTGGCCGTCGACCCCGCCGGCCGCATCCTGCTCAGCGACGGCGCCAGCCAGACCGTGCGCTTTCTGTCCGCCACGGGCCAGCCGGCCGGCACCGTGGGCAAGCCTGGCGGACCCTACACCGGCGCCTACGACCCACAGCGCATGATCCATCCCGCGGGGCTGGTGCTCGGCCCTAACGGCTGGCTGTGGGTCACCGAGCCGGGTCGCTGGACCCCCAAGCGGCTGGCGGCCTACGATCCGGCCAGCGGCGCGGTCAAGGCCGAGTTGTACGGCCCGACCGCCTATGGCGCGCCCGGCGCCGGCTTCGACCCCGCCGACGCGACCCGCTGGTTCGGCCAGGGCAGCCTGTTTCGGCTGGACTTCGCGGCCAAGAAGGCGGTGCCGGCCGCGCTGACCGGTGGGCAGCCGGGCATGCACTATCGCTACTGGCGCCAAGACGGCCGTACCTTCGTCATCGCGTATGGCAAGGCGACGTACATCGAGGAGTTGCGCGCCGACGGCTCACTCAAGCCGCTGGCCTGCCTGACCTCGGCCCATCAGTTCAGCTACAGCCGCGACTGGAACCCGCCGGCCGCGTTCGTCGAGGCGTTTGCCAAGGCTTACCCCAACGAGAAGTACGTGGTCGGCACCGAGGGCCGGCCGCAGCATGGCTTCGGCATGATCTGGGTGGACCGCAGCGGCGACGGCGAGATGCAAGCCGACGAGATCCAGTTCGCCACGAGCGCGGCCAACCTGGCCGGCTCGGGCTGGGGCCATGATCTGGCCGACCTGACGCTGCGCGTGGCCGCCACGGTCGGCGGCGGGTGCCGGCTGGTGACGCTCAAGCCGTCGGGCTTCTGGCCCGGTGGCGCGCCGAAGTACCCCGACCTGAACGAAGCCATCGCCGCCGCGCCGGCCATCGACCTGCCCACGGGTGGCAACATGGTCGAGAGTACGGTGGACCGCTTCGGCACGACCATCCTCAACAGCGACCCGGTGATGCGCGCCTATGCGCCCGACGGCACGCTGAAATGGCGCTATCCGAACCGCTGGACCAACGTCCACGGCAGCCACAACGCCCCCCTGCCGCGCACCGGCGAACTGCAGGGCGTGCTGTTCTTCACCGGCGTGGCCCCGCTCGATGCGCAGGGCGACGTGATGGTCATGAACGGCAACCACGGGCGGCTGTTCGCCATGACCACCGATGGGCTGTACCTGGACGAGATGTTCAGCGATGTGCGTGTCGGTGGCCCGCGCGACGCCTACATGATCGGCGGCGAGTGCTTCGGCGGCTGCTTTGGCCGCTCGGAGAAGGATGGCACCTACTACCTCCAGGCCGGCGGCATCGAGTACCGCGTGTTCCGCGTGGACGGCCTGGGCCAGGTCAAGCGCGATGGCGGCACACTGACCGTCACCGCCGCGCAGGCCGCCGCGGCCGAGCGCAATCTGGCGCGCCGCGTGGCCGACGCGGCGCCGCCCAAGGTGGCGCTCGCCCCGCGCCTGGCCGCGCCGCCCAAGATCGACGGTGACGCCGGCGACTGGCCGGCCGAGGGCGCGGTCAAGTGGGACAAGTCGGGCCAGGTGCCGGTCACGGTCCGCGCCGGCTACGACGACCAGAACCTCTATCTGCACTATCAGGTGCGCGACGACTCACCGTGGGTCAACCGCGGCAAAGACTGGCAGACACTGTTCAAGACCGGCGACAGCGTCGACCTGCAACTCGGGCTGGACGACAAGGCGCCCGCCGACCGCACCGGCCCCGTGCCTGGCGACCTGAGGTTGCTCATCGCGCCCATGGGCGAGGAGACGGTGACGGTGCTCTACCGGCATCGCCTGGCCAAGCCCGTCGCGGCCGAGAGCGTCGTCTTCCAAAGCCCCTGGCGCGCGGAGAAGGTGGACAGCGTCAAGCGCCTCGGCGAGGCGCGAGTGGTCGTGCTCAAGGCCGGTGACGGCTACCGGCTGGAGGCGGCAATCCCCTGGTCGGCGCTGGGCGCGGTGCCCGTGGGCCGCAGCGTGCGGGCCGACTTCGGCGTCATCTATGGCGATACGGAGGGCACCATCAACCGGCTGCGCAACTACTGGTCCAACCAGGCCACGATGCTGGTCAACGATGTGCCCGGCGAGATCATGCTCACCCCGCGGCTGTGGGGGACGTTGCGGTTTGAGGAGGCGGGACGATGAAGGCGAAAGGCTTGGCTGGCTCGCTGGGGTCCGGGTTTGTAGTTCCGCCGTCAGGCGCAGGATCAGCTTCGCCAGTGCCGGACCGCCACGCTCCGGCGTGGCATCGGCCGCAGGCCGACT
>JACRKZ010000097.1 GCA_016235455.1 Armatimonadota bacterium | reverse complement strand
GGTCCTTCGGGGAATTGGGTTCGGACGCCATTGTATGCGCGGTGGGGAAGGTTGGCAACGCGCGGGCGAAGGCCACAGACACAGCAACGCCCGCAGCGGCGATGTGCCGCTGCGGGCGTTGTCAGACCGCGCTGGGCGGACGCTAGAGCGAGTTGGCGTTGGGGTAGACGACCGGCATTTCCTGCGTGGCCGTGTTGGGGGCCGTGCTGTTGCCGCTGATCTTGCCGAGGTTGATCAGCTTGACGTGGCCATCGGCGAAGCAGACGTTGCAGCCGTTGTGGGCTTGGCTCTGCTGCGAGCGCAGGCGATCCAGGCCGTTCAGGCCGTCCCAGTCGTTGTAGATGCCGGGGAAGCTGGACTCGGCGACGACCGAGACCGAGGCCACGCCGGACGGCGCGTTGCTGACGGCCGCCAGCGAGTTCCAACCACCGATCGAGTAGATATACTCGTTGTAGCCGTAGCTGCAGACCTCGGTGCTCGACTGGCTCGGGCACTTGAGCACTTGCGGGCTCTTGAGGTACGGCTGGATGCCGTGGGTCAACGCGCCGCGGAAGCCGGCCGAACCGGGGAACTGGGTGCCCAGGTTGCCGAAGTTGGATGCCAGGTACATCTCGTCGTAGTCCTGGACGTATTGCATCATGGCGACGCCAATCTGCTTGAGGTTGCTGCTGCAGCTCGAGCAGCGGGCCTTCTCACGGGCCTTGGCGAACACAGGGAACAAGATGGCGGCCAGGATCGCGATGATCGCGATGACGACCAGCAACTCGATGAGCGTGAAGGCTCGTCGACGATGTGTCATGAAGATTTCTCCCTCGGGACGAAGGCCCCGCTCGCGGATCCAGTCGGCGAGCAAGGTGCCGCATTCAGTCTTTAGTATCGCGTCTGTCCAGCCTCCATGCAAGTGTCTTGCTTTCTAAGGTAACTCTAAGTAACATGCAGAGGAGGACCTCCTCGGGTGCCGGTGGCCGAGCCGTAGGCGCTTCATCAGCGCCATGGCTCTGCGCGAACGAGGTTGGACAGGAGCGCGGACCGTCGGCGGGGTTCTGGTTGCTGACGAACTTGGCCGGAATGTAGACGAGCATGGTGAGTTCGTGCAGTCGCCTAAGTGCGAAGCGTAGTTCCCACCCATAGGCGGTAGATGGATTCCGCTGTCCGGTATGGCGCTGCGTCCCGGGCTGGCGGTGCGCCCGACAGCCGCCGAGTGACCTGTTCTGTGTCATCGCGCGCTTGCGCGGCGGGCATCTGTGCGCGATACTAACGGGCGGGTCATGTATCTCATGTTCCCAAGAGCAGGGCGATAGCCCGAAGGAGGTTCCATCATGACGCATCGTCGAAGAGCATTCACGCTTATCGAGCTACTGGTGGTCATCGCGATCATCGCCATCCTGGCCGCGATTCTGTTCCCCGTCTTCGCTAAGGCTCGCGAAAAGGCCCGCACGTCGAGCTGTCAGAGCAACGTCAAGCAGATGATGATTGCCACGCAGCAGTATGTGCAGGACTATGACGAGAAGTACTTCGCGTCGCCCTGGGCGCAGAACACGTGGCCGTACTGGGACGTGCTTCAGCCGTACATCAAGAGCCGCCAGGTCTTCTGCTGCCCGTCGTGGTCGAACACGCCGTGGTACGACTACCGCGGGCCTGGCCGCACCAATGCGGACGCCGGCATGGGCTACATGTGGAGCGAGCAGTTGATGTCCAACAGCATCGCCATGGCTGCCATCCAGGTGCCGGCCGAGCGCGTCGCGGTGGCCGAGGGCAACTGCCCGGTCAACGGCTGGAACTGGACCAACGTGCAGAACGGCTCGCGCCGAGCCGCCGACCACATGGGCGGCGTGAACTGCGGCTACTGCGACGGGCACGCCAAGTGGCAGGCCTGGAACTACTTCCTGACCGCGCCGAGCGATCCGACCACCTAGTCGCCAGACTCTGCGGACCCAGCCGCGAGGGCCAAGGCAGTGCCGAGGCCCTCGCGGCTCTTTGTTTGGGCCGGCGCCATGCGCATCGAGCGATGCCGTCGCCAGGCAGTGCAAGGCAATGCCGCGGCTGCGGCGAACTCTGCGCCAGGAGCCGCGCGATGCGAACCATCCTCATCCTGTGCCTGGCCGCGACCGGCGCACTCGCCCAGGACACCCGCCACTACGCCGCCGGCCAGTACAACTGGGGCGAGAATACGGGCTTCTATGTCGACTTCGAGTGCACGCCGAAAGACGGCGCGCCGTGTCGCCTGGCCGACCTGCGCTTCATCCTCGGTCTGGCCGACGGCCGGGAATGGCGGTTCATCTCCACCGCCGGGCCATGGGAGTACGACCACGACTACCAGGCCAAGGCGGTGTTCGACGCGCATCGCGGCGAGCTGTGGCTCGATGGCCGCTCGGTGGGCAGGCTGGACGGCGGCTGGGTGCCCAGTGCCGGCCGGCTGACCGCGGCCGAGGTGCCGCCCTGGGCCAACGGCCCGGCCGAGTACTTCATCCGGCAGAGCAGTGTGACGGTCACCGCCGGCGGACAGACGCTGGCGCGTGACCTGGCGGCGGGCCGGGCGCATCCGGCGCTGGAGCTGTTCGGCAGCGCGCCCGCGCAGAGCTTCGAGTTCGCGGCGGCGGCCGAGGCGCAGGTCACCGTCGAGCTGGGCTTCCGGCTGGTCAAGCGGCCCGACCCGCGGGCGCTGGCGCCGCTGATCGATGAGTTTGGCCAGAATCGCTATGCCGACTGGCCCGGCAAGGTGCGCGACGAGGCGCAATTGCGGCGCGAGACGGCCGAGGAGCCGGCGCGGCTGGCGCCGCCGCCGGACGGCTTCGACCGTTGGGGCGGCTGGCTGGACGCGCCGTTTGACGAGAAGGCCACGGGCTTCTACCGCACGGCCCGCCGCGACGGCCGCTACTGGCTCATCTCGCCCGAGGGCCATCCCTGCTTCTACCTGGGGCTGTGCGGCGTGCCGACACTGACCTGGGAGACCACGCCGGTGACCGATCGCGAGTGGCTGTTCGCCTGGTTGCCGCCGCGCGAAGGACCGTTGGCGGCGGCCTGGTCCAAGGACCAGTGGGGCACGACCGACGGCACGGAGTATGTGTGCTTCCACGCGGCCAACCAGATCCGCGCCTACGGCGCCGACTGGCAGGCCGAGTCCGGCCGCCGCGCGGTGCGGCGGGCCAAGTCGTGGGGCTTTTCCGGCGCGGCCAAGTGGGGTCACCAGGACGGCCTGGCCGAGACGCCGGTGCTCAACCACTGGGGCGTGCCCGAGCTGGTCAAGCGGCCCGACGTGTTCGACCCCGCGGCGCGCGAGGCCTTCCGCGCCTGCATCGCCCGGCAGGTCGGCCCGCGGCGCGACGATCCCTCGGTGGTCGGCTGGACCATGGGCAGCGAGATCGAGGAGATCATCCAGGCCGCCGAGATCACCGAGATCCTGACGAAGCACGCCGACTCGCCCGCGGCCAAGGCCATGGTGGCCCATGCGGTCGCGACGATCTATGGCGGCGACGCGGCCCGGCAGCGCGCGGCCTGGGCCGAGGCCGTGCCCAAGGCCGACCTGGAAGCGGTGCGGCGGTTCTACGCCGATGCCTACTACCGCTTCGTCTACGAGGCGTTGGGCGAGGCCGATCCGAACCACCTGCGGCTGGGCAACTACATCGTGCCCGGCTGGTGGGAGAACGAGGAGGATTGGCGGCTGATCGCGCGCTGGTGCGACGTCATCAGCTATGACCGCTATGCCATGGCCTTCACCGATGCGCTGATGGACCGGCTGATCCGCGAGAGCGACAAGCCCATCTTCTGCGGCGAGTTCGCCTATCCGCCGTTCTACGACGGCCAGCGCGGGTTCGGGCGGTATCCGGTGTGGGCCGACAGCGATGCCCAGGCGGGCGAGCTGTATGGCAAGTGGGTGGATGCCGCCATCGCCAATCCGTGGTGCGTGGGCGTGTGCTGGTTCATGTACCGCGACCAGCCGCTGACCGGTCGCGGGCCGGGCCGTGGCAGCGAACTAACCTACAACGAACACTACGCGTTCGGCATGGTCGATGGCTGCGACCGACCCAAGTGGGATCTGGTGAATCGGGTTCGAGAGGTCAACGCGACGGCCACCAAACGGCGCCTGAACCTGCCCTAGAAGCGAACTCGCGCAACTCTGTCGGTGCACTAACGCGGCGCTAACACTTCCGGCGGATCCTGAACTTGGACCCAAGGGAAAGGAGACGCGCCATGAAGTCGGCGCTCGTTAAGCGTTTCGGACTGACCTCGTTGTTGGTCGGTGTGGCTGTGCTGGGCGGTTGTGCCCCGAAGCCAGTGGAGGAGCCGGCGGCGCCCACCGCACCCGGCGCGCCGAAGGCGCCCGTCAGCGACCTGAAGGGCGAGATCAAGATCGACGGTTCGTCGACGGTCTTCCCCATCAGCCAGGCGGTGGCCGAGGAGTTTGGCAAGGCCAACCCCGGTGTGAAGGTGGCCGTGGGCACGTCCGGCACCGGCGGCGGCATGAAGAAGTTCACCGCGGCCGAGATCGATATCTGCGATGCCTCGCGCGCCATCAAGGACAAGGAAGCCGCCGGCGCGGCCGAGAAGAAGATCGAGTTTGTCGAGCTGCCGATCGCCTTTGATGGCATCGCCATCGTCATCAACAAGGACAACAGCTACGTCGACAAGCTGACCGTGGCCGAGCTCAAGAAGATGTGGGAGCCGGACAGCAAGGTCAAGACCTGGAAGGACGTGCGTGGCAGCTTCCCGGCCGACCCGATCAAGCTGTACGGTCCTGGCACCGACTCGGGCACGTTCGAGTACTTCACCGAGGCAATCGTGGGCAAGGCCAAGGCCAGCCGCAGCGACTACACCCCGAGCGAAGACGACAACGTGCTGGTCAAGGGCGTCGAGGGCGACAAGGGTGCCCTGGGCTACTTCGGCTACGCCTACTACGAGCAGAACAAGGACAAGCTGAAGCTCGTACCGGTGGAAGCCGACGGCAAGACGGTGACGCCGAGCGCGGAGACCATCCGCGACGCCAGCTACAAGCCGCTGAGCCGGCCGCTGTTCATCTACATCGCCAAGTCGGCGATTGAGCGGCCCGAGGTGGCGGCGTTTGTCAAGTTCTACCTGGACAACGCGGCGACCATCATCCCCAAGGTCGGCTACGTGCCGCTGCCCGACGCGACCATCGCCATCGTTCGGCAGCGCGCCGAGGCCAAGAAGACCGGTAGCGTGTTCATGGGCGTCAAGGGCGTGAAGCTCGAAGACGTGCTGGCCAAGGAAGGCGGAGCCGCGGCTCCCGCCGGCGCTCCGGGCGAAGCCAAGAAATAGGACTGCGAGAGGAACCGACCGTGGCCACGCTCACACAAGTTCAGCCGGTAACGGCCGATCTGCGGCGGCGGCGCGGTCGGTTCCTGGGCGAAGAGGGGATCCGCTGGGGTCTGGCCGCGGCGGCTCTCCTCTCCGTCGTCATCACCGTCGGCATCGCGGCGGTGCTGGTCGAGGAGGCGGCGCGGTTCTTCGCCCATGTCTACGTGGCCGAGTTCCTTTTCGGGCGCGAGTGGGCGCCCACCTTCGCCCGCCAAGTTCGGGGTGCTGCCGCTGGTGGTGGGCACGCTGCACATCGTGCTGGGCTCCTGCCTGTTGGCGGTGCCCATCGGCCTGGGCACGGCGCTGTGGCTCTCCGAGTATGCCAGTGACCGTGGCCGCGCGGTGGTTAAGCCGGTGCTGGAAGTGCTGGCCGGCATCCCCAGCGTCGTCTTCGGCTACTTCGCGGTGACCGCCATCACGCCGTTCATCCGCCGCATCATCCCCTCGACCGAGGTGTTCAACTCGCTCAGCGCGAGCATCGTGGTGGGCGTGATGGTGCTGCCGCTGGTGGCCAGCCTGTGCGACGATGCCTTCCGCGCCGTGCCGCGCTCGCTGCGTGAGGGCGCCTACGCGCTGGGCGCCACCAAGCAGGAGGTCTGCTGGCAGGTGCTGTTGCCCGCGGCGCTGTCGGGCGTGCTGGCGGCGGTGGTGCTGGCGGTGTCGCGCGCGGTGGGCGAGACCATGGCGGTATCGCTGGCGGCGGGCAACCTGGCCCAGATCACGGCCAATCCCCTCAAGAGCATCCAGACCATGACCGGCTTCATCGTGCAAATCAGCCAGGGCGATATCCCGGCGGGCACGACCGAGTACCAGACGCTGTTCGCCGTCGGCCTGCTGCTGTTTCTCATCACACTGGGCATGAACATGGTGGCGGATGCCATCTTCCGGCGTTTCCGCGAGGAATACGAATGACCACGCTGGCC
The DNA here is from genome assembly GCA_016235455.1 of Armatimonadota bacterium. GTDB lineage: Bacteria > Armatimonadota > UBA10988 > UBA10988 > UBA10988 > UBA10988. The sequence continues at coordinate 22,468 of JACRKZ010000097.1, read as the reverse complement.
GCGGCCGACAGTCATCTGCGCGGACGACACACCAAGGGCCGCCTGTTCTCCTGGCTGCTGGGCGCCATGACCTGCTTCGGCATCGTCATGCTGCTGCTGCTGCTGGTGCAGGTGCTGCGCCAGGGCGCCAGTTGGCTGCGGCCCGAGTTCCTGACCCGCGTGGCCTCGCGCGTGCCGGAGAAGGCGGGTGTGCTGCCGGCGTTGGTGGGCTCGATCTACACCATCGTCATCACCGCGCTGTTCGCCGTGCCGGTGGGCGTGGCCGCGGCTATCTACCTGGAGGAGTTCGCGCCGCGCAACCGACTGACCCGCATCATCGAGGTCAACATCGCCAACCTGGCCGGCGTGCCGGCCATCATCTACGGTCTGCTGGGTCTGGCGCTGTTCGTACGGCTGTTGCACCTGCAGCGCAGCCTGGTGTCGGGCGCGCTGACGCTGGGCATCCTGGTGCTGCCGGTGATCATCATCGCTTCGCGCGAAGCTATCCGGGCCGTGCCGAGCTCGCTTCGGCAAGCGGCGTTGGCGGTGGGCGCCACGCGTTGGCAGACGGTCTGGCACCATGTGTTGCCCGCGGCGCTGCCGGGCGTGCTGACCAGCGTCATCCTGGCGCTGTCGCGCGCCATCGGCGAAGCGGCGCCGCTGATCGTCATCGGCGCCTCGGCCTATGTGCCCTTCTGCCCGCGCAAGCTGACCGACTCGTTCACGGCGCTGCCCATCCAGATCTTCACCTGGGCCGGTCTGCCCGACCCCAAGTTCCAGAACGTCGCCGCGGCCGGCATCATCGTGCTGCTGGCGCTGTTGCTGACCATGAACGCCGCGGCGGTGATCATCCGCCAGCGCGCGGGGAGCAAGCTGAAATGGTAAGTCCCACACCCAGCGCCGACGCGCAGCCGGTGACGCCGCAGACCGGCGCGGCCGCGGCGGTCGACGTGGTGCTGCGTTGTGAGCAGGTCAGCGTCAGCTACGGCGAAAAGGCCGCCGTGCACAGTGTCGATCTGGCGGTCGAGGCGGGCCGCGTGACGTCCTTCATCGGCCCGTCCGGCTGTGGCAAGAGCACGCTGCTGCGCACCTTCAACCGCATGAACGAGTTCATCCCCGGTGTGCGCATCGACGGGCGCGTGCTGTACCGTGGGCAGGACCTGTACGCGCGCGATGTCGACCCGGTGCAGGTACGGCGCTGCATCGGCATGGTCTTTCAGAAGCCCAATCCGTTCCCCAAGTCGATCTACAACAACATCGCCTGGGGCCCGCTGATCAACGGCATGGTGCCGCGGGCGGGCCGGCGGGGCTATCTGGACGACCTGGTGGAGCGCTGCCTGCGCGGCGCGGCGCTGTGGGACGAGGTCAAGGATCGGCTCGACGAGAACGGCCTGGCGCTCTCGGGCGGCCAGCAGCAGCGGCTGTGCATTGCGCGGGCGCTGGCCATGGAGCCCGAGATCATCTTGATGGACGAGCCTTGCTCGGCGCTCGACCCGCGCTCGACCCAGCGCATCGAAGACCTGATCGATGAACTGCGCGGCCGGTATACCATCATCATCGTCACCCACAACATGCAGCAGGCGGCGCGCGTGAGCGACAAGACCGCCTTCTTCTATGTGGGCGAGCTGGTCGAGTTTGGCGACACGGACCAGCTCTTCCGGCGGCCGCGCGAGAAGCGCACCGAGGACTACATCACCGGCCGCTTCGGCTAGGAGCCATCATGCCCAGGCACTTTGAACGCGAGATAGACCTGCTCAAGCGGTCGCTACTGGTGGTCGGCGCGGCGGTGGAAGAGAACGTGCAGAAGGCCATGCTGGCCGTGCGTCGGCGCGACATCGACCTGGCGCGCCTGGTCATCGAGGGCGACCGCGAGATCGACCGGCTGGAAGTGCAGACCGAGGAGGAGTGCCTCAAGGCGCTCGCACTGTACCAACCGGTGGCCAACGACCTGCGCTTCGTGGTGGCCGCGCTGAAGATGACCGACGAACTCGAGCGCATGGGCGACCTGGCGGCCAACATCGCCAAACGCGCAATCAGCCTGGCCGAGCGGCCGGCCATCGCGCCGGTGTTCGAGTATGACGACATGGCCTCACGCACCATGTGGATGGTCAAGCAGGCGCTGAGCGCGCTGATCGAGCGCGACACCAACCTGGCGCGCGAGGTATGGCTGGCCGACGACGCGGTCGACGCCATCCACGTCGGCGCGCAGGTGGCCATCAAGCAGGCGCTGCGCGCCAACCCCGGCGACACCGACCAGTTGGTGGACTGGCTGGTGGTGGAACGCTTCACCGAACGACTCGCCGATCAGGCCAAAAGCATCGCCAAGGATGTACTCTACATGGTCGAGGGCGAGATCGTGCGGCACCAGGGCGATGCCCTGCGAGCGGCGCGCGAGGCCCGTGAGGCGGCCGGCTGACGTATCGCGCAGGACCCTTGAAGGACATCCCGCGCAGGTGGCCAAGCGGCCAACGACCGCCACCGAGCGGGGAGTCGAGAGTGCATACCTTAGCGCGCGTCTGCGTGGAGCGGCCCGTCTTCGCCACGGTGTTGTCGCTGACCCTGATCGTGGTGGGCCTCGTCTCCTACTCCGGTCTGGGCGTCGATCGCTACCCCAAGATCGACTTTCCGCGGGTCTCGGTGACCACGCGCCTGCCGGGCGCATCGCCCGACGAGGTCGAGACCGACATCACCGACGTCATCGAACGTCAGGTCAACAGCATCGGCGGCATCGAGGTGCTCACCTCGACCAGCGCCGAGGGTACGTCGTCGGTCAGCCTGCAGTTCGACATGAAGAAGGACATCGACGTCGCCGCGGAGGAGGTGCGCGCCAAGGTGGCCATGGCCAAGCGCGACCTGCCGCCGGACGCGCTCGACCCCGTCGTGGCCAAGATGGACCTGGGCGCGCTGCCGGTGGTGTCGTTCGCCTTCAGTTCGTCGGGCTCGGTGCGCGAGACCTACGAGTACGTCGACAAGGTCATCCGCCGACGCGTGGAGTCGGTCAACGGCGTCGGTGAGGCGCAGATCGTCGGTGGCCGCCAACGCCAGGTCAATGTCGTCGTCGACCCTTACCGCCTGCGTGCCTACGGCCTGACTCCGGCCGACGTGAGCAGCGCCCTGTCGCGCCAGAACGCGCAGGTGCCGGGCGGCATCGTCGAGCAGGGACACAGCCAGATGCCGCTGCGCACGCTGGGCCGCGTCGACCAGGTGTCCGACTTCGAGGGGTTGCTGCTGCGCAACCTGGGCGCCACGCAGGTCTTCATGCGCGATGTGGCCAAGGTGGAGGACGCCGAGGCCCGCGCCATGTCCGTCGCCACGGTCGATGGCCGCGAGACGGTGCTCATCCAGATCGTCAAGCAGTCCGACGCCAACGCCATCGAGGTCATCCGTGGCGTGAAGCAGCGCATCGAGCAACTGCGCAAAACGCTGCCGGCGGGCTACACCGTGACGGTGGTGCGCGACCAGTCGGCCTACATCGAGCGCTCACTGAGCGCCGTGCGCGAGCACCTCATACTCGGCGCGTTGCTGGCCGCGTTGGTGGTGCTCGTGTTCCTGGGCAACTGGCGATCCACGCTCATCGCCGCGCTGGCCATCCCGACCAGCATCATCGCCACCTTCGGCCTGATGAAGGCGCTCGATTTCACGCAGAACAGCGTCACGCTGCTGGCCTTGACCCTGTCGGTGGGCATCGTCATCGACGACGCCATCGTCGTGCTGGAGAACATTTTCCGCGTCATGGAGGAGGAAGGCCTGCCACCACACGAGGCGGCCATCCGCGCCACCAAGGAGATCGGCCTGGCCGTGGTGGCCATCACGCTGTCGCTGGTTGCGGTGTTCCTGCCCGTGGCTTTCATGAGCGGCACTCAGGGCCGCATGTTGAACAGCTTCGGCATCACCATGGCCGGCGCCATCGTGGTCTCCATGCTGGTCTCGTTCAGCACCACGCCCATGCTCTGCGCGCGCTGGCTCACGCTACGCAAGGGGCAGGTCGCCGCGGGCGAGCATGGCCACGGCGCCGGCGGCACCAAGGCCGGCTGGTTCGGGTGGGTGGAACATGCCTACGCCGAACTGCTGCACCGCTGCATCCGCGTCTGGCCGGCCGTGGTGATCTGCTGCGTGGCCGTCCTGTTCTCGGCCGTGCCACTGATCAAGATGACCCCGGCCAACTACATGCCGGACGACGACGAGTCGCAGTTCCAGGTGTCCGTGCGCGCGCCGGAAGGCACCAGCCTCGACGGCACGCTGGACTACCTGAACATCGTCGCCGCCGAGGCCCGCAAGCTGCCGGAAGTCAAGCTGGTGGTGCTCACCGCCGGTGACGATGCCCAGCGCACCGCCAACCTGGGCCTGGTCTACATCCGCATGAACGAGGTGGAGGAACGGCGCGACCGCAAGGTCACCCAGTACACCAACATGGCGCTGGCCCGCAAGACGATCCTGCCCAAGCTCGCCGGCCGCGGACTGCGGCTGAGCGTGCAGAAGGCCAGTTCGTTCGGCTCCGGGTCCACCGCCTCGGTGCAGGTCGCCGTCAAGGGGCAGGACATCGGCGATCTGACGCGCGTCTCGGAGGAGGCGTTGCGCCGTGTGCGCCGGATCCCCGGCGTGGCTGACGCCGAGTCCTCACTCATTGCCGGCAAGCCCGAGCTGCGGGCCTACATGGACCGCAACCGCGCCGCGGCGGTGGGCGCGGACGTGCAGGACGTGGCCCAGGCGTTGCGCCTGGCCGTGGCCGGCGACGACAAGATCACCTCCTTCGATGAAGGCGGCGAGGGCTACGAGGTGCATATGCGGCTCCACGAGCGCTACCGCCGCGACGCCGCCAACCTGGCCCTGCTCAGCGTGCCCACCACCTACGACGGCCAGCGCTCCTCGGTGACCGTCGACCAGGTGGCCCGGCTCGTGCAGTCGACCGCGCCCGCCAACATCGACCGGCTCGGCCGACAGCGCCAGTTCACCATGCGCGTCAACCCGATCAAGGGCGTGTCCGAGAACGACATCGCCAAGCAAGTCATCGACATCCTCACCGATCTGACCAAGGGGCCAGGCTACAGCATCGAGAAGCTCGGCCGCACGCGCGAAATGACGCGCATGTTCAAGAACTTCGGCATGGCCGCGGCGCTCTCGTTCGTGTTCATGTACCTGGTCATCGCCGCGCAGTTCGAGTCGTTCATTCATGCGCTGGTGATCATGTTCACGCTGCCGCTGACCTTGCCGTTCGCCGTGTTCTCGGTGTGGATCACCGGCGACTCGCTCAACACCTACTCGCTGCTGGGCCTGTTGGTGCTGCTGGGCGTGGTCAAGAAGAACGCCATCCTGCAGATCGACCGCGCTAACCAGTTGCGCGAGGCGGGTCTGGACATCATCACCGCCGTGGTGCAAGCCTCGCGCGACCGGCTACGCCCGATCCTTATGACCACGCTGGCTTTCGTGGCCGGCATGTTCCCGCTGGTCCTGGCGCGCGGCACGGGCTCGGCCACCAGCCGCACCACCTCGAGCGTCATCGTCGGCGGCCAGGTGCTGTCGCTGGCGCTCACGCTCATCGCCGCGCCGGTCATCTACGTCGCGCTCGACGGCGTCTTCCAGAGCCGAGTCTGCGTCTGGCTGCGTAGCGTGTTCTTCCGCCACCGGCACGATGCGCCGGACGAGCAACCGACCGAATGAGCGGGCGCTGGCTGGGCATCATCCTCGGCGCGGTGCTGGCTTTGGGCTGTGCGCGCGCCGAGGTGGTCATCGACCCACCGCGCTGGGACCTCGATCCACCGCTGGCCGCCGGCCAGACCATCGCGCGCGCGTTCGCCGTGACCAACCGCGGCCGGCAGGCGGTGCGGGTGCTGCAGGTGACCGCCGATGCGGCGCTGGTGCCCGGCCTGGCGCGCACCACGCTGCTACCGGGCCAGCCCGTGACGTTGCGGGTCATGGTCCGCGCGGTCGAGCCCGCCAAGGTGCCGCTCACGCTCGCCGCCGAGGTGCGGCTCGACCTGGACTCGCCCGCGCAGCCGCAGCTGCGACTGCCCGTGGCCGGCCGCGTGGTCAGCGCCGCCGAGGCCAGCCCGGTGCCCCAGGCGCTCCGGCCTGGCAACCGCGTCGCCCGGCCGGGCCAGCCGCCGGTGCATGTCGAGGTCTTCTGGAACAGCGGCTGCGGCGCCTGCAACCGCTTCATGGACACTGTCGTCACGCCGCTGCGCCAGAGCGCCGGCGAGGCCGTCAAGTGGCATCTGGGTGACCTGCTCAATCCGGCGGAGTTCGCGCGGGCCAGACGGCTCCGGCGCGGCTATGGCCTGACCGCCGAGGCCAACACCTACGCCTTCGTCGGCCGCCACGCGCTGCACGGCGAGGCCATCGACGCCGAGCTGCCGGGCCTGCTGTTGGCGGAACTGCGGCAACCCAGCCGTGCGCCGGCGCGCGTGGCGCTGGAGTTGGCCGGCGGCGCCGACGAGACGGGGCTGCCGCGGCTCGGCGCAGGCTCGTTGCTGTCGATGCTCGGGCTGGGCGCCCTGGACGGGCTCAACCCCTGCGCCTTTGCCACCGCCGTCTTCCTGCTGGCACTGCTGACCCGCCTGGGTGGCGACCGGCGCACGCTGCTGCTGGCCGGCGGCACGTATGCCCTGGCCGTGTTCGTCACCTACACGCTCCTGGGCCTGGGGCTCATCTCGGCGCTCGACCTGCTGGGCAGTCGCCGGCTGGCGGCCGACCTGCTGCGCTGGAGCGTGGCCGCGGTCGCCCTGGCTGGTGCGCTGACGCAGACGCGCGATGTGCTGGCGCTGCGTCGCGGCACGCCGACGCGGGAGCTCGAGGCGCAGTTGCCCACGCGGCTGAAGCTGGCCGTCCACGGCCTGCTCCGCGGCATGGCCCGGCCAGGTCTCGGCCGGCTCGCCGTGGCGGTCGGCGCGGGCGTGGCCGGCGTGGGCGTGACGCTGATCGAGATGGTCTGCACCTCGCAGGTCTACCTGCCGGTGCTGGTCGGATTGAAGCAGCCGGCGCTGCGCGCCCGCGCCCTGCCCTTGCTGCTGGCCTACAACGTCGGCTTCGTGGTGCCGCTGCTGGTCGTGCTCAGCGCCACCTGGCGCGGCACCGGCTCGGCCCGCGCGGCGGCCTGGGCCAAAGCGCATCTGGGCAGCGCCAAGCTGGCGCTGGCGCTGCTGATGGCCGGGCTGGCGGTGTGGTTGTTGCGGCCGGAACTGCACCTATGACAGATCGATGATCGCCGACTCGCCCGGTCTGGTCCACGAGACGGTCAGGCCCTGCTCGGCCAGCTCCCGACCCGTGCGCGTCTGCTGGGGTGCGGTGCCGCCGACCGTGTAGACGCGGTCGGGCGTGAGCGCGCGCGGGTGGATGATCAGCTTGTCCGGCCCAGCGCCGCGGAAGGCGAGCACCACCGCCCGGCCCGTGGCCGGGTCGTGGTACTGCAGCGCCGTGGGCGGCGCCGGTTGCTCGTAGCTCGGCGGCGGGGTCAGGTGATAGACGTCCGACCGGCACAGGTGGCCGCGGAACTGCTTGTACCAGGCGATCTCGCGGGTCAGCAGCGCACGCGTCTCGGGCCGCCAGCCGGCGATATCGCCTGACAGGCCAAAGTGCCCGGTGAAGTTCTCCCTGAACCGCGCGGCCAGGTCGAACTCGTCGGCGTGGGCAGGATCCTCGGGCGCTATCGTCCAGTGGCTGCCCACCTCGGCGGGGAACCACAGCGTCGCGCCGTAGTTGAGCGCCAGGTTCAGGTGGTTGGACACCTCGTCGGAGATCCAGTGCGTGTCGGTCAGCCCGGCGGTCATGGCATCCTGGCGCAGCGAGCCGCTGGCACAGTTCTCGACGATCAGCTTGGGGTAGGTCTCGCGCAGATGCCGCCAGATGGCCGCGAGGCCGGCGCAGTGGCCCAGCAGCGGATCGTTGCCGTCGGTGTACTTGTCACTGCCCAGCGAGCAGTCGGTATTGAAGTCCATCTTGATGTAGTCGAGCCGGAACTCGGTGATGAGCCGGTCGAGCGTGGCCTGCACATGCGCCCGCGCTGCTGGGAGACCGAGATTGAGCACCAGTCGGCCGCCGGGCGCCATGTTGGGCAAGGCCCAGTCAGGATGGGCCACGATGACCGGCGCCTCGGGGTGGACACTCTCGATCTCCACCCACATGCCGAACTTGAGGCCCAGCGCCCGCGCGCCGTCGGCCACGACACCGAAGCCATCGGGGAACCGCGCGGTGTTCACGGTCCACTCGCCCAGGAAGTTCCAGTCGGGCCGCGAGCCATACCAGCCGGCATCGACCATGAACAGCTCGCAGCCCACCTCGGCCGCCGCGCGTGCGCAGCGCAGCAGGCTGTCGGGCGTCATGTTGCCGCTGTGGTAGTACCAGTCGTTGTACTGCACCGGCGGCCAGTCAGGCCCCATGTCGCGCCGCAGCCGCGCGCGGAGGTAGCGGCGGATGGGCAGCGTGGCGTCGTCCAGGTCGCCGGTGAACTCGCTGACCAGCGCGCCCGGCACGGGCAGATCGCCCAACGTGGTGATGGTCCTGGCGTTGGCCGGTGAGCAGCGCACCAGCACGTTCACCTGGTCGCCCGCGGTCGACACCTCCACCGCCCAGTTGCCGCTGTAAGCCATGAGCAGCGCCACGCCACGGCCCGTGACACGATGGCGCACGATAACGAACGGCTTGACCAGGTTGCCGCTGCGGCCCAGCGTGTGGACATGCCGCCAGCCGTCGGCGTCGAGCGGCTGCTGGTGCAGCAGGTACTCGTGACCCCACCGCCCGTCCGAGGTGATCAGATCGTAGTCGGTGATGGGGCCGGGCAGGTGCGTGACATGTGGCAGCGCCACAGGCGTGGCGAGCGCCACAGGCGTGGCGAGCGCCACAGGCGTGGCGACAGCAGGTGCGGCCATGGTGTTTCCTCCGAGTGCCAGGCCCAGGGCCATGGCGACCAGAATGGGTTTCATCTACCTTCTCATGCCGGCGGCGGCGCCGGTGGGCTGGTTGGCTTCGTCTGGGCTGGGCAGCGGCTGCCGGCCGCCGGGCTGCTGTGGCGATGCGGGCAGCGGTGCTGGGCCGGTCTGGCGCCCGAGCGGCTGGTTGGTCGGCGGCGGAAGCGTCGGCGCCGGGGTCGGCGACAGCGGCTTGGACCGGTCGGTGCCGCGCGGCGGCTGCGCGTTCTCATCGTAGATGGCGACGCCGGCCGGCGGCTCGAACTCACTGGGTGGGATGGCGTTGATGCGGTCGTAGACCAGCTTCTCGGCTCTGCCCCGGCGCTGGGTCTGCCGCGGCAGGCCGTAGGTGCAGTCGAACCAGAGGGTGAACGCGCCCGCGGTGGCCCGGCCCTTCTGCCAGACCTTGTAGCACGACCCGCCGTCCACCGTGTCGAAGCTGATCTCCGCCGGCTGGCTGAGCATGTTATCGATGTCGCGCAGGTATGGGCTGTCGGCGCGCGAGGTCAGCTTGCCCCGCGTCACATACCCGCGCTCAGGCAGATAGCTGTACGCGGTCTTGGTCGTCGCATCGCACAAGCGCCAGCCGCCTGAGCGGCTTGGCCACCTGGACTTGAGGACCTCGCCGTCGGACAGCAGGAACTGAGCAGTGACCGGATGGCCTTGGTCGGCGGTGGAGGCGACGAGCTCGCCCTCGCGGTAGGGGGTGGTGACCTGGAAGCTGGTGACCCGGCGGGCCAGGGCTCGGATCTCGTCGGGCGAGCCATGGCTCAACGGCTTGAGTCCGCCCGTATCCTCGGTCGGCGCGGCTTCGTCGCCGCGCTCGTCGGGCAGCACGCAGCCGCCCAGCCACAAGACCGCCGTCAGGCCGATCGCGCCGACTGCCGCGCGCATCCCCTTGGCCATGGTGCCCCTCCAGACGCCCGGTTGCCCGAGCGCCCGGAGGGGCATTCGACGCGCCGGCCTGCTGGCCTGCCTCGTCGCCTACTTGCCGGTGCCCGGGGCGGGATGCCCCGCCGGCATCTCCGGCATCGGCGGCGACTTGGCGCCGGCCTTGGGCATCCCCGTGCCATGGACCGGCGCGGCGATGTTGCCGCCGTCCACCACCGGCACGCCCTCGGGCAGCTTGAACTCGTCGTCGGGCACCTCGTTGATGTGCTGGTAGACCAGCTTGACCGTCACGCCGCCCGACTGCATCTGCCGCGGCAGAGCGTACTGTTTGTCGAGCCAGACGATGATCTCGGCCTTGCCCGAGTGCGAGGCGGTGACTTTGGCGCAGGCGACGCCGTCGACGGTCTCGTCGCTGATCGCGCTGGCGCCGCTGGCCAGCCGCACCATCGTCTCGACCGGGGTCGGCGGCATCTTGGCGTCGGCTGCCATGTGCTTCTGCACGGCGCGCTTGGGCTTGTCGGTCACCGTGTAGACCGACTTGGCGGGCAGGTCATGCAGCATGTAGCTGGCCGGATCGGTGCGCACCTTGTATCGCGTGGTCTGGCCGTCCTTGAGGCTGGCCCAGACCGTGATCTCCGCCCCGGCCGAGTTCATGGTCATCTGGTAGCTGCTCACGGGCTTGGCGGCGGCGCGCAGCGCGGCGAGCGCCTCCGCGGCGGCAGTCGAGGGCTCGGGCAGCGGCTTGGCCGCCTTGGGCGGTGCGGCCGGCGGTTTGGGCGGCTGCGGCCGCGAGCACGACACCAGTGTCAGTACGGCCACCACGCTGGCCGCGCCAGCTCCCCATTGCCTCATGCGTGCCATAGCTATCCTTTCGTGGCGGCGCAGTGCCAGGCCACTGGTTGGGAGCGTGGCACGAGTCGGCGCTGCCGACATGGGCGCTTGTCAGCGCGGCGGCCGCGGCGGCGGCGGCATGTAGCTGCCGCTGCCCGGTGCTGGCCCGCTGAACGGCATCGGCCCGCTGCCGAAGCCGCTCAGACCCGTGGTGTCGGTGATGGCGACACCACGGGGCAGCTCGAAGGCGTCATCGGGCACGGCGTTGATCTCCGCATAGGTCATGGACACCATCACCTCGCCCGCCTCCAGCCGTCGCGGCAGGCCATGATCCTTGTCCAGCCAGACCGTGATGCGGGTCTGTGGGTTGTCATCCACGGCAACCTTGTCGCAGGCGGTGTCGAACACCGTGTCGTCCGTCACGGAGGTAGCGGCGTCGAGCAGTGGCTCCACCGTCGCCGCCATCGTGAGCGGCATCCTGAAGCGGTTGCCCACGTTGCGGGCGAAGACCTGCGCGGGCTTATCGACCACGCTGTACACGGACTGGGCCGCGGGGTCGTAGAGCATCCACGCATTGGGGTCGGCGCGCGTCTTGAGGTGCGTGGCCCGGCCCTCGACCACGGTCAGCCAGGCGGTCATCTGTGTGCCGCCGCTGGCCTGGGTCACCTGGTAGCTGTGAACCTGCCGGGCGCGGGCGCGGATGGCGGCCACGCGGCGCGCAACTTCGGCCGCCGGCTGGCGCGGCGCCGCGGGCTCTGGCGGCACGCTGATCGGCGGCACCGCGGGCAGCGCCGCGGCCAACGGCCGACCGCCGGGCGTGGCGGCGCCTTGGGTGAGGTCCGCGGCGTACGAGAGCCGGATGTGCTGATCGGATTGCGAGCAGGCGCACAGGGATATGGTCAACGGCAGGCCGGCCAGGCCGGCGAGCCTACGCAGGTGGCGCATCGCGGTGTCTCCTGATGCCGAGCTAGGCCCAGAGGGGCTTCCCGGAAACAGAACTGCTCCCGGCGGCCAGGCGGTCGCCGAGAGCAGTTCTGTACATCCGGGCCTAGCCCAGGGTGGCACCCGGGGCTGCGCTCTATGCGGCGGCTACTTGGCCTTGCCAGGCATGTTTTTCGACATGTCGCCCATGTCCTTGATCGTCAGGTCCTTGGGCAATTCGAAGTCTTTGTCCGCGACCTTGTTGATCTCGGTGTAGGCCATCTTGATGGTCTTGTCGCCCTGCTTGACCTGCATGGGCAGGCCGGTGTCCTTGCCAAACCACGCCGTCGATTCGACTTTGTCCTTGGTGGTCACTGCCTTCCAGCAGTCCACGCCATCGATCTTCTCGGAACTGAGCTTGGGCTTCTGCTCGATGACCATGTCGATGCTGTCACCCACATTGTCGGGCATCTGCTCGGTCTGGTCAGGACCGATCGTCATCTTCATGGCTTCCTTGCTCTTGTCATTGACCATGTAGATGGTCTTGGTGCTCAGGTCATAGACCATGTAGCCGGGCATCTCGGAGTTGTCGATGCGCATCTTCTGGGGCTTGCCGCCGGCCAGCTTGGCCCTGATCGACATCTCCTTGCCGTCCATCTTCATGGTCATGTGGTAGCTCTTGAGTGCGGCCACCTTCTCCTTGAGCGCCGCCAACTCCGGGCTGGCCGAGGCATCGACGGCCGGCTTGGCGGCGTCGGCGCCCGGCTTGGCGGCTTCGCCGCCGGCCAGGGGCTTGCCCGCGGCACCAGGCGCCCCGGTCGGCGTAGCGCCCTCGGGCGCTGCTGGTTTCGAGCAACTGGTCATCCACACCATCATGCCCGCCGCGCCGGCGACGGTCAGCACACGCCCGATTCGATCCATCGTCTCATCTCCTTGGTCTGTGCGGCCAAGGGCGCACAGGTGCGCCCCGACAGGTTGGGCCGCGACGGCCCGGTCAGCCCTCGACGCGGTTGCGGCCGGCGGCCTTGGCGCGATACAGGGCTTGGTCAGCATGGCGCACGAGCGACTCGACGTCACCCGCATCGCCGGGGTAAGTACCGACACCGATGCTGATGGTCACCGCGCCGGTGGGTTGCTCATGGCCGTGCAGGAAGGCATGCTCGGCGACCTGCTCGCGGAGCCGGTCGGCCAGGCGCATGGCCTCCTCCTTGCCGGTCTCGGGCAGCAGGCAGACGAACTCCTCGCCGCCATAGCGGGCTACGGTGTCCGTGCCGCGCAACCCGTAGCGCAGGATGTCGGCCAGCTCGCGCAGTACCTGATCGCCGGCCTGGTGGCCGCGGCGGTCGTTGTACTGCTTGAACAGATCGACATCCATCAGCAGCACCGAAATCTCGCGGTCGTAGCGCTCGGCGCGGCTCATCTCGTTGTGCAGCCGCTCATCGAGGAAGCCACGGTTGTACACCTGGGTCAGTGCGTCGACGATGGCCGCGGTGCGCAGTTCGCGCGCCCGGCGCACGCCGAAAGTGGCCACCACGCCACCCGCGACGAGCAGCAGCAACCGCGTGAACTGGTCCAGCAGGTCGAACTGCCCGTAGTTCACCAACTGGTCGGTGATACGCGGGTTGGACAGGTTGAGCGCATCGCCCAGCGTGACCATGGTCATGATGATCAGCGCATATTCCGCCGCGGCCAGGAAGGCACAGAACACGGTGACGCGCGGGTTGTAGCGCAAGCCCGAGAGCGCGAGCGCCAGCAGATATAACGGCAGGGCCACATGGCTGTTGGCGGCGGCCAGGGTGTCGCCCGTGAAGACCATCGACAGCAGCCAGCAGGAGATCAGCGTGACATCCATGCCCACGCTGACATAGCTGAGCCAGGTGGCCTGGCTGCGCCGACTGAAGGCCACGAACAGCGCCGCCGCATACAGCACCGCGGCGAACATGCAGGTCAACTGCGCCCACTCGGTGGGATCGGGCAGATCGGTTCGGAACGAGGCGCGTGCCGCGGCCTGGGCGGCCACCATGAGGCAGGCGGCGAGCCGCCACAGCGAGATGGTCTGCTCGTTCTGCGTGCTCTCCTCGAGCAGCAGTTCGCGGCGGGGAACCATGGGACGTGCGGCATCGGCCGCTATGGAGCGGTCGGCGTCGACATGCGCATCGGCCAGATCCGGCGGCGCCGCCGGGCCTGGCTCGGTTCGACTCATCACACTGGTTCCCGGGCCCACCACTGTGTGATACCACACCGGGCCCGTTTGTCTCAGCACAAGCGCGACTAGTTCGACGTTTGGCCTCACGAGACCACCTTCCCCAGTCGCGCCCGCACCCGGCGTCGATCCCCTCGCGGCAGGCGCGGCCGGTGGATTTCGTCCAGGCCGTCCCGCCGACGAGCGCTCAGTACGTAAGCCGCCACACCCACCGCGACGACCAGACCGCCGGCCGCCGCCAACATCGCGCTGCTGCTCCACCCCGCCAACTCAGACATCGGTACCTCGCCGGCTCGCGGTGGGCACTTGTGTTGCCGCTGCCGGTATGGTCCACTACTGCGCCACGCGGCGGCGCGTTGTTTCGGAGCGCTGAACGCCGCCGGCCGGCCGAGGACCAAGAAGGTGGTGCGATCGGTGAGGCGAACACACCGCCACCGATGCGCACCGTACAGCCCGTAACGCCGCGCGCCGTTCTTCTCGGTCTGGCTCTGCTGCCGGCCAATGCCTGGTGGCTGATCCAGATCGAGTACGTACGCTATTCCGATACCCCGACCATTCCGCAGGTCTTCTTCCACTGCGTGGCCATGCTGCTGGCCCTGCGCGCGGTCAACCTGCTGCTCGAACGCCGACGCCCGGCGTGGGCCCTCTCGCCCGGTGAGCTGATCACCGTCTACGCCATGCTGGTCATCGGCTCGAACATCGCCGGCCACGACCAGTTGCAGATCCTGTTCACCCAGATCATCTACCTGCGCGGCCAGGCCACTCCCGAGAACCAGTGGGAGGCGCTCATCTGGCCGCACGTGCCCGGCCGGCTGGTGGTGCATGGCGCCAGGACGCTGGACCATGTGCTCAAGGGGCACTCGACGGCCTACACCGCCGAGCATTGGCACGCCTTCGCCCCGCCGCTCGTGGCCTGGGGCATCGTGGCGCTGGTCATGGCCTGGACACTCTACTGCCTGGGCGCGCTGCTGCGCCGCCAGTGGGAGAACGAGCGGCTCAGCTACCCGCTGGAGGAGGTGCCGCTGGCGTTGTCCGACCCCGACCTGACCGTGATGCGGCGGCTGCCGTTCTGGGCCGGGTTCGCACTGGCCGCCGGGGCGCAATTGCTCAACCTGGCCAGTTCCATCACACCCGCCGTGCCCAGCATCAACCTGGGCGTGCGCAACTTCGAGTTCACGAGCTTCCCCTGGCAGCACATGGGCACCATCCCCATCTGCTTCTACCCCTTCGCCTTGGGCCTGTCGTTCCTGTTGCCGACCAACCTGTCGTTCTCGTGCTGGTTCTTCTTCCTGCTCACGCGCTTCGAGCGCGTCGTGGCCGCCATGTTCGGCTACACCTCGTGGGACGGCTTCCCCTATGTCAACCAGCAGGCCTCGGGCGCCTTCGTCGGACTGGGGCTGCTGACGCTGTGGACCGCGCGGCACCACCTGGCGCGCACCGTGGCCTGCGCGCTTGGCCGCCGGCCAGCCATCGACTCCGGCGAGCCCATGTCCTACCGACTGGCCTGGGTGGGCTTCGTGGCCGGCGCGGGCGCGCTGATCGGCTTCACCGTGTCCGCTGGCATGGCTTGGGGCCCAGCCCTGGCGCACTGGGTGCTGCTGCTGAGCATCATTCTGGCCGTGGCCCGGGTGCGCGCCGAGGTCGGGCTGCCCAGCATCGAGCTGTACCAGCGCGGCGCCGACGACATGCTGCGGCGCGGCGCGCCGGGCTGGCTCAAGCCGGCCGACCTGACCGTGCTCACGCTGTTCTTCTGGATGCACCGGACGGTGCGCAACTACAACCTGCAGCACCAGATGACCAACCTGCGGCTGGCCAACCGCTCGGGCGTCGACTTGCGCTCCTTCGGCGTGCCCATCGCGCTGGCCACGATCGTGGGCATTCCCGTGGCCTTCTGGGCCATGATGCACGTCTGCTTCGACGCCGGCCTGCAGGGCGCCAAGTTCACCGGCCCGGCGGGCTGGGCGTTCGGTATGGACGCCTGGCAACAGCTCGGGCGACGGCTCAGCACACCGCAGCCCTTTGACCGCGGCGTGCCTTGGGCGTATCTTTTCGGCGCGGCCATGACCGGCCTGCTGACCGCGCTGCGCCAGCGGTTCATCTGGTGGCCGCTGCATCCCGCGGGCTGGGTGGTGGCCAACAGCTTTGCGCTGATGCGCTTGTGGGTGCCCATCACCGTGGCCTGGGCCATCAAATCGGCGCTGCTGCGCTATGGCGGCTTGCGCGCCTACCGCGCGGCGCTGCCGTTCTTCATCGGGCTGGTGGTAGGCGAGTTCGCCGCGGGCCTGCTGCGCACGCTGGTCGACCTGGCCTGGGGGCTGCATCTGCCGTCGGGCGCCGGCATCGGCGGGCTGTAGACTGTAACCAGGGGCCGGTTGCGCCACACCAAAGGATCGCCGCTGGCCCGCGGCGAATCGCGCTCCACTGGCTAGAGATGAACGGAGTGGCCATGTTCCCTGCGCGACGCTGGGCAGTCCTGGGCGAAGCACGCAGCCGCGCCTTGGTGCTGGACGGACTCAAGAGCCTGGTCGACCACGACCTGGCCGAGTCGCCCTGCCTGGCCGCGCTGAGCGAGGAGCCGGCGCCCGCGCACTCCGAGTCGGTTACGCCGCGGCTCTTGCCCGCGCATATCACCGCCGGGGCCGCGCCGTGTCTCTACGCCTCGGCCGAGATGCTGTGGCGCTGCGACGACGCACCGCCGTTCGACATCGTGGCTGACCCCGAACCTCTGCGTGCGGCCCAGGGCCTGGCCCGCGGCTGCCACGTGCTCACCGACTGGCCCGAATCGGTCGACCTGGCCACCGTGCGTGGCTGGCGCGACGAGGCTGTCGCGCGCGGCCTGTACCTGGCGGCCGTGGCCTGGCCGCGGTACAGCGCCGTGCTGGCCATGCTGCGCTGGTCGTTGGCGCGCGGCGTGCTGGGGCCGTTGCGGCACGTGACTCTTGGCGCCGTGGGCGGCCCGGTGGAACTGGGGCATGTGGCGGCACTGGTGGACTGGCTGTGCGGCCCAGTGGCCGCGCTGCGCCTGGTCGACGGCCGCGTCGAGGCGCGGCTGGCCGGCGGTGGTCAGCTGACCACCGCCGCCGAGTCGGCGGACCTCTGCGTGACCGGGGAGTTGGGCCGGTACCGCGCCGGCTGGCTGCATCTGGCCCACGAGTCCGCCACGTTGAGCCGCTGGTTTGGCCTCCAGGCCGACCCCGCCACGCGCGAGCGGCTCTTCCCCAGCCGCCTGGTCGACTCCACGGGCCGCGCCCTCCATGCCTTCCTCAGCGGCCTCGACGGGGCCGGGGGCGGCGTGGCCGAGGAGACTCTGCGCAGTGTTCTGATCGCCGATGCTCTGCGGGAGTCGTCGAATCGCAGGGCGATATGGGTGGATGTGCCCGCGGGAACGGGCGATTGATGCGATTCAGACTGAACCACCCAGCCTCAGCGAGCGTCCCAACGGGCGAAAGCGACCAGCGCGACGAGTTTGGCGCGCGGGACGCGGGATCGTCTGGCGAGCTGCCGGCGTATGGCCCGACCGACTTGGAGTTGATCGAGCGGGTACGTAGCGGCGATGTGGACGCATATGAACATCTGGTGCGCAGGTACCAGCCGCGCGTCTTCGCGCATGTGCAGCGCATGTTGGGCAGCCAACCTTCGCTGGGCAGCATGGAGGAGGCGGCCGACCTGACGCAGGAGGTGTTCGTCAAGGTCTACCAGACGTTGCCGCGCTACCGGGCGCAAGCGTCATTCCAGACGTGGCTCTATCGCGTCACGGCCAATCTGTGTGTCGACCGCTACCGGCGGCGGCAACGGACGCCGGTGGTGGCACGCTCGCTCGATGCGCCGTTGGAGACGGACTCGGGCGAGGTGGAACTCGAAGTGCCCGATTGGGGCTCGGAGCCGAGCCATCGGCTGCAGAGCGCCGAGCTGCGCCGAGAGGTGCATCGGGCGCTGGAAGTGCTGAGCGACAAGCTCAGGGCGGTGATCGTCATGCACGATCTGGAAGGTTTGAGCTACGAAGAGGTGGCCGAGGCCTTGCGTATCCCGCTGGGCACGGTAAAATCGCGGTTGTTCCACGCGCGCGCCGCATTGAAGGCGCAATTGGAACCCTATCTGGGACAAGGATCGCCGTAAGGCACTGGTCAAGCGGACGATTAGGCCATTATCATAGGTGAGCTGATGGACGGTCTGCGTCACATCAACCAATACCTGGACGGACGCATGGGTCCGGACGAGCGCGAACGGTTCGAAGCCGAGCTGGCGAACTCTCCTGAGTTGGCCGCTGAGGTGGCGAGCACTCGCGAAGCCATCGAACTGCTCCGCGCTCTGCCTCTGGCCGCCGCGCCCGACGACCTCACCGACCGCATCATGGGCTCGGTGCGGGCGTTGCCGCGACCGGTGCGGCCCAGCCTGATGGACGCGCTGAGCCTACAGTTGCGGCGTCCGGCCGTGGTGGCTTTTGCCGGCGCCATGACCGTGGTGATGGCGCTGCTCGGCGCCAATCTGGTCGGTGGCCCCGGCGATGAGCCGGTGGTGGTCATCAATGGCGGCAACCAGGTGCGGCTGAGCAACAGCGACAGTCAGTTTGTCAACGACTGCCTGGCCGACTACCAGGTGGTTGCGGTGTCGTCGGTGCCCAGCAGGCCGCCGGCGCGCGAGGAGTGACCCGCTCGTGATCCGAGGGGTGTTTCGCGCTTGGTTATGGTTTGCGGGGCTGGCGCTGTTGGCCAGCCACGGTGCGTTGGCCCTCGACGCGGGCGAGATAGCCGCCGCCTGGGTGGCCCACGAAGCTTCAGCCTGCTACCGCGCGGTGGGTACGCTCGACGAGCGCCAGACCGACGCCGGCCTGGTCACGGTCGGCGTGGAGGTCCGTCGCCGGGGCGGCCAGGAGTTCATCAAGGTCACCCGCGGCAGTACCTATGCCATGGGCTGCCAGATGAACGATCGCGGCCAGTCGTCAGCGGTCTACCTGCCCAGCGAGGGCCGCGTCTACCGCTATGGCAGCGCCAAGACCGGTCGGGCGCATCGCCTGGGCGTGCTGGAGTGGATGATCAAGGGCGGCAGCTCGGAGCTGGTGGGCGATGACAACGTCGCCGGCCGTAGCTGCTACCGGCTCAAGGTTTCGGGTGGGCGCGACAAGAGCCACATCTACGAGGCCTGGATCGACAAGACCGAGTTCGTCGCGCTGCGGCTGATCGTCTCCTGGCGCGGCCGCATCTGGCGCGCCATCTCCTACGACAACGTCAACTTCCAGGCGCAGCTGAGCGACTCCGACCTGGACGTCCAGGCCGGCAGCGCGACCGAAGTGGACATGGGCCATCCCAAGGTGGGGCCGGTCTGCTTCGCCTCGGGTGAGGACCTGCGCAAACGCACGGGTATCCGCCTGCTCGTCCCCAGCTACCTGCCCGATGGCTACCAGTTCCACAGCATCAGCTTGACCCCGCCGTTCCCCATGAACCCTTTCCGGCGCCGGGTCATGGTCTGCTACAACTACGGGCCCAACCTGCTGATGCTGGTCATGGGCGGCAACCCGCCACGCGGCGAACGCGAAGTCGGCGAGCCCGAACCCCCCAAGACGCCCACCGAAGTCCGGCCCAAGCTGTTCTTCTGGGTCAAGTACGACGTGCGCATGGCGCTCATCGGCCCGCGAGACGGGGCGAGCGACAGCCTCAAGCGCACCGCCGACTCCGTGGATTGGTACGACCGCTAGCGCCGCGGCTGGCGGCCCCAGCGCCGACTCCTGCCTAAGCACGCACCAGCGACGCTACGCACTCGACGTGGTAGGTCTGCGGGAAGAGGTCCAGCGGCTGCACCCACTGCGTGCGGTAGCCCGCCGCCGCGAACCGGCTCAAGTCGCGCGCCAAGGTGGTCGGATCGCACGACACGTAGGCAATCCCACGCGGCTTGGCGCTCACGGCGATGCGCACCACGGCATCGCTCAGGCCCTGGCGCGGCGGGTCGAGGATGAGCTTGGTGGGCTTGACCTCGCGGCTCAGCCAACTCAGCTTCTGCTCCACCTGGCCATGCTCCACGCGCACATTGTCGAGCTTGTTGAACTTGATGTTGGCCTCGGCATCGGTGCTGGCGTCGGGATCGACCTCCAACAGCACCACCTCGCGCACGGCGTTGGCCACGGCCAGGCCGAATGTGCCCACACCCGCATAGAGGTCGGCCACCACGTCGTCCAGGCGCGGGTTGAGCGCGGCGATCACCTGGTCGGCCAGCGGGGCCAGCATCCACTCATTGACCTGGAAGAAGGCGTCGGGCGAGACACGCAGGCTCAGCTCGCCGAGCTTGACATGCATCGGCCGGCCGACGCGCGCCGAGACGGTGCGGCCGTGCGGGTTCTGCGAGGCGCGGGTGCGCGCACGATGGCGGATGCCGACCAGTTCGGGCAGCACCGCGCGCAGCCGCTCAATCCAGTGCGACTTGTCGGGCAGGTCGCGGCGGCCGCTGATCAGCATCATGTTGGCTTCGCGCGTGCTGGTGGAGAAACGCAGGCCGACCTCGCGGATCAGGCCGGTGCTGTTCTCCAGGTCATACGGCGCCCAGCCGGTGTCGTGCAGCCAGGGCAGCACAGCCTCCAACATGCCGTTGACCTCGGGCAGGGCCAGCGGGCAGTCCTGCACGGGCACCAGGTAGTGGTCGTCGCCCACGGTGTGGTAAGCCAGCGCGATGCGGCCGTTCTCGTCGTTGGTGGCGGTCAGCTCAATCTTGTTGCGGTAGCCGAAGGGCAGCGGCGAGGGCAGGCAGTCGCGCACTTCGACATCGGGCAGGCGCCCGAGCCGACGCATGGCGTCGCGCACCGCCTCGGTCTTGCTGGCTACCTGGGCCGGATAGTCGAGGTGCTGCAACTGGCAGCCGCCGCACTGGCCATAGATGGGGCACAACGCCGGCACGCGCTCGGCGGCGGCACGCACCACCTCGCGCAGTGTGCCGCGCGCAAAACGCGGCTTGACCTCGGTGATCTCGATCGCGACGGTTTCGCCGGGGCAGACCTCGCCCACGAAGACGGTCATACCCTCGTGACGGCCCACTCCCTCGCCACCATAGGCAAGCCTATCGATGGTGAGTGTGATGCGGTCGCCGGGCTGCAGGATGGGGTCTGGCATGGTGGGCCTCTCTCGGGGGACACTTAGTATACCTCGCGATCGGTTATCGGCCGTGAACGGAACCGCAAGGCGCGCGCCACGCGCCGCAATCGCCTTCGGTATCCCCTGCGTCCGGCCATGGCCAACGTTTGCCCTAGCGCTCCTCGATGTGCTACACTGATCGGTGGCTGGGGCCGCAAGGAGTAGGCAATGCGACGACACTGGCGAGTGGTGTCGGCGCTGGTGCTCGCGTGGGCCACGGTGGCCGGCGCGCAGCCCAAGGCGCCGCGGGCCAACTGGGATTTCCGCTTCAAGGACTTCGTCATCGGCGCCTGGTGGGGGCCGGACTGCAACGATGTCGAGCTGGCCATGTACCGCGAGTGCGGGTTCAACACGGTCATGACTGGCCGCTACATGAACCTGTATGGCACCGGCGACGACGGCGAGATCCGCCGTCAGCTCGACCTGTGTGGAAAGCACGGGCTGAAGGTGTTCATGGACACCTACGCCAAGAACGAGAAGCCCTGGGGTGGCCAGAAGCTGCCCCCCAGCGAGCATCCCACTCACCATCCCGCCAGCGTCGAGGAACTGGCCTGGCTGATCGACAAGGTCGGCAACCATCCCGCGCTCATCGGCTTCATGATCGGCGACGATCAGGGCGCCGTGTCACCCCGCTCCAAGGGCTGCACCGACCTGCTGTACGCCAAGAAGCCGCACCTCATGCCCTGGCTCTGCGGCTGGATCTCGCCGGCCAATCTGGCGGCCAACAACAACCCCATCGGCGATCCGCAGATCTACCCGACGCTCTACTCGCCCGGCCAGAGCGCCGAGGCGCACGCGCGCAGCTATGCCCAGACCTACTGGGACTACAGCCGCGCCTGCCAGGCCAACGGCGTGCTGTTCTGGCCGATGTTCAACGCCGCGCCGCCCAACCCCGCCACGCCGGTGAGTGACTCGCTGCTGCGCTATCCGGCCTACCTGGCGCTGGCCTACGGCGCCGAGGGCTACTGGTACTTCTGCTACAACTCCGACTCCCTGCAGAAGCTCGGCCCGCACAAGACGCCCGAGGAAGCCGTGGCCGCGCGCACGGCCAACTGGCCCGTGGCCCGCGAGGTCAACCAGCGCGCGCTGCCCTGGGGCCGCCGTGTGCTGGGCCGTACGTCCAGCGGCCTGTTCGGCACCGCGTTCACCGGCGGCAACGCGTCGTGGCCCTTCCCCGAACCTGCCGCCAAGTTGCCGGCCGGGCTCAACCCGCCCGCGGCCGGCAAGCTGATCACGGGCATGAGCAGCGACCTGATCGTCGGCATCCTGACCAGTGACGATGCCAGGCCGCTGGCCATGGTGGTCAATGCGCGCGTGAGCAAGGTGGCCGGCGAGCTGCCCGACCGGCCGGTGACGGTGACCTTCGCCCCGGCGGTGCGCGGCATCCGCGTGCTCGGCGCTGGCGACTGGACCCAACCCGGCTCGACCGTGAAGCTCATGCTCCAGCCCGGCGGCGGCCAGATGCTCGAACTCGACGGCGACCCGGCCAAGCTGGCCGCGCTGTGCTCGAGCGAGGCCATCACCGCGCCGGTGCCAGCCATCGCCGCCCAGCCGGTCACGCGCGCCGTGACCCAGGCCGACTTGGTCGGACTGCGCGAGGCGCGGCTGAAGCTGGACATCTTCGGCTC
>JACRKZ010000096.1 GCA_016235455.1 Armatimonadota bacterium | reverse complement strand
GTGGCGGACAACCGGCTGCCCAGTGTGGCGAGCCTGCTGGTGATCAGCGAGGCCCAGACGGCGGTGGACAGCGCAGAGAACGCACTGCTGTGCACGACTTCCACTGACCAGATGGTCCAAGCTGCCTACACGCGTTTCGGCGATGCCAAGAAGCGCGCCGACGACGCCTGGAAGATCTACGAACCACTGCCCCAGACCAAAGAGGAAGAGGGCCTCTGGAAGCAATTTGTGCCGGCGTGGGAGAAGTGGTGGGCCGACCACGAGAAGTACGCTGGACTGGCCAAGACCTACTGGCAGTCCAAATCGAAGGCCGACTACGAGGCCATGGCCCAGCAGGGGCTGGTAGCCAACGGCGAGTCATTCACGGCGGCCGAGTCGCTGTTGAACAAGATCATCGAGCTCAATAACAATCTGGGCAAGCAGGCCAGCGTCGATGGGCGCCGCACGCTTGCCTCGGGCCGCATGACTCTGCTCACCGTAGTGCTGCTCACCGTGCTGCTGGCCATGGGCTTCGGGCTGTCGCTCACCAAGAGCATCACGGGCCCCATTCTCTACGCCATCGACCGGCTGTCGAGCAGCTCGGGCCAGGTGACCATGGCGGCGGGCCAGCTCAGCGAGACGAGCCAGTCCATGGCGGCCGGCGCCAGTCAGCAGGCCAGCAGCCTCGAGGAGACGTCGGCGTCGCTCGAGGAGATGGCCTCGATGATCCAGCAGAACGCGGAGAACGCGCAGCAGGCCAGCGCCGTGGCCGGCGAGGCGGGGCAGGCGGTATCGCTGGGCGACCAGGCCGCCGCCAGGATGGCCGATGCCATCGGCAAGATCAAGACGTCGGCCGACCAGACCGCGGCCATCCTCAAGACCATTGACGAGATCGCCTTCCAGACCAACCTGCTGGCGCTGAACGCCGCGGTCGAGGCGGCCCGCGCCGGTGACGCCGGCAAGGGCTTCGCCGTGGTGGCCGAAGAGGTGCGCAACCTGGCGCAGCGCAGCGCTCAGGCCGCCAAGGACACGGCCGTGCTCATCGGCGAGTCGCAGCAGAACGCGGTGCTCGGAGTCGAGGCCTCGAAGGCCGTGGAGCAGGCGCTCGGCCAGATCAGCGGTAGCGTCACCCGCGTGACGCAACTGGGCAACGAGGTGGCTTCGGCCAGTCGCGAGCAGTCCCAGGGCATCGGCCAGATCACCGGCGCCGTGGGCCAGATGGACCACGTCACGCAGTCGACCGCCGCCAACGCCGAGGAGGCCGCCTCGGCCAGCGAGGAACTCAACGCCCAGGCCGTGGAACTCATGGAGATGGTCAACATGCTCAGTAGCACCGTCAACGGTGGCGCCGGCGCCCAAGGCCGACCGGCACCGGCCGTAACGGCCGCCCGGCCGGCTGCCCGGCCCGCCGTAGCGGGGCCGCGCGCCGGCCAGAAGGTGCTATCACTGGAGGATCACGACTTCTGATCAGCCCCGAACAACCATCACGTATGAGGGCGGCCAGCCCCGGCTGGCCGCCCTCCGCGTGTTCAGGCCAGCGTCACTTGCGCCTGGTCGATCTCCTCGGGCACATCGGTGCCCAGCCCGCGCTGCGCCGCGCTGTGAATGTGGATCGCCGGGCGCCCGACGCGGGCCACGGGCGGCAGACCCATGTGCTTGCGTTGAGTCTCGATGAGCTGCCAGCCCACGTAGTCGTGCGCCACGGGGTCGCTGGCCGCCATGATCAGGTTGGGGTAGCCCACGAAGCCGGGGCTGTAGTGCGGGCCGCCCTCGGCCTGACCACGGGTGCCGTCGGTGATGATCAGGCGCTGCTTGTCGCGCAGCGCCGGCACGGTATTGAGGTCGGCGATGTACGGGTCGCAGTAGTTGCCGTGGTGGGCCATGGGGTTGCAGATCGAGCCGTAGTGGTTCTTGAGTGCCAGCGTGATGCCCGCGTTGTGGTGGTCCTTGAGCAGCGGCAGGTTGAGGATCGCGTCCACGCGCTTGGTCACGATGCTGGTCAGCGCGCCGCTGAACGAGCCCTGCTGGATCCAGGCGTCCCACTCCACATCGGCAGTCGTCACCTGCGCGCCCCAGGCCGTGTTCTCATACAGCCCGCAGTTGTTCAGGTCGCTGACCCGCATCTCCCAGATGATGATGTCCGCGGGCTTGATGCCGATGCCCTTGAGCCGGTCGACGCAGTGCGCGATGAGTAGCGTCGAGGTGGACAGCGGTGATCCGCCACGGCCGTTGACCTTGATGCCCACGCGCTCGCCAGGCTTGAAGTAGCGTTGCCACGCCTTCTCCGGCGTGTCCTCGCCCGACAGGGTCATGACCGCCTGGTCCGCCATCGCGGCCAGCGGCTTGGCCTGGATCTCGTCCTTGACGATGACCCCCGAATGCCGGACGAGCGCCACGCGGCTCTTCGCTTTGGCCGACGCGGCGGCGGCTGGCGGCGCCGGATCCGCGGCCCACACGCGGCCGCCCAGCAACAAGGCGCTGCCGCCGGCGAGCTCGGTCACGAAACGTCGTCGGTCGATCATGGTCGAGTCTCCATCGTTGATGGCTGCATGGTACCCGGTGGCGTACCGCCCCAGACAGGATGAAGCATGACAGTCTTGTCATCCGAGATTGGGTACAATGGGGCAGGGGTCGCCGATCATGCGAACCATGACTGCCCTCGCCATGGGCTTGTGTATCACCGCGTGCGCCACCGAAGCGGCCGAACCCATCGCCGCCGGTGTCGACATCCACCTGGCGGGTAAGTCGCGGCTGTACAGCCCGATGCTCTATGGCGGGTTCCTCGAGCATTTCCACCGCCAGATCTATGGCGGCATCTACGAGCCGGGCTCCCGGCTGGCCGACGCTCAGGGCTTCCGGCGCGATGTCATCGAGGCAGTGCGCGCCTTGCGCGTGCCGGTGGTGCGCTGGCCGGGCGGCTGCTTCGTCAGCGCCTACCACTGGAAAGAGGGCATCGGCCCCAACCGCCAGCCCAGCTTCGACAAGGCCTGGGGCGTGGAGGATCCCAACACCTTCGGCACCGACGAGTTCATGGCCTGGTGCAAGCTGGTCGGCTGCGAGCCGTACATCTGTGGCAATGCCGGCACCGGCACGCCCGAGGAGATGAGCGACTGGGTCGAGTACTGCAACCAGACCGGCGGGCGTTGGGCTCGGCTGCGCGCGGCCAACGGGCATCCCGAGCCCTACGGCGTGCGCTACTGGTCGGTGGGCAATGAGAACTGGGGCGGCCACGAGATCGGCGCCAAGAGCCGCGAGGAGTGGGGGCCGTTCGTGCGTGAGACGTCGAAGATGATTCGCCGCGTGGACCCGAACGTGGTGCTCTCGGCCGCCGCGCTCGATGACGGCTGGAACCGCAGCCTGCTGAGCGCCGCCGGACCACAGCTCAACCTGATCTCCATCCACGGTTACTGGGACGGGCTGTGGTCAGACGACCGGCCCAGCGACTTCGCCACCTGCATGATGCGCGCCGGCGGGCCCGAGGAGGCCATCGCCGCCGTCGAGCGCCTGCTGGCAGCCGCTGGCTATGCGGGTCGGGTCGGCATTGCCTTCGACGAGTGGAACCTGCGCGGCTGGCACCATCCCGGTGTCATGACCGGCTTTGGACCCGAGCAGATCAAGGCGCGCGACCGCAACGACATCAACGCCACCTACACCATGGCCGACGCGCTGTTCTCCGCGAGCTTCCTGAACGCCTGCCTGCGCCACGCCGACACGGTCAAGATGGCCAACATCGCGCCGCTGATCAACACGCGTGGCCCGCTGTATGTCCATCCCGGCGGCCTGGTCAAGCGCACTGCCTATCACGTGCTGGAGGCCTACGCCAACCAGCTCGGGCCCCGCGTGGCCTCGGCCAGCGTGACCAGCGACCCCTTCGCTCACGGCGGGGCAACGGTGCCGGCGGTCGACGCCGTGGCTACGTGCGACGCCGCGCGCGCGGCCTGGCGCCTGGCGCTGATCAACCGCCATGCCTCCGCACCGGCGCTGTGCCGGATCGCCTTCGACGGCCAGCCGGTCACCGGCGTGCTCCGGGCCACGGTGCTCGACGGCGACTCGCCCGACGCCTACAACGACGTCGACCGGCCCGACCGCGTGGCACCGCGGCGCGTGGAGCTGGCCGTCCAGGACGGTGCGGTGACCTTGCCGCCGCACTCGCTGACCATCGTCGAACTGACCCGAGCCCCGAGCCCTGAACCACCGCTGGCCAACGCCGGCTTCGAAGCGGACGCCGACTGGCGCCCGACGCAGTGGGGCGAAGGGGCATACCAGGCCACCTGGACCGCCGACCGCCCGCACGCGGGCACGCACTGCGCCCAGCTCGTCTCCGCGGCCGGCGCCGACTGCGCCTGGACCCAGCGCGCCGAGGTGCAGCCCAACGCGCGCTACCGCCTGTCCGGCTGGATCCGCTGCCAGGATGTGGTCGCCGACACCGGCCGCGGTGCGTTCCTCAACGTGCAGGAGGTGCAAGGCCCGACCACCCCGCCGCTGACCGGCACCCATGACTGGACACGCGTCGAGGTGGAGTTCGACACGGGCGCGCTGACCAGCGTGCAGATCAACTGCCTGCTAGGCGGCTGGGGCCGGTCGCGGGGCACGTGCTGGTTTGACGATGTGGTATTGGAGCGGGTGGAGGCCAAGTAGCACCGGCATCGTGCCGGCGGACGGACCAGCCCGGCTCGCGGCGAGTCGATCCAGGTGATCCGCCACCGGCAGGATGCCGGCGCCACGAACGCGCTACGCGCGCCTCAGCCAGGCGCCTGCGGCCCCGATGTCACGGCTTCACTTCGTGGCGGTGCCTCTCATCGCGTTCAGCAACTCGCGGTAGCTGATCAGCTTGATGCCCAACTCGTCGATCAGCGCCTTGGTTCGGGGGTCGATCAGCCAGCGGTAGTCGGCGTCGCGGAAGGCGTGTGTGCCAGAGATGGCCTGCATCTCCGGGCCGTCGATGGCGGGGTGCAGGTACAACTCGGTCAACCCGGGCTTGAGGCCGCGCAGCACCTGCTCGTACCAGGCCGGCACGCCGGACGGGTCGGCTGGCCGCTTGAGTTCGAACAGCAACTCGTCGGGCCCGAGCACGCCGGCCGCCCGCTCGGCCTCCTTCATGCCGCGGCCGCCCAGCGCTTCGTAGGCGGCGGCGGAGGCCTGACGCTGGGGCAGGCGATAGGCCGCGCCCAGCTTGAGGTAGACCTTCCAGAACTCCGCGTTCTCCTGCAAGGTGCCCATGTGCGAGTCGATGTGCGTAGGCTCGATGCCGAGCTTCCGCGCCAGGTCGATCTGGGCCCGTGCCTCGGTCTCGGCCTCCTGCGGGGTGGCGCCCTTCCACACTTCGGGGCCGTCCGACCACATGAAGCCATCGGGCGAGACCAGCCCCGGCACCGCCGCGCGGCCCGCGACCGGCGCCCACTTGTAGCGCGCCCACTCGCTGGTCAGCGTGAGGTGTACGCCGATGTTCGCCTGCGGGTGGAGTTTGGCCCAGTCGACCACCTCCTTGACCCAGGCGGTGGGCATCATCACCGTGCTCGAGGTCAGCACGCCGTGCTCGAAGGCGTCGAAGATGGCCAGGTTGGTGGCGTGGCTCATGCCCAGATCGTCGGCGTTGATGATCAGCAGGCGGTCGGTGGGCCGGTAGCCCAGCAACTCGGCAGTCGACCGGAGCGGCTCGGCCGCGTCGGCGGCGCGCGGCCAGGTGAGCAGCGACACGACCGACGCCAGTACCAGGCAGGCACAGACGACACGAGGCAGGTGAGTCATGCGGCTCGCCCCTCCACTGTGGCGACTGTACCCGCGCGCCGTGGTCGCCGTCAAGGCGCGGACGCGGGGCGCGAGACTCGCCAGCCCCACGCCTCACGGCGCGCCTTGGTACAATGGGTGCCAGACGGAGCAACCCATGAACCAGCGCACCCTCGGCACCACCGGCCTGCCCACCTCAGCCCTCGGCTTCGGCTGCATGAGGCTGCCCGTGCTCGACGGCGCGGTGGATGAGCCGTCGGCCATCGCCATGCTGCGCTGGGCCTTCGACCATGGCGTGGACTACGCTGACTCCGCCTACGGCTACCATGACGGCCACAGCGAGCGCGTGCTCGGTCTGGCGTTGCGCGACGGCTACCGCGAGCGCGTGACCGTGGCCACCAAGATGCCCGTCTGGCTGGCCAAGGAGCCGGCCGATTTCGACCGCCTGTTCGCCGAGCAGTGCGCGCGGCTGGGCACCGAGCGCATCGACTGCTACCTGTTGCACAACCTGCAGTCGGCGCGCTGGGACCAGGTGCGCGATCTGGGCGTCACCGACTGGCTCGAGCGGCGGCGCGCCGCGGGCGACATCGGCGCGTTCGGCTTCAGCTTCCACGACAGCTATGCCACCTTCGAGCGCATCCTCGACGAGTATGCCGGCTGGCAGTTCTGCCAGCTGCAGTACAACTACGTCTGTGAGCAGGTGCAGGCCGGCACGCGCGGGCTGGAGCTGGCGGCGGCGCGTGGGCTGGGAGTGGTCGTCATGGAGCCGCTGTTCGGCGGCACGCTGGCCACGCCGCCGGCACCGATGCAGGCGGTGTTCGACGCGGCCGGCGCCGACCCGACCGACCTGGCGTTGCGTTGGCTGTGGGCCAAGCCCGAAGTCTCGCTGGTGCTCTCGGGCATGAGCGCTCAGGCCCAGGCAGAGCACAACGTGGCCCTGGCCGCACGGCCGGGCTACGACCAGCTCACCGCTGCGGAGTCGGCTGTCCTCCAAGCGGCGCGCACGGCCTTCGAAGGGCTGTACGCGTTAGCCTGCACGAACTGCGGCTACTGCCTGCCCTGCCCGCAGGGGCTCGACATTCCCAGCCTGTTTGCGCTGTTCAACAGCGCCGGCGCGTTGGGCGGCGGCCCGCGCCAACTCGCCCGCGCGCTCTATGGCCAGAAGGCCGAGGGCGAACGCGCCAGCGCCTGCGCGGCATGCGGCGAGTGTGAGAGCAAGTGCCCGCAGCACCTGCCGATCAGCGAGTGGATGCCGAAGGTACAGGAACTGCTGGGCTAACGGCGCTGCGCGGGCCTGGCTGGCCCAGTGGAGTGACCGAGTGCCAACGTCGGCACCAGCGCCAGGCCCACCGGCGGCTCGGTGCTACCAGCCAGGCGCGCATCGAGCAACGTCAGGACTTGCTCTGCCAGCGCCGCGAAGGGCACGTGCAGTCTGGTCAACTCAGGGCTGAAGTAGCTGCCCGCCCAGCCGCCGTCGCAACTGACCAGCGAGACGTCGCCGGGCAGGTGACACCCGACGTCGCTCAGGCCGCGACTGGCCGCCAGGGCCAGCATGTCGTTGAGGCAGACGATGGCCGTCGGCGCATCTGGCTGTCCAGACACGATTCCCTGGCCGACCGCGGCGCCCAGTCGGCGCGCGTCGTCGAGGCCCGTGGCCTCCAGCATGAGCGGCGCCAGCTCGGCAGCGGCGGCCACCGCGAGGCCCCGGACATCCATCGGCGCTCGCGCCCGGCTGTCCGTGGCCGGCACCCCGTAACCCAGGAAGGCAAAACGCCGGTGGCCGAGTGCCAGCAGATGGTCCATGAGCAGGCGAGTACCGGACCCGAAATCGACATAGACGCCGTCGGCGGTCGACGCGGCGGGCGGCTCCTGGCCCAGCTCCACCACCGGCACGCCGGCCGCCGCTGCCAGCAGCGCCCGCGCGGCCTCGTCCGACGGTGGCAACGCCCAGGTCCACAGCAGCAGACCGTCCACCTGCCAACCCAGCAGTCGGTCGATGGCGGCTCGCCACAGCCAGTCACCGTAGGCCGTCGGCGATAGCTCGGGCAGCACGTGGGTGTCCCGCGCACGCGCTGCGTCGTGCAGGTGGCTCACCAGCGACGAGAAGAACGGACTGCTGATGTCGGGTATGACCAACCCCACCAGGCCGCTTCGCTGCCCGGCCAGCCGCTGCGCCAGACGGTTGGGCGTGAACCCCAAGGCCGCTGCCGCCTGGCGCACCCGCAGCCTGGTTGCCTCGGGGATGCCCTTGTCCTGGCCGTTGAGCACATAGGAGGCCGTGGTGCGCGATACGCCGGCCCGCTCCGCGACATCCGCCATGCGCACGCGATTCCCAGACGCCATCACCCAAGCCCTCGATGACGCGCTTCACTGATGCGCGTCACGCCGCTAGCATAGGTGGCTGGTCCGCGCGGCGTCAAGCGGCGCTTCCGACGCGTTGTGACCACGAAGGTGGGAACAAACCTCAACTGACGCGCGTCAGTGACCCGCGTAAGTCGCGAATGTCGCGAGTCGGCGGGAGCCGGCCCTGGGCCTGCGTGGGACTGACTGGAGAATGGGAACATGCGTGTCTGTGGATGCCTGTGCGGGCTCCTCCTGGCCCTGGCCTTGGCGGCGACGCCGGTCAGTGCACAGAGCCGTTACTGGGTGGCAGCGGGAGGCACCGGGCGGAGTGGCACGAGCGTCGAGGACGCCTTCGGGTCGCTGGCGCAGGCCAGGGATGCGCTGCGGGCGCGGAGCGATGCGTCGATAACGGGTGACATCACCGTGCTGGTGCTGCCGGGCACCTACCGACTCACTGAGACGCTGACCCTGGAGGCCCGCGACTCAGGCCGGGCCGGGCATGCGGTGATCTACCGCGCCGCGGCGACCGACCGACCCACAGTGTTGAGTGGGGGCCGGCGCGTGGACGGGTGGCGTGTGGTCACCGTCAACGGTCGGGCGGCCTGGCAGGCGGCCCTGCCCAAGGATCTGCTGCCCGAGGGGCTGCGCGACCTGTATGTGGACGGGCATCGCCGGCCGCGCGCGCGGTCGCAGGCCATCGTGCCCGAGGGGATGTGGCGCAACGAGAAGGGGCAGCCGTTGGGTCTGGTGCTCGATGGGCCCGAGGTCGCTGGCTACGCGCGGCCCACTGACCTGCAGGTGCGTCAGCAGATCACCTGGCGGCACTACATCCTCAGCGTCACGGGCGTCCAGCCGGGCGACCGAGGTCGCACCAACGTAGCCCTCAAGGAAGTACCCGAATGGCTGGCCCCGACGTTCGTCGGGTTCAAGTCCTGTGCGCCAGTCATCCTCGAGAACGCAGTGGAACTGCTTGACGAGCCGGGCGAGTGGTACTTCGATCGCGCCAGCGCGCTGTTGACCTACCTGCCCATGCCGGGCGAAGACATGGCCAAGGTGGAGGTGGTGGCACCCGCGGTCGAGCGCTTGCTGGTCATCCAGGGCGCGAACGACCTGCGATTTGAGGGCCTGACATTTGCCGAAGCGGGCTGGACCAGCCCCAACACCGAGGGCTGGTTTGGCTACGATCCTGGCTTCGCCACGAAAGGCAGAGGCCTGGCCGGGGGACTGTCCTTGGCCAATGTCTACGCCACCGATGCGCGGCGCGTGCGATTCGAGCGCTGCTCGTTCGAGCGGTTGGGCGGCGTGGGCCTTCATCTGAACCAGGTGGACGACTCGCAGGTGAATGGCTGCGTCTTCGCGGACATCTCGGCCGACGGCCTGGGCCTGGGCAGTGTGCTGGACCCCAAACGGGCGCCCGAACGCCTGAGCGTGACCAACAACCTCTTCTGGCGCACCAACCAGGACTACCGCATGGGTGCGGCGCTGCTGGCCGGCAAGCTGCTGGATGCTCAGATCCACCACAACATGGTGGTGGACGTGCCGTACATCGGCCTGCTGGTCAACAAGCTGTTCGGCAATGCCCCCGCCAGGTATGGAGCGCTGAGCGTACGCTACAATCGGATCGTCAACACCATGGGCTCAACGGCCGACGGCGGCGCATTCTACACCTGGATGGACGGTAGCTCCGACGGCACACCCAGCGTCTTTAGCGATAACTACATCAGTGGGGTCCATGGCCGCGACAGCCAGGGAGTCTATCTGGACAACGACTGTCGCTACTGGACAGTTGAGCGCAACGTCATCGACGGCACCCTCGGCTGCTGGTACCTGATGAAGGGTAGCCATCACACGTTGCGCGACAACTACACGGACAACGCGCGCAGCCGCCGCATGGACCTGCACCAGGAACCGGGCATCGTCGAGGAGGGCACCGTCGTCGACGCCACCGCCAACTGGGCGGCGAGGCCCGTGGCGAAGGCCACGGTGGAAGCCGCCGGTCTGCAACCCGCCTATCGAGACCTGCTCGGGCGCCTGCCTGCCGGCCGCGGCAAGAACCAGGCCCCGACCATCGTTCTGGCGCCATCGGCAACCACCGGCTTGCTGGACGCTCTGCGCCTGACCGCCCGCCTGACTGACGACGGCCAGCCGCACAACGTGTTGCACTACGCTTGGACCAAGGTCAGCGGGCCGGGCGAGGTCAGCTTCTACGGCCAGCAGACGCGGGCGCTCAGCCTGCCCGTGGCGTTCTCGGTGCCGGGTGAGTATGTCTTGCGCCTGACGGCGACCGATCTCGCGGCCGAGGTGCATGCCGACGTCAAGGTGACGGTGACCGCGGCCGACAAGGGCCAGGAGATCGCCCAGGGCAGGCCGGAGGCGGCCTACACCGCCTCGGCGGTGAACACGCCAGGGGAGGCGGCGGCCCGCGCGTTCGACGGCCAGAGCGGCACCTGCTGGTATCCAGGCTTCCCCGGCGTGGGGTGGGTCCAGGTGGACCTGGGCCGCGAGGCCACGCTCACCCGAGTGGAGATGCTGCTGCGCAACGACACGGGCGACCACACGCTCAGCCGGACCGAGTTCGAGGTGTTGGCATCCAACGATCCTGCCTTCGGCAGCTACACCGTTCTCGGCCAGCAAGGCTTGGACGCTGACCCGCAGGCGGGAGGCATCTGGACCGCCAATGTGCCGAGCGGCCTGCCCGCCTTCCGTTACGTGCGGCGGTGGAAGCGGTTCGGGTTCGACGGCGTCGTCAACGAGTTGAGGGTCTATGCGCGCTGAGTCGGGCCAAAGCAGGCCCGCCTCGCGGTGTTTGGTACCGGGTCGCAGGCGCGGCTGGGCCCAGGCCACCTACCTGCCCAGCCGCCGGCGGTTCAGCGCCCACCACAGGCGCCAGTATGGCTCTATCGGCTCGTCACGATGTGCCAGACGGTAGCGACTGTCGCCGGTAATCGACTGCAGCACCGATGCCGCCAGGCCGCTCGGACCGCCGTGCTCACCGGCCGGCTGGGAAGCCGCATCCAGCAGTTCGGGGAACCAGCGCGCGATGGTGTCGCGTCTGGCCTGGCAGCGCGGGCGCGGCCCGCGCCAGGGCTGACGATCCTTGGTCCAGGCCTGCTCCTGCCACGCCTCCTGCATGCCGCGCAGCAGCTTCTCGAGCGAGTCGCGGTCGCCACAGGTGAACACCGTGCCGACCACGTCGCGCATGTCCAGCGCCACGGCCAGGCGCATCGCCGTGGATGACCTGACCCAGACTGGCTGACACTGCGCTGCGAACTCGCGCACCAGCGTCCGGGCCAGGTCGGCATCGGTCAAGGCCAGCGCCTCGAGCAGGTAATCGCGGCCGGGGCAGTAGGGGTGGAGCCGCAACGCCTTCGCCAGCCGCGGGCCAGGCACCAACGGGCTCAAGTCCAGCAATCGCTGGGCCGCCGCCTCCGCCACCTGGTAGTTCTGGGACTGGCTCGTGGCCAGCGTGAGCAGCGCGGCGCCGACTTCAGCACCGCGGTAGTTGCCCAATGCGCTGAGCGCCAGCCGCCCGAACTCCGGCCTCGGCCGCATCACGTCGAGCACGATGCGGTCGCGCTGCCGGTCGTCGCCCAGGCGATGCAGCGCCAGCATGGCCCCGCCGCGCAGTTCGCCCGGCAGCCACTGGTCCGCGGCCACGCGCGTCAGCTCGCGTTGCAGCGCGCTGACCGCGCAGTAGCGGGCCACCGCGGACCCGGCCCGCTCGGCCAGTCCGCGCGGCAGATGGTCGGCGTGGACCAGCATCCGCCGCCAAAGGCCGACATCGTCGCCGGCCACCAGTCCGTCGCCCACGCCTTCGATCACGTACTGCGCGACTTGCTCGTCGGGCACGCGGGGCTGGCGCTGCCGGAGCATGGCGCCCAGCCGCTTGCGCCACTCGACGTCAGGGCGCCAGCCGGTCGACTTACCGGCGATGTCGCCATCGAGCTGGCCCAGCAGCCACGAGAACGTGCCCAGCTCGTCGGGCGTGGGCACGGGCCGACCGTGCTTGACCCGCTCGAGGATCGCCGCCTCGGCCGGCGCGCGGTCGCGCAATGAACGGAGGCCGGCGCTCGCCGCGAACGAGCAGTTGCGCCCCTGGTCCGTCACGCCGCGCACCAACAGCGGAATGGCGCGCGGGTCGAGCAGGTAGCCCAGCTCCTGGTAGGCGTCGTGCCGCTTGCGCTCGTCGGACGACTTGATCGTCTCGCCCAGTTCGGCCAGCCGCTGCGCGCGGCGCTGCGGGTCGTAGTCGACGAGGTGCAGCCGCACCGGCGCGCTGAGCATCTGCGGCCCGTTGGTCGGTAACGGGCCGTGAATGCCGCCGACGATGCTCGAGTGGCCGGTCACCTCATAGGTGCCGGGCCGGTCGAAGGCCAGCCACTCGTTGAGCTTGACTTTCTGCTCGAACGGCCGCTGACGGCTGACCGTCGCCATGCCGAAGGCCCCGCCGCCAACGCCGCCCCAGAACTCCCACGGCAGGCGCACGGTCTGGCCCTGGTCGTCTCGGGCGCGAAAGCCATACGAGCCGATGCGGCCGGAGCGGTCGTAGGTGATCACCGCCACCGGAATCGTCTCCGGCCCGGTCACGGTGTAGCGCATGGTCACGTCGATCGGCTCGCCGAGTTCGTAGGTGTCCTTGGCGAAGACGATGGTCAGTGTCGGCAGCACGGGTCCATCGGCCCGAGCCGAGCACGCGCCCAACAGCAGCAGCAGAGCCACCCACATGGCTCATCTCCCCTCGGTCGCGGCCTGGCTGGCAGCGACGCCGTCACCAGCGTGCCATGAGTCGAGCGGTCGCGCCAGGGCTGCGTTCGTGCCATGGCGGGTCGGTGCTGCCCCAGGCGGTTGGGCCTAACGCGCCGGCTGGCCTGTCGGGGCCAGGTCTGCCTCGATGGCCTTGGCCACGGCCTCGCCGAGGAACCGGTAGCCGGGCCCGCCGAAGTGCACGTCGCCCGGATTCTGCAGCTCGGCCAGACGTGGCGTGATGGTTGCGAACAGGTCGTCGATGGCCACGCCCTGCGCCTTCATCAGCTCGGCCGCGGCGGCGTTGCGCTCGACGATGCTGGCGGCGGTCTGGCCGGTCTTGGCGTCGTCGGGGATGGGCGTGGTGCTGGCCCACATCAGCTTCGCGCCCGTCGCCTTCATGCGCTCGATGAGCTGCGTCAGGCGCTTGGTGTAGTCGGCGATGGGCGTGGCGCGGTCGTGGATGCCGAAGTTGAAGTGGATCAGGTCCCACTTGCCGTCGCCCAGCCAGATGTCGATCTTCTTGAGGCCATTGGCCGTCGGCCCGCAGTTCTCCGGGGCGCGGTGCACATTGGCCCGGCCCGCCAGCGCCTTCCGCACATCGAGCGTGTAGCCGCGTGAGACGCTGTCGCCGATGAGCAGCACGCGCGGCAGCTTGGGGTCGTCGACCACGAAGTCCCAGGCGTTGGACTTCCCAGCGACCTTCTCGCGCTTGTGGATGGGCAGGTAGAAGCTGCCCAGGCACTCGCCCAGCACCTTCTCCCAGGCCTGCTGGTCGGCCGGCAGCTTGGCCACCCAGGCCTGGTAGTCCTCTTCCAGCTTGCGGTCCGCCGCGGCCTTGGCCAGCGCAGCCTGCTGCGTCGCGGCTTCGGCGGCGTTGGTCGGTTCGGCCTTGGGCGCGTTGGTCTGCTGAGCATGCAACGCCCAGGCCGCGGCCAGCAGCAGCGCCAGGGCAATCAGGATCAGTCTCATCGTTCTACCTCGCCTAGGATGGGTTGTCGTGGCCAGCGTGCCACACACGGCGCCGTGGCGCCAGGGCGGCTTACTTGGTCCGCGTCACGCGCAGCGCCTGGCTGATCAGCGTCCACTGCGTGCGCGCGTGGCTGAGCGTGACCTGCACCTCGCCGCCAAATGCGTTGTTCTCATCGAGCTGCAATGCGCCCAACTCGGCCAGCCTGGCGATGCGCCCAGCCGCCCAGTGTCCGTCAGGCAGGTCGCTGGGCTTGCGGCGGCCGCGGCCGGCGATCGGCTCCAGCTTGACCTCGACGTTGGCATTGCCGGTGGCCAGATCACGATCCTTGAGTACGCGCCACACGTAGTCGGGCCGTGAAATCCAGTCCAGCACGCCGGCCAGCGCGCCGGCCAGCTCGCTGTGCGTCGGGGGCTCGGTGGGCCGGAAGGTGGCGTCGGGATACCCGCTCAGCAAGCCGGCGGTCAGCACGTACTCAATGTACGGCGCGCCCGGATGGTCGGACGGCACGTCGCGCGGCAGCACGCGGGTGCGGCGCTCCGGGTTGGCCACCTGGGCCTTGACCGCCGAATAGAGCGTGTCGAAGTCGGGCAGTCGGTAGCTCTCACCGACGGCACCCGCGCTGGCTCGCGCAATGAGCTCGGCTGAGCCCTGGTGGAGTTGCTTGGCCAGTGCCGCCATGAACCAGCGCGGCGTGACCTCCTCGGCGGTCCAGGCTTCGATGGGCCGCGCCGACCGCAAGGCGTAGAGCTGGCCGTCGGTCGAGTGCAGCAGCACGGTCGACCCGACCACCACGGGTGAGGCGTGTAGATGGTCACCCGTCGCGAAGGTCCACAGCGGCTGCGACTGACGGCCGGTGCGGTCGAAGGCGTAGAGCTTGCCGTCGCGGCAGCCGACCAGCACCAGTGCATCCCACAGCGTCGGCGACGAGTAGACCGCGTCGGGCATGTCGAAGCTGGCTTTGACCGCGCCCGAGCGCAGGTCGAGCCAGGCGAAGCGCGGTGTCAGCGTGCGTGGGTAGTTGACGGTGCCAATGTACACCGTATCGTCGCTGACCGCGGCCGAAGAGTGCACCCAGCCGCCCAGCGGGCAGCGCCAGTTGAGCTTGCCGTCGGCCAGCCGCGCGCTGTAGACGCAGCCGTCGAAGGAGCCGACCACCACCGCGTCACCGGCCACCGTGGGCGAGGAATCGACCGCGCCGCTGGTCTCCAGCGACCAGCGCTCCTCGCCGCTGCGGGCGTCGAGCGCATAGAGCCGCCGGTCGCCCGAACCGACCAGCAGCGTGCCGGCGCTGAGCGCGGGCGACGAGCTGACTTCGCCGCCGGTCTGGAAGCGCCACAGCAGCGCGCCATCGGCCGCGTCGAGCGCGTAGACCGCGCCGCCGCGCGAGCCCAGGTACAGCGCGCCCTCGGCCACCAGCGGCGATGAGGTGACCAGGCCACCTAGCGACCGGCGCCAGAGCGGCGCGAAGTCGGCGCGGCTCAGGCAGATCACCTCGCCCGCGCCGGTGGCCAGATAGAGCCGGTCACCCGCGACCACCGGGCTGCTCCAGACGTGCGGGCCGATGGCGCCGGCCTGCTCGCCGGGCTTCATGTCCGGTGGCAGTTTGGCGCTGGCGGCGCTATCGAGCTCAAAGGTCTCGCCAGCCTGGCCGTCGGCCAGCGCGTAGCTGCGCAGCCCGTCTTCGTCGGTCAGGGCGTAGACCGTCCCATCTGCCACCGCAGGGCTGGCGAAGGTCTGGCCGGCCTCTGCCTGCCAGGCCCGGTAGAGATAGGGCAGCGTGTTGGGCACCGCGGGCGACTCTGCCTGGTGCCCGGCGTTGCGGCGGAAGGCGGGCCAGTCGGCTGGCCCTGCGGGCAGACTGGCCGTGCCGCTGGGCGGCCGGGGCGCGGTGATCAGCTGGGCCGGCAGGCTGCGCACCAGCCAGTCGTAGAGCTCGCCGCCCTCGCCCGACCCGCGCAGGGCGATGATCTCGCGATGAGGACCCAGCACCACGGTCAATGGCAAGGTGAGCCCGTGCGCCTCGTCCTCGGCGGCGCCGGGCCGGAAGGTGCGGTAGAGGCCTGGCCGTGGCCAGGTCGGTTCGTAGAACAGGTCCACCCGGTCCTGGCCTTGCCAGGGCTTGTCGGGCGAGTTGGCCAGCACCGTGAGGGCGTCACGCCGGCCCTTGTCGCCCAGGGGCACCACAACCACGGCGCGGGTCCGGTAGGGCGCGGTCAGGCAGGCCTTGCCCAACGCCGCGACCTCTTCGCCCAGCCAGGTGCGGAACGGCGCATTGCGCGGCGGCCGCGGCGAGGTGAAATGGACCACCAGCACGCCGTCGCTCAGCAACAGCGACTCGAGGCTCGGCACCTGGTCGTAGTGCGGCCGGTACTCGGCGCCCAGCGTGAGCAGCGGTACCTTGTGGCAGTCGGGCAGCCGGTCGCCCGGCTTCAAGTCCTCGGCGGCCGCCGCCATCACGCAGGCCACCACCAGCAGTAACGCGAACCGTCGCATGGAGAACTCCCCTTCGGCCTCCGTTCGCCGATCGCCGGGCTGGTCCTTCCAGTGCTCCCATGCGGCCCACCATCCGCGGCTAGAACAGCTCGATCAGTGGCTTGTTCTCCAGGATGGCCCGGATGCCCAGCAGCGGCAGCGTCACGCTGGCCAGGAAGCCGCGCGCGCCATTGGGTCGGCCGGCGGCGTCGATCCACTCGGCGAAGTCCAGGCCGGGCAGCTTGGCGGTCATCTCACCCAGCAGGTCGGCGGCCCAGACCGGGTCGTTGTCCCAGATGGCCGGCAGGATGTAGCCGGTGCCCGTGGCCCAGAACCCGCCGTTCTGGTAGCTGCCGCCGCCGCCGGTGCCGATCCAGCTTGGCTCGGCGATCTGGCGGGTGTTGCCCAGCAGCAGGATCTGCTCCCGTTTGGCGGCCAGCGTGGCGAAGATCGTCTTCCGATGGGCGGCATCGGCCAGCGAATAGGCCAGGCCGTTGGCCCACACGCTGAACTGCCGGCCGCTCCGCGTGCCGCCGACGTAGCCGCCGGCCTTGTCGTCCCAGCAGCGTTGCAGGTTGGCCACCACCGCGGCGCCTTGGGCCGTCCAGCGCTGGGCCACGGCCGGGCCGACCTCCTTAGCGAACAGCCGGCCCGCACGCTCGAAACCGCGATGCAGCATCAGGCTGCTCATCAATTCGAAGCCGGTGATGCGGATGCTGTCGTGGAAGCCGAAGCCGATGGGCGGATGTTGCGGGTCGGCGTAGGCCAGCCCGCACGACAGCGGCACCTGGTCGAAGCTGCGCTCGATGAGGCGCGCCCAGTCGCCCTTGCGGGGGATCGTCACGCCAAAGGCCTCGGCATAGTCTAGCAGCCGCACCCAGGCCGCGGGCAGGTGCAGCGGGATGCGGTCGGTCATGGGCGGATTGTTGGTGGCGCCGGGCGAGAGCACCGGCAGGCCGTCGGGCTCCACGCGGTCGGGCACGCGGCCCAGACCGACGCAGCTGTCGGTGAGAAAGCCAATCAGGCCCGCGGTCTCGGCGCGGTCGACCAGATCGGGCGCGGCCATGAGCGGGTAGAAGCAGTCGTCGGGCCAGACGCCCACGTAGCCGCCGGTGGATGGCAACTGCACCGCGACGCCGTTGGGCAGGCGGTGCTTGGTCTTGGTCAGCAGGTCGCGCAGGTAGCCGCGCAGCGTGTCGTTCGCCGCGCGCAGCCGCGTCAGCGCCGCCGCGCGGTCCGCTTCGGCGGCAGTCGCCGCGACAGCCAGGCCGGCCACCGCGCCGGCGGCCAGCATCTCACGTCGGTTCATGCTCTGGTCCTCACTTGGTGCCGAAGACATCGCGGATGGCTTCCAGCTTGGTGTTCTGCTCGCCTTGCGTCGGCGCCAGAATGCCGCCCTCGCCGAACTCGTTCCAGGCGTAGATGGTGAATGCCGGCTGGCGTGTGCCGTCGGGCAGCGGCAGGCCCAGCGTGGGCCGCGCGGCCAGGTCGGCCTTCATCGCGCGCAACTCCTCGGTCCACTGCTCGCGGGTGGCGAAGGTGAAGAAACGGCGGTGATTGGGGTCAGCCTCGGGATGCGTCCACGGCCGCGGATTCCAGCCGACGGCGAGATACGGCATCCAGGGCAGTGGGTCGGCCGCGTGCAGTTCGCGCGAGACGCGCGCCTCGGCGGCCAGCAGCGCGTAGGGATGCTCCGCGGGCCGCACTTCCACCTCGGGAATGCTCATGTAGGTGGCTGTGAAGTCGAACACCTTGGCCAACGGCTGCTCCGCGGCGTAGCGCGTGCGGCTCATGATGCCGGCGCCGATGATCAGCTCGCCCAGGCCCGCCTCGCGCACGGCCGCGCGGAGCTGATCCAGCGCGCGCCGCGTGCGCTCGGCATCGTTGCCGTAGGTGTCGAGAAACCAGCTCCCGCCATGGATCTTGAGCACCAGCCGGCCACCGACGCGCAGGTAACTGGGGCTGCGCATCGCCGCCACGAAGGTCTTGATGCACTCGGCCCACTGCGCGTCGGTGGCCGCATCGAAGCCTGGCGCGTTGCAGAACTCCAGCATGAACTTCATGCGCCCCGCATTGGGCGAGGCCAGGAACGCGGCCAGCCCGCGATTGAGCCGCTGCGCCTCGACCTCGTGCGGGCCGCCGGGCTGCGGGTGGTAGTAGAGGATGCTGAAGAAGTCGACCCCGTGATCGGCGGCGGCGACGATCTCGGCGTCCATGGTGGCCTGGTCGTTGTAAGCACCCAGCAGCGGCACGCGCCCCGGGAACTCCGTGCGCCAGTCCGGCTCCTGCGCGGTCCAGCCTTTGCCATGCCACTTGTTGGGCAGCTCGGGCCACCAGCCGGCGAAGTACTCGACGCCGACCAGCGGCGGCCTGGGTGCGGCCAGCAGCAGGAGGCCGGTGAGCAGGGCCAGGCTCATGGCTTGCTCTTGCCACGGGGCGCCAGTGGTCGGCAGATGAGCAGCTTCAGCGCCGACTTCGGCCCGACCAGCTTCCCGGCCAGGATGTCCGCTTCGCCAAAGCGTGCCAGGAGCACCTCGCCGTCCGTGGCGCGGTTGCGGTCATAGGAAATGTACACCGTACCGTCGGGCGCCTGCACACCGTCAGGGTAGGAGACCCCGGGCCGCTCGTCGAGGATGAGCCCGCCCTGCCAGCTTCGCCCGTCGTCGTCAGACAGCCAGGCCGAGAGCATGACGCGCCCGGCGTGGGCGTCGGCCCGGTCGCCGTGCTTGATCAGCAGCAGCCGGCCCGAGGCTAGCCGGCGGATATGGAACCGCGCGTTGGGCTGGCGGATGCCAGGCGGCTCGGTCGGCGCGGCCCAGGTGGCGCCGCCGTCGGTGGACGTGCTCTGCATGATGCCCTTGCCGGTGCGGGCCAGCATCCACAGCGAGCCGTCGCGCCGCTCAACGATCATGTGCTCGTGCCAGTCGGGGTTGGGGAAGGTGACCACGCCGCGCCGTTGCCAGGTCTCGCCTTTGTCCTTCGAGACGAAGACATTGGCGCCGCGCAACGGGTCGAGTTCATGGAACAGGTCGTGGAAGGGGCCGAAGCCGGGCCGCTGATCGAGCGAGATGGGCAGCAGCCATTCGCCGTTGGCCAGCACCGTGGGCTTGTTGAGCGTCACGCCGTGCCAGATGCGCCGCGGCGCCGACCAGGTTGGGTTGGCGTCA
The DNA here is from genome assembly GCA_016235455.1 of Armatimonadota bacterium. Taxonomy (GTDB): domain Bacteria; phylum Armatimonadota; class UBA10988; order UBA10988; family UBA10988; genus UBA10988. Next base: position 12,558 of record JACRKZ010000096.1, on the reverse strand, counting down.
TCGGGGTTGGTGCAGACCGTGGCCCACACCCCGGCGCGGCCGTCGAACATGTCGATCGACTGGTCGAAGATCAGCCACAGCCGGCCCAGCGGGTCGGTCCACAGATTGCCCACCAGCACGCTGCGCTGCACGGCCAGGTTCGGCGAGTGCGCGTCGACCACCACCCGCGGCTTGGACCAGCTCGCTCCGTCGTCGTCGCTGCTGGCCAGCAGGAAGTAGGCCGCCGGGCTGTCGCCGCCAGCCACCCAGCAGGCCCACAGTCGGCCACCGGGCGTGCGTTCCAGGCCGATGGTCATGCCGTAGTCGAGCTTGTCGTAGTCATAGCGAGGCAGCGGCGAGGTGTTGATCACCGGTGGGATGAGCGCCAGGTCGGCGGTGCGGCGCAGCACATCCTGCTCGTAGGCCCGCTGCTGCGCGGGCGGCATGGCGGCGAAGTCCGGCTCGTCGGCGGCGACGGCGGAGATGAGCAGCGTGGTACTGAGCAACAGCGATGGTCCCATGCTCTGGCGACTCCCGGGTGTGCGACCATTGACCATGGACACGCGCACTCCTCCGGCCCACGAGACAGTGGCCCAAATGCGCCACGGGGCAGCCGGTGGCCGCCCCGTGGCGCGTCACTATAGGAGAGGGTGTCAACCGGCGATCAGGGGAAGAGCGCCTGCACGCGCTGGTAGCCCGAGAGCTGGTTGGCGTTGGGCGTGTCGTCGTAGATGTCGCCGGCGAAGATGCCGGTGGTCATGGCGATCGGCTTCTGGATCTTCACGTGGCCGTCGTAGTACAGGACGTTCCACTGGCTCATGTGACCCGCGTAGCCGTTGTCCCAGGCGCTGCCGGCCGTGCCGCCGTTCCACCACGACGAGCCCCATTCGGTCCAGCCCTGGTTGCGCAGTTCGACGACCACGGCCTTGTTGGCCGGCTTGTCGATGGCCGACAGGGCCAGACCGCCGCGCCATGCCTCGTGCACATCGTTGTTGCCGTTGACCATGGCGTAGTTGGAAACGACGCTGTTGTCATTCCAGAACGTCGCGCTCGTGGTGTTCGACGGGCACTTGAAGACCTGCACGCTCTTGATGTACGGCTGCACCATCTTGCGCCACTGGTAGGTGGGGTTGCCGCCCTCGCGCCAGCAGTACTTCTCGTCGTAGTCCTGCGCATACTGCGCAAACGCCACGCCCAGCTGCTTCTCGTTGCTCGCGCAACTCGACGTGCGGGCCTTCTCACGGGCCTTGGCGAAGACCGGGAACAGGATGGCGGCCAAGATGGCAATGATGGCAATGACCACCAGCAGCTCGATGAGGGTGAATGCTCGCTTCTTCACGGGATCTCCTCTGCTTGGTAGATCTCATGGCCGGCGGCGGCACCATTGCCCGCCATGCGGCATGGATCACACTAGGAGAATATCGCATCATGACCCACAGATCAAGACGCTGATCGGTTCGACGTTGCCCGCGGCGGGCCATGCGGTCAGGAGCCCGGGCGCGGGCCCCCAAATGACACGCGGGACGGCCGGTAGGCCGCCCCGCGATGGCCATCTCACAAGGAGATGCAGTCAGCTAGCCGCTGATCAGGGGAAGAGCGCCTGCAGGCGCTGGTAGCCCGAGAGCTGGTTGGCGTTGGGCGTATCGTCATAGATGTCGCCGGCATAGATGCCGGTGGTCATGGCGATCGGCTTCTGGATCTTCACGTGGCCGTCGTAGTACAGCACGTTCCACTGGCCCATGTGGTTCGCAAAGCCGTTGTCCCAAGCGCTGCCGGCGCCGCCGCCGCCCCACCAGCTCGAACCCCATTCGGTCCAGCCGGCGTTGCGCAACTCGACGACGATGGCCTTGTTGGCCGGCTTGTCGATGGCCGCCAGGGCCAAGCCGCCGCGCCAGGCTTCGTGCACATCATTGTTGCCGTTGACCATGGCGTAATGAGAGCGGATGGTCGTGTCGCCGCCCCACCAGGTGTTGGCCGTGTTCGACGGGCAGGCGAAGACCTGCACGCTCTTGATATACGGCTGGATCATCGTGCGCCACTGGCTGGTGCCGCCTTCGCGCCAGCAGAGCTTCTCGTCATAGTCCTGCGCGTACTGGGTGAAGGCCACGCCCAGCTGCTTCTCGTTGCTCGCGCAACTCGACGTGCGGGCCTTCTCACGGGCCTTGGCGAAGACCGGGAACAGAATCGCCGCCAGGATGGCAATGATGGCAATAACCACCAGCAACTCGATGAGGGTGAATGCTCGCCTCTTCATGGATGCTCCTTTCAGGGCCAACCATCAGCGCACAAGCGTGCCGCGACAGAGCCCAGATGTCACTATTATGAGATGTTGTCGCCTCGGATGGCAAACGTCTAACGCGGGCCAGACCCCAAGGCCGAGACTCGTCGCATCGTTACGAGATACTAGCTTCCGGGCACCACGGCGCCCTGGTCACGGAGCGCGGCGCGCAGTTGGTCGAGCGGCACCTGGCCGGGCGAGATGCGGAGGCGGGCCGCGAGCGCGGCGGCGGCGCCGGCGGCCTGGCCCATGGCCATGCAGGAGGCCTGCACGCGGAGCCCGGAATTGGCAAGGCGGTCGCTGGCGACACACCGGCCGGCGACGAGCAGGTGCCGGCTGCCACGCGGGATGAGTGCGCGCAGCGGGATGGTCACGGTGGTGCGCTCGGGCAGGTGCTGGGGCTTGACGCCGTCGGGCGTGTGCAGGTCGATGGGGTAGTACATGCAGGCCACGGCGTCGTCGTGTACGCGGCCGCTGGCGTAGTCGTCGCGGGTGATCTCGTACTCGCCGACGATGCGGTAGGTCTCGCGGCTGTTGGTCTCGGGCTGCACCGAGAGCACGCGCGCGTCGCGGCCTTCGGCGCTGGCCCGCAGTGTTCTGAACGCCTTGAGGAAGGCGGCGCGCCCGCGCACGTTGGCATCGGTGTGTGTTTCGGCGGTGGTCACGTCGGCACCGAGCACGTAGCGTTGGTGCTTGTAGCCCGCCCCGCTCTTCCAGCCGCTAGGCTGGGTCAGCGTGTAGATGATCGAGCCGGGCTGGCGGTCGGCGCCGCGATGGCGCTCGAAGCCGGCCAGGTCGACCACGGAAGCATTGGCGGTGCAGTCGATGAGCTGCCGGCACTGGATGCGTGCGCGCACGCCCTTGCCGTGGGTGGTCACGGTCCAGCCGTCGCGGTCGTCTTCGGTGCCCTCGGCGCGCAGGACGCTGTCGCGCAGCACGCGATCGGGCGCTTCGTAGTAGCGCAGGTGCACGCCGGCCTGGGTGCAGGCTTCCTCGGCCAGGGCAGCGTACAGCCCGCCGCACAGAGCCACCTGGAAGCTGGGATGGCGGTGCATGGCCTCGCCGACCGATTGGCTGAAGTCGGGCAGCGGGTCGCCTTGCAGTTCGGCGGTGGCGCGCACCAGCTCCCAGCCGATGCCGGCCACCACCTGCTGGCCCCAGGCGAAGAACAGGCCCGGCCACTCGACCCCGCCGGTGGTCATGGTGCCACCCAACTGGCTGCCGCACTCGACCAGCACGGTGCGCGCGCCGAGCCGGCCGGCGGCAATCGCGGCGACCGCGCCGGCCGTGCCGCCGCCGACCACGAGGACGTCGGTGTCGACCACAGTTTCGGTCATGGCTCATCCCCGATGGCGGGCTCTCCACTATCGCCCATGGCCGGCAAGGGGACTTCCGGCCGCGCGGCGGCGGCCTCGCGGCGGCGGAGGGTGCGCCGCAGCCGCCACACCCAGACCAGCGTCGCCAGTCCTACCAGCCCCATGCCACGCGGGTACTCGCCGTGGTAGGCGTCGTGTGCCGCGTAGAAGGCCAGGACCGCATAGACCAGCAACGGGCCCGCGGCCGCGGCCAGTGTATGCCGGTCGGACCAGCCGAAGCTCATGCGTCGACCCAGTCGGCGAATGAACACCGTCAGCAGCAGCAGCGAGCCCAGGAAGATGCGCAGGACGCGGAAGATCTTGCCGGACGAGGCCGCCACCAGCGGGCCTTGCGCCAGAGCAACACGGCCAGCAGGCAGACGAAGGCATAGGCCGCCTTGGAACCGCGCTGCTGCTGGGCCAGGGCACCGAAGACCACCGCCGCGTAGAACAGCCGGTTGCACCGTCGCAGACCCTTTGGTCCGAGCCAGGCGCGGCCCCCCGCGTCCGGGTCCATCAACTCGATCAGGGCGATTGGCACCACCACCGCCAGCGCCACATGGTGGGCCAGGGCCATGACTGACCAGGTCAGGTTGAGGCCCAACAGGTGCCCGTGGTTGGTGTCGGCCAGGCGGCCCAGGCGGCTCCAGTCGAGGCTGGTGTAGCTGCCCAGCATGACGCCGTCGACCAGCACGCCGTAGGCCGCCGCCAGCCACAGCAGGCGCGGCCAGAAGGTGCCTTCGACGCCGTCGGACCAGCGCCGGGCCAGGTCGTGGACGACCAGCGCGCCGCACCCATAGACCACCAGCGCGACGAACAGGTTCTGGGGATGGAGGAACTCGCCCGGCGACTTGGCGCCGATCAGCATCTGGCTCAGCGCGGGCGCCAGGAAGAGCAGTCGGGCCTGCGGCGTGCGCAGCCAGGCCAGCCGTGCGGTACAGCCGCGCATCACGCCTCCTCGCCCATGCGCTGGCCCAGCCGAGCCAGCCAGGGCAGCATCCGCTCCAGCGCGTGCGTGGCCGGCAGCGGGTTGAAGCCGGGTCGCGAGCGATGGCCGCGGTCCTGGTCGAGGCGCTGCTTCTGCAGATCGCGCGGCATCTCCCGCGGCTTGGCGCTGGCCGCGCCGAACACCGCGAAGTAGGGCGTCACCACGGCATTGCGTTCGGTCCACAGCGCCACCTGGCCACCGGGCAGCGGCTTGGGGTCGGTGTAGTCCAGCAGCGGCTGGTTCTGGTACCAGACCCGGATGCGCGGCCCGTCGCGGTCGATGCGCAGGCTGCCCCACATGTTGTGCACCTCGCGCTGGTTGGCCAGGTCGCGCGCGGCCGTCGCCACCACGGGCGGGCGGTGCTGCCAGTCTTCGCGCTTGCGGTGCGGGCGCTCGTAGCGATAGAGCCGGCAGAAGCCTTGCACATCGCTGCCCAGTTCGACCACATAGCCGCTCAGCGGGTCGCGCCCGTTGCCGCCGAGGGTGACGCGCAGCCGCTTGAAAGGCTCGCCTTCCTCCGTGGCATAGGCGCCCTGCATGCGCACCCCGAGGTAGGTCCAGACGGTCTGCGGGCCGTCGTAGGCATGCTTGGTCCACAGCGCGGCCCAGCCCGGGCTGCTGCCGATCATCCAGGCGTACTCGGGCGTACACGGCCAGCGTGAACCCACGGTCCAGTCGCCCTCGGTGGCCCAGAAGTCGGCCGGCGCCTGGTCGGCAATGTACTCCAGTACATCGGCGGCCTTGACGTCCAGGTCGCCCGCGGCCAGCGACAGCCCGGAGACTTCGACCCACGGCCGCACGGAGCCGCTCGCCGGGAACACGCGCCGCTCGTCGCGGCCGTCGCCAAAGCGCCGCACGGTCATCTCGCCAGCGCGGCGCGAGATCTGCACGCCGCCTCCGCCGGCCAACTTGGAGGCGTCCCAGTCGCCATAGACGTCGGGTTTGCCGTCGCGCTGGGCGCCCACGGTCAGCCGCGAGCCGCCTCCGGCCTCGCGTACCGGAAGGGTCAGCGTGAAGTCGCCCACCAAGCGGCCGACATACTCGAATCGGTTGGCGCTCACCGGCAGCCAACAGGCCGCGGGATGGGCCCAGGTGTCGCGGTCGAGCAGGCCTTCGGGCCCTTTGTCGAAGCGCGCCGGGTGCACGGCTCGCGCGGCCCGCGTGGCGTCGTCGCCGTCGCTCACCTCGACATCGTCGAACAGCGCGTCGCCCTGCTGCGCGTCGAGCGCGATGCCGCCCGCCAGTGGCGTCGCGAGCGGCACCGAGCGGGTCTGGCCATCGACACTCAGGCTGGCGCGGCCATCGCGCGCTGACAGCGCGACCCGCGACCACTGCAGCCGCGGCAGCGCCGGCAGCCCTTCGGCCAGGACCTGCCGCTGCCCGCCGCGCCACAACACCAGCGCGCCGCCGCCGCGGTCCACGGGCACCCAGGCCTCCAGCCGGTTGGCGTCGTCCCAGCGGCCCAACTCCAGGCGGACGGCCTGCGCCGAGCGCGGCTGCACGGCGACACTCAGAGTCTGCTCGGTCCAGAACCAACTGCCGGTGCGCGCCGAGCCCGACCAGGCGCGCACGGCAAAGCCGGGCACCGCGCTGTCGAGCCGGTGCGGGCCACCGCACAGCCATTCGCCGCGCGGTGCTCGCCAGGGGTCGGTCAGCGGCCCTTCCTTGGTGAAGTCGTCGGCGAAGTACAGCGACTCCAGCGGCTGGAAGGTCAGGCCGTCGGCGCTGTCGGCATACAGCGGGCCGGCCGGGCCGCGGCGGGGCAGGCTGACCAGGCCGCGGCCGTCGAGCAGCACATTGAGCCGGCTGGCCGTGCGCAGGATGACCAGTTCGCGGCCCGCCGGGAGCTTGAGTTCGCGACCACCTTCGGTCAATCGGTCGGCGGTCAGGGTGGTGTCGATGCGGTCCTCGCCGCGGTCGAGCACCAGGCGGCGCCTGGCCGTGGCGGGCGGCACCGGGATGCGCACGGCATAGCCGCCCTCGCCCGGCGAGCCGACCAGCGTCAGCCCGGGCAGTTCGGCAGCTTCGGGCGCGGCGGGCTCCGGCGGTGTGACGGTGTCGCCCGCCTCGGTGGCCCACACGCGGCGCAGCCGGCCGTCGGTCAAGTCGGTCACGGCGGCGAGGATCAGGTCGTCATAGACGCCGCGCCAGTTGCCCTGCACATACGAGAGCAGTGGCGCCATGAAGATCAGCCGGCCCCGGCCGTAATCGAGCGCTACGGCCGCGGGCTGGTCTCGGGCGGGCCCTTCGACGAATCGCGCCAGCGTGCGGGCTTGCGGCGGCAGGCCGCGCACGACGCTGATCGGGCCACCGCATTCCCAGACCTTGCCGGCCTTGAGGCCCGCCGCGAACCGCGGCCGGTCCGGCGTGGGCACGAGGGCGAAGTTGCGATCGACGCGCTTGGGGTAGCTCCATCTGCCGTCGAGCTTCCACTTGCCCATGGCGCCCGGCAGGCGCACGTCCATCTCGCAGATCAGCTTGCCGCCGGCTCGCACGTACTGGTCGAGCGCGGCCTCGGCATCGGACCGCCAGCGCTCGCGATCGTAGGCCATGCCAGCTTGGAGGATGACATCGTAGCGGGCCAACACCTTGGGGTCGCACTGCTCGGCGGTGGTGAGGTAGTCGAACGGGATGCCCGCGCGCAGCAGCACGCCGCCATAGCCCATGCGGATGACTCCGCCCACACCGGCCCGAGGCGCGCTCAGACACGGTGTGGCGAGCAGGATCAGAGCGACGAACAGGCGGCGCATGGCCTCACTCCGCGCTGTCCGAAAGGGCTCGGAACAGCGCCTGCACATTGTCCAGTGGGGTGTTCCCTTGGACATTATGCACTGCATTGAACACGAAACCGCCATCCTCGCCGAAGACAGCGACTCGTTCCGACACTTCGCGATACACCTCCAGCGGCGTGCCGAAGGCCATCGTCTTCTGCGTGTCGACGCCACCGCCCCAGAACGTGAAGTGCCGGCCGAACTCGCGCTTGAGCGCGCGCGCGTCCATGTCGACCGCCGAGCACTGCACGGGGTTGAGGATGTCGAAGCCGGCCCGGACGAAGTCGGGCAGCAGCGCACGCACCGACCCGCACGAGTGGATGAACGTCTTCCAGCCGGTGCGCTCGTGGATGAACTCGTTGACGCGCTGGTGGAACGGCGCGAACAGGTCGCGGTAGGCGTCGACCGAGATGAACGGGCCGCGCTGCGTGCCGAAGTCCGTGCCGGTCACCATGACCGCCTGGACGCGGTCGCCCATGATGTCGGCCAGTGTGAGCAGGTTGGCCAGGGCCACCTCGCACTGCCGCTCGAACACGGCCTTGACGTAGTCGCGGCGGATGGCCGTGGAGATGTACCACTCCTCCACATCGCGGATGCCGCGCGGATGCCGCAGGAACGGCGCGGGCACCAGCGCGATATCCCCGAACGCCGCGCCCGGTGCGACGAGCACACACCCGGCGTCGGCGTGCTGGTCATACCAGTCGGCGCGCGCCTCCCAGTGGGCGATGTCGGCCTCGGACAGCAGGCCGAACTCCTCGGTGTTGTCCGCGGGGTCGAGCGCCTCCTCGATGATCGGCTCCTGGCGGATGAGCGTGTCGAAGAAGTACTGCCCGCGCGGCATGTGCCCGCTGGCCGGCGCGGTCTGGTCGCCCTGGGGATACATCAGCCAGCCGCCATCGGGCGCGGGCGTCAGGTTGAACGCGCCGGGCACGAGACACGGCGTGCCGTCGAACAGCTCCCATTCCTTCCAGTCGCGCCCCTCGGTGCCGAACATGCTGGTGCGGCCCCACAGGCCCACGGTGTCGATGCCCAGTGCCTCGCGCAGCTCGTCGTCCACTTCGCCGAGCATCTGGTACGGCTCGATCACCTTCACCCGCCAGTCGGGATCGCCCAGCACCCGCTGTCTCAGAGCGTGCACCACGGACACGTGCATGCCCGACACCGGTGTCGCGCCGAAATCGACGCAGACGCGGTCCGGTGTCTCGTGATTGAGCGTTGCCGCAAGCCGCTGTCGGCTGGTCATCAGGAGGTGCTCCCGCTGTGTTGCCCTGCCCAGTTGGCGGCGCGCCGGCCGACTCCTGCCCGCCAGACCCGCGGCTGGCAACGCCGTGCCGGAGCGGGTGTCTGTCTTCCCGAGGCGCCGCCATGTTGCAGTTGACGTGCGAGGAGTTGACCAAGGCCGGCTTCGGGCTGCCCGAGGTGCTGCTGCTGGACACACCCACGAACAGCTCGGCGCTGACGTTGATACTGGCCGTCTGGTACCACCGCTCCACGCCAGGCGGCACCTGCTTCATCTACCTGCGCGATGCGAGCGAGACGCAGGCGTGGTGCGCGGGCGTGGCGGTCGAGTGTTCGCTCGCCGCTCAGGAGGACGGCGACGACGCGGCCTGGTGGCTGCTGCGGCGGTCGACCTTTCCCGACCGCTTCGACCAGTTGGCGGCCTTTACGGGCGAGTCGCGCGAGCTGGTGCTGGCCAAGTGCCATGCCGGCATCGTGCGCACCAAGGAGGCCTGGGACAGCGCACCGACGGCCTCCACGGCCGAGCGCGAGGCCTTCTACGGCACGACCGATGCCTACCTCTACGAATTGATCGTCTACGAGGATCCCATCCCCGTGCAGCAGCCGGCCGCCGAGGCCCAACTACGCCAGTTCGAACTGGCCCACGGCTCGGGCGGGCTGGTGTTGCGGTCGGCGCAGTACGGTCCCATCGCTGCCTACGACATCAGCGAGGTCATGCGGGCCTTCCTGCGGTTCCGCGTGGCACGGTACTACCCGCATCTGGCCGACCGCATCCAGGTGCTCGACGAATGGGCCAGCCTGCCGCTCGAGTCCTTCGATCTCGTCCACGCCTACCACGTGCTGGAGCACATGGACGACCCGCAGGACGTGCTGCGGCGGCTGGCGGGCCTGCTCAAAGTCGGCGGGCATGTGCATGTCATCGCGCCCTTCGACGCGGTTGGGCCGGAGTATCCCGAGCACAACCCCAATCTGGCGCACCTCACCGTGCCCGACCTGTTCGAGGCCGCTGGCCTCGAACAGGTCAACACCTACCCGGTTGGCGTGTGGCAGGCCTATGTCGGCGTCAGGCGCTGAGGGTCACCACAGCGTCGAGTGCGGCGCGCCCGCGTCACGCGTCCGGCCGGTCGGCAGCGCGCCGGGCCGCGGCTCGCCCCACTCGGCGCGCAGCGTGACCACGCCCCAGCCGGGCACCGGTGGCGCCTCGTCGAGCAGTTCGGTCGCCGCCTCGGCCAGGTCGCTGCGATACAGCGCCGTGGGCTGCGGGTCCGCCCAGGTCAGCTTCGGCTTGGCGGTCTTGCCCGAGCAGCCCCACAGCCGCACGATGATGCCGCGCCCGTCATGCGCCGGCTTGAGCAGCGAGACCATGACGTCGGGCGAGCCCACGCTGAGCAGCGGCCGGCGCACGGCGCCGCTGGCCGCGGTGACCAGCAGCGGCTGGCTCTGGGCGATGCCGAAGCGCTGGGCCTCCACCGCGCTGTACGCGGCGTGCGGGCGCAGCACGAACCGGAACGGCAGCGGGCCCTCCTGGTCGGCTTTGTAGTTGGTGTGCCAGTGATTGTTCAGCGCCCAGCACCACAGCGTCTGGGTGGGCTCGATCTTCGCGCGCCAGGCGGCCGGGTTGGTCTGCGAGCCGAGCAGGTTGGCGGTGATGCCACCGATCTCGAACAGCGGGGCGTCGAGCGTGGCCAGGGTCACACCGCGGTCGGCATTGGACACGTCGGCCCAGCGGCCGATGGCCATCCAGTTCCGGCACGAGCCCATGATCTGGTCGGCCTCGGGCCGGATGACCGTCAACGGCATATCCAGCCGGATCTGGCCGTCGGGCACCGCCAGCGGGAAGCCGAGGTGCACGCCTTCCTTCCGCCGTTCGGGCAGCTTGTCGATGGTGTTGAGCAATTCCACGCGGTCCAGCCCGTCGACCAGGCGCACCTCGCGCGTCAGCTTGCGGCAGCCGGGCGCGCCGCTTTCGGCCACCAGCGAGACGACCAGCGGACCGGACTCGCCCACGCGCAGCGTCGCCGGCCCGTTGGCCTGGGCGTCGGCCGGGTTGGCGCCGAGCAGATAGCGGTAGCTGTTGAGCCCGAGCCCACCGCGGGTGTCGACCAACTCCTCGGCCGAGCCGGCGCACTTCAGGCTGACCAGATCGCCTGTGCGTGGGTCCAGCCGCACGCTGACCAGTCGGCTGGTCAGGCTGTCGGCCGAGGCCTGAGCGGAGCCGCCGCCGGCCGCGCCAGCCTGGATCTCGTAGCGCCGCATGCCGAGCGCGGGCACCGCCTCGGCCACGAAGGCCAACTCGCCCGAGCGCAGCCGCTGGCTGGGCACGGTCTGGCCCGCATCGTCGACCACCCGGTCGCCGGCGGCAGACAGCGCGCGCGGCACCAGCACCAGATCCGTTCGTGGCCAGGAGTTCGTGTTGCGCACCTCCACGGTGTTGGCGATGGTCGTCGCGCCGGTGTCGAGCGCGGCGCTCAGCAGCTCGCGCGACTGCCGGTCGGCATCCAGCGCGAAGGCCTGCTTGACGCGCCATTGGTCCTTGGCGAACGGGTTGTCGGGCTCGGAGATGGAGTTGTAGGCGCCCCAGGTGTGCTCGGAGTAGAGCAGCACGTTGCGCCAGGCATCGTCCACGCTGCGCGCCGGGATGGCCCGGCCGTCCAGCGCCATGAGCGCCTCGGCCTGCACCAGGCGTTCCGCGGCCAGCCGGTTGAGCCCGGTCTCGCTGGCCGTGGAGCCGGCGCCGTCTTCCCAGTAGGGGGTCCAGTCGCCCCGCACCTCGGGTAGGCGCGAGCCATAGGCCCGCTCGAACGCGCCGAACGCCTCGGCGGTGGTGGCGATGACCAGCTTGGGATACGCGTAGCGCTCGTTCCAGGCCTTCACGTCGTCGGCCAGGTGCTCATCGGGCGGGCCGTTGTCGCCACCGACGTTCCAGCGCAGGTAGCTGATGTCATACGGGTACTTCTCGGCTTCCAGCCCGGCCACGTATTCGGGGACATGCGGGATGAGCCGGCCCCACAGATGGCCGATGGCATAGCCCGTGCGTGGTACCCAGCACAGCACCTTGGCGCCGCCGTCGGGCGTGCGCCAGTAGAACGGCTTGTTCTGCCACGACATGGTCGTGCCGATGCGGTCGCCGAAGTTGGGGCCAATGGAAAAGTACTTCACGCCGGCCTCGGCCAGCGCGGTCATCGTGCCCCAGGTGTAGCCGGGCACGTCGCTGATCATCGCCGCTTCGACCTTGACCCCGGCCTCGGCGCCCACGCGGCGGGCAAAGGTCGTCGCGGCCAACAGTTCCTCGGGTCGGCACAGGCCGGTGAGCAGGTTGCCGTACAGCGCGCCCAGCCCGATCTGCCCGTCGTGGATGGCGGCCATCATGGTCGCGCGCTGCTCGGGCGTGGCGCGCTCGAGCCAATGATCAAGGCCCCACTGCACCTCCGTGTTCCAGCGGAAGCGGCTGCCCTCGGGATAGTCCTTCGACTTGGCGATGAGCGCCAGGGCCCGGTTGAGGTTGTCCACCTGCCGGTCGACCACATCGGCCTGACGCGCCGTGTAGCCGATGTCGACATGGCTGTGGGGCAGCAGATAGATGGTCAGGTGGCGCACCGGCCGCAGTTCGACGCTCTGCTCGGTCGGCTCGGTGCCCGCCACGGTCAGGCGTAGCGTGACCGGCGTGGGCCGGTTCACCTCGGGCAGGGCCAGGTCGATGTCCTGCGTGCCGGGCTTGAGGGCCACCGTGGCGAGCGGCTTGCCACCGACACTGAACGTGCCCTCGGTGGCTTTGCCGAGCAGCCGCACCTGGGCGTTGACCACTTGCCGCAACTCGCCGTCGCGCCGGCTGAGCACATTGTCCGCGCGCGCGGAGAACACCGCGGCGGTCGGCACCGGCTGGCGGGTCCAGCCGGCGGCCTCGAGCTTGAGCGCGTCGTAGAGCACCCAGCAGCCGGACAGCGTGGT
>JACRKZ010000095.1 GCA_016235455.1 Armatimonadota bacterium | reverse complement strand
TGCCCAGCGGGCGGATCCGGTCTCGCCAACAGAGGACCGCGCCGCGCAGCGCATAGGGCATGGCGTTGCGGATCGTGCCGCGCAGCTCGCTGCCCACCCGCCGCAGGTCCATCGACACCGTGCCGCCGACGTCGATGATGGTGGTGCCGGACAGGACCCGTGCCGAGCGCGGCGGGATGGACCATGGTCCGACGCGCATCTGGCCGTTGTCGTCGAGCGTCGACAGCGCGGCCGAGCCGAAGCGGGCACGTCGGTCGGTTGGCGTGACGGTATAGGTCGTCGCCGAACTGGTGGCGATACGCAGCGTGGTCCGCGCGGCACCATAGCGGCTGCCGGCGTCCAGGGTCGTGTTGGTCATCTGATAGGCGGCGCTCTGCCGCCGGCCGTTGGCGTTGACCCAGGCGGCCGCGACGGTCACGGCCAGGGCGGCCACCACCGGCGCCGCCAGCCAGCCGCGCGCGGCCGAGCCGCGGCCCGCGCGCGCCACCAGCCAGGTCAGCGGACCGATGGCCGCCAGATAGGCCAGGAGGAAGGCCAGCAGGTAGCGCGAGTGGATGGGCTTGGAGGCATCCATGGCTCGTGCCATCTCCGGCCCCTCGGGCAGCAAGGAGGTCATGCTGGGCGAGCCGGCGCGCAGATCGGCAGCGTTGATGCGCGACCACAGTGTGCTGTCGGCGGTGATGGGGCCACTGACCGTGACCACGCCGCCGAGGCCGAGTGGGCTGCAGGTCAGCCTGGGCCGGCCCGGCAGGGCCGTTGCCGGCGCATCCTTGGCAACCAGCGCGGCGACCCCGGCGCGCTGGACCACCAGGCCGCCCGAGAAAGCGTAGTCGGCGATCACCTGCTGCTGTGCTGGAGTCAGCGGCACTTCGACTACGACGGCTCGCAGCGAACGCAGCAGGGCGGCACGATCGGGCAGGATATCGGCGGGCTGGCCCACGGCGATGGCGCGGCTCTGCGCGGTGTCGCACCACAGCCCGGCCACGCGGTCGCGGTCGTCGGCGGATAGCTTGGGCTGGCCGAGCCACAGCAGGCAGCAGCCGAGCTTGGGCACGGCTGGTAGCGCCGTCTCGGCCACCACATGCCGCCCAACGGTCTGCCGCAAGGTGGCGCTCGAGGCGAGCGAGTAGCTGTAGTAGGACGGGTTGCTGAGCCAACTGATGCCCGGCCCAGCGCGCCGCGCCCGCGACGGCCGGCTCGAGTAGGGCTGGCCTGAGATCAGCGTCAGCTCGCCGCGCCCATCCCACTCCACACGCAGTGGGCCGCCATGGCTGCCGCCCAGCGGCCAATCGGCCCGCAGTTCGCCGGCGTTCGCCGCCGACGCAAGCCACAACCAGCAGCCAGCCAGAGCCAGAGCGCGCAGCCGCATGGTGATTCTCCCCTCACGTCCCCTGCCAACGTGAGTATGCCCACTTCCTAACGAGATCAACCGGCCTGATAGTTCATTGTCGCCCATGGGATTCTCTTCCGCAAGACGTTGCCACGCGCGGCGCGGTCAACCCGGCCTCGAGGGTCGGCCATTTGGCGACCCGGTAGGATGCCGGCTCCTTGGACGGCGGCTTGGACGGCGTCAGTTGGCCGCGCGCGGCGAGGGTCACCGCGCCGTCCTGGGCATAGGCCGTCAGATCCCGCTGGTCGCCGACGGCGGTGAAGGCCTGCCGGCGCGGGTCCCAGACGCGCAGGTCGGGCAGAGTCGCGGTCAGCCGCGGTGCGCCACGCCACGCCGAGAACATCGGATCGAGGGTGTAGACCTGGGCGCGCCACGGCTCGGCCTCACCGTCGACCACGACCCAGCGCCTGTCAGACCGGCGCAGTTCCGCCCGGAGTGGCTGGCCGGACTCCGGCGCGATGACGGCTCCGACCTGGAGCAAGGCGCGAGACGTGGTGCGGGCCGGGGCTGGGGTGATGGTGGCCCGGCACCACGGTGCGTCGACCCAGGCGTACAGATCGGCGGTGGGTGGCGGCGGCACCGCGGGCTTGGCCGACACCGGCGAGGGTGGCGGCGGGGCAGGTTCGCCCGGTGCCGCTCCCTCCTCCAACGGGCGGGCCAAGCCGGGCTCCACCTCGGCCAGCAGGTCGAGCAATCCGCGGGGCGCGGGCTGGGCCGCCGCCACAAACGGCACGGTCCGGCCGGGCGCCACATCGCCGACCAGGTAGGTCTGCACCGGACGCTGGCGCCAGGTCAGCACGGCGTGGCGCAGAGCACGGGGGCTGTGGTTGGCGATCTGGCCCACCAGGCCCCGGCTCGTCGCGCGCAGCCGGAGCGACACCGTGCCGCCCAGATCGGCATGGCCGCTGCCGGTGATGGTGTCGGCCGAACGCGGCGCGATGCGCCAGGGCCACGCATCGAGCACGCCATCGGCCGAGAGCCGCGGCGGCACAAGGTGCCGGCGCGCGGGCGAGCGGCCGGTCGCGCGGGCCTCGTCGAAGCGCACTGCATACGAGCCGCCGCGGCCGGTGAACAGTCGCAGCGTGGTCTCCGTCGTGGCCTGGCGCTGGTCCGACCAGACGGCCGCGTGGGTCACCTGGAAGGCCTCATCGCGGGCGGCCCCGCGGCCCGCGTCCAGGACCGTCGCCAGGCCGACGAAGCTCACGGCGATGCCGGCTGGCAGCACCCACGGCGCGAGCCGATCGCGCCGACGAGCGCGGTACCCGAGTCCTAGCAGCGCGGCGCAGTAGCCCAGCAGGTAGGCCGCCAACGGCCGCGGGCCGATAGGCCGCCGCGTATCGAGGCCGCGCGCTAGTAGCTGGGCGGGCACGGGCCCCGGCGACGGCGCGTCGCGGTAGCCGCCGCTGCTGGCGCGGGCCAGGGCCAGGCGCTGCCAGAATTCGGGGTCGAGCGGCGGGCTCGCGGCGAGCCGGAGCACGGCGCCCCAGCCGTGGCGCTCGACGCTGAAGCCCAGCGGGCCAGGCGCCGGCGTGGCGCTGGCTCCGGGCCAGGCCAGGTCGGCCTGCGGTGTCAGCGCCAACGTGCCGCCAGTGGCCGCATAGTCGAGGAGTGCCGCGCGCAGGCCGGGCCTCGTGGCCAGCCCGGGCATGTCGAGCACGATCAGGCGCGCGCTGTGCAGCGCGGCGGCCGGTGGGGGCAGGCTGTCGAAGGTGGGCATGATGCGCACCGGCTGGTCAGCGCGGCCCGGCTGTCGGCTCGCCCAGCCACGGCTCAGCGCGCGCAGCGCGGCGGCGTCGACATCGGTGCGCTGCGTGCACCAGTCGACCACGACGGCGCCGTCCGAGTTGGCCATGGTGAGAGGCAGGCTGGCCACGCCACGGCCGCCGCGACGCTGCTCCAGGGCTAGTGTCTTGGTGCCTTCGCCGGGATACCACTCGGGCAGCCAGGCGCTGCCCGGCCCATCGCGCCGCACACTGGCCAGATCGGAGGACAGCAGGCCGTCGCGGACGACGAGCACCACCTCGCCCCAGCCATCCCAGGTGACGCGCGGCCCAATGTCGCCCAGCGGCCACTGAACCGACAGCTCGGCGCCGAGCGCTGGCAGGACCAGCGGGCTCAGCAGCCAGAGCGCGGCAATGTGGCGGAGCGGCATGGGGCTCTCCCGCTAAGGTAATGCGCCACCTCGGCCACCCGTTTGGGTGAATCCGGTTCGGCGGTGACGCTCAGGTCGACAGCGGCGAACAGGAGCAGTCCACCGCGCCCTCAGCGCTCTGTCGCTGCCTCGGGCGGGGGCCGGAGGCGCGCGCGGACCGAGCTTGTGTCGCTGGCCGACGGCGCGACCACCACGAGTTGCCCATGGTTGAGGTAGCGCTCGGCCGGGGACAGCTCAGCGGTGGCGCGCGGACGCTCGCCTTGGGGCCAGGGGCCGAGCGGTCGTCGGCCGCGGACGGGGGCATAGCATTGCTCGCCCGGTATCCAGACGTAGGGGTCGGCCCCGCCGTACTCCAGCTGGAGCGGCTGGTTGCCGCCGGCGGCAACGCTGAGGGCGCGGGCTGTCCAGTGTTCCGGCTGCTCGGCTGTCGGCGCGAACCCGTGGCCGTTGTAGTCGCTCGACCATGCGGTGGCCGGCTCGCGCGGGCACTGCCGCACGGCGAGCAGGCGCAGGCGAAAGACGTCGTCGGCCCAGCCCTGGCTGCCTGGGTCCCGGCGGTCATCGTCGAGCCAGGCATAGAGCATGGGCCGTGCACAGCGCGGCTCGGTGGGCTCGAGGCCGGGGATCGGGTGGGGCCGGAGGCGCCGCGCCGTGGGCGAGGGGCTGTGGCTGGCCAGCCACAGGATCAGGTCGTCCTCGGTGTCGAAGCTGCGCGCCGCCGGCCGCGCGTGCAGCGTGTGCGTGGCGCCCGGTGGCAGTTCCCCGATGAGATAGCCACGGTTGTACCAGACCACACAGGCGCCATGCAGGGCCAGTCGGCTGCGATTGGCGATGGTGCCGGCGAGGCAGCCCTGGCGCAGGGCCAGGTCCAGCGAGACCGGGCCGCCCACATCATCGACGCGCGTCGTGCTGATATCCAGCGAGGTGTTGGCGCGCACGGGCAGGGAGCCCAGCACCTCGCCGCGTGCGTCCGCGTGCAGACCGAGCCCGCCCGTGTTGGGGTCCAGCCCGCCGGCCGGCGGCAGCCGCAGTATCGCCGGCTCGGCGCGGGTGGGGCCGAGCGTCAGCAGCGTGTTGACGCGGGCGTAGCGGCTGCCGGATTCGGCCGCCAGCACGGTGGCTTCGAACGACGCCCGCCGATGCCGAGCGCACAGCGCCATGAGGCCGGCGGCCAGCGCCACGAAGCCAAAGGCCAGCAGGGGTGTGGCCAGCCACGAGCGAGCGCGACGGCGCCAGGGCACGATGGCCACAAGGTACACCAGCAGATAGGCGGCCAGCACCGACAGCGGTACGCGGCGGTGGTCGTTGAGCATCCAAGTCAGGCGACCCGCGCACACCGGCTGCCCGAGGCTCGGATACTGGCGCCGACTCAGGCAGTTGAGCCGCACTCGTTGCCAGAAGGCGGCGTCGCGCGGTAGCCCGCCGGGCAACTGCACGACATGGCCGGCGCCGACCACTCGCCAGGCCATGTCGGCCACGGCCGACGCCTCGGCGTGCAGCCGGCCAGCGCGGTCGCGCGGCAGGTAGCCGGCCAGCGGATCACCCGTAGCCAACCCGGCTTGCGCCTCAGCGCTGAGGATGACGCGCCCGCCGTCGAGCGCATACGCTGCGAGCGCCCGCTGCAGCCGCGGTCGGCGCGACAGCCCCGGCGTGTCGAGTACCACGGCATCCAGTCGGTCGAGCGCCCGCGCCAGTGGCGGCAGGTCGTCGAGCGAGCGTAGCAGGACGGCGCGGGGCCTGTCGGGGAGTGTGTTGTAGGGCACATACTGCGAGCTGCCCAGCGGCGCCGCCAGGACGTCGGCGGAGGCCATGTCGTGGTTGGTGCACAACACCACGGAGGCGAGCGGCCGCGCCGCGGGCGGCGAGGCATAGCGCAGGTGGGAGCCATCGGCCAGGTCGAAGCGCCAGTTTCGGTCTTCGCGGTCGGGGTCGACGAAGATCCAGCCGTCCTCGCGGGCGGCTCGGTCGGAGCGTGTGTAGCCGGTGGCGACGGTACGTGGCTCGACGCGCGACATGCCGCGCACCGCCACCCGCTGGGCCGCGCCGGGTGTGGTGAGGTGGAAACCGAGGATTCGTCCACTGCCGATCGGCAGCGTCACGACCGGCTCAGCGCGCAGCGCGGCGACGCCGAACAGCACCGCCAGCAACCCAGCCAACGCGTGGTTCACAAGGGGCCTCCCCTGGCCGTCCGAAGCCGCGAACGGGATAACGAGGTGTGTACCCCGTTCGCGGCCCCGTCAAGCAGGGGGGTCCGGGACCTGGGACGGGAGCTGCGGCCCTGCCCACGCCCCACGCCCCACGTCTCAGTAGCGGTAGACCGCGGCCACCAGCCCTTCGTCGGGCAGGGCCTCGTCGCTGGCGAAGACGCGGCCGCTGTTGAGCAGCGTCTGGCCGGCGGCCAGGTCCAGCAGGTCCTCGGCGCCGGGGTTCTGGGCGTCGAGCAGTTCCACCGCGCCGGCCTCGGCGTCGAAGTGGCCCCAGATCGGGTGTCGGCGGCTGACGAACAGCGTGTCGACGCGGCCGGAGCTGGCCGCGGTCAGGATCTGCTCGATGTCGGCCGAGACCCGCGCGCTGCCCTGGCCCTTGTACTGCTGGTAGAGCGCCGACGCCTCCTCGCGGGTGCGCTTGAGCCGGGGCTCGATAAGCTCCCAGGCGGCCGCATGCAGGTCCTTGGCGTGCTTGTTGCGCTCGTCGGGGTTGCCGATGATCGCGGGTTCGGCCAGGTGCGGGTAGTCATTGACCTCGCGGTAGGCCGCCACCAGATGCTCCACGCCGGCCAGCACCAACGGTGCCGTCTCGTCGCGCAGCAGGTCGTGCACACCGCGATTGACCGACTGCAGATAGCGCACGACCGCCTGTTGGCGCTCGTTGTCGAACCCGCCAGGCGCCATGACCTTCTCGATATCGTCGAAGGCCAAGGCCTCCTCGCGGCTGGTCGGGCTGCCGGGCAACTCGATCTCGCGCCAGGTGTGGCGCGTGCATTTGAGTAAGCGTAGCTGCTTCTGGCTCAGCGCCAGCACGTAGAACCGGGTGTTGAGCGTGAGCAGCGGCAGCAGCGGCTTGATATGGAAACGGTCGTTAACGCGCACCAGCTCCTCCAGGCTGATGGGGATGCGGTAGGTACGCACGTAGCCGGGCGCGAGGAAGACGGCGAGCCCGTCGCTCTGGTCGGCCCAGAAGTCGTTATCGTCGAGCAGGCGGCGCGCCGGCGCGAGGAGTTCGCGGACCTCGGGCGGTTTGCAGCCGTGAGCGCCGAGCGCGGTCTCGGCCTGGTGGATCAGATTCTTGAAGCGGATCGTGTCCTGCTGGTGAGCCTCGATACCACTGCGATGGGTCGGCAGGAAGATCGAGACGCAAGGTGAGGTTTCCCAGACGAGCAGCCCCCGCAGCTCGTCACGATCGATGAAGTCCACCGGGTACTCCTTTCCACCCGCCCGGCACCGGAGCGCCGGTGCAGGTGCTACTGCCAGTTGTGCGCCATGAGGGCTGCGACATTGCAGACCAGCGGTTGCGCTTTGGTTGCGCCCGAGGAGGTTGCCCGCGCGTGGGGCCGAATGGGCCGGTGAGGAGTGGCCATGAGCAAATGGGTAGCGATCACCGTCCTGGGCCAGGATCGGCCGGGGATCGTGGCGGGAATCACCAAGGTTCTCTTCGAACACGGCTGCAATCTGGAAGACAGCAGCGCCATGCGGCTGCGTGATGCGTTCGCCATGATTCTCATCGCCAAACTGCCCGACGAGCCGGACCTGCACGGACTCTGCGACTCGCTGGGCGAGGCGGCCAAGGCGTTGGCCGTGAATGTCGACCTGCGCGACCTCGGTGGTCAGGCGCCGGTGCCGCCGCCCGAAGGCCGCTCCTGCAGTCTGGCCGTCTACGGCGCCGACCAGCCCGGCATCGTCTACCACGTGGCCGAGGAACTGTCCCAGCTCGACTGCAACATTGTGGATGTCACCACCCATACCGCCGGCCCGGTCTACCTGATGCTGCTCGAAATGATCGTCCCGCTCGACACGACGGACGACGAAATCGAGGTGCAACTGGCTCGCCTGCGCGACCAGCTCAAGGTGGACATCACCCTGCGGCACGATGATAGCGAGACGCTCTGAGCCATGGCTGTCCGAGACATCGTGGTCTATCCCGACAGCCGCCTGAAGGCGGTCTGTGCCCCGGTGACGCCGGGCACGAGCGCGGCGCGCCGGCTCGCGGACGACCTGCGCGACACGCTCGACACCGTGGTCGGCACCGGCATTGCCGCGCCGCAGATCGGCGAGTTGTGGCGCATGATCTTCGTCGATCCGCGGCGGCACGCCAAGTACGCCGACAGCCCGCTGCCGCCGAGCGTGCTGCTCAACCCGGTCATTGTCGAGCGCGTGGGCTCGCGCACCTTCCGCGAAGGCTGCCTGAGCCTGCCCGAGTTCACCGGCCAGACGCGGCGGGCCAAGCGCATCGTGGTCGAGGCGTTCGACCTGGCTGGCGCGCCGCTGCGCTTCGAGGCCGACGGCTTCGAGGCGGTGCTCCTGCAGCATGAGATCGACCATCTCGACGGCGTTCTGTTCGTCGACCGCGTGGAGAACCGCGCCAGCCTGTTGAGGCGAGAGGAACGACCCACATGAAGTCCCTGAAGATGCTCGGCGGTAGCCGAGTGGAACTGACCGACGCGGCCGAGCCCGTGCCCGGCGCCGGCGAGGTGCTCATCGCGACCGCCATGTCCGCGCTCTGCGGCAGCGAACTCCGGGGCTATCGCGGCGACGGCCAGGCCAGCGGCAACAGCGGTCACGAGGCGGCCGGCGTGGTGGCTGCCGTGGGTGAGGGCGTCGACGCGGCGCTGGTCGGCCGGCGCGTGGGCGTCTGCGCCGTGGCCGGCTGCGGCCACTGTGAGCAGTGCGCCGCTGGCCGCACCACGTGGTGCACCGCGTTCCGCGTCTACACCAACATGCATGCCGAGCGCTTCCTGGCCGCGGCCAGCGCGGTCCATCTCCTGCCCGACGATGTGCCTTGGGGCGCGGGCGTGCTGCTCACCGGCGACGGGCTGGGCGTGCCCTACCACACCTCGACCAAGATCGCCTCGCCCGAGGTGCGGACGGTGGCCATACTCGGCGCCGGGCCGATCGGCCTGGGCGGCGTGCTGGTGCAGGCGCATCTGGGCCGGCGCGTGATCGCGGTCGACCTGTCGGCCTGGCGGCTCGACGCGGCGCGGCGGCTGGGCGCGGCGGAGACCGTCGATGCCAGCGCGGGCGATGTGGTGGCGGCGCTACGCGAGCTGACCGAGGGGTGCGGCCCGGACGTCTGCATCGAGGCTGCCGGTCGGCCCGAGACGGCGCTGTCGTGCTTCGCGGCGGTGCGCACCGGCGGCACGGTGGTGTTCAACGGCGAGCAGGGGCCGCTGTCGCTGTCGCCCAGCGACCACTTCATCCGGCGCGACATCACGGCGGTGGGCTCGTGGTTCTACCACTACGGTGAGTACCCGGCGATGCTCGCGCTCTATCGCGACGGTCTGCGCGTGGGCGATCTGGCCACGCACACGCTGCCGGCGGCGGCCGCCGACGAGGCCTGGTCGCTGTTCGCCGCGGGGCAGGCGGGCAAGGTGCTGCTCGACTGGAGCGCGTGATGCGCCCGGCCCTGCTGGCGTTGGTCGGGAGTCTGGCGATGACGGCGCACGCGGCCGACGTGGCGATCACCCAGGCCGAACTGCGCGACCGGCTGTACGGCGGCTGGGCAGGCCAGCTCATCGGGGGCATCGAGGGGCTGGCCCACGAGTTCAAGTACAACGAGCAGCCCGCCGCCGCGCTGCCCGTGTTCGATTACCTGCCCGGCGGCGCGCGCACCGACGACGACAACGATTTCGAGTGGACTCATCTCTGGTTCATGGATCGCGAGGGCACGCTGAAGCTGCCCTACGAGCGCATCGTCGCCATCTGGAAGGCGAACATGAACAGCGGCCTGTGGGTGGCCAACAAGCGGGCGCGCGAACTGATGGACCAAGGCCTGGTACCGCCCGAGACCGGCAGTCAAGCGCACAACGAGCACGCCTGGTACAACCTGTCGGGGCAGTTCTGCACGGAGTCATTCGGCCTGATCGCGCCCGGCATGCCGCGGGCGGCGGCCGACCTGGGCCTGCACTATGCGCGCATCGCCGTATCGGGCGAGCCGTTGCAGGCCACGCAGTACTGGACCGCCCTGATCAGCTTGAGTATGGTCGGGCAGCCGGATCTGCAGGCGACGATCACCGCCGCGCTGGCCGCCGTGGACCCCAGAAGCGCCATGGCCGAAGTGGTCGCGGACGCCCGCGCCGCCCATGCCGCGCACCCCGCCGACTGGCGCGCCGGTCGCGCCGCGATTCATGCCAAGTGGCATGACCAGCGCAAGTGGGGCTACAACTCCACGCCGCTCAACGGCGGTGCGGTCATCCTGGCGCTGCTCTACGGCCAAGATGACTTCGATGCCACGCTGCGCTATGCCATGGCGCTCGGCTACGACGCTGACTGCAATGCGGCGACGGCCGGCACCGTGCTCGGTGCGCGCTGGGGCTGGCAGCGTATCAGCGCCCTGCCGCGGTGCAAGATGCCCGACCTCTTCGTGAACAAGACCCGACCGGAGCTGCCAGCCACCTGCCGGGTGAGCGAGCAAGCGGACCTGCTGTTGCGGCTCGCCGAGCGGGTCATCCTGGCCAATGGCGGCGAGGCCGTGTCCGTTGCCGGTCAGCCCGGGTGGCGCATCAAGGTCCAGGAGCCGGCGGTATCCGAGCCGCTCCGCGGCCTCAAGATCGCGCCATGAGCGGTTTGACGATGGCCTGCGGGCGGGCCTATACTGGGGCACTGCGCCCGGCCGGGGCGGCGGGTGCCAGCGTGGTCTGCTCATGATCTTGGTTTGTCCCCACTGCGGAGTCGACAACGACGCTCGGCGGCGCTTCTGCGGCGGCGAGGACGGTCACGCCGGCTGTGGGGGCGGGCTGGAAGTGTTGTGCCCGGCGTGCGGGTACTCCAACCGGCGGGGCGACAAGTACTGCGGTGGCTGCGGCCTGTGGCTGGCCGACTCCCAGGTCACGGCGCCCAACGCCGGGGTCGAGACCGCCAAGCGCGACGAGTTGCGCACCATCACCGTCATGATGGCCGATCTGGACGGCTTCGCCGAGATGACCGAGCGGCTCGGTCGCGAACGCCAGACCGACATCATGAACCAGGTCTTCGAGCGACTGGCCGGCGAGCACATCGTGCGCTCGTTCGACGGCTATATCGACAAGTTCCTCGATGGCGACATCATGGCGCTGTTCGGCGCTCCGGTAGCCCACGAGGACGCGCCGGAGCGGGCCTTGCGCGCGGCGGTGCGGATGCACGCCGAACTGGCGCGGCTGCACGAGGACGGCACCATCCCCGCCCAGGCGCCGCTGCGACTGCGCATCGGGCTGAACACCGGGCCGGTGCGCGTGGGCGGCGTCGGCGCCGGCGGGCGCATGGAATACACGGCCATGGGCGACACGGTCAACCTGGCCGCGCGCCTGATGACCGCCTGCGCCTGGGGCCAGAGCCTCATCTCCAGCCACACCCACCGGCGCTGCCAGGGCAGCTTCGAGCTCGAGGCCTTGCCGCCGGTCAAGGTGAAGGGCAAGAGCCAGCCGGTGCCTATCTGGTCGGTCGTGGCCGAGAAGAGGCGCGCGGCCCGCATCGAGATCGCCCAGAGCGCGGGCATGAGCCGGATGGTCGGGCGCGACGACCTGCTGCTCGCCATCCAGGACGCCTGGGACCGCGCGTCGTCCGGTCAGGGCGGCACGCTGGGCGTCCGTGGCGAGGCCGGGCTGGGCAAGTCACGGCTGGTCTTCGAGCTGGCCCGCGGGCTGGACGGCGCGACCACGCGGTTCCTCGAGGGTCGCTGTCTGAGCTACGGCGCCAACCTGAGTTACCTGCCCGTGCGCGAGGTGTTGTCCCAACTGCTGGCCATCGACGACCTGGATTCGAGTGACGTCCGGCTGGTCAAGATCGCCGCGGGCGTGGCCGACGCGTGCCCACAGGCCGAGCAGGCGGTGCCGGCCCTGGCCTTCCTGTTGGGTCTGGAGCCCGACGACGAGACCTGGTCGGCCTCGGAGCCGCAGCAGCGCCGCGGCTGGCTGCGTGCGGCGTTCACCGCGTTGCTCACCGGGGCGGCCGCCGCGCGACCCATGCTGGTGTTCGTCGACGACCTGCAGTGGCTGGACGGCGACTCCGCGGAGCTGCTCGACGACCTCCATGACGCCGCGCCGGCCGCGCCGTTGCTGTTGGTGACGGCCTTCCGGCCCGACTACGAGGCGCACTGGACTACGGACTACCAGGGGCTCGACCTGTGGCGGCTGACCGAGGACGAGACGCGCGAGGTGGTCGGCTCGCTGATGGCCGCGCGCGGGCTCATCGAAGACGAGCGGCGCATCGAGCCGTCGTTGGCCGAGGCGGTCTACCACAAGTCGCAAGGCAACCCCTTCTTCATCGACCAGGTGGTCACCGCGCTGGTCGAGCGCGCCGAACTCAGCGGTCGGCCGACCATCGACTACCGGCGCGGCCGCCTGCTGATCACCGAGGATGAACTGGGCAACCTGGTGCCCGACAGCGTGGAAGAGATCCTCCTGTCGCGCATCGACAAGTTGCCGAGCGAGCCGCGCGCGCTGCTCCAGGCGGCCAGCGTGGCCATCATCGGCCGCTACTTCCGGCGCAGCGCGCTGGAGTTCGTGCTGGAACGGCGCGACCTGGGCGACCTGCTGGACCTGCTGGGCCATCGCGAGTTGGTGCACCTGGAGAGCCGGCACGACCAGGACGAGGAGTACGTCTTCGAGCATGCGCTGACCCGCGACGTGGCTTACAACGCGCTGCTGCGCACCGAGCGCCGCCGCTTGCATGAGCGCATGGGCCAGTACATCGAGAACCACTACGCGGCCAGCCTCGACGCCTACCTCGACGACCTCAGCTACCACTACTACAACTCCGCGGCCGCCGGCCGGGCGCTGCTCTATCTGCCGCGCAGCGCCGACCGCGCGGCGCGCGTGTTCAGCAACCAGCAGGCGCTGCTGCACTTCAAGCGCGCGCTGGAGAAGACTGATGAGGTGGGCGAGAGCGCGCTGGCCGACAAGCTGGCCGTGCTGCGCGGCATCACCCTGGTGCAGTCGCGCACGGGCGATGCCGAGCTGATCGACTACTGCGCTCAGCGCCTGGAACTGGCACGTCGGCTCGATGACCCTCTGGCGGTCATCGACGCTTCGTACATGCTCGCGCGGCGGCACACCGAGTTGGGTGAGTTCGATGCCGCCCACGGCTATTTCGACCAGTCACTGGCCGAGTATGAGGCGCTCGGCGACTGGTCGGGCGTGCGCGACACGCACTTTGGCATCGGCAACCTGTGGTATCTGCAGGGCCATTTCGAGAGCGCGCTGGAGCACTTCCAGGCAGCTCTCGATGTGCAACTGGGCAAGATGGAGTTCGACCGGTTCGGACAGTGGGTGGCCTACAACAACCTGGCGGCGGTCTACGACGCCATGGGCCGGTTCGCCGACATGCTGGCCGCCTGCGATACCTGCGCCGAGCTGCTGGACGGGCTGGATGAGGGCGATCCGATGCGCGTGCAGTTGCAGTGCTACACCTCGGGCAACCTGGGCTCGGCGCACCGCAATCTGGGCCATTTGGACGACGCACTGGCCTCCTATCGCACCACGCTGGCCAATGCGCAGGCCACTGGCGAGCGCACCATCGAGGCCGAGGTACGCTACTGGCTGGGCTGCACACTGACTGGCGCCGGCCGGCTGGCCGAGGCGCGCGAGCAACTCGACGAAGCGCTCGAACTGGCGCGCGAAACGGGTCATTCCCGCTGGGAAGCCGGTGCGCTGGCGGCCATGGCCGAGCTGGCGCGGGTCAGCGACGACCACGCCGCGGCCGAGGCCAGGCTGGCCGAAGCACGTGCCGTGCGCGAACGCGTGGGCGAACTGGCGGCGGCCGAGGAGATCGACCTGGCCGCATCGCGGCTGGCATTGGCGCTGGGGCGGGCCGACGAGGCCGAGACGCTGGCCGAGGGCGTCGTGAAGACGCTGGCCAGCGGGCACCGCGAGGCAGAGCACGCGCTAGCCTTGCTCGACCTGGCGGCGGCGCGACTGGCCCAGGGCTGGCCGGCGGACGACGTGCTGGAAGCGGCGCTCAGCCTGGCCGAGCGCATGGGCCTGGAGCCGCTGGCGGCCCGCGGCCGCCGGCTGCGCGTGTGGCCGGGTGATCTGGATGAAGCGGTGCGCCTGGCCGAGGCCTGCGGGCTGGCCGAGGAGCAAGTGGCGGCTCTGGGCGCGCGGGCCGCGGCCCGACGGTGCTCCGCCGACCTGGACCGGGCCGAGGCGCTGGTGGCGCGGTTGGGCGAGCAGGCCGGGCCCGGCTGGTCGGCGCGGGTGCGCCGGCTCTATCTGGCGCCGGCCCAGGCGGTACTGGCATGAACGCCGCCCGCACGCTGCTGCTGCTTCTGTGGCTCGCCGTCGCGGCGGGCGCGCAGGAGACCTGCGCCTACCAGGGCCGGTTGGTGACCGATCTGCCCAGCGAGCAGGCCGAGGTGGAACTGCTCGGCCCTGGTGCGCCGCTGACCACGCGGGCCGATGCCGTCGGGCTCTTTCGCTTCGAAGGGCTCAGCCCCGGCGCCTATCAGCTGACCGTGACCTTCGCCGACGGCCCGGTGGTGGAGCGCTATGTCACCGTGCGGCCGAACGGCCGGCGCGACGAGGTGGTGGTTGAGACTCCACGCCGCCAGTTGGCCGGCACGTTGCTGTGGTCGGTGCTGGCGGCGTTGCTGGGCGTGGCGTTGGGCAGTGGCATCCTGCTCTATGGTCGAGTGCGCGAACACGCGCCGCCGTTGCCGTGGGGCGCGCGGCCCCGGCGCGGCCGCCGCGCGGCGCTCGACGAGCTTTGGCCGATGGTCGCCGCCACCGGCGTGTGGTGCCTGTCCTGGCTGCTGGTGGCGGGGCTGGCGCCTGAGTTGCAGCCGTTCCTGCTGTCCGCCGCCGCGCCGGTCTCGGCCATCATGGGCGCGCTGCTCGGCTCGGCGCTGGTACTGGTCGGGGTCAGCCGTCGGCCGCGCTGGACCGTGGCCGTGGGCACGCTGGTCGCCGGCGTCGGCCTGACCGTGCTCTGCCGCTTCGGACCGGGCGTGCCCGACCTGGCCTGTGTGCCGGCCTCGTCGGCGCGACTGCTGTGGCTCGGCGTGGGCGTGGGCATGCTGGCCTGGACCACCGGCGCCGGCTGGTTGCTGTCGCTGGGTTGCCGGCAGACCAGTTACGTGGTCATGGCCGCGCTGGTCGGCGCGGTGTTGGATATCTACCTGGTCTTCTTCGGCCACACGGGCGAGGTGATGACCAGCGGCTCCAGCCTCGCCGCCGCGCTGCGCGACGTGAGCCTGCTGCCGTGGCCGGTGCTGGGCAGCGACCTTATCCACGGCGCCATCGGGTGGGGCGACTTCGTTTTTCTGGCCCTCTTCCTGGCCGCCGCTCAGCGTTTCGACCTGGGCTTGGTGCGCAACTTCTGGGCCCAGGCCGCCGCGCTGACCGTGGGCTTCACGCTCGGCCATGTGCTGAGCCAACTGGGCAGCGGTCTGCCCGGCCTGCCGGCGCTGCCGTTCATGGCGGCCTTCCTCATCCTGGCCAACCGGGGCAAGCTGCGCATTCAGCCCGAGGACCGGCGGCGCATCGCCTGGTTCGTCGGCCTGTTGACCGTCGCCCTTGCCGCCCGCGCCGGCTGGCGCATTCACGTCGCGCCGCACGAGCGCGAGGAGATCGCCGTCAGCCGTGGCCAGAAGCAGGCTGGGCCAGCGCTGTACCGAGCATGGGCGCCGACCCAGTTGGCGGAGCAGCCCGCGGCGTCCGTCAGCGACGGACCGCTGGTCGACGGCGTACGGCTGAGCCGCGTCCAGTTGGTCGCGGAGACCATCAGCGAGCGGCCGATCGTGGTTCGGGCGTTGTTGGCGCGGGCCGTGGGCCAGGCCAAGCGCCGCGTACTATGGCTGGGCGACATGGCACAGGCCCTGCCGCCGGCCGACATGCTGCGCCTGGCGCGCGCCGGCTACACTTGCCTTCAGCCCGACCTGCATCCCGCGCTCGATGGCGACTGGAACAGCGATCTGGGTGCCTGGCCGTCGACGCGCCTGGTGGATGCCGGACGCTCGCCCAAGACCGGGCTGGCCTGGCATCAGGGGCTGGCCGTCTGGCGCTGCGTCCAGGTCCTCGGGCGCGAGCCGGCCGCCGAATCCGGCACGGTGGTGGTGGCCGCCGGCGCAGCCGGCCCACCGGTCATCGCTCTGGCGGCTCAGACGACCGGTCTGAGTGCGCTGCTGCTGGCCGACGTCGGCGCCACCGATCGCCCCGTCGACAGCAGCGTGGCCGAGGCGCTGGAGCGCTGCTCACCGATGTACCGGGACGCCTGGCGGACGGCTTGGTCGCCCGAGCGCTGGGCACCCCGGGTGACCGTGCCGGTGCTGCAGGTGGCATCGTCCAACCAGCCCGACTGGCGCTTGCCCAGTGTGCTGCGGCTGCATGAGCGACTCGGCGGCCGCAAAGCCTTCCGCCTGCTACCCAACGCCGAGTCGGCCCTGGCCGCGCCGACGTTGGGGTCGTTGCTGGCCGACTGGCTGGCCGACGGTCTGGCCACGCGTGCCCCGCTGCAGGTGGTCGCGCGCGGGTCCGGCGAACGCTTGAGCCTGGGTGTCAGCAGCGTGGGCCAGGTGAGCGCCGTGCGGCTCTGGATCAGCGTCGGCCCGTGGTCCAGCGACAACTGGCCGGGCCGCTGGTGGAGCCTGGTGGAGCCGCGGTCCACGAGCACCGAGGTGAAACTCGCCGCGCCGGCTCAGAGCGTCGCGGTGGCGGCTCAGGCGGTCGATGCCGAGGGCCACGCGCGGTGGTCCACCGTGACCAGCTACCGGTTGGCCGATCTCCACGTATTGCCCCGCAGTGAGGGCTGGCAGAGCCCCGAACTCGCGCTCGCCGCCCAAGGCCAGCCGGTCTTCCGGCTCACTCCCGAGACTGATGCGCGCGGCGTGGCGCTGGGCCTCGCCGGCGATGGCGCGGTCGAGTTGGCGCTGCCGGCCACGGCCGCGGCGCGTTCGCTGGGACTCATCACCAACCACGTGCAGGCGCTGCGCCGGCTCGGCGGACAGGCCCGGGCGCTCGTGGTCGACCTGGACGCGGGCCGCCAGGGCGGCGCCGTAACCATCGAGATCGGCGCGGTGGCTGAAGGCGAACGGCGCTGGTTCGCCGCCACGGTGACGCCCAGCGGACCGGGCCGGCAGCGGCTCGCGGTCGAGCTGAGGCGACTGTCGGCGGTGGTCCACGGCGCGCGGCTGGACTGGTCGCAGGTGGATGCGCTGCGCCTGCGCACGCGGCGCAACGGTAGCGACCCACTGCGGATCCACGGCCTGTCGCTGGCCGATGGCGACGAGAGCGTCCACGAGGTGAGCGAACGATGAGGCGATGTGCGTGGCTCCTGGTGTTGGCGACAGTGCCGCTGTTGGCTGGCGGACAGCCTGGCCGTGGCGACCTGTCGATTGCCATTGGCGGGCTTTGTCAGGACTACCTGGAGGCCTGCGGCTGCGGCGGCCGCAACGCCGGAGGACTGGCCCGCCGCGCGGCCATGCTGACCCAATGGCGGGCTGAGACACCGGGCGCCAAGGTGATCATCGAGGCCGGCGACATTGGCCAGCGCACGGACCGCCTGCCGGTCATCGCGCGCTGCCTGGCGCGACTTAGTGTCGACGTCGTGGCCCTCTCCGCCCAGGACTGTGAAGACTGGAGCAAGCTCGGGCCGGTGCTCGGCGCGCACCTGCTGGCCAGTACCTGCCTCACGCCGCCCGTCGGCCCGCCGGCAGCCGGCCAGCCGGAGGTGCCCGCGGCGCGCACGGTGGAGAGTGGCGGCTGGAAGGTGGGCATCATGGCCGCCTTCGCCGGCCGGCTGGCCGAGGCCGACCTGGCCGACGCCGTGGGCGGTGGCGTGACCCGCCTGCGCGCCGATGGCTGCCAGGTGGTGGTGCTGGTCTCCCATCTGGGCAGTGAACTCACCGCCTCGCTGCTGGCCAAGGTGCCCGCCGATCGGCGGCCGACGGTGCTGGCGCTGGCCACCGACTCCGATTTTGCCGAGTCGCCGGCGGAGCGCGACGGCGTGCTGTGGGTGTACCAGGCGCGGCGCGCCCGGTCGCTGAGCACCATCGACTTCACCGCCGACGGCTCACGCACGGCGCGCGCCGCGCTGGTCGAAGAAGGCCCGCACGACCCGGTGATGGAAGCCTGGATCGACGAGTACTACCGGCGCGTGCGCGATGGCGAGTCGACCGCCTCGCCCACAGCGGCCCAGGTGACCTTCCCGCGGCCGGCGGCCTGTGTGAGCTGCCACGGCCGCGCGGTCAACGCCTGGCGGACGCATGCCCACGCGCAGGCCGTGACCACGCTCGAGCAGCGCGCTCGCGACGTTGCCGGCTGCATGGGCTGCCACGACGAGACTTTCCGGCGCGCTGGGGTACGGCCACCGGCATCGGGCGACCGCGGCGTGCAGTGCGCCACCTGCCACGACAAGCTCGAAGCGCACCTCAAGGCGCCGCGGACGAGCAAACCCACCGCGCGCGACAAGGCTGGCTGCGAGTCTTGCCACACGACCGAGAACAGTCCACACTGGGAATATCAGCGCTATCGCGAGAGTGTGGTCGGCGCCTGCCAGGGCCGGCCTCAGCCGCGCTTGGCCCAGCCGCCAGCGACTCGCGGGTGAGAGGACTATGAGCCAGATGGAACACGGCGCCGAGCGACCTTACTCGCCCTGCACCAACCAGTGTGTCTACGATGAGTCATCCGGCCACTGCCGTGGTTGCCACCGCACCATGGACGAGATCATGGGCTGGCCGGGCCTGAGCGACGACCGACGCGAGCGCATCTGGCGGCGGGTCGAAGCCAGTCTGGCCAGGCAGCGTGCCGGGCAAGGGACCGGGCCTTGACCGAGGCGGAGGGATGAGCCATGGGTGTTGCGCTACCGCTCTTTCCACTGCAAAGCATCGTGCTGTTCCCCCATATGATGCTGCCGCTGCACATCTTCGAGCCGCGCTACATCAGCATGGTTGAGGACTGTCTGGCCGGCGACCGCCGCTTCGGCGTGACGCTGCTGCGCTCGGGCCAGGAGGTGGGCGGCCCGGCCGTGCCGCATCTGGTCGGCACCGTGGCGCGCATCCGTGAGCACCGCGAGATGGAGGAGGGCCGCTACATGCTGCTCGCCTTCGGCGAGCATCGCTTCCGGGTGCTGTCGTATGTCGACGACCATGGGCTGCTGCGCGCCGATGTGGAGTTCTTCGACGACGAGCCAGACACCCAGGATGTCGACCAGAACCTGCGCGAGGAGGTGACCCGCCTGGCCGGCGAGCACTTCCGCCTGGTTCGCGATGCGCTGGGCCAGCCGGTGCCCGATCCCGTCTTCCCCGGCGACCCGCGCCAACTCAGCTTCGCGCTGGCCAGCAGCCTGCAGGCCGATGCGGGCGAGCGCCAGGCGCTGTTGGAACTGACCGATACCGCCGAACGCCTGCGCCGCGTGGCCGAAGGGCTGCGCGCCAGCACCGCGCTACTCGGCCGGCGCATCGCCATCGACAAGGAAGCTACGCGCATCTGCACCGGCAATGGCCGGCTCGACTACGACGAGCATCTCAGCGAGGAGATCCTGCGCAGTGTCGGCCGCTGACGCGCGTGTGGTGTGGGGCTTCGTCGGCGCCGGCGGCGTGGCCCGCCGGCGTATGTTGCCCGCGGTAGCCGGCCTCCCCCAGGTACGCGTCGGCGCGGTCATGGTGCGCGAGATGGCCCGCGCCGAGGCCATCGCCGCCGAGTTTGGCGCCGATGCCGCCTATGACGATGTCCATGCGATGCTGGCCGATCCGCGCCTGGAGGCCGTCTACATCGCCACGCCGCCCGCGAGCCACCGCGCGCTGGTCGAGGCGGCGGCCGCGGCCGGTCGGCACATCCTGCTCGAGAAGCCCATGGCGCTGACCGTGGCCGACTGCGAGGCCATGGAGCAGGCGGCCGAACGGGCCGGCGTGCTGCTCAGCGTCTGCTTCCCCATGCGCCACAGCGCCGCCATGGTCCGCTTGCGCGACTGGCTGCTGGCCGGCGATCTGGGCGACTGCACCTACCTGCGCGCGCAGATGGCCAAGTGGTACCCGCTGGACGCCGTACTCTGGCGGGCCGACCCGGCCCAGGCCGGCGGCGGCGTGGTCATGGACCTGGGCAGCCACCTGCTCGATCTCGCCGTTTGGCTGGTCGGGCCGTTGGCGTCGGTCGAGGCGCAGGTGGCAAGCCGGGCCTGGGCGGTGCCGGTCGAGGACTCCGCGCTGCTGGCTCTGCGGTTCGAGTCCGGCGCGCTGGGCGTGCTGGAGATGAGCTTTGCCACGGCGGGCAACCACACGGCCGTGGAGGTGTATGGTACGCACGGTACAGCCCGGCAGGTGGATGGCGGGCTGTGGCGAAGCACACCCGCGGGCGTCGAGGAAGTAGTGCTGGCCGAGGACGATGTCTACCGCCTCGAGTTGCTGGACTTCCAACAAGCGCTGCGCGGCGGACCGCCGCCGCGCACGAGCGCTGCCGATGGCCGAGTGAACACGCACTGGTTGCGCCAGGCTTACCTGTCCGCGGCGCGACGGGGCACCTAGAGGATACCTATGGCTAGTCGAATCACGCTGCTTACGGACTATGGCTATCGCGACGGCTTCGCGGGCGCCATGAAGGGCGTCATCCTGTCGCGCTCGGCCGCGGCCACCATCGTCGATCTGTCGCACGAAGTGCCCGCGGGCGACCTGCGCCACGCATCGTGCGTCATTGGCGCGGTGGCGCCGTACTATCCGGCCGGGACCATCCATGTCGTGGTGGTTGACCCGACGGTGGGCACCGACCGCCTGGCGGTCGCCATCGTCTGTGACGACCAGGTCTATGTCGGTCCCGACAATGGCGTGTTCACCGAGATCCTGGCCAACGCGATCAACCCGGTGGCGGTCACCGCGCTGGACAACTCGGCCTTCCATTGTCAGCCGGTCAGCAGCACCTTCCACGGGCGCGACGTCTTCGCCTCGTGCGCGGGCTACATGGCTGCTGGCGTGCCCGTGGGCGCCATGGGCTCGCCGGTCGACCCGGCCACGCTGGTGCGCCTGCCCGAGCCGCTGGTGGACGTGGAGTCCGGCCTGGCGCGCGGGGAGATCCTCACCTCCGACCACTTTGGCAACCTGATCAGCAGCCTGCGCGCGGCGCACCTGGCCGCGTTGGGTGACAACGTCAAGGTGACGGTCGGCTCGACGGTCATTGCCGGCCTGAGCCAGGCGTTCGCCGATGTGCCCGCGGGCCAACCGCTGGCCTACCTGGGCAGTGCCGGCCGGCTGGAGATCGCGGTCAACCGCGGCTCGGCCGCGGAGGCGCTGGGCCTGGTGCCGGGCACCGAGGTCTTGGTCGAACGGGCCTGATAGGCGCCGCCACGCGGTCAGACATGGCCGTCTGGCTCGGCTCCGGCCGATTCCGCCGCAGGCCAGTCGTCGTGCCACGAGTCGATTTCGGCTCTGAGCCGGGCCAGGTCTCCGGGCGAGAGCAGCCACGACTGCAGGTAGCGACCCGGCCGGTCGCGCAGGCTCAGGTAGCCGTCGTGGGCTGGCTGGCCGCAGTGTTCGAGGTTGACGCGGCGCTCGGTTTGCTGCAGCTGCTCGCCCATCCAGGCGATGGGCGCCAGCGCTCGCCAGTCGGCGGACTCGACGGCGGACCGTAGGTCGGGCACGCTGGCCTGAGCCAACTCCAGCAGCACCTCGGCGTGGCAGTGCTCGCCGCAGGCGGGGCACCAATGGCGGCGGAAGTGGTCGCGCGTCGCCATGCCGCCGACCGCGGCGCAGAGGAGCAGTTCGAGCGCCAGCAGCACGTAGGCGCCGACGCCCTGAAGTTGAGCTGTCGACACGCCCAACCGGGTTACTTCCAGGCCTGTCTCGGCTTGCACCGGTATCGCCATCCGCAGGCGCGTGGCGGGCCGACGCATGGCGGAGTCGAACGCGGCACGCGTCGTGGCCGACCACGCGGGGTCGGGGTGGGCGCGCACCTGGCGCAGCAGGCGGTCGCCATCGAGGAGGATCTTGGTGCTGCTGCAACTGGCTCCGGCCAGCAGGCCACACAGGCCGACAACGACGTAGTTGGCCATGCGCAGGCGCCGGGCGGCCGCCTCCACGGGCATGCCCACGACGATACCCGCGAACAGCGCGGAGAGCAGCACCAGGTCCACCACGCGAGCGATGAGGTGGTAGGCCAGGCCAAACGCGACGCCGACGACCAAGGCGCTCGCAGCCAGTGCCAGCGCTGCCGCGGGCGAGGCCGGTGTGCGCCAACTGGGGCAGGCAACGGTACCTGGCATGGTGGTCTCCGTTGACAACCCGGAGCGCTTCGTGGAGCGCCAGCGATCTCCTTCCAGCGGTTGGGCGCGGACCAGGCGAGCTTGACGAGTCTGCGCGGCCATGCTAGCATGTGCCTATCTCTGGTGGGTGTAGCTCAGTCGGTTAGAGCGCCAGATTGTGGCTCTGGAGGCCGAGGGTTCAAGTCCCTTTACCCACCCTTTCTCATCTCTCATGCGGGGCAGCGAGTCCGCTGGACCGACGTGCGCGCGAATTGTCACAATAGATTCATGTGAGCGCGCACCTATTTCGGCGCCGGACAGGTCTAACCAGATCGAGAAGAGTCCGAGCCCGAAGGGCGTTCGGACGCGACTCGGGAGGCGATTGGGCTCGGATGGCCAAATGCCGGGGTCCTGCGGAAACCGGGTGTTGGTCGCTGTGTCTGACTCCACCGCGGGTTGCGTCCGCCGCGATGCGGACGCCGACGGCCCTATCGTAAGGGTCAGGCGTGGCTCGGCGTGAGTGAGTAGAGCGATGAACCGGACCGAACGGCTCGAGAACCTGTCAGCAGCCATCGACGGTGAGCTGGCGGAACAGGACGAGTTGACGCTCAAGGCGTGGCTCGATATCCACCCCGAGGACCTGCGGGACTTTGAGCCCGTGGCCGCGGCGGTGAAGATGGTGCGTGGCATCCCGCAAGCGGATCCGCCCACCGACCTGCGCTCGCGCATCCTGCGAGCCGTGGCCGAGTCTTCACCGGTGGAAGTGGACCGCCAAACCGCGCTGGAGTGGCTTGACGCCTACTTCGAGGACGATCTGAGTCTGCCCCAACGCCAGGTGGTCGACCACTATCTGCTCGTCGACGCCGACTTTGCCGAGAAGGCGCGGCTGCACGCCGCCATGTTCTCCGCGCTGTCCAGCGTGGTCGACGAGGAACCGCCGAACAACCTGTCCGACCGTATAAGAGTAGCCAAGGACCGCGGCGGCGAATCCGGCGCGCAGCGGGCCGCGCGTCGGCCTCGGCTGACGTCGGTGGGCGTGCGCCGCATTGCCACCACGCTGCTGGCCACGGCCGCGGTGTTTGCCCTGGCCTTCCACTGGGGACGCGCCTCGCGCGCCACCGCGCCGTTGAGCGCCGGCACCACCACCACCAACCCGAGCCCGGTGGTCACACCGCCCGCTCCCGCGGCCAATGGCCTGGGCCAGCCGATGCCCGGTGGTCAGCCGCTGGCCAACTCGCCGGTGCGGCCCGGTCAGCCGGTGACCGGCACGGCGCCCGACGCGTCGCGCTCGGCCAACACCACGTTGCGCCAGCCTTCCGCGCCGGTCGACGCGCACCGCTCCACCACGCCGCCGCCGCCGCGCCGCAATACGACGCCGCGGAACACCGGCAGTGGCACGAACGTCAAGGATTCAGGTGCCAGTCTAGGCGCCCCGGCCAGCCGCGTGCTCGGCTCTTCGACCGCGACGTCGCCGCCTCCGCCGCGACGTACGCCGGTAGAACCGGGCAACTCGGGGTTGGCGGCGGGCAGCGGGCGAGCGTCTGATAGTTCAGTTGAAGGCAGCGGCACCGGTGGCGTCCTGGGTGGCGCCGAGAAGGGAGGGTCCCGCCCGGACCCTTTACGGCAAATTGAGGTGCCGCCGTTCTAGCGACCGAGTGAGGTCCGCGTGCATCTCAAAGACCCAACCGCGTTCAGGAACAGACCAACCAGGCTCCACATGAGCTGGCTGGTCTGTTTCGCTTTGGGCCTCTGCCTGGGCGGCGCTCGCGCCGAGGACAAGCCTGCGGCGGCCGCTCCGGCCGCGGCGCCGTCCAAGTTGCAGCAGTCGGGTGGGGCGCTGGTGCTGCCGGGCGAGTACTACCGCTCGACGCTGTACCAGGGCACCGACCCGGTCACCGGCCAGGGCAATCTGACCTGGAAGTATGGCGAAGGCGTCGGTCTGTTCTCCTCGCGCCCAGGGCAAGCCACGCAGACCTGGCAGGTCAACTACCGCGGCGAAGTGCCGCGCCATGGCCTGCAGGTAGGCTTCAACGTGGCCGAGGCCGATCGCCGCGTGGCGGCCGCCGAGCCGCTCGGCGTGGCCTCGGGCGAGATGGGTGTCCGCCGCGCCGACTACTCGGCCAGTTGGAAGGGCCGTACGTTCAACCTGACCTTCGACGGTGGCCGCACCTCCGATCTGGCCTTTGGCACCGGGCTTGGTCGCGAACTCATGTCGGTCAGCGCCTTGGGCGCGTGGTACAGCCGCGAGCGGCTGGCCATCGACGACACGCTGAAGCTGGAGTCCGCGGCGCACGACCGCCTGCTGAGCAAGGAAGGCTACGGCCTGGGCTCGCGCAGTCGCGGCTCGGGCGGCGGGTTCACCAACCTCAATGCGCTCACCGGGCTGAAGGACGACTACCAGGAGTACGGCTACAAGACGGGCCGGCTCTCGGTGTCTCGGTCCGACCGCGTACTCGACCGCAACGGCGTCCGGGTCAGCGATGTCAGCAACAAGATCGGGTTTGGGCCAGTGACGCTGGCGCGCTCGACGCGGCGCGCCGACCAGGATGCCGCCTGGCTGCGCGAGGCCGGCTACGGCAGCCTGATGGGCCTCCGTGGCGGCCACGAGGACAACGACAGCGTCGAGGTCAACCTGAAGGCCTTGAGCGCCACGTGGTCAAAGGTGCGCCAGGTACAAGGCACCAGCGGCTCCGACAGCGAGGAGCGCGCGTTCACGCTGCGGCCGTTCGACGGGGTGGAGCTCGGCTACGGTCATCGTGACCTGTGGGGCTCGTCACCGCAGGCCAGCGACCAGGTGCAGCTGAGTGTGGCGCGCGGCCGGCACAAATTGGCCCTGACCGCCGAGAGCAGCCTGAGCGGCGCTTCGGCCGGCAGCGGCGCGCCCGGCAACGGCGCGGCCCAGCCCACCACGGGCGAGGTGCTGCGGCGGCTGGAGGCGAGCTATCAGATGGGCCGAGCCATCACGCTGCGCTACACAGGCAACGACTCCACCGAGCGCAGCGACAGCACCTGGCGGGCCACGCATCAAGCCACCATCGAGACCGGTGCCGGTCTGGTGGCGCGCGGCCGGCTGGAGGTCGACCCGACCAAGCCCGATGGCCACTACGTGGGTGCCACGCTCGACCGCAAGCTCATGGACTGGTGGTCGGTGCAGGCGGCCTACGACCAGTGGGGTGACACGACCGATTCCAGCTTCCAGATTGCCGGGCGCAGCAAGGTGCTCGGTTCCGGCGTGGACAACGCCTGGCACTACCGCGTGGGCACCACCGTCAAGCCGGGCCGCAGCCAGGTCGGGGCCGAACGCCGGACCTTGTGGTGGCGCCAGCCCACGGCCACGGCGCAGTATGCCGAGGGCCCGCACAGCCTGTCGGAGTCGTCGGTCAACCTGACCCAGCCGTTGCTGTTCGGTCTGCGTGCGCGCGGCACCTGGTCGTTCTACGAAAGTGACCAGGCGCTCGACCGCGAGAACCGCGAGGCCGCGCTGGCCTTTGCGCCGGGCGGCAAGTCGGTGCTGGAGATGGGCTACCGCGAATCGCGCTCGGCCGGCGGGCTGTTCACGCCCACAGCGTTCGTGACCGCCACGTTCTCGCCGTGGCGCGGCTTGACCATGCAGGGCGAGGTGCAGCAGAACGCCGGCACCAACAGCGACTGGACGGCTGACAGCCGACGCACGGTGAAGGTGGCGGCCACGCACAAGCTGCTGGGCACCGGCGAGGCGAAGGTGGCCTTCGAGCGGACGCCGGGCGACCTGTCTTCGGCCTCCGCGGTGACGCCGGGCCAGTCGGTGACCGTCGATGTGGCCACCCCCGAGAACTTCATGTTCAACGGTCTGCGCCTGCTGGGCCACTGGCAGACGCGGCACGATGCGGGCAACACGCTGACCGCGATGATCGAGCGCAGTGCCACGCTGAGCTGGGACGCCAAGTGGCTCGGCGCGCTCAAGGCCACCTACACCGAGAGCGGGGCCGTGGGTCCGCTCTCGGTGACCACCGGCCGGCTGGCGCTCGAATACAGCAAGACCATGGGCACGCTGGGCCGGTTCGTGGTGTCAGGCTGGGTCGAGGACCTGTCTAACCGGCTCGAGGCCGAGGCGGTGCGCGAGAAGTACCGTGTCGGCGTCCACTACGAGCTGCCGCTCTGACGCCTGGCCAGGCTGCGCGCCAGGCCGGCCACGCGGTCGAAGGCAAACACCGCCAACAGGGCCTCTTCGCGCGTGGGCTCATGGCCCCGGCAGGCGCGCCATAGTGCGTTGAGGAACCCGAAGTTCAGCCGCAGTTCGGGCTGCTGATCCAGGAATAGGCCCACCTTCTTGTTCACCGGCAGGTCGGCGCGGATGTCGCGCAGCCAGCGGTCGCCCTGGTCCGAGCCGACCAGCGCATGGAGCGTGCGCGAGGCCACTTGTCGCAGCATGGCGATGACCGTGGTGTACTCCTCGTGCTCGAAGGCCAGCATGGCCTCGGTCAGATGCTCCTCGGCGTAGGTGGTGTCGTCGGCCGAGGCGACTCGCCAGCGTGCCCATTGCCGGCGACGCTTCTCCAGCAGGCGGGCCACGCGCTCCTCCTGGCGCAACGCGTCGAGCTCCAACAGTGTGTAGAACGTGGTGGAGTCGCCAAGCAGATGGCTGATGGAGTGGGCCACCTGCTTGCGCGCGCCGTCGCTGGTCAGCTTGCGCAGCAGCAGGCGCAGGCGATGCACCGCGCTGATGCCACCCAGCCGAGACAGGGCCTCGGTCACAGCCAGCACCACCGCTGGATCCTGCTCGACCTCGATGCGCGCTTCCAGGTGCCCCACGGCACGGCTGTCGCCCATGGCGCCCAGCGACTGCGCCACGCTGCGCCGCACGGCATCACGCGGGTCGTCGAGCAGTTGCACGAGCGCCCAGTAGCTCTCGTTGGACTCGATGTGCCCAAGCGCCTCCACAGCCTGTTCGGGGATGTCGGCCACGGGGTCCGTCGCCTTGGCCACCAGGGGTTCCACGGCGCGGGTGTCGGCAATCTGGCCTAAGCTGCGCGCGGCCTCGCGCCGCACCTCCATCTGGCTGTCGTCCAGCGCGGCGACCAGCTCCTCCACGGCCAGCACGTTGCCGGGACTGCCCAGCGCGCGGGTGGCCCGCACGCGCACCTCGGTGTCGGCCGAGCGCTGCATGCGCCCGAGGTTGAACAGCGTGCGCAGCACATTGCCGCGGCTGACCTCGCGCATGACGCGCCGCGCGGCCACCTCCGGCTCCTCGCGCACGCGCTGCAGCAGCGACAGGCCCAGGAACCGCAGCAGGGCGGAGACGAGGAACAGGATGTGCAGGTAGGTGATCGGCCGGCCGAAGAAGGTCGGGTCGGGGACGTAGTCCTTGAGGAGGTCGGCCACCAGGCCACCAAGGATGCTGCCCAACCCCACGGCCAGGTTGACCACCGCCGTGTGCACGCCGATGTAGACCTCCTTGTGCTCGGCCGGCGCGATCTTGAGCATCAGGTTGTACTGGCTGAGGATGACGCCGGCACCCATCAGCCCGCCCCACATCTGCACCACGGGGATGATCAGGTGGTAGTTGGTGGGGGTGGTGAAGAACCACGGGATGGGGATGAGCGCGATGCCGAACGTGCTGATCCGCAGCAGCGGCTTGTAGCCAAACTTGTCGGCCAGGTAGCCCCAGAACGGGTTGCTGGCGATCTGGCTGATGGTCACGGCCATGGAGTACAGCGCGATGCGCTGGTAGCTGATGTGCAGGTGCTCGAGCATGTAGACCGCGAAGAACGGCGCGGCCATCATCATGGCGCTGGTGCGCGCGGCCAGGAAAAGGGTCAGGTTGCGGAAGTTGTGGTGGCGTAGCGGCAGCAGGAGCATGGCCGGTCCGACCCGTCCGCCGCTGCGGTTCATCGGCGGTTCGGGCACGCGGCTCCAGACCCAGACCGACGCCAGCGCCGCGGCCACCGCGAGGTAGAACAGGAGCTGGAAGGCGGGGATCTGGTGGCCCTTGTCATACTGGTCGACGTACCAGCCGGTGGCCAGTGTGGCCACCAGGCCGACGGCGGCCATGATGCTCTGCTGACGAGCCACGAACCGGCCGCGCAACTCCTGCGGCACCAGATCGGCCAGCCAGGTGTTGGCCAAGGGCGAGCCCACGGCGATCAACATGCCGCCGCCGATGACCAGAGCGATGACCAGATGTGCCCGCGGCATGGCAGCCGGCAGGAAGGCCACCAGCGCCACGGCCAGCCAGACACTGTAGCCCAGCGCGTAGGTGAGCGTGCACAGCGGCTTGCGGCGGCTCACCTGGCCGCTCATCAGCGGCGTCACCGACTGCAGCACATGCCCCCAGGAGTTGGCACCCGAGAGCAGGCCCACCATGGCGTTGGAGGCGCCGAGCGCCAGCAGATAGCCGGTCGACACGGTGCCGAAGACGATGGACAGCCACACGGCGGCCAGGCCGCCGCTAAGGTTCCAGCGTCCCATGCCACGGTAGACTTCGAGGCGGCTGAGTGCCGGCGCCGCGGGCTGGCTCACAGGTGGACCATCTGCTCGACACCGAGCACGAAGGCGTGCAGGCCGCCGATCTCGACCGTCTCGACGCCGCTGGCCGGATCGGCATAGGCGCGCAGGTCGGCGCCGGGCAGGTTGATGCTTGCCTGGCGTGGCTGGCACAGCTCGCGCAGCGCGGCCAGCACTGGCTCCACCTGGGCGTCGTCAAGGCCGATGAGCAGCGTTGCGTTGCCCTCGCGGAACAGCCCGCCAGAGCCTGACAACTCGGTGTAGCCATGGCCGTCGGCGCACAGGCGCTCGCGCACCCGGCGCGCCAGGCGGTTGGGCACGATGGCAATGAGCAGCTTCACGGTTCGGCTCCGCGGCAAGCATAGCACCAACACGGGAGCCCGTAGCGAGGAGGGTTCCCGTCGGGGTCGGCGTACCGACCCGTCGACCTTGCCGTCGCGCGGAGAAAGCGATGCTGTTCGGTCCGCCATCCTTGCCGCCCGTGCCGCCGCAGCCGCCCGAGGCGAGTTGGGCGTTCGTCGAGGAACTGCGCACCACGCCCTACCACCAGCCGCAGCACTGGCGCCCGCGTGGCGCGCGTCAGGGCGAAGCGGGCGTCGCGAGCGGCGTCCATCTGGTGCCCGGCTTCCCCGACCCGCACGGCCTGCTCGACACTGCGCATGCCGACTTCCGGCACTTCCTCGGCACGGTCGGCCTGTCCGCCGGTCCGTTCGAGATCGTCACACGGCGGACGCCCACCGAGCAGCCCGAAGCTCAGGTGATCACCGTGCGGCCCGGCGGCTGTGAGGTCGCTGCAGCCGACACCGAGGGCATCCGGCGCGGGCTGATCTGGGTCGAGGACGAGATGATGCGTCGCGGCGGGCCGTTCCTTCCCCTGGGTATACAGGCCCGCCGACCCTGGGTGCGAACCCGCATCTCGCGCTGCTTCTACGGTCCCATCAACCGGCCGCCGAAGTCCAAGGACGAGTTGGCCGACGACACCGACTACTACCCCGACGAGTACCTGAACCGCCTGGCTCACGAGGGTGTCAACGCGCTCTGGCTGACCATCGATTGGTTCCGCACCGTGCCGTCGCGCCTCATCCCCGAGTACGGGCGGGACTCGGCGCCGCGTCTGGCCAGACTGCGGCGCACGGTCGCCAAGTGCGCCCGGTATGGCATCCGCATCTACCCCTTCTGCATCGAGCCGGCCGCCTTCACCAGCCCCGCGCCCGAGGTGCAGGCGGCAGCCGCGGCGCATCCCGAGCTGCGGGGCCATCGCGGCTCGTTCTGCACCAGCAGCGTTGCCGGCCTCGCCTATGTGGAGGAGGCCGCACGCACGCTGTTCGCCGAGGTGCCCGGCCTGGGCGGTCTGATGGTCATTCCCGTGGGCGAGCGACAGACCCACTGCTATTCGACCAGCATTCCCGACGGTGGCATGTGGCCCAGCCCCAACACCTGTCCGCTCTGCTCGAAGCGGCAGCCCTGGGAGGTGCTGCGCGACACCCTGGCCGCCATGCGGCGGGGCATCGACGCCGTCGACCCGTCCGCCGAGCTGGTGGCCTGGCCTTACGGGCAGTTCATCGCCTGGGGCCCCGAGCGCACTGCCGAGGCTGCCGCGCACACGCCGCCTGGAGTCATCCTCCAGCACAACTTCGAGACCGGTGGGCGCAACTTCCAGCTCGGCCAATGGCGGCGGACCTGGGACTACTGGCTATCCTACGCCGGGCCGAGCGAGCTGTTCGGGCAGTGCGCCGCCGCCGCGGTCGGGCAGGGCGTGCGCGTGTCGGCCAAGCTGCAGGTGGGCTGCTCGCACGAGGTGGCCACCACGCAGGTCGTGCCGGCACCGGGGCTGCTCTACCGCAAGTACCAGGCCATGCACGAACTGGGCGTGAGCAGCGCCATGCATTCGTGGTACTTCGGCTCGTTCCCGTCGCTGATGACGCGCGCCGCCGGCGAGCTGTCGTTCGAGCCGTTCGCGCCTGACGGCCACGCCTTCCTGCGCCAACTGGCCGCGCGCGACTGGGGCGACCACGCCGACCAGGTGGTCAGCGCCTGGGAGTGGTTCGAGAAGGGCTACAGCAACTACCCCACGGCGCACATCTTCGGCTACTTCGGCCCGATGCACGACGGGCCGGTGTGGCCGCTCTACCTGGTGCCGCGCCGGCTGCCGCTGGCGCCTACCTGGCAGTTGGGCTACCCGCCCAGCGGTGACTACGTCGCCGAGTGCACCACCAACGGCTTCACGCTCCGCGAACTGGTGGTGCTGTGCGGCGGGATGACCGAGCAGTGGGACCGCGGCGTGGCCATTCTCCACGGCTTGCGCGGCGCTTTTGCGGCCCAGCCTGAGCGCCTGCGTGACATCGGCCTGGCCACCGCGCTCGGCCTGCAACTGCGCAGCGGCTACCACATCCTGAGCTTCTACCAGGAGCGTGAGACGCTTGCCGAGGCCAAGGGTCTGGCCGCGCGTCGTGCCAGCCTGGCCCGCATGAAGGCCATCGTGCAGGACGAGTTGGCGCTGGACGCGGAACTGCTGCCGCTGGTCGAGGCCGATGCCCGGCTGGGGTTCCACTCGGAGGCGGAAGGCTACAAGTACTACCCCGCGCTGATCCGCTGGCGCATGGGCCAGTTGCGCCGGCTGCTGCGCGACGAGTTTGCCCAGGTCGAAGCCCGCCTCGCCGCGCCCGGCCCGCTGTTCGGCGACTACACCGGCGAACGCCCGACGGGCGC
The DNA here is from genome assembly GCA_016235455.1 of Armatimonadota bacterium. GTDB lineage: Bacteria > Armatimonadota > UBA10988 > UBA10988 > UBA10988 > UBA10988. Next base: position 2,317 of record JACRKZ010000095.1, on the reverse strand, counting down.
CGTATACGACAGCCCCGCGGTGGCCACGCCGCCGCCACTCGATGGCCAGCCATTCGGGCCTTCGTGGGCCGCCGCGCCGTGGGTGTCGTGCGACCACTGGCTGCGCGACGTGCCCAACACGGAGCGCCGCCGGCTGTGTGGCTACGACCCTTGCGACCACCTGCCGGTGGCCGAGCGCGACCGGCGCGGCCGCCGCACCCAGTGGAAGGCGCTGCACACCCGCGACGCACTGTACGTGGGTGTGCTGTGCCGCCAGGCAGCCGGCCAGCCTTCGTCCATGGCAGCCTTCGCCGGCGACGGGTTGCGGATCTACATCGAACCGCGGCGGACGCTGCCGCGCCGCATCTTCCACCTCAGCCCCAGCGGCGCGGCGCGCTGCCAGTTCGATGACGGCTACCTGCCCGAACTCGACGCCACATGGCGCGCTTCGTCGTCGGTTGGCCCCGAGGGCTGGTCGGTGGTGCTGGCGATCCCCTACGCCTGGCTGGGCTCGGCCGACGGCACGGCCTCGCCGCGCGTCAACGTGGTGCGGAGCCTGCCAGTCGACTCACCTGGCTCAGCGTCGGTGTCCTGGGCCGAGCGCGTGCCGCTCAAGGGTCGGCTGGTGTGGGGCACGCTCAACCCGGCCACCGATTTTGGCTGGTTGCGTTGTCGATGAGCACTCCGCGCGGCTCGGGCTCTGGATCCGTTGGCCATTGGTGTCATACTATGCAGACGAGCGGAGGATGGCCATGAGGGCGAGGCGAGCATGGGTTGGCATGATGGTGGCGATGGGCCTGCTGGCAGGCTGTGGCAAGCCGACGGCGCCGCCCAGCGACGGGCCGGCCAAGAGCGGCGCGGCCGACGCCAGCCCGCTGCGCTTCTGGCACACGCAGACCCAGAACAACGAGAAGGCGCTGGTCGCCATCGTCGACGACTACAACAAGCAGCCCGGCGTGACCAAGGTCGAGGCTACCTACATCGGCAGCTACGACCAGGTCTTCGAGAAGGTGCGTGCCGGTCTCCACGCCCAGGACGCCTCGGCGCGGCCTGACCTGGCGGTGGCCTACGAGAGCATGGTGGCCGACTACATGGCCGCCGACGCCGTGCGGCCGCTCGACGGCTTCGTCACCGACCCGAAGATCGGGCTCGATAAAGACTCCGCGACTGACATCTACCCCGCCTTCCTGGAGACGAACCGCTTCGCTCAGTTCGGCGGCAAGCTGCTGTCCTTCCCCTTCACCAAGAGCGTGCTGATGCTCTACTCCAACCAGGACATGCTGGCCGAGGTAGGCGCCAAGACGCCCGAGACCTGGGCCGAGTTGATGGACGCTTGCCGCAAGATCAAGGCCAAGCACCCGGAGGTCAAGCCGTTCTCGTTCGTCAAGGACGCCTCGGCGCTCGACGGCATCATTCTGTCGTTCGGTGGCAAACTGCTCGACGCCGACGGCAGCGCCGGGTTCGGCTCGCCGGCCACCGTCGAGGCCTTGCGCTTCTGGGCCAACATGGTCAAGGACAAGCTGGTCTATGAGCCCACCAGCAAGGACAACCAGAACGCCGACTTCGCCGCGGGCAAGACCGCCTTCTTCCTACGCTCGTCCACCGCGCGACCCGACATCGGCCGGCTCGTGGCCGGCAAGATCAAATGGGACGCCGGCTGCCTGCCGCACGCCGACGGCGTGAAGCCGGTGACCGTGCTGTTTGGCGCCAACATCTGCCTGTTCACCTCCAACCCCGAGCGCGAGAAGGCCGGCTGGAACTTCATCCGGTACTTCGCCTCCAAGGAGGTCACTGCGCGCTGGGCCGTGGCGTCGGGCTACCTGCCGGTGCGCAAGTCGGCGCTCGACACGCAGACCGTCAAGGACCAGATGGCCGCCGCGCCGCAGAACGGCCGCGCGCTGGAGATCCTCGATGTCGCCGTGGCCGAGCCCAACGTCGCTGGCTGGCAGGATGTGCGCAAGGCGCTCGAAGAGGCGCACCTCAACTACATGAACGGGCTCAAGAGCCCCGAAGACATCGTCAAGGTGCTGGACCAGAAGGCCGACGCGGCGCTGGCCAAGGCTGCCGGCGCGGCCAAAGCCAAGTGAGTCACCGCCATGGGTAGCAAGACCGTTCTGGCCAGCCTCAACCGGCGACCCGCGGGCGGCGGCGTCTGCTCGCCGGCCGAGCTCGACGCGCTCATGGCCGACACCGAGCCGTGGGTGCAGCGCGCCGCGCGTATGGGTGCGCGGGTGCTGTGCTTCACCGAGATCTACCCGCAACTGCCCAACCACGGTCGCCGGCCGACCGCCGAGTACATCGAGCCGGCCGACGGCGGGTCGCTGCCGCGAGCGGTCGA
>JACRKZ010000094.1 GCA_016235455.1 Armatimonadota bacterium | reverse complement strand
CGTGCTGACCGAGAAGCCGCTGGCCGCCTCGGTGCCTGTCGGTGAGCGGCTGGTGGCGCAGCTCGAGGCCGCCGGCGGATGGCACCAGGTGGCCTATCACAAGCGCAGCGACCCGGCCACCATGGCCGCCAAGGCCGAGATTGAGCGCCTCAAGCAGACCGGCGAGCTGGGCGCCATGAAGTACGTGCGCCTGTCCATGCCGCCCGGCGACTGGATCGCCGCGGGGTTCACCGAGATGGTGCACGGCGACGACGCCATGCCGCCGCTGGACCGCGATGAGCCGCCGGCGGACCTGTCGGCGGAGGCCTACAACGACTACATCTCCTTCGTCAACTACTACATCCATCAGGTCAACTTGCTGCGCCACCTGCTGGGCGAGTCCTATGCCGTGAGCTGGGCCGATCCGTCGCAGGTGCTGTTCTGCGCGCACAGCGCTTCGGGCGTGACGGGCGTGATCGAGATGGCCGCCTACAGCACGAGCATCGACTGGCAGGAGTCGGCGCTGGTCACCTTCGAGCGCGGCTGGCTGCGCGTCGATCTGCCGGCGCCCGTGGCGCTCAACCGACCGGGCCGACTGACCATCTTCCGCGACAACGGCGATGGCCCGCCCACCACCAGCGAGCCGCAGATGCCGTGGGTCCACGCTATGCGGCAGCAGGCGGCCAACTACTGCGCGGCGGTGCGCGGTGAACGAGCGCCCCTGTGCACCGCGCAGGAGGCACTGGAGGACCTGCGCGTCGCGCGCGACTACCTGCGGCTGCTGCGGGGCGTCTGAGGCTGCTGTAACCGCGGGCGCACGGGCCGCCTCCTGTGGCCATGGAGACCGATTGTGCGAATCACCCAAGAGGAGATGGAGGCCGCTCGCGCGCAACGCGCCGCTGAGGCGGCCAATCCCGATAGCGACGCGCCGGCGCCCGCGGCGACGCCGTCACGCGGCACCAACTGGAAGGTGCTCGGGCCGGTGCTGGCGCTGTGCTTCCTGCTGCTCGCCGGCGGCGGCGCATTGGCTTGGCGCCACCGTGTGCGCAGCCAGCGCGCGGCCCAGATGGCCCGCATGCGCGGCCCCGGCGGCGGCCCGCGGCAGAGCATGCAGGAGCGGATGAAGGAGCTCGGCGTGACCGCCGAGCAGCAGGCCAAGATGCAGGCCGTGCTCACCGAGATGCGGCCCAAGATGGAAGCGCTGCGCGGTAACACCTCGCTCACCGACGAGCAGCGCCGTGCGCAGCGCCAAGCGCTGGGCGCCGAGATGCGCACCAAGATGGAAGCCATCCTGACGCCGGAGCAGAAGGCCAAGGCAGCCCAGATGCCCGGTGGCGGGTTTGGAGGCTTCGGTGGTCGCGGCGGCCGCGGCCGGGGCGGTCCCGGCGGGCAGGGCGGCCCGGGACGCGGTGGCTGGGGCGGTGGCCCCGGTGGTCCGCCTCCGGGCGGTGGCGGCGGGTTGCCCGACCCGTCCAAGGGCGAATAGTGAGGTTCACGACGGGGCGGCCGCGAGGCCGCCCCGTCGGTTGATCACGGCGTCTTGAACAGCATCGGCAGCCATTCGCCCAGGTAGTCTCGCCAGTTGGCCCAACCGTGCCCGCCGTCGGTCTCCTTGACCTTCACCTCGAAGCCGTGGCGGCCAAGCATCTCGACCGTCGCGCGCGACACCTTGAGCAGGAAGTCCTCGCGGCCGATGGCGAACCAGACCACGCGCAGGCCCTTGCGGAGCTCAGTGTCATCGAGCGCTGCCTTGTGCCGCTCTTCCCAGCTGGGACCCGTCGGCGCGGGGCGGTCCGGGTCGAGGCTGAAGATGCCGCTGCTGAACACACCCAGATAGCCAAAGTCGCCGAACTGGTTGGCGGCGATCTCCAGCGCCTGCGCGCCGCCCATGGACAGGCCGGCCACGGCGCGGTTCTGCCGGCCGGGCAGCAGCCGGTAGTGCGACTCCATGAAGGGCCGGATGTCGCCGGCCACCTCGGCCGCGCACAGCTCCACCTCACGGTCGTTCCGGCCTGGCGCGCGGCTGAACCGGCCGGTGTGCCCGTTGGGCATGACCACCACCATGGGTCGGGCCCGGCCGGCGGCGATCAGATTGTCCAGGATGGCGGCCATGCGGCCGATGGTCACCCAGGAGTCGTCGCTGTCGGTGGCGCCGTGCAGCAGGTAGAGCACGGGGTAGCTGCCCTTACCCAGTTCGTAGTCAGGCGGCGTGTAGACGTGCATGCGGCGCTGGCTGCCGCGCGTCTGGGCGGCATAGGTCACCGTGGCTACGGCGCCGTGCGGCACATCCCTGGTGTCGAACAGCTCCGAGCCCGGCACCAGCAGCAGGCTGAAGGCGTTGGCGTTACCCTCGCTGCTGGCGGGATTCACCGGGTCGAGCGTGCGCACGCCGGCAACTTCATACAGGTAGCGGTAGGCGCCCGGCGGCAGCGGGCCGACGGTCAGTTCATGCACGCCATCGGCGTTCTTGATCATGGCGCCCGGCCCAAGGCCCGGGATGTCGGGGCTGGTCAGCCGCGCCTCGTCGGCCGTGGTCCTGAGCCGGAAGGTGACCTTGCGGTCGGCCGTGACGACCGGCGACACCACCGGCGGCGCGAACGGTGGTGGGGGCGGCGTCGGCGCGCCGGCCACCGCTGCACCCAGCAGCAGGCAGGTCAGGCCAGGGAGTGTCAGGCTGTTCACGAACGGACCTCCTCGGTCATTTGAGCCACGGCACGAACTCGATACGGTCGATGCTGATGGCCACGTTGGCCGCGCTGCCCAGGTCCAGCCGCAAGGAGCGGATGACGCCGCGCCAGCGCGAGTTCTCGGTCAGGCGGAAGGTGTACTCGTGCGGCTTGCCGTCGGCGACGATGGGCAGCGTGATGCTGGCCGCCTCGGACATCGAATTGCCAGCGCCCGACCAGAAGAGCTGCAGGCCGCCGATGTTGTCCGCCGGCGCGCAAGTCATGGAGACCTTAAGCAGCGGGTAGCTGCCCGCGCGCAGGCCACCATGGCCCACGCTCAGCGCGGGATCGGTGTTGGTGGTGACCATGTGCAGCGCACCGTCGCGCACCGCCACGTCGCGCAGGCCCATCATGCCGCCCCAGCCCTGGCTGTCGCCGGCCTTGTCGAAGTCCCAGCGAGTCAGCGCCGGCGCCTGGATGACCGGGAAGTCATAGGGCCCGACACCCACATCGCCCGGCACGACATCGGCGTGCGGGCTCGGCTGCGCGAACACGTTGCGCACCGCATCCAGCAGCCCAAAGCCGTGTTCGGTGTTGGGCTCCAGCCAACTGCCCTCGCCCCATTCGTTCCACGGGCCGAGCACCAGGTCGGTCTGGCCCTTGGCGTCCAGCCAGGTCTTGGCCAGCTTGAGCAGCCGCTCAAACTCGCCCGAGGTGCGGCCGCTGACGACCATGGCGGAGTCACCATGCCAGGGCCGCGAATCCCAGCCGGTATCGGCCACCGGCAGGTACTTCATGCCCGCCTCGGCCATGGCCGCCGAGCGCTTGTCCCAGCCCGCGGGGCTCTTGTCGACGATGCGGCTGAACGGGAAGTTGGTCGGGTCGGGCGCGCCCTGTTGCGCGCCGTACCAGCCGTGATAGTGCGTCTCGCCCCAGTAGCCCTCGTTCTTGAGCGGCGCCGTGGGCAGGCCGTCGGCGGCAATGTCCATGGCCACGAAGCGGATGCCCGGCAGGCCCGCCGCCTTGGCCATGGCCTGCGAGGTGGCATACCACGCGGCCGCCTTTTCGGTGCCGCCGGCATCGGCCCGAATGCCGCCCGGATCCCAGATGAACACCGCGGGCATGCCGTCGATCTTCAGGTACTCGGGCGTCTTGAGGTAGTGGTCGATCCAGTATTGGGTGACCTTGCGCCAGTCAGCCTCGGTGTGGCTGCCGCGCGGGTTGTGGTTGGCCCACATCACGGCCCACTGCAGCTGGTTCCGGAAGCGGCTCTTGGCGTAAGCGCCTTCCACCCAGTGCATGAGGCCCGTCGAGCCCTGGTTCCAGTACCAGTCCACCAGGAAGTAGGAGATGCCGTGCTCGACCGCCCACTTGATCTGCCAGTCGGCGATGTCGGGGTTGGCCTCGTCATACCAGCCCAGCATCGGCTTGCGCCAGGGCGCCGCGTTGTCGATGGGTGCCCACGACGCCGGCCGACCCCAGCCGGGGAAGTAGTACGTGCCGATGCGGTACTTGGTCTGCGCCGGCTTGGGTGCGGGAATGCTGCCTTGGGCCAGGCCGGTGGGCACCGCGGTGATGTCCAGCTTGGCGCGCAGCGTCTCGGGTCCGGCGCCGGGCCCGCGCAGCTTCACCGACACATCCAGCGGGCCGGGCCGCGTCGCGGTGACGCTCCAGCCGAAGGTGATCGGCGCGGCGAACTCGGCGGCCTCGGGCGCCTTGTCGGCCACGACCTTGACGCCGGCGGGCACGACCAGATCGGCGGCTGGGTTCTCTGCCGGCTGGCCACCGCGGTTGACCACGCGGCAGATGATCCGCGCCGGCCGACCCACACGGTTCACGCCGTCGGCCGGGCCAAAGTAGACGGTGTCGAGGTCGGCGGCACCAGCCGGCTCATCGGCCAGCGTCAGTGACTCCACGGTCACCTCGTCCGGCGCGACGTCGCTCGGGCGCAGGCCCAGCGCCACCAGCTTGCCAGCCCATTTGCCGTCGGTCATCTCAATGTTGTAAGTATGCGCCCGGCCGTCGGCGCGCAGCCGGAAGCCGGTCTCCTGCAAGCCGTTGTGGCCGTCCACCGCCCACAGCAGCTTGGCCGACTCGCCGCGCCGGGCGGTCATGCGCAGGGTCACGGTCGACAGCTTGTCCAGCGGCACGGCCAGCAGCGGCGACAAGCGGCGGCCGTCCTCCTCGCGGCGCCAGCCGGCCAGCCCGCCGAAGTCGGTCTTGGTCAGCGCCGGGCCGGCTTCCGCTGGCTCCACGATGCGGATGCGGCGGATGGCGATGGTCTGGCCCTGCACCAGATCGAGCCGCAGGCGGACGATCTTGCCCTCGGCCTGCCAGTAGGGCTCGACGCGCACGGTCTGCCACTTGTCGTCGCCGGGAATGGACCAGCCCACTCGCTTCTCGCTGTAGAAACCGCCGTACGGGCCAGCGTTGTCCGGGCTGTAGAAGATGTCGCCCTGGCCGCCTTTGTCGCAGCGCAGCTCAATCTCGACAGCCTGACTGGGCCGCGCGGCGACCTCGAACAGCGGGCTGACGTAGAACGGATCCCAGTCGTGGCAGGTGGCGCTGACCGAGCCGTCGGCCACCTTCACGTCCTTCATGTGCCCGTTGGGCGACCAGCCCTGCAGGTTGCCCGGCTGGTCGAACGACCACTGCGCGAGCACCCGCGGCTCCGCGCCCCATGCGGCCGCCGCCAACAACACCACCGCCAACCATCGAGCCATCTCGGCACTCCATCGACCCGGCACGGTGCCTGGGCGCGCTGGCCTCCATTGGCCCGACGGGCGGGCGATCCTCCTCGGAAGGGTTACGCGCCCCCAAGCCGAAATGGCCGTGTGGAGACACCACCCTTGAGCGAGCCAACCCGTCGCCCCAACCTCGTCTTGATAATGGTCGACCAGTGGCGCGCCGATGCGCTCGGCTGTGCCGGCCATTCGGTGGTCGAGACGCCCCACCTGGACACCTTGGCCGCCGGTGGCACGCGATTCCGCCAGGCCTATACCGCCTGCCCGTCGTGCATTGCCGCGCGCGCCGGTCTGCTCACGGGCATGACCCCGGCCCATCATGGCTATGTCGGCTACCAGGACGCCATCGTCTGGGAGTATGAGCAGACGCTGCCACGCACCCTCGGGCAGGCCGGCTATCAGACCCAGTGCGTGGGCAAGATGCACACCCATCCGCAGCGCAACCGCGTCGGCTTCGACGAAGTGCAGCTGCACGACGGCTATCTGCACTACGGCCGGCGAGGCGGCCTCGACTACGGCCGCTTCGATGACTACCTGCCCTGGCTGCGCGAGCGCACCCAGATGGCCTATGCCGACTATGTCGATACCGGCATGGGCTGCAACGGCTATGCCGTCCAGCCCTGGACGCGCGACCCCATGCTGCATCCCACAGCCTGGGTCACCACACAGAGCATCGACTTCCTGCGCCGACGCGACCCGACGCAGCCGTTCTTCCTCATGGCCAGCTACCATCGGCCGCATCCGCCGCTCGACCCGCCGCAGAGCTACCTCGACCGCTATCTGAGCAAGCCGCTGCCGCCGCTGCCGGTCGGCGACTGGGTGGAGCACGAACTGGACCTGTGCCGCGGCTTGGACAGCCCCGTGCCCAGCGACCCCGCACAAGTCGACCTGGCCCGCCGCGCCTACTATGCCCAGTGCACCTTCATCGACCATCAGATCAACCGGCTGTTCATGGCGCTCAGCGAGGACGACGTGCTGGCCGACACGGCCATCGCCTTCGTCTCCGACCACGGCGACCTGCTCTACGACCACCGCCTGATCGCCAAGGCCCAGCCGTTCGCCGGATCGGCCGGGGTGCCGCTGATCATGCAGTTGCCGCGCGACCGCTGGAGCGCACGCACCGGCGGTCAGGTCAGCGATGCCGTGGTCGAACTGCGCGATCTGTATCCCACCTTCTGCGACCTGGCCGGTGCGCCGATCCCGGACACGGTCGACGGGCATAGCCTGCTGCCCATCCTGGCCGGCGGCGACGCCCCGGTGCGCGAGTGGCTCCATGGCGAGCATACCGGCGGGCGGTGGTCCAACCACTGGCTCACCGATGGCCGGGAGAAGTATGTCTGGTACTCCCAGACCGGGCGCGAGCTGCTGTTTGAACTGGACTCCGACCCCACGGAGTGTCACAATCTGTCCGAGCGGCAACCGCTGCGGCTGGCGCGTTGGCGTGAGCGGCTCATCGCCGAGTTGGCCGACCGGTCTGAGGGGTTTGTGGCCGATGGCGCGCTGCGCGTCGGCCAACGGCAGCCAGCTGCGCTGCCCTACGCCGGGCGTGGCTGGCGGGCGCAAATGTGAAACGACCGTAAAGAGCGGCGACAGTTGGCCGATGAGTCCGACGCAGGGGAGTTCTGGATGATCGGCGGGCAAGGCACAACGGCACAGATGGCACAGCGGGCAGGACACACTGACCAGCAGTTGATGGCGCTGGCCGCCATCTGTCTGGGGTCGGGCGGGCGCGAGACGCGCGCCGAAGCCGTCGCACGCCTGCTGGCCGAGCCGGATCACACGGTCGCCGTGCGTTGGCTGGAGCCCGCCGGCTGGACTCTGCTGGCCGCGGCCGGCCCGCAGTCGGCAGCCATGAAGGTCGCCGAGCCCGAGTGGGTCATCGAGCGGCTGGCGGCCCGCGTCGACGCGTTCGACCTGGACGACGAGGCAGTGCCCAACGGCGCCTGGCGCACGCTCGTCACAGCCGTCGGTCTGCGCTGCGTGCTCATCCTGCCGCTGGCCGTCGAGGGCCATGTGATCGGCTTGGTGTCGATCTACACCGAGGATGAGGGCGGTTGGTTCGGGTTCGACCGCGAGCGTTGGACCCTGACGGCCAGTCTCGTCACCCATGCGCTGCTGGTCGATGCGCAGGTGGTCATCACGCCCACCGACATCGGCGACGAAGAGGGCTATCGCCGCGCAGTCTCCGAACTCCACGCCCGCCGCGACGCCGAGGACGCCTCGCGCCAGGCGGCGGGCAACGTGGCGCGTCTGCTGCGCGCCAACTTCGCCATGGTGGCCCGTTGCGAGGACGGGCTCGACCGCTTCGAGGTGCATCTGCCCATCGAGCGCTTCACCATCAGCGCCGCGGAAGCACCGCAGGTGTTCCGCGCGGCCAGTGAGCAGGCGGTGCTGGTGGAGTCGCCGGGCACCGAGCCCAGCGACCGCGTCGGCCAGATGCTGCGCGAGGCCCATGTGCAGCGCGCCGTATTCCAGCCGCTGGTGTTCGATCGCCGGCTGTTTGGCGTGTTGGTCGTCGGGTTTGGCCAGGCCGACCAGATCAGCCGGCGCTCGCGCAAGATGCTCGACCGGCTGAGCTTCCACATCTCGCTGGCGCTACGCGACGCGGGCCTGCTGCGCGCGCAGGAGGAGGCCCTGGAACGGCTGCACCGCGCCCAGGACGCCGCCACCGAAGGCGCCAAGTTCCGCGCTCTGGCGCAGATGGCCGGCGGTGTGGCGCACGAGTTCAACAACGCGCTTGGCGGCATTCTGGGTCGCGCCCAGATGCTCCAGCGGCAGACCAGCGATCACCGCATCCATAAGGGCCTGCGCACCATCTTCGAGATCGGCTGGCGCGCCGCCGAGACCGTCCGCCGCCTGCAGGAGTTCACGCGCGAACGCAGCGAGGAAGACCTGCAGCCGATCAACGTCGCCTCCGTGTGGCAGCGGCTGGAAGATGCCGCGCGCGCCCAACTGGCCGAGGTGAGCAAGCTGAACCCGGCCAAATACCACATCGAGCTCAACCCCGGCCAACTCGACGGCGTGCTGCTGGCCAATCCGGACGAGTTGGCCGAGGCCGTGGGCAACGTGCTGCGCAACGCGTGCGAGTCCATGCCCAGCGGCGGCGTGGTGGCGCTCAACGCCCATGTGGCCACCGAGCATCTGTTCATCACGGTGGTCGACCGCGGCCGCGGCATGTCCACCGAGGAGCAGCAGAGCATCTTCGATCCGTTCTACTCCACCAAGGCCGAGACCGGCGTGGGCCTGGGCCTCAGCGTCACCTACGGCATCATCACCCGGCACCGTGGCGAGATCGAGGTGGAGAGCGCGCCGAATGTCGGTACCACGGTCAGCATCACGCTGCCGCTGAGCGCCCAGGAGGCCGAGGAGCCGGTCACCAGTCCACTGCGCGTGCTGGTCATCGACGACGAGGAAGCGCTGTGCGAGGTGCTCGCCGAGCTGTTCTCGTCGGTCGGGTTCGAGGTGGACACCTGCGCCGGCGGCCGAGAGGGCATCGAGCGCTTTGGCGAGCGCAGCTACGACCTGGTCTGCACCGACCTGCGCACCGACGACCTGTCCGGCTGGGAGGTCATCCGCGCCGTCAAGGAGTCGGGCCGGGGCACCCCGGTGATGTTGCTCACCGGCTTCCGCGACCAGCTCAAGCCCGAGCAGATCGAGCAGAGCGGCGTCGACGCCGTGCTGGGCAAGCCGTTCACCCTCCAGCAGGTCATGGACGCGGCGGACGCGCTCCTGCGGCGCTAATCAGCGCTTTCGGCGAGCCAATCGGCCACGTCGCCCTCGGCCGCCAGTGCGGCCCGGCCGGAGCGACTCGCCATGCCTGCCACCACCTCGCCCTGGCGCTGCCACAGCCCGCACCAGTGGCGGTACCATCGACCGACGCCCCGGCCCGGCGTGTCGCGCGGGTCGGCCAGCCGCTGCACGACAGCCTTGACCACGGCCAGCGGCCCCCGGTGCACCGCCTCGGCCAGCAGCATGGCGTGGCGCGGATCGGTCTGGCCGAGCACGCGGCCGCGCACGCGCGCCAGATGCTCGGCGCTGGGCGCCACGGGCAGGCTTTCGGGCACCTGCGCCGCGGCCATCTCACGCGCCATGGTCAGCGTCATGGCCAGCGCATGGGTCAACCGCCAGCGGCCGGCTCGAGCCCACAGCTCCACCCAGTCGATGGCGTGCGCCCAGGCGCGACAGGCCACGGCGATGTCCAGTAACGGCCTGGGCCCACCGGCGCACCGGTTGCTCAGGGCCCAGTGGGCGCTGAGCGTCAGCAACTGGTCTTCGGGCGACAGCATGAGAGCCTGCTCACCAGCCACGACGAACGGTCGCATTCGCCGCCACACGGCGCCCAGTTCGCCCTCGTCCAGCCCCGGCGCGAACTGGCAGGCAATGGGCCGCCAGTGCCACTCGACGCTGAGCGACCCGGTTCGCTGGCGGACCGCCAGGTGATGCCCACCTTCGTGCTCGTACTCGCTGCGGCGGTAGCCCAACGACTCGCTGAGCGCCTCCACCTGGGGCAGGTCCGCGCGCCGCACCAGCAGGTCGAGGTCACCGAACGTGCGCTGTGATGGGTGCGCATAGGCCTCGGTCGCCAGACAACTGCCCTTGAGCGCGACGACCGGCACATCGAGCACCGCAGCGCCGCGCAGCAACTCGGCCAGCTGATGGGCGGCACGGGCATGGCGTGCGGTGGCCGCCATCGAGGCCAGGCGCAGCTCACTGACCACCTCGGTCGGCGCGTCGACAGGCAGATGGGCGGCCAGCACGGGTGCCAGGCCAAGGAGGCTGGCACGCTGGAGCAACGCGGTCCAGACCTCGCCCGAGGCCGGCCACTGGCCGCCGCTGATCAACGCGACGATTGCTTCCTCGGGGCTCATCGCCACGTCTCCTCGTCGACCAGCAGGCGCGCCCACCACCGACCTTGCCAAGGCCCGCCGGGCTCCGACTGGCGGGCCAGCACGCGCCGGCCCAGCACCCACTGCGCACGGCCATCGGCGTAGCTGACTTTGGTCGGTCGCCAGGCGCGTGGCAGCCATCGCGCCAGCACCAGCGCACAACGGCGTGCCGCCCAGCGCAGTGGCCGGCCGAGGCCCGCGCGTGCCAATCCGCCGCGCACCGCCCGCGCCACCCGCCGCCACCGATGCCAGGCCAGACCCAGGCCCCCGTTGCGCACGCGCCGGCGCTGTCGGCCGACGGAGCAGGCCACCACGCGACCTAGCAGCCGCTCGGCGGTCAGCAACTCGGGATCGTCAGCGGGGTTGTTGTCACCGCGGGTGCGCCAGCCGGCCGGGGTATGGGTTACCGCGCGGTGGATGACATGGCCGCCAGCCTCGGCCGAGCGGAAGGCCAGCACATCGCCGCGCCGCACCTGGTCGAGGCCGACGGGCTCGATGTCCAGCAGCGCGGGCTCGCGCAGCGTGGGCCACATGCTGCGCCCTTCGAAGACCAGCCTCGTGACCGGCGCGTCGGGGTGCGGGTCCATGGCGCTAGACGATCCGCCCGCCAGCCTCGACATAGCGCCGCAGACAGGCGTCGGGACTGGGGTGGTCCACCTGGCCGGTCAGCGAGTAGGCCAGGCCAGGGCAGTTGCCGGTGCAGTGGTCACGCCACTCGCAGCCATCGCAGAAAGCAAAATCGCTCAACGGAATGGCCGCGCGCGCGCGCATGGCCACCAGAGCCGGTGCATCGCGCCAGATGTCGGTCAGCCGGTCCTGGTTGATGCGGCCCAACCGCAGGTGCGGCAGCATGGAGCAGGCGATGTAGTGGCCGTCACAACTGACGGACAGCTCGGCTCGAACGCAGCCGCAGGCCGTCAGATGGCCGCCGCGCGCGGACGGTGCGGCGCCCGACCGGCGCGCCTCGTCCATATGGCGCCACAGGCGCACATCGGCCAGCGGGCCGGCGGCGGCGCCGATGCGGCCGGGATAGCGTTCGGCCAGCATTGCCAGTGTGGACATGGCGCGCTCCCGCTCGGCCAGGCTGAGCAGCAGGCTGTCCGAATGCTGTCGACAGGCGCCCAGGTAGCCCGCGGCGTTGGTGCTGAAGGCCGGCAGGCCGAAGTCCTCCAGAAGCATCTTGGCCGTGGCCGCCAGGTCGTCGACGTTGTGCCGATGGATGGTGACGCGCACCGTCGCCGCCGGCCCATGCTCGAGCAGCAGCCGCAGCCCGCGCACGGCGCCGTCCCAGGAGCCGGCGCCGCGGCCTGCGTCGTGGGTTTCGGGGCAGGAGCCGTCGAGCGAGATCTGCACGCTGTCGCAACGTCCGCAGTCGCGCAGGAAGCGCGCCATCTCGGCCGTCAACAGCCCGCCGTTGGAGATCAGCGAGAAGCGCATCCGGTTGGCCATCAGGCCCTCGAGCAGTTCGCGCAGGTCGTCGCGCGCGAACGGCTCGCCACCGGCGATGACCGCGTGCATGACCCCGGCCTGACCGCACTCGGCGAAGAAGCGCAACCAGGCCTCGGTGGGCAGATCGTGGTATTTGTCGCTGTCGCCGGCGAAGAAGTAGCAGTACCGGCAGCGCAGGTTGCACTTGGCCGTGATCTCGAGGTGCACCTTGCGCGGTGAGCGCATCACCGCGACCGGGGAGTCAGCCATGGTCAACCCTTGGCCGCGACCGGCACGCGGCGGGACGCGGGGAAGAGGCCCAGTTGGTCGGCCTCTTCGCAGAACCAGTACGGCGCGAACAGGTCCTTCGCGCGGTAGTAGTTCTGAGCGATGCACGAGCCCAGACAGTCCGATTTCTGCAGGCATTCGGCGCAGATGCCGCCCAACTTGCCGGGCAGCCCATCGCGTAGCGCGAGCAGCACGGGGTGCTGGTACCAGACCTCGGCCAGCGGGACCTGGCCCACCTGCCCAAACAGCAGCTCCGGGACCGACTCGCCGATGCCACACAGGGCATACTGCCCGCTGGCCAGGACGCCGAGGATGCCGAGGATGCCGCAACTGCCCTGCCCGCCGCGCGTGGCCAGCCGCGCCAGGGAGCGGAAGGCGCGCGGATAGTCGAAATGGAGCGCCAACTCGGTGCTGCCGGCCAGGTCGCCCTCCACCCACCGACCCAGGTCGATCAGCTCGGGCACCGTCAACGAATCGCCTTGTTCGTGCAAGGCCACGCCGCGCTCGGTGGGCTGGATCAGGTTGAACTTGACCGACCCGGCGCCGAGCTGCTCGGCCAGTCGCACCACCGGCTCCACCTGACCCACGTTGTCGCGCATGACCGAGAGGATCAGTTGCGGCTTCAGCCCGGCCTCGACCAGATGGCGCACACCCGCGACCGCCAGGTCGAACGCACCCGGCACGCCGCGCACCTTGTCGTGGTACCCCGCCTCGGCGCCATCGAGGCTGACCGACACGAAGGGCTGCCGGCAACCCGCGATGGCGTCGGCCAGCGCTTCGGTCAGCCGCAGGCCGTTGGTTTCAACGGTCAGCGCCAGGTCCTCGCGCCGGACGACAGCCAGCAGATCGCCGATGTCGGGATGCATGAGCGGCTCGCCGCCGGTGAGCTTCACGCGCCCTAGGCCCAGGGGTAGTGCCTCGGCGATGACCCGCTCGAACGCCGCCACGGGCAGCGTCGGATAGCGCGTGGCCTCGGGGTCGAACTTGGGCGCCAACCAGCAGTGCCGGCAGGCGCAGTTGCAGCCCTCGGTCAGGTAGAAGTAGAACTGCGCCAGCCGCGGCCCGGCCTCGGGCTGCGGCTGCGCATGCGCGGCGCCTGGTGGCAAACTAGGTGCCCGGCCCGGTGCCGCCGGCGCCGCACACCGTGGCGTCGGAGCTGCCCGAGAGGCAGGCGCCGCCGTTACCAATGCCGCGTGGTTGGCCGAGCAGATCGACCACCACCGGTGCCTGCCACTCGCGGCGCTCGGGCTCGCGGTCGCGCTGCTGTTCCTTGACTTCGGCTGTCCGTTCCATGGGGTCTCCTTCCGGCTTCAGCCGGGCTGGCTCTGGGCCGAGCCCACGAAGCCGCGCTCGATCAGGTCCGCGACAAAAGCGTGGACCTCCTCAACGGCACTGCCGGGCACGCCGTCAAACGTCTCGGTCAACTCGGTGACGATGCCGGGCACCGTGTGCCGGCCGTCCAGGCGCTGCCAGATGGCCACGCCCACGGGGTTGAGCCCGACGGCCGCGCCCGTGTCGGGATGGAACAGCACCGCCCAGTCGTCGAATTCCTCGCGCAGGACCACCAGTGGGTCGGCCAGCGGGTATGCCATCATCCCGATCACACTCCCATCGGACGGCGTGCGTCCGCGCAGACTTCGTCGCCGTTCGCCAGGCTCCTGCCCAGAGCGGCGATGATGGGCTCCAGCAACTCCCAGAAGTGCCCAGTGCGCGTCAAGCGCAGCCGGTAACCGACCAGCGCACCCGCCAGCCGGGCAGCGTCATCGAACCAGCGCTGCCGCCGCACGCGCTGTTCCTCGGCGCTCAAGCCGCGCACGAGCATGCGCCGGGCCTGCTCCGCGGCGGCGTAGAGCCTGGCTGCCGACTCCCCGCTTCCCACGGCGATGATCTCGTCGCGCTCGGCCTGCTCCAGGTAGAACGCAGCCCGCAGGGGCACGCGTGATGACGTGTCCCACCGGCCACCGGGCCCATCGGGCTCGAAGCGGCTCCAAGTGGGCCACGGATGCGCCCACCAGCCCTGCTCGGCGGCCGGCAGAACCAGCGCCGTGTCGTCACAGTGTGCGTGCCAGCCCGCCGGCAGACGCCCGCAGGCGGTGGACTTGCCCGTGCCGCCAGGCGCGCAGAACAGCATGCCCAGGCCGTGGCGCTCGACCAGTCCGCCGTGGAACAGCCCACCACACTCGTGGCCCTGCGCCAGTGCCCCAGCCAGAACCATGGCGTTGCCGGTGGGGGTAGCGTTCGCCGTACGACCCAAGCGCGGCAGCGAGACACGGTGCGCCTCGCCTCGCCGCCCGGCGCGCACCAGATCCGCCACGCACTCAGGCCACTGGGCATCGCTGTCGCAGGTCAGCCACACGATCGGTGCGCCGCCGGGCGGCGGGCCGAGGTCGCCCATGGCGTCGGCCAGGAACCGCACGGTCTGCCACGCGCCATCGTCACCGGCGCTGATCGCCCAGGTGTCGGGCCCAGCACTGATGGTTGCGCTGCCGACGACTGCCTGCGCCACCTACGCCACACTCCTTCGGCGGGCACCGCACGCCAACTCAGGCGGCGCGGACACCGCTGGACACCGGCGCCAGATCCAGCAGCGAACGTGTGTCTAGCACAGTCGTGCGGCAACCGCGTGCATGGCGGAAGCATGCCCTGGCCCGTGAACCCAGAGGGTGCCACAGGCCAGGGGATGCGTCAACCCGGGCAGCCGCTCAGCCCATGAGCGCGACGAGCAACGCTTTCTGGGCGTGCAAGCGGTTCTCAGCCTGGTCCAGCACCACCGACCGCGGGCTGTCGATCACCTCGGCGGTGACCTCCTCGCCGCGATGCGCGGGCAGGCAGTGCATGAAGATGGCGTCCGGCTTTGCGCGCGCCATGAGCGCCGCATTGACCTGGAAGCTGGCAAAGACCTGCTTGCGATGCGCCGCGGAGTCTTCCTGGCCCATCGACGCCCAGACATCGGTGTAGATGACGTCGGCGCCGCTGACGCCGGCGAGGGGGTCGTGCACGACCTCAATGTCGGGGCACGCCGCGCAGATGGCCGGATCGGGCTCGAAGCCCACCGGGCAGGCCACGCGCATGGGCACGTCGAGCGTCTTGGCCAGCAGCATCAGCGAATGGCAGACGTTGTTGCCGTCGCCGACGAACACCAGCGTCGGCCGATTGGCCAGGCCCCGGTGCTCGGCGATGGTCTGGAAGTCGGCCAACGCCTGGCAGGGATGCTCCCAGTCGGACAGGCCGTTGATCACCGGCACGTCGGCGCCGGCGGCCAAGCCGACCACCTTCTCGTGCTCGAAGACCCGCGCCATGATGCCGTCGACCATGCGCGACAGGTTGGCCGCCACATCGCCTACGCTCTCCCGCCGGCCCAGCGAGATGTCGCTCGGCGCCAGATAGATCGCGTGCCCGCCGAGCTGCACCATGCCCGTCTCGAAGCTGACCCGGGTGCGCAGCGACGGCTTCTCGAAGATCATCGCCAAGACCCGGCCGGCCAACGCTCGGCAGCCCAGCCGATCGGCCTTGAGCCGCATGGCCGAGTCGAGCAGGTCCGTCGCTTGCCGGGCGGTGATATCCGCCGCGCTCAGAAAGTCTGTGCCCTTCATGTCGTCTACCCTTGCTTGCTCCGCCGCCGCGTACCCCGCGCCTACCGGGTCGCGGTGGCTTGACAGGAGAGAGGCTTCGCGATAGAGTGCTGCCCGTTGGTGCCGAGCGCCATCGTGGCGAGGTAGCTCAGCCGGTTAGAGCGAGCGACTCATAATCGCTAGGTCGAGGGTTCGAGTCCCTCCCTCGCTACTTTCTCTCCCTCACTGTCTTTGTCCAGCACTTCTTCGTGCCGCCGTGCCTGCTCGTCTCACTAGAGCTGAGACACTACCCAACCATTCCCGGAAAAAGGGGAACGGCAGCCCGATCGACACAAAACGCGTGTCTCGGACTGCCGCACTCGTAGAGAATTGGTCGGCGGAGACTCTGTCTCAGCCCCGCGGACGCCGGCCACCCGGCGCTGGGCCCAGCGCCATCTGAGGCTCCACCACGGCGTCATCCGCCTCGGTGTCCACCAGCTGCACGCCGCTGATCTTGGTCTCACCAATGAGCCGCTCGTACTTGGGTCCGCGCAGCATCTTGAGCTGGTTGCGGAAGCGCAGCGGCTGACCGTCGTCATCCATCACTGGCTGGCCGGTCTTCTTCCAGACCAGCGCATAGCGGTGCGAACGGCCCGGCTTGGCGCCACGCCGGCTGGCGCTCGCGCCCTTGGCGCGACCACCCACCAAGTCCGTGGCCGCCGCGGCCAACGAACTGTAATCCAGCGCGATCGACATGCCCAGGTCGGCGGCCTTCGCGGTCAGCACCGGTCCCACCTCGGCCAACGTCGCCAAGTCGGCACGTATGCCTCGCACGAGGTCCTCGTATCGCCTGGACAGCTCACCAAAACTCATCTCGGCCCAATCAGCCATTGCCAATCTCAGCCTTCATAGAAAACTTCAATACCAGCATAGCACTGCCCCTAGGCGTGGTCAATGCCTAACCGAACCTTCATTTGGTCTCACCGAGACGCTTCTTGAACCCATTTGTTCGCATTGCGCGGTCAATCGACCAGGCTGGGTATCAGCCTCGCCGCCCGGGCATCAGCCGCGGCGGAGACGACCCAGCAGACGGTCGGCCATGGCCGTGGCTTCTTCCAGCCCCAGCGTCCGCGCCGCGCCCGCATAGGCCAAGACACCCGCGCCACCAGCGACGATCAGGCTGATCAGCGGGCCGTCAGTGCCCGCCGAGGCTAGCACGCGCAGCATGGCCCAAGCCACCGCGGCCAGTGCCGCCGACGCCGCCAGCGCCTTGACCATCGACACGAACAGCGAGCGCAGACCCAGCGGCCCCACTTTGCGCCGCAGCAGCACCAGCAGCGCCACCGCGTACAGGCCGGCGGCGATGGTCGTGGCCAGCGCCAGACCCAGGTAGCCCGAGCCCGGACCCCAATGCGTGATGAACACGCGCATCAGCAGCCAGTCGAGGCCGATGAAGATGACCGTCACCACCGTGCCGCACCAGGGCGGCGTTCTGGTATCGGAGAGTGAGTAGAAGGCGCGGCCCAGCAACTGCTCGGCGCACCAGAAGTAGATGCCCAGCCCGTAGAGCGCCATCGCGCCAGCCACCAGCAGCGTGTCGCCGCGTGTGAACCGGCCGCGCTCGAACAGCACCGCCACCACTGGCACGCGCAGCACAAGCAGCAGCGCGGTGACCGGCAGCGCGACGACGGCCAGCTGGCGCAAGCCATGGACCACCGTGGCGCGGTAGTCGTCCATGCGCTGCTCGGCCACCAGGTTGGTCATGGTGGCGTAGAAGCTCGTGGCCACGCCCTGGCCCAGCACGCCCACGGGCAGCAGCATCAGCCGGTAGGCGGTGTCCAGCGCGCTGAGCGCGCCGGCCGGCAGCCAGGCCGCGGCGAACCACTTGTTGATCTGCACGTCGACCTGGGGCATGGACAGGCTGAAGATGACCGGCAGCATCAGCACGAACACGCGCTGCGCACCGGGATGCCGCCAGTTGAGCGAGAACCGGAGCCGCGGCCGATAGCGCATCACACCATAGAACTGCAGCGCCAGATTGCCCAGGAAGGCGCCGCACAGGCCGCCCCAGACCAGGCCGATGACGCCGCGCGAACCCAGACTCAGCCCGCCTATCGCGCCGCCGGCCATGATGCACACGTTGTAGACGGTCGGGCCGATGCCGGGGATGACAAAGTCGCGATGCACCCACTGGATGCCCATCAGCACGCCGCCGGTGAAGAAGGCGATCTGCGCGGGCAACACGATGCGCGTCATGTTGACGACGAAGGCGATTTGCTCCGGCGTCCATTTGGGGCCCGGCGTGGCCAACGTCCGCACCAGCGGCACGGCGAACACCTCGCCCACGGTGACCAGCACCAGGGCGAACACCGTCCACAGCGTGAGCACCACGCTGCACAGCTCCCAGGCCGCCTCCTCGCCATGCTCACGCCGGTACTCGGCGTAGGTGGGCATGAACGAACTGGACAGAACCCCGCCAGCAATGAGGAAGAACAGCAGGTCGGGCACCTGCAACGCCGCCTTGAAGCAGTCGGTGTAGATGTCCTGGCCGAACACCGCGGTGATGACCATGTCCCGGCCCAAGCCGGTGACCCGGCTGAGCAGGATCAGCGCCGCGCTGATTACCGCCCCGCGCGTGGCCGAGCGCAGCGCCGCGCCGCCGGCCGTGGCGGCGGGGCCGCTCTCGGCCGCCGCGACGATACTGTCAGGCGCGTCTAGGTGTTCTTCTTCAGCCATTCGAGCGTCTCATCGGCCTGCTGCTCCGAACCGGCCCAGGCGTCATACCAGACCAGCGTCGGATCGAGCTCCCCATGATAGTACGGTATCTCGTCCACGCCACAAGGGACCCACACAGCGACTCCCAGGCTCTGGATGCGCCGGAGCAGATCCATCCACTCGCGGAAGCCCGCGTTGCGCGCGCCGTGCACCCACTGGATGCAGTCGAGCCCCTCGATGGCGCAGAGCGTCTCGAGGTGCACGATGCACTCCGGCCCGTCCAGGTGGTAGACGCAGTGGCCCAGGTGCGCGGCCTCCTCGGCCAGGGCCGGCGCCACCCACTTGTCGAACTGCCGGGGGCCGATGAGCGCGGCGAAATCGCACTGGATGGTGTTCGTGCGCACCGGATGATACGCCGGCACCCAGCCCACGGTGCCACAGCGCGCCATCTGCCCGGCCTCATAGACGCCGTCGTAGATCGGCGCATAGAGCGAGCGCACGCTGGCCATGGCGCGGTCGATGGCCTCGGGCTCGAGCGCCAGGTCGAGGCACAGCTTCTCGCCGCCACGCAGCGCCAGCAGCGTGTCCATGTTCGAGTGCAGGTCAAGGTGCGCCAGCACGGCTTTACCCTCGAAGGCGGCGGCCAGGTCGCGGTAGAAGGCGAGCATGCGCTGCCACCAGACGTTGTCCGGGTCGAGCACGAAGGGCAGCGAGTCATCCCAGCTCTCGACATTGGGCAGCACCCAGTCGGTGCCGTAGTGGCTGTCGTCGGCGGGGACGATCAGTTCACCGCCCAGGAACGCGGCCATCTGGTCCGGCCCGAAGCTCGGCACATAGGCGGGAATCGCCTCGCCAGCCCAGTAGGTGCCCTCCAGCGAGGCCAACGCCTGCGCGACGACCGGCTGCCAATCGCCCACGGCGCCGGCCAGATAGGGCGGCCCACCGACGGCCGTGGCGCCGGCCTTGGGCGCGCGGATGCTGCACGCGGGCCGGTCGATGATCTGGTGCTCCCAGAAGGCCAGCCAGTGCGCGGTGGCGTCGGCCAGATCGGGCTTGAGCGACAAGGTAGCCTGGGACATGAGGCGGTGCTCCTACTACTGCGGCGGCCTGCGGCCGTTGGGGCAGCCTACGGCTGCCGAGCGCATTGGTACAGGCTGGCGCGGCCGGTGTCAAGAGCTACTCACGGCGCCTTGGCGCGACACACCTCGGCCACCGACCGGCCATAGGTCTCCGCCTGCCACCGCGGGCTGTGCTCGGCGGTGTGGCAGCGGTCGCAGGCCAGCCGCCCCGGCCTGCTCTCGGGCCGCGCCACATGCTCGGCCAGCTTGTCATGACAGCTCGCGCACTCCACCCCGCGCGGGCCGGCCGCCGAGCGCACGCCGTCGCGCCGCAGCCGCTCATCGTGACAGCGCAGGCAGGCCGCCACATCGCGCTTGCGCTCCTCCAGCGTCGCCACCGCGCGTGCGTGCGGGTGCTGTTGCCAGGCGGCGACCACCGCGCCGTGGCATTTGGCGCAGGCCTCGGGGCGCGGGAAGCTGGCCGCGCCGGCCGGCGGCGGCGCCTGGCCGGCCCGCAGCGCGGCGAAGTAGCTGTCCACCCAGCCCTGTACGAGCGCCTCACGCTCGCCCGTGGCGACCAGCGTGTGCCGCACCACGGGTTCGGCGCCGGGCGCCAGGGTCATCGTCGCCAGCGACCGGCCCTTGTGCGCCAGCAGCACCCAGGTCACGCCCTCGCGCCGTCTGGCCAGCGCCGGCTGGTCATTGTCGGTGGCCAGGACCACCACATCGGGCCGCGCCTCGGGCGACAGCGCGTCGACCAGCCGCTCGGCGGTGGCGCGCGGCAGATGCGCCACCAGCAGCCGATAGGCCGCGCCTTGCCCGCGTAGCGCGAGCAACTCGGCTTGGGTCGCCGCGGCCAGGCGCGCGCCGCTCAGCAGCCCTTCGGCCACGGAAACCACGCCCAGCCGCGGCCCGCCCACCGCGGCGACGATCTGGCTCGCCGGCGGCGCGGGCTCCGTAGTGAGGCCCGGCACCAGTGGCGTGACACTGCTCGCCGCCAGCCCGCGTTCGCGCAGCAGCGGCGCGAGCGTCGCCCAGCGGTCCAGGTCGACGCTGCCCAGCGCGATGCCATCGACGCCGACGGCGGCCAAGGCGCGGGTGGTCACCGCCAGGCGCTGGTCGTCCTGGCCCAGGTCGCCCGCGTCGACCAGCACCAGATCGGGCCATTCGCGCCGCAGCTCGGCGATCAGCGCCGCGCGTCGGGCCAACCCGCCGGCGTTCTGCCCACCGCAGTCACACGGCTCCAGGTAGTCCAGCGTCAAGCCGATGACCGCCAGGTGCAGCGGCGGCGGCGGGGTGTCCTGGGCCGGCAGCGCCAGCAAGGCGCCGAGCAGGGCGGTGGTCAGGAGGTAGCGGCGGGTCATGGCTTGGCCTTCGGCGCACCGGCACCAGCCGGGCTGGCTGGTGCCGCGGCCGCCTCGTCCATTGCGGCCAGCACCAGCGCCAGGTCACCGTCGCGCGAGGGCTGGAAGCAGGTGCGGTCGAGTCCGCAGTGTTGGGCGGTCAGCGCCTCCATCTGCTCAGTCAGGCGGAGCTTGCCGTTGTTGTCGCGGGTGCCGATAGCGGCATACACGCGGTCGCCGCAGGCCAGTTCGGGCTTGGTCTCGGCCTCGCTCTTGGACCATAGCTGATGGGCGTGGAAGCCGTCGGCGGCCAGTGATCCCTCCCACCAGGCGCCATCGAGCAGCAGCGAGTCGATGACCCGGCGTTGGGCCCAGCGGAACCCGCAGTCGGCGGGATAGAGCCGCAGCCCGGGGCTGGAGTTGGCATAGACGCCGGTGCACAGGCCGTGGAAGGGCACGTTCGGCCGCAGGGCGTGGTAGGCCTGGGCCAGCTCGGTCACCAGCTCGGTCAGGTCGTCCTCGCGTTGGTGGTACCACTTGACCATGACCGGCCGCTCCATGGGGTCCACCGGATCGACACCGAGGGCGAGGATGGTGGCTCGGCGCGCCTTGTCGCTGTAGCCCAGCAACTCACCGCGCGTCAGCCGGCAGGAGACGGTCAGGCCGTCGGGCTGCGGCTCCCAGGCGGCCAGGGTACGCAGCAGCCGGCCCAGGATCTCCCGTGTGCGCGGGTGCCAGGGGCTGGCGTAGAGCGCCGTCTCGTCCTTCCCGCCGGGCTGCCCAGCCAGGTTGCGTTCCCACACCTCGGCCAGCGGCTCGCGCAGCCCTGGGCTGGGCAGGCCGGCGCGTTCCCAGCGCAGCAGGTCCAGGTACCAGCACACCTGCACGCCCGCCGCGCGGCAGGCGCGGGTCAGCCGCGTGACGACGTCGCCCGCGGGCGCCGGCTGGCAGGCGAACGGCTCGCTGCCGGTCGGACCCAGCAGCGTGCCGTTGGAGAAAGCCGTGACATGGACCCGCGCAAAGCGCTTGAGCTGCTCGGGATGGCTGATGAGCTGGTCGGCCAAGCCCGGCGCGCGCCATGCGTCGACGAACAGATCCGCCGCCTGGCTCGCGGCGGCCAAGAGCAGGGCCAGGCAGGCTACTGGCGCCAGGTGGCTGTATCGGCACTTGCTCATCAAACGTCCTCGCATTCGCGGCTAGAAGATCGAGATGCCCCACCAGTCGCGGGCCGTCGCCACGCCGGCCACGATGCCCAGGTGCATCGTCACCTGGGCCTGGTCCAGCCCGTGCGGCCGCCACAGGAGATCGCGTACCGCCTCCTGGCGAGCCACGTCACCTGCACTACGGTAGAGCGCTCGGCGCACTTCGTTCTGCCAGGCCGACGGCAGCTCGGTCCACCGCCGCGTTCCGCCAGTGCCGAGCGACCAGGCGGGCGGCGCCGGCAGATCCTCGCTCCACAGTCGGTCCACCCAGATGGCCAGCCCGGCGAGCACACGGGCATGCTCCTTGTCCGACGCAGCCAGCATGGCGGTCGGCTCGACATAGGTGGCCGGATCGACGCCGGGCAGGTAGAACACATCGTCCACGACGCGCCACGATTGCCCGCAGGTGGCGGCCACGGCGATCAGCAGGTCCTTCGCGGGCGCTCGCCCGCCCGGCGCGGCCAGCGTGAGCCGCAGCGCGCTCGTCGGCGGCGCCACGCGCACCAGCGCGCCGGTGGCCGCACTCACGGCGGCACACACTTCGCCCGCCGTGTAGACAGCCGGCTGACGCACGGGCCACGGCACGGGCTCGTCTCCCTTCGGCAGCGGCCGGGGCAGACCCGGCGAGACGGGCGCCACCGGCACCTCGGCGGCGGCTAGAGGTGGTCGCTCCTCGTCGCTGTCGAGCGTGGTGGCGTGTTCGCGTAGTGAATCGGCGACCCGGCCGCGGAAGGCCCACTGTTGGATGTCCGGCGCGCCCGGCACGGCGATCTCAATGCTCAGGCCCAGCCCGGCCACGCAGTAGAGCCGGTCCGGGGGCAGTGCGAGCAGCTTCTCCGGCGCGTGCAGCGGCACGCGGCCGAGGACCGGCCCACGCCGCAGCATCGCCCCGAACGCCCACAGCCGCTCGCGCTGACCGGGTGTCAGCGCCGTCAGCGGCAGCTCTCCGGCTTCGCGCAGCCGTGCCAGATGCTCCGGCCCCATGCTCCAGAGCAGGTCGACGGCAGCCTGTCCGGCGTCGGCCCAGGCAACGTCGCCTTCGCGCCGCGCGGCGGCCAACGTCGGATCGCCCTGCGACGGACGCGCCACCACCAGGCCCTCGCCCAGCGGCAGCGCCCGTCCGCCGCACGCCTTCTCCAGGCTGGCCACCAACTCGGGCGTGGCAGCGTCGGCAGCAATCACGCCTCGTTCCTCCACGCCGTCACAAGGCGCCGCCACCAACGCGCCGGTCCGCCGGCTGAGGTCGGCCACGGCGTCGACCAGGCGTCCGACACCAGCTTCCTGCCCAGCGGCTACCTGGATGGCGATCAGTAGCGTCCAAAGCGCGGACTGCCGTGAGCGCCCTCTCATGGCCGGCCCTCGGCCGCGGGGGCGGCGAAGGCCAGTTGCCCCTCGGTTCGCCACCACTGGCGCCAGTAGTCCAGGTACTCGCCCTCTTTCGCGGCGTAGTCTATGCGGATGCCACGGCCTGGCTTGGCGGTGATCACCGACAGAGCCTCAATCACCTTGGCGCGTACTGCCTGAGACTGATCCTCCAGCAGCCGGATCAGGACTGGAATGGCCTGCGGGTCAAGGGTCTGGCCCAAAGCTTGGGCGGCGGCCTCACGCGCCATCGGTTCCTGTTCGTTGGCCAGCCGGATTAGGCCTTCCGTGTCCGCAGGGGCAGCCATGGCCCCCAACTCACCCAGGACATTGGCCCACTGCGACAGGCCGACGCTGTCGCCTCGGCTGGCGGCGATGAAGTCAGCAGCCCGCGAGATCGCGCCTGGGGCTCCGAGGCGCAGCAGTGCCGCGACGGAGACGCCGCGCAGGGCGACGTCGCCGCCTCGGGACAGACGCTCCAACAACGCGGTCGTGCTGCTGTTGACTGCCAGGTAGCCCAGTTGGTCCACAGCGGCGCGCTGCGCCGCGCTGGCGCCACCCTCTGCGGTGGCCATCAGCAATTGTCTAGCCCTCGCCAGGCCTGTTGTCGGCCAACCCGCCAGCGGCGCAGGCTGCACGACGAGTAGTGGCGACTCGGCTCCAAACACGCCGCAGGAGTCGAGCGACACAAGGCCACCATTCTCCTGCATGAGGAAGGCCAGACCAGTCACGCCCACGGGACTGGCCACAGCAACGCCGAACTCTATGTCGGGCTCGTTCCACTTCCCTTTGAGTACCTCGGCTACACGCCCGGCGGCCCGCAACTGCCCGTCGTGGCGCTCGCAGGACCGAACGACGACGAGCACAACCAGATCGGCCGCGCGCGTCCAGGATGGCACATGCAGATACGATCTGCCCGACGATTGCCCGTGGCCCGCGTCGCCGGCCGTGGCGACGGTGGCGCTGCAAACGGCCGCCAGCAACATCACTGACCTCATCATCATGGCAATCCAACCCGTGCGACGCTCCGACATGAGCATCGTGACTGGCGAGCGCACCGCCCGATCTGCGGTCACTCCATCGTCATCGGCCGCACACGGGCGTGGTCCTGGTACTCGAAGATGATGAAGTCGCCGACGACGACGCCATCAGGAAACTGCGTTCCGCCAGCGCGCCAGACCTGGGGCACTGTCCGGACGAGTACATTCCCAAGCGGTTGGCTGGGCGGCATCGAGGGCGGCTGCAACTGCCCCCAGGCTTCGATTTGGTCCGCTACTCGTCCCTGCGATGCGGTGTTCCTCAAGGGCCCAGGTGTAAATGGCTTCCACGTGGTGCTGGGCGACTCCTGGCCAAATCTCTCGTAGAAGGGCACACCCTCCATGCCGTCCTGGAGCTGATCATGCAGGCTGTAGAACTGCAACGACTGGAAGCCAGCACCATCGCCCTGGTGCGCGGAGTCCACAACATGTGGGCTAACCGACACGAAGTCGTTGGGTGCGCGCACCGACCAACCCGGGAGCCTCGTGGTCCAACTGCCTGTGTTCGTGGTTCCCGTCAACGAAAGGGTCAGCTGCACCCAGCCGCTGACCTTGTCAGCCGACGGCGCTCGCCCCCCGACAATGGCCTCCGCTCCGATCTGGGTGAGCATCATGTCTGGTGAGCATGTCCACGCGTAGGCAGTGCCCGCAGGCTGCGCCTCAAGTAGTGTGCAGTGGCGGGACGCGTACGGGGCAGACGGCTCGGTGGTGCTATTGGGGTACGTGTGGAGCACGAAGCCGTCAGCTTCAATGGAGCCGCCTATGACGTCGATGATCCTGAAGTCGCTCAGCGGCGGCTTCGCCTTGCATGTGATCGTGACACCAACCGCCCAACCCATGGGCCGCACCTTCTCGAACGTGTGCTTCACACTCGACCCGGTCTTCTTCGTCCCATCGTCCTCGAATGACCATTCGACAGTCGGGTTCTCCATGTCTTCGGGCGCACGGACCTCGAACGACACGGCGCTGCCCATCGCGGCGACGTAGTCGGCATTCGTAGTGCTCGGCGCCACCCATGTCACGGCATCGTCCGCCCGCGCGGCCCCCGCGCCAGCTATCAGCACGGCGATGAGCCAGCACGCTACGCGGCGCTCTCCACACAGGTCAGGCATCGGCCAACTATCGCACATCTCTTCCCTCCTCAACCAGGGTCTGCACCGCGAGCCTGGCAGCTACTGACCGCAGTTCGTCCCGCAGGGGTGAAGCACCGTCACCGTGCTCGTCACTGCCGCCGGCGCTGAGTCCTTGGCCAGCAGCCCGTGGTCCGGCACGGCGCCGGCAATGGCGTAGGTCCCGCCGCACGGCACCCTGAAGCTGTAGGTCGCGCCGGTGCGGGTCAGGTCCGGCCGGTCGACCCAGGTCACCACCTGGGTATCCGGGTCGACGCGCCGCACCTTGACCGTCCAGACCGTGGCGCCGACGTCCCACTCGTCCTGTTCACTGGCTGCGAACTCGTTGGCGTCGAGGTCGGACCAGTTCCTCAGCCCGAGCGCGACAACCATGCCGGGATCCACCTCGATGCTGGTGGGCGACAAGACCGCGTCACCATCGACCGCCCCGGTCAGCTCCACCGTCGGCGCCTCCCCGTCCGTCCACGCCGCCACCTTGATGGTCCGCGTGATGCTCTTGTCGGCGCTGGCCGTCACGGCATACAGCCCGGCGGCGGTCGTCGGCACCAGCCGCGACAACACGTCCGCGCCAGCCTCACCGCCGCTCCAGCT
>JACRKZ010000098.1 GCA_016235455.1 Armatimonadota bacterium | reverse complement strand
GGTGCCGCCCGCGCTCGGGCAGACGAAGACTTGCGTACTCTTCAGGTAGGGCTGAATGCAGTCGGTCCAGACCGAATACTGGTTGGCAGCGTTGCGGATGGCAAACTGCATCTCGTCGTAGTCCTGCATGTACTGCAGGAAGGCGGTCATCTGCTGCTTCTCGTTGCTGGCGCAACTGGATGTGCGGGCCTTCTCCCGTGCCTTGGCGAAGACCGGGAACAGAATCGCCGCCAGGATGGCGATGATGGCGATAACCACCAGCAACTCGATCAGGGTGAAGCCGCGCCGGTCCTGCCCGCCAACAGTTGGATGTCTCATCGTGTCCTCCTGGGCCCGACCCATCAGCGGCGGTACCCCTGTGATATCAGTCTATCCGGCCGGCACATCGCCTAGCAAGAGCATTTCTCGGGCTAGCGCGGACGGCTTTGGCAGGAGGGGGCTCACTGGTGAGGGCGTCTCGACTTGAACCAGTCATCCCAGTTCACAGAGCCACGGGCCCTGGCTTGCAATGGTCTCGCCGATGCGCCATAATGCTGGCTGTTGCCTGCTGCGCCACGATATACCACGATTCGATTGTAGGCCGCAGGCTATGGAGACCAACATGCAGATGGGCGCACGCCGGAGCGCTGGGCGGCCGGCTTTCACGCTGATCGAGTTGCTGGTGGTAATCGCCATCATCGCCATCCTCGCGGCGATCCTCTTCCCCGTGTTCGCCAAGGCGCGTGAAAAGGGCCGCAGCGCGAGTTGCACGAGCAATCTGAAGCAGTGCTGCATTGCCATGGCGCAGTACGCGCAGGACTATGATGAGACGCTCTGCCCGTATTCGCTCTCTGGCGGTTCAGGGGCGGGCGGCACGCCGCCGAATGTGGCCTTCCCCTGGAACCAGTTGATCCAGCCGTACATCAAGAGTGTGCAGGTCTTTAAGTGCCCGAGCAGCACCAATGCGCAAAGTGTGGGCTACAACTTCCCGCTAGGCAGCAACGGCCGCGCGTTGTCCAACATCCCGCTGCCGACGCAGACGCCGATGTTCGCCGACGTCTACGGCTCGAACACCGCCACCCAGTGCTGCGCGTTCATCATCCCGACTGCCGCCATGCCCTGGTGTGACGGCCGCGTGCTGGCCAACGTCAACGACATGTACGCGGGTTGGGGTGGCAACACGGCTGGCTGCGTGGCGTCCGAGCGCCATATGGAGGCCTGCAACATCGGCTTTGTCGACGGCCATGTCAAGACCATGAAGGCCCTCGCCGATCCGGGCAAGACGGCCAACGCCAACTTGTCGTGGCGCCCGCCGCTGCAGGACCTGGACTGGAACGCCAACGGCGTGGTCGGCCCGGGCGCCGGCGGCCTGACCTACGACTAGTCACTCTGGGAGGAGAGCACACGATGCGTATGCGCAAGGCGATCATGTTGGCCCTGCTGGCCCTGTTGAGCATCGGTCTCACTGGCTGCCCGCCCAAGTACGTGGAGCCCGAGATCGCGCCGACCGTGACCAAGCCGACCAACGAGCCCGCGACGGACAACACCAAGACCAAGGCCGGCAAGGCCGGCAACGAGGCCAACCCGTCGCGCAACGAGTAGTCGGTGCGGTGATCGCCTGATGATCCTGGCGCCCCGCGCGGCTCCGGCCGGGCGGGGCGTTCGGCGTTTTGGGGTCGGCGCCGCCGGAGGAAGCCCGGCCCGCCTGGCCAATCCCCACGGCCAGGAGCCATAGCTGATCATGGATATTGGTATTCGCACGCCGCCGGCTGCCGGCCAGATGGGTTTTGCCGCCTTCGCCGAGTGGGCGGCGGGGGTCGGGTTCGGCGCGATCGACGTGGGCAAACTCGACGCCGAGAACAAGAAGATCCTCGATGACAACGGCCTGAAGGTGGGCACGGTCGACCTGCCCCAGCCCTGGAATGCGCTGCTGGACGCCGACGAAGCCAAGCAGGCCGCCGGTCTCGACACCATGCGTCGCGAGCTCGAAGCGGCCGCCGCGCTGGGCGCCAAGGTCATGTTCGCCGTGCTGCTGCCGCCCGACCAGACCCAATCGCGGGCCAAGTCGTTCGACATCCTCAAGGGCACGCTGCCCCGGCTCACGGCCATCATGGAGTCGCTCGATCTGCACCTCGCGCTCGAGGGCTGGCCCGGTGGCGGACCGCATTATCCGGCGCTGGGCTGCACGCCCGAAACGCTGCGCGCCATCTTCGCCGCCGCGCCGTCGGCCAACCTGGGCATCTGCTTCGACCCGTCGCACGTCGTGCGCCTGGGCATCGACTACAAGCGCTTCCTGGCCGAGTTTGGCCCGCGCATCAAGCACTGCCACGGCAAAGACACCGAGTTCAACGAGGAGGAGCGCTACCTCTGCGGCAACCTCGACTCCAGCTTTGGCGGCAAGTACGTCTGCGGCGACCGCGCCTGGCGCTACACCATCCCCGGCGAGGGCGTCGTCTGCTGGCAGCACGTCATGAACCGCCTGTCCGACCTCAAGTACGGCGGTATCATGAGCGTCGAGCTCGAAGACCACCACTACTGGCAGAGCATCGAACTGCAGCAACTGGGTATGACCCGCGCGCTGGCTCACCTGAAGCAGTACGCTGGGCGAGTGTGACGCAAGCGTCGGGCGAGTGTGACGCAAGCGTCCCACTCGCCTTGGGAGTCCTTCCCTCGCGGGAAGGACTCCTGGCACATCAAACGGCCAGCAGTAATGAGGCAACCATGGCTGATCTTGCCCTGAACGGTGGCCCCCGCGCCATCCCCGACCCGCTGCCCGCGGGCCATGTGACTCGTAGCCTGATCGACGAGCGCGAGGTGCAGGCGGTGGCCGAGGTCATCCGCTCGGGCCAGCTCTTCCGCTTCTCCGACCACGAGACCTCGCAGTGCACCGGCTTCGGGCGCGAGGCGTCAGCCTACCTGGGTGTCGAGCACAGCCTGCTGGTGTGCAGCGGCACCATGGCGCTGGTCAACTGCCTGGTCGGCCTGGGCATTGGGCCGGGCGCCGAAGTGCTGGTGCCCGCCTACACCTACATTGCCACCGCCGCCGCCGTAGTGGCCGCCGGCGCGGTGCCGGTGCTGGTCGAGGTCGACGAGAGCCTGGGGCTCGACCCCGTCGATCTCGAAGCCAAGATCACGCCGTCGAGCGCCGCGGTCATCGCCGTGCACATGCAGGGCGTGCCCTGCCGGCTCAACGCGCTGGTCGAGGTCTGCACCCGCCGCGGGCTACAGCTCATCGAGGACTGCTGCCAGGCCATCGGCGCACGCTACTTCGACCGCGTCACCGGCTCGATTGGCGCGGCCGGCGCCTGGAGCCTCAACTACTTTAAGAACATCACCTGCGGCGAAGGCGGGCTGTGCTTCACCAGCGACTACGGCGCCTATGAGCGCATGTGCTTCAACAGTGAACCAGGCCTGCCCATGTGGATGCGCGACCAGCAGGACGGCGAGCCCGACTGGCAGGGCGAGCCGTTCAGCAACCTCGGCCTGCGGGCCAACGAGATCATGGGCGCCATGCTACGCGTTCAGTTGAGCAAGCTGGAGACCGCGTTGGGCAGAACGCGCGCGGCCAAGGCGGCGGTGCTGGCCGAGCTCGATGTGCAGCCGAAGCACTACCAGCGGCAGGTGGTGGACGATCCCGACGGCGACTGCGGCATCAGTCTGGCGCTCATCTGCCACGATGCTGGTACGGCGCAGCGCATGGCCGCCGCGCTGTGTGCCGAAGGACTGGGCACCGGCGCGGCGCATCGTGAGGGCTTCCCCGACCGCCACATCTATCGCTACTGGGACTCGATCCTGAACAAGCGCGCCTGGCACCCCGGCGTCGACCCCTGGCGGCACCCGCTTTACCAGGGCAGCGTCGAATACAGCCCCGACATGTGCCCGCGCACGCTGGACCTGCTGGGCCGCACGCTACGCTTCGGGCTCAACGTCAACATGACCCCCGACCACGGCCGCCAGATCGCCGAGGCCATCAACAAGGTCGACCGGGGGCTCTGATACCCAATCCCTTGATCTAGCAACATCCACAGATTACGCAGATTGCACAGATGGACAGACCGGTCATCTGTGCAATCTGCGTAATCTGTGGATGTTGCTAGATCAAGAGGTTCCGGTCTGGCTCAGCCAACCACCGCGATGGCGTCGATTTCGACCGAGATGCCGGCCGGCAGGGCCTTGGCGGCGATGGTTGTGCGCGCCGGCGGGTTCTCGGGGAAGTACTCGGCGTAGACCGCGTTCATCTCCGGGAAGTCGGCCATGTCGGCCAGGAACACACCGCAGCGGCACACCTGCGCCATCGACGAGCCGGCGGCGGCCAGGATGGTGGCCACGTTGTCCAGCGCCAGGCGGGTCTGCTCGGCCACGGTGCCGAGGTTGATCGTGCCGGTGGCGGGGTCCATGGGACCCATGCCCGAGACGAAGACGAAGCCGTTGGCGACCACGTAGTGGCTGTAGGGGCCGACCGCCTTGGGGCCGTTGGGGGCCATGCCCGCGATTCTCGACATTGCTCGTGCTCCTGGCTGGAATGGCCCGATTGTAGCCCATCCAACCGATTGCGTCATGGGACCAATCGGAATGGTGGAACCCAAGCCCCCGCTCGGCGTATCCTCTTGGTCGGGAGACCACTGTGCGCCACCTGGCCCTATCGCTCATGCTGCTGACAGCGCCCGTCTGGGGCTCGCCGTGGACCGCGGCCCTGCTGGCCGCGCGCGGCGGCGGCACGGCCGCCGAGTTCGAGCGCGCCTGGCCGAAGCAGTCGGACTGGCTGCGGCAGGATGCCGGCGAACGCTGGACGGCCTGTCTGGACCGCGACCAGGGCCCGGCGCTGACCAACGCCCTGCTGGCCAAGCACGGCCTGTCCGCCGAGGGGCTGGACGAAGCGGCCCAGCTCGCCCGCTACGAGGCCGCCTGCGAGCAACGTCGCGAGCGCTTCCTGGCACCGCTGCGCGCGCGCTGCCAGCGCATCGTCTTCATCAAACACGGCCCGCTGGGCGGCTCGCACTATGCCTATACCGAAGCGCAGTCCGACGCGCAGGCCGAGCGCAACTTCCAGCCGGGCGCGGCCGTCTGCCTGCTGGATCTCGCCAGCGGCGAGGTGCGGACGCTGCTCGCTACACAGACGGGCATGATGCGCGATCCCGACGTGTCCTATGACGGGCAGCGCATCCTCTTCGCCTGGAAGAAGAGTGACCGCGAGGATGACTTTCACCTCTACGAGCTGGAGGCGGCCACGGGCCGGCTGCGGCAACTGACCTTCGGCCTCGGCGTGGCCGACTACGAGGGCGCCTACCTGCCCGGCGGCGACATCGTCTTCAACTCCACGCGCTGCGGCCAGATCGTCGACTGCTGGTGGACTGAGGTCAGCAACCTGTACCGCTGCGGGCCCGACGGCGATCGGCTGCGGCGCGTGTCGTTCGACCAGGTGCACACCAACTACCCGACGGTGCTACCCGACGGCCGCGTCGTCTACACCCGCTGGGACTACAACGACCGCGGCCAGATCTTCCCGCAGGGCCTGTTCCAGATGGCTGCGGACGGCACCAATCAGACCGCCTTCTATGGCAACAACTCGTGGTTCCCCACGACTGTCATTCACGCCCGCGGCATCCCCGGCAGCACGCGCGTCATGGGCATCGCCACCGGCCACCACTCGTTCCAGCCGGGCAAGCTGATCCGCATCGATCCCGCGCTGGGGCGCGAGGAGGCCAGCGGCGTGACCCTCCTGGCGCCCGAGCGGCCCACGCCGGCTGAACGCATCGACAGCTACGGTCAGCAAGGCGAGCTGTTCGCCTATCCCTATCCGCTGAGCGAGACCGAGCTGCTGGTCACCTACAACCCGCGCGGCTGGGACCCCAAGGTCGGCCGCGGGCGCGATAGCGGCTTCGGCATCTACTTCATGAACGTGGACGGCCGGCGCGAGCTCCTGGCCGCCGACCCGAGCATCTCCTGCAATCAGAGCGTGCCCCTGGCGCCGCGGCCCGAACCGCGCGCGGCGGCCGCGCGACCCGAGCCGACGACGGCCGACGGTACCTACTACGTCCAGGACGTCTATCGCGGGCCCGGCCTGGCCGGCATCGCACGCGGCGCGGTGAAGAAGCTGCGCGTGGTGGCCATCGAGTTCCGGCCGGCGGGCATCGGCAGCAACAGCAACGGCGGACCCGCCGGCGGCGCGCTCAGTAGCACGCCCATCTCGCTGAGCAACGGTGCCTGGGACGTCAAGCGCATCCTCGGTGACGCCACCGTCTACCCGGACGGCTCTGCCTTCTTCCGGCTGCCCGCGCGCACGCCGGTCTACTTCCAGGCGCTCGACGAGCGCAACCAGTCGCTGCAGTCGATGCGGACCTGGTCGACGCTGCAGCCGGGCGAGAACGCCTCCTGCACTGGCTGCCACGAGAGCAAGAACGCTGCGCCGCCCAACACCGGACGCACCCAGGCCTTGCAGGCCGGCGCCCAGGACCTGGCGCCGTTCTGGGGCGCGCCGCGCGGCTTCAGCTTCGCCGCCGAAGTCCAGCCGCTGCTCGACGCCAAGTGCGTGCGCTGCCACGACGACCCCAAGCAGGCGCCGCCACGCGGGGCCAGGCCGGTCGCCGCCGCGGCCCTGCTCGACATCGTGGCGCCTGAGGGCGAGTGGCGCTACGCCACCACCGAGCCGCCCGCCGGCTGGCAGCAGCCCGGCTTCGACGACAGCGCCTGGCCGACCGGCCGCGCCGGGTTCGGCCTGCGGGGCACTCCCGGCGGCCGCATCGGCACCATCTGGGACACCCCGACCATCTGGCTGCGCCGCACGGTCCGGCTGCCCGCACCGCTGGCCTTGCGCCGGCCGGCCTGGCGGGTCTGGCACGATGAGGATGCGAAGGTCTTCGTCAATGGCGCGCTAACGCTGTCAGTCCAAGGGTTCAACCAGGCCTTCGACACACTGCCGTTGACGCCGACTGCGGCCGCCGCGCTGCGGCCCGGCGACAACCTGCTCGCCGTGACCTGCACCAACACTGCCGGTGGCGCGTCCATCGACCTGGCACTGGCCGACGAGCCACCCAGCGCGACGCCCGCGGCCCAGCCCGTGGCGAACCATGCCTTCAGCCTGCTGAACACCCCGGTGGCGGACCCGCGTGCACTGCGCCGCTGGAGCGCCGCTTACCTGGCGCTGACCCAGGCCGCGCCCGACCCGAACACCGGCGAGTGGCGCGGCTTCACGGGCGACCCGGTCAACTGGATCTCGGTGCAGTCGGCGCCGCCCATGCTGCCGCCCGGCAGTGGTGGCGCTCTACGCAGCCGCCTGCTGCCGCTGCTCGACTCCGGCCACGGCGGCGTGCAGCTGACCGCCGCCGAACGTGACAAGCTGGCCGCCTGGATCGACCTGCTGGTGCCCTTCTGTGGCGACTACGACGAGGCCGCCAACTGGTCACCCTCGGAGCAGGCCAAGTACCGCTACTACCTGGCCAAGCGCCGGCGTTACGCCGCCATCGATGGCCAGGCGGCGCCGGTCGAGGCGCCCGTGACGCTGTCGCTGGTCGATGCCGCCGGCCGCGTCGTGGCCACGCAGACCGGCGCAGCCCGCCGCGACCAGGGCGTCGAGTTGACCGTCAACCGTGCCTACGCGGCCGGCGACACGCTGCGCATCAGCGGGTCGGCCGACCTGGTGGTGCGGGTGGATGCCCTCTGGCCCGAGGCACTGGTGCATCTGCCCGGCGGCACCTTCGACTACAAGTTGCCCATCGGACCCGAGGCGCGTGCCTATCCGCCCCAGGCCTTCGCCGGCACGCAGCACGTCATCACCGCGCGGCTGGCGGCGGCCGAGGAGCGCATCACGTACCGCAACATGGCGCGCAATCCGCTGGACCAGCGCGGCGAGGCGACCACCGTCTATCCGCATGCCACGACCAACTCCGAGTGCCGCGGCGAGTCGGTCTTCGCGGCGCGCTGCGCGGTCGATGGCTACGCCGACAACCGCGGCCACGGCCCCTGGCCAGTGCAATCCTGGGGGCCGGATCAGCGCCGTGACCTGTGGCTCAAGGTCGATTTCGGCCGCCCGGTGGAGGTGGACAAGCTGGTGCTGAGCATCCGCGCCGACTTCCCCCACGACGCCTGGTGGCGCACCGCGACCCTTGAGTTCTCCGACGGCACGCGCCAGCCGGTCACGCTGACCCAAGATGCCGGCCGGCAGACCTTCGAGTTCGCGCCGCGGCGCGTGACCTGGGTGCGACTGTGCGACCTGGTGCAGCCGGAGCCGTTGGGCTGGGCGGCGATCAGTGAGATGGAGGTGTGGGGCGCGGATGTGGTCGGCCCATAGCGCTCCGGGCAGGTGCGCGGGACCGGCCGACGAAGTGGTGCTGACCGCGCCACAGGAGCGATATGATGCACCCCGTCCTGGCTCTATCTCTCTCCCTGCTCGCCACCGCCGCGTCCGCCGAGCCCGGTCGGCCGACGACCATGCCTTGGCGTGGGGTCCATCTGCTGTCCGGTGGCCGCGGCGATATGCCACGCCTGAAGCAGCTCATCACCGAGGTCATGCCGCGGCTCGGGCTCAATGTGCTGGTGCTCGAAGTCGACTACGCCTTCGACTACAAGTCGCACCCGGAGCTGGCCGACGGCGGCGCCTGGACGGCGGACGAGGCCCACGCGCTGGCCAGGCTCTGTCGCGAGCACCATATCCGCCTGATCCCCCAGTTCCAGTGCCTCGGCCATCAGTCTTGGGCCAAGAACACCGGCGTGCTGCTCACCAAGCACCCCGAGTTCGACGAGACGCCGCAGATCCCGCGCGACAACCCCGGCATCTACTGCCGGAGCTGGTGTCCGCTGCATCCCGACATCAACAAGATCGTCTTCGCGCTGTGCGACGAGCTGATCGAAGCCTTCGAGGCCGACGCGCTGCATGTGGGCATGGATGAGGTGTTCCTCATCGGCAGCGACCAATGCCCGCGCTGCCGCGGCAAAAACAAGGCCGAGCTGTTCGCCAAGGCGGTGAACGACCTGCACGCGCACCTCGTGGGCGAGAAGCGTGTGACCATGCTGATGTGGGGCGACCGCTTTCTGGACGGCCACGCCACGGGTTACGGCGAATGGGAGGCGGCCACCAACGGCACCGCCCCGGCCATCGACCTGGTGCCCAAGGACATCGTCATCTGCGACTGGCACTATGGCTACCGCACGAGCTACCCGTCGCTGCCCATCTTCCTGGACAAGGGCTTCCGCGTCTGGCCGTCGGGCTGGCGCGAGACCAG
This sequence comes from Armatimonadota bacterium, assembly GCA_016235455.1. GTDB lineage: Bacteria > Armatimonadota > UBA10988 > UBA10988 > UBA10988 > UBA10988. The sequence continues at coordinate 594 of JACRKZ010000098.1, read as the reverse complement.
GGCCACGCTGGCGCTCATCGACGACTCGCTCAAGCAAGCCAACGAACGCATGATGGGCCATCTGTTCACCGCCTGGACCGGGCCCGGCGACCTGACCAAGGTGCTGCTGCGCGAACCGGGCTGGGAGGAGGTGGGCAGCCAGCCGCGCGAGGTGGCCGAGGCCATGGAGTTCGGCGCCGCGCGGCTGCGCGGCGAGCCCATCGACCCGGCCAAGCTCAAGGCGGCGGCCATCAGCGGCCCGGCCAAGATGCTGTTGAACGCCGCCAAGTCGCCGCCACCGGGCCAGCTCCTGGCCACCGTCGCCACCGCCGACCTGGCCGCGGGCCTGGCCGATCACCCCGGCTGGACCGTGACCCCCTGGCCCGCCGACGGCCCCAACGCGCTGGTCATGCAGTTCCCCGGCGCCCAGCCCTCGGCCGCGGGATCCGGCTGCCGCATGGACTTCAATCTGCCCATCCCCGCGGGCGTCAAGGCGCCGTCGCTCCAGCTCTACCTCAACGACACGCTGGTCTCGCCCGACTGGCCGGGCTACCGCTGGTATGCGCTACGCTGCGGCGACCGGCTGCTGTGGGAAGAGGATCTGGCGCTGAACCG
>JACRKZ010000106.1 GCA_016235455.1 Armatimonadota bacterium | reverse complement strand
TGCGCGCGATAGTCGGCCATGGCCTGGGCCAGCGCCGCGCGGTACGGCTCGCCGTCGAGCACCAGGTGCCCGGTCAGTTCGTCGACAAAGCGCGTGACGAAGTCGATGGGCAGATGCTCACCGGTGAGCTGGTGCCACTTGGTGATGACCGCGGCGATGTCGCGCTCGCCGTCGAACAGCGAGAGCAGCATGGCCACGGCCTGCGGCAACTCGACGGGCTGCGCGATGCCGGCCGGATCGCGGAAGGCGATGTACTGCTGGCCTTCGTGCTCGAACGGAATGGGTTCCAGCGGACGCAGCCGCGGCAGTGGGGTCACGACGCAGCCCCGATCGCGCGCAGGTAGGCCAGGTTGGTCGACAGCTTCTCGGTCAGGTCCATGGCACGGAAGTCCTCGACGGAGAAGAACCCGCCATAGCCGGTGGCCAGCAGATCGCGGACGAACGACGCCGTATCGAGCAGGCTGTCGGCCAGGTCGACTGTGTCCCACGCCCAGCCCTGCTGGCCGTCGTCGCGCCGCTCGACCGGCCGCGGCCGGCCGCCGCCCGCATGCACGTGCGCCACGTAGGCGCCCAACAGGTCAATGCCCACCTTGGGCGGCTCCAGGCCCTGACCGAGCGACATGTTGGCGATGTCGAAGATGACGCCGATGTGCGCCGGGTCGAAGTCCTTGACCACCAGATAGGCCATGGTCGGGCTCATGGCCACGGTGCCGCGGTGGATCTCCAGGATGGCGCGCACCCCGCACTCGGCGCAGATGGCCAACGCCTGCTCGAACGCGCGGCGCGTGTCGTCGAGCAACTGCACGTAGTTGTCGGACGAGCCCCAGCCGCGCGGCGCGCCGAGCCGGAACTTGCCGATACCGTGCTTGGCGCAGCCCTCAGCCACCAGCCGCACGGTATCGAGGTCCGAGGCCGGCATGTTGGTGGCCAGGCAGGCGATCTCCAGGCCGTTGGCCCGCGTCACCGCGACCAGTTCGCCGCCGCGTGCGCCCAGGTTGTCGGGCGACAGGTCGAACCGGTGGTTGCCCCAGTTGCTGTACGGCTGCGCGCGCTGCTCGTCGCTGATGCGCCGGCAACGCCACTCGACACCGTCGAAGCCCAGCCCAGCCAGGAACTCCGCCGCCTCCGGCAAGTCGTGTTCGGGCATCATGACCGTGGTCGCGCAGACCTTCATCGCGCCTACTCCTTGGTTGGTGCCCATGATACAGCAAAGCACCCCACAGAGCAGCGCGGACCGTTCAGCGCTGCCAGCCGGCCAGCGCCGCCATGATGCGGTCGTGCAGTTCGCGGGTCTCGGCGGTCGAGCACGTGAAGCCGTTGAACACCGTGGCGGCGATGAGCAGGTCGCCCGAGCGGTCGGTCACGTAGCCCGACAGGCTGGTGCGGCCGGTCAGTGTGCCGGTCTTGAGGCGCGCGTTGTTCTCGGCGGCCGTCCCTTTGAGGCGGTTGGCCATGGTGCCGTCCACACCGGCGATGGGCAGCGCGTCCCACCACGGCTGACGGCTGCGATGCACGGCCATGGCCCGCAACACGCCGGCCAGTACGCGCGGCGTGACCTGCGCCGTGCGCGCCAGGCCCGAGCCGTCGGGGACGCGCACCTGCTCGGTGGCGATGCCCTGCCGAGTGAGGAACTCACGCACCACGGCGCCGCCCGCGGCGGCGCTGCCGATGCCGCTGGTCCGGAAGCCCAGCTCGCGGTTCAGCATCTCGGCATACAGATTGTCGCTACGCTTCATGAGCCGCTGAATGAGCGTGCCCAGCGGCGGCGAGTCCAGCCGCGCCACCTGCGCCGCGTCGGCGGGCGCCGTGCCGGCCTTGGGCGCACCGTCGACCTGGACGCCCGCGGCGCGCAGCATGGCGGTGAACACGGTGGCGCAGTAGAGCGGCACATCGGGCACGGCCATGCCTTGGGTCCAGACGGCGCCGGTGCGGTTGGGCACCTTGCCGCCGACCACGAGTTGCCGCTGGCCCAGGTCATGGTCCCAGGAGATATCGGGCTGCGCGCCGGCACTCGCGGTGGTCACCTCGTTGCGCACGCGAACGTAGCTGCTGGCCGGCGAGACGGTCACCTGGGCCTCAGCGCCCACTGTGCCGCCTGGTCGCACGTAGACGTCGACCTGATTGCGATCGAGCGCCAGACCCCACACCTCGGGCCCGTAGTACCAGATGGTGTCGTCAGCGGTCCAGCCGTCGGGGCACTTGTCCCGGTAGCGGCTACCATCGGCGATGACCGACCCGCTGACCCGCGTGATGCCCGCCGCCTTGACCTGCTCGGCGAGACGCTTCAGCCCGTCCATGCTCAGCGACGGATCACCCCCGCCCACCAGCCACAGCGAGGCAACGCGATCCGCGCCCGCCTCACGCGTCGCGCGCACCAGTGTGGCGAACGTGTATTCCGGCCCGAGCACGTCCAGCCCGGTGGCCGTGGTCAGGATCTTCATGTTGCTGGCCGGAATGAAGCCGTGGTCGGCGTTGTAGGCAAACAGCTCCGGCCGGCTGGGCGGCTCATAGGGCAGCAAACCGAAACGGTCGGTGGTCAGGTCGCGCTCGCCGGCAGCCACCACCAGCACACCGGCGAACCCGCTGGCCAGCTTGGGGCTATGGCAGACATCGCTGAGTGCCGCGCGCACGGCGGGCGACAACGCGGTGGGGGGCACCGCGGCCCACAGCGGCCCAGCGGCGCACAGGACGGCCAGCAGACGTCTCACGACACTTACTCCTCGAACGGCGCGTAGACGACTCGATTGCGGCCCATCGACTTGGCGCGATAGAGCGCCGCGTCAGCCACGGTGACCACCATGCCCGGGTCGTCGAGCCCGGCCTCGTAGGCCGCCATGCCTACGCTGACCGTCACGGCGATGTCGTGGTGGTCTGCATGGATGGGCGATTCCGCCACCGACGATCGCACGCGCTCGGCGACCACCTTGGCCTTCTCCACATCGCCCAGTGACAGGATAACAGCGAACTCCTCGCCGCCATAGCGTGCCACCAGATCGTCGTCGCGCACGGCGGCCTTCAGGCGCGCCGCGACCCCGCGCAGCACGATGTCGCCTACCGGATGCCCGTAGTTGTCGTTGACCTTCTTGAAGTGGTCCACATCGACCATCAGCAGCACGAAGCCGCGCGCGCCGGCGGAGGCCGTCTCGGTCGCCTTGGCCAGGCATTCGTCGAAGTAGCGCCGCAGGTAGACGCCGGTCAGCCCGTCGGTGATGGCGCGCTCGTTCAGGTCCTGATAGCGTTCCGCGTTGTCGATGGCCACGGCGGCCTGGCTGGCCAGCAGAGTCATCAAGTTGAGGTCGTTGGCGGTGAAAGCGGAGCCATCAGTCTTGTTGGTGACACACAGCACGCCGGCCACTCCGTCGCGCAGGCGCACCGGCACACAGACCAGCGACGAACTGCGGTACTGCTGCGCATTGGGCCGGCCAAAGCGCAGGTCGGCCTCGATATCGGCAATGAACAGCGCCTCGCCGCTCTCGGCCACGCTGCCGGCGATGCCCTCGCCCACGGTGACCTGCGCCGAGCGCGCGACATTGCTCGGAATGCCACGCGAGGCCCGCATGCGCAGAACCGCCACGTGCCGTTCGCGCACCATCAGGCTGCAGCGCTCGGCGCCGCAGATGCGCGAAGCGCTGTCGACGATGACCTCGAACAGCCGCTGCGGTGACGTCTCCGAGGCCATAGCCAGGCCGACCTCGAACAGCGACTGGATGGTGACCGAGGACGACCGCAGGTCGGCGAACAGACGGTCGCGGCGGATGGCGCCAGCCGCGTGACCCGCGATGACAGCGATGGTTTCCGTGTCGTCGGCGTCGGCCGGCCGGTCGCCGGTCGCCTCGTACTCCAGGCACAGCGCACCCTCGCAACGCTCGTCGAGCACAATGGGATGGGCCTCGAAGAGCTTACCGGCAGTCACGCCGCGCGCCGGCGCCGAGGTCTCTTGCGCCAGGCGAGCCACGGCTTCGTGGCCAGGGCTGGGCGCATGGCTGGCACCGAGGGTGATCGGTGCCATCTCGCCATCGCGACCGGCCAGCCACAGCGCGCAGCGCACGGGGCTCAGCACCACGCAGGCCGCGCGCAGCACGGCTTCGAGCGCGCCGACCAGCCCGATGTTCTCCGTGGCCGCCGCCAACGACTCCATGACCAGCGTCCGCTGCGCCTGTGCCGCGCGGTCCGCGTCGGCCCGCAGTTGCGCCACGTGGCGGGCCCGGCTCACCGCGGCGACGATCAGCGCCGGCGGCGATGTCCGCGGCAGGACGTGGCTGACGCCCGACGCCAGCAGTTCGGCCATCTCATCGGGGCTCACGGCATCGCGCAGCAGCACGCATTCGGGCGACTGCCCCAGCCGACCGGCGAGCGCCGCCGGGCTCGCCTGGTCGCCCACGGCAACCACGGAGGCGGCCGCGGCCGGATCCCCGACGAACTCGTGGAGATCCTGGGCAGCAAGCAGGTCGCACAGCATCGCCCGCACCACGGAGTCGCTGTCCACAACCAAGACCAATGGGGCACCGACCTCCGACATGCAAACCTCCGTGTACGTATATCGTCCGCCGATCCACTATACCCTCGCCCGAGAAGTTACAAAGTCCGTTACACATCGCGCAGGGCGAGTTGATCGATTGCTCCGGCGCCGGCGTTGGCAGGAGATGCGCCGTGCACCGCCAACGGTTGCGGCCACGAGGACCGCCATGAGTCTGCTCCGCCGCGAGCCCGCCGCCACGCTCCACACGGCGCCCTGCGCCGTGCCGGTGCGCCGTGACATCGACTCGCTGGCCTTGCCGGCCGACCGGCACACGGCCGTCAGTCTGCCCGTGCCACCGCCGTTCGAGTCACTCTCGTGCCAACTCGTCACCGCCGCTGGTGAAGTCTGGGTGGGTGGCGAGCACGGCGCCGCACGGTGGAACGACGGCGTGTGGGAAGTGTTCTCCGGACGGCGCTGGCTGCCCGCCGATGCCGTCCTGGCGCTGATCGAGACCAACCCGGGCGTGGCGGTGGCGACGAGCGCCGGCTGGGTGGCGATCGACCATCCCACCTGGACCTTGCCGGCCAAGGCCCAGCATTACGAGCAGCTCACCGACGCCCGCCATCGCCGCTTTGGCTACGTCACTGGCTGCGCGCTTGAGGCGCCCGGCGATGTGACCCGCTGGCGTCCTCACATCGACGACAACGATGGCCTGTGGACCGCGATGTACGTCGCCGCCCAGTCGTTCCGCTTCGCTGTCACCGGTGAGCCGGAGGCGCGTGCCAAGGCGCGCGAGGGCATGGCCGCGCTGCTCTTCCTGGAGGCGGTCACGCCCATCGCCGGGTTCCCAGCGCGGGCCGTGACTCGGCGCGACGAGTCGGAGTTCGGCGCGCATCCCGACGGCGAATGGCACGCGACCGACGACGGCGCCTGGGAGTGGAAGGGAGACACCTCGTCCGATGAGCTCGACGGGCACTACTTCGTCTGGCCCATCTACCATGCGTTGGTGGCCGATGCCGCCGAACGAGTTGCCATCGAGTCCGTGGTCAGGCGTACCTCCGACCACCTGCTCGACCACGGCCTCTACCTGTGCGACCTCGACGGCGCGCCGACACGCTGGGGCGTCTGGGCGCCGGAGCGGCTCAACGCCGACCCGCGCTGGCGCGCCGAGCGGGGCCTCAACTCGCTGGAGATCCTGGCCTACCTGAAGGTGGCCGAGTGCCTGACCGGCGAGCGCCGCTACGCCGATGCCGCGCGCGAACTGGTCGACGACCATCACTACGCGCTGAACGCCGTGACGCAGAAGGCCATGCCCGGCGATTTCCCCGGCGCCGAAGACAACCACTCCGACGACGAACTGGCCTTTCTCGCCTACTACCCACTGCTGGCGCTGGAGACCGATGTCCAGCGGCGCGCGGTCTACCTGGCCAGCCTGGAGCGCAGTTGGCGCATCGAACGGCCCGAGGCCTGCCCTCTGACCAACATCATCTACGGCGCGCTCAGCGGCCGGCCCTGCGACCTCGATGCCACCGCGGGCGCGCTGGCCGACATCCCGCTCGACCTGGTCGACTGGCGCATGACCAACGCGGGTCGCACCGACCTGCGGCTGGCCGGCGGCGAGGACCGCTTCGCCCGGCGCCAGCTCACCACGCCCCTGCCCTGGCGCGAGCGGCCGCTGCACAAGTGGAACGGCAACCCGTACCGCTTCGAGGGCGGCAACGACCTGAGCGAGGAGTGCGGCACGTTCTGGTTGCTGCCCTACTGGATGGCCCGCTGGCACGGGCTGCTGGGCTGGGAGCACCCAAACCACACGGGGCGGCCGCGATGGGCCGCCCCGTGTGTCTGACTGATGACCGCAGCGACTAGGTGCCGTGCTGCCAGCTGTTCAGGTAGGCTTCCTGCTCGGGGGTGAGCACGTCGATCGACACGCCCATGGCCGCCAGCTTGAGCCGAGCGATCTCCTTGTCGAGGTGCTCGGGCACGGCGAACACGTTCTTGGGCAGGTTGGCGACCTCGTTCTTCATGTACTCGGCCGACAGCGCCTGGTTGGCGAAGCTCATATCCATCACGGCGGCGGGGTGGCCTTCGGCGCAACCGAGGTTGACCAGGCGGCCTTCGGCCAGCACGTAGACGCGGCGGCCATCGGCCATGGTGTACTCGTCGACGAACGGGCGCGCCACGCGGTGGTCCTTGGCCATCTTGGCCAGAGCGACCAGGTCGAGCTCGTTGTCGAAGTGACCGCTGTTGCAGACGATGCACTTGTCCTTGAGGACGTCCCAGTGGATCTGGCGCACGACATCGCAGTCGCCGGTCAGCGTGCAAATGATGTCGGCGATGGGCGACGCATCGACCATGGGCATGACGCGGAAGCCGTCCATGACGGCCTCGATGGCGCGCAGCGGGTCGACTTCGGTGACGATGACGTTGGCGCCCATGCCTCGCGCGCGGGTGGCCACGCCGCGGCCGCACCAGCCGTAGCCGCCAACGACGAAGTTGCGGCCGGCCAACAGGATGTTGGTGGCGCGCAGGATGCCGTCGAGGGTGCTCTGGCCCGTGCCGTAGCGGTTGTCGAAGAAGTGCTTGGTCTGCGCGTCGTTGACGGCGATGACCGGGTACTGCAGGGCGCCCTCGGCGGCCATGGCCTTGAGGCGCACGACGCCGGTGGTGGTTTCCTCGGTGCCGCCCTTCACGCCGGCCAGCTTGTCACGGCGGTCGGTGTGGATCAGGTTGACCAGGTCGCAGCCGTCGTCCATGGTCATGGTCGGCGAAGCGTCGGCCACGGCGTTGAGGTGGCGGTAGTAGGTGTCGCGGTCCTCACCCTTGATGGCGAACGTGGGGATACCGTACTCGCGGGCCAGGGCCGCGGCCACGTCGTCCTGGGTGGACAGCGGGTTGGAGGCGCACAGGAAGACCTCGGCGCCACCGGCCTGGAGCGTCAGCACCAGGTTGGCGGTCTCGGTGGTCACGTGCAGGCAGGCGCCCAGCACTTCGCCGCGCAGGGGCTTCTCAGCCTCGAACCGCTCTTTGATCTGCCGCAACACGGGCATGTCGGCTTCGGCCCATTTGATGCGGTCGACACCGGCCTGGGCCAAGCCCAGGTCTTTCACGTCACACGGCACGCCGTTGGACACAGCTATTTCTCCTCGGAGTTGGTGAGAGCCACGCGCCGCCGCCTGTCGCGAGCGTCGCTCGCGCCGGCCGGGCGTGGATGGGGTTACGACTTATAGAAACCGCGAACCGCCTCGGCCACGGTGCGCACCGCGTCTTCGTTGACGACTTCGGGCGCGATGGGCAGCGCCAGAATGCTCTGCGCCACCTGTTCGGCGATCGGCAGGCGACCGCGGTGAATCTTCTGGTAGATGGCCTGCTGGTGCAGCGGCAACGGGTAGAAAATGGCGGAGTCGATGCCCTTGGCCTTGAGGTGCTCGCGCAGGTCGTCGCGGCGCTCGGCCACGATCGAGTACTGGTGGTAGACGTGCGTGTTGCCCGGCGCCACAAACGGTCGCTGGATCATCGGCACATCGGCCAGCATCTGGTCGTAGATGCCCGCGTTGCGCTGGCGCAGCCGGGTGTAGTCGGCCAGACCGTTCATCTTGACCCGCAGGAACGCCGCCTGAATCTCGTCCAGCCGGCTGTTGAACCCGTCGAGCAGGTAGAAGTAGCCGTTGGCGCGGCCATGCACGCGGAGCAGCCGGAGCTTCTCGGCGAACTCGTCCGAGTTGGTGACGATCATGCCGCCGTCGCCGCAGGCGCCCAGGTTCTTGGTCGGATAGAAGCTCAGGCAGCCCATGGCGCCGATGCTGCAGGCGCCCTGGCCATGCTGCGTGGCACCAATGGCCTGGGCGGAGTCCTCGATGACCGCCAGATTGCGCCGCAGGGCGATCTGCTGGATGGCACCCATGTCGGCCAACTGGCCAAAGAGATGGACGGGCAGGATGGCTTTGGTGCGCCGCGTGACCGCGCGCGCCACGCGCTCGGGGTCGATGCACCAGGTCTTAGGGTCGATGTCGACGAACACCGGCCGTGCGCCCAGATGGGTGACCGCTTGCGCCGTGGCCACATAGGTGAACGACGTGGTGATGACCTCGTCGCCCCGGCCCACGCCGGCGGCGGCCAGAGCCAACATCAGCGCATCCGTGCCGCTGGCCACGCCGATGCCGTGCCTGGCACCGCAGTACGTGGCGATCTCGCGCTCGAGGCCTTCGACCTCGGGACCCAAGATGAACTGACCGCGGCGCAGCACGCGGGTCAGCGCCGCCTCCAACTGGTCTTGGATCGGCGCGTTCTGCGCGGCGATGTCCTGTAGGCGAATGCCCATCTCAAGGCTCCCAGCGAGGGCAAATCCCCAGTTGAACAGCGTTCGTCGGCACGGATCCGACGTCTGGAGACCACCATCGCAATGCTATCACAACAACCATAGCGCGGCAATTAACACCAAGGTCACCTGCCGCCGGCCGTCGCGGGCGCGCCACCGGCCGTCCGACTCCCGACTCGCGTCGCACCTATTGTGTGACACGCGCGCTATCCTGTTGGTCAACCGTATTCAGAAGGCAAACATGGCGCTCGACCAGACTCTGGCCAATCTGCCGGTTCAGCCCGGCTGCTATCTCATGCGCGACGCACGCCGCAAGGTGCTCTATGTGGGCAAGGCGACGTCGTTGCGCAGCCGTGTGCGCAGCTACTTTCAGGCCGGCGCGCAGCATTCGCCGCGCATCGCGCAGATGGTTTGCCAGGTCGACGACGTCAACTACATCGTCACCGCCAGCGAGGTCGAGGCGCTGATCCTCGAGGCCGAGCTGATCAAGCGCTATCGCCCGCGCTACAACATCCGCCTGCGCGACGACAAGCGCTATCCACTGCTCAAGTTCACTCGCGAGCCGTTCCCGCAGCTCGTGGAATGCCGCCAGACCCGGCCCGATGGCGCGCGCTACTTCGGCCCATACACCAACTCGTCGGCGATGCGCGCCTTCGAGCGGCTGATCCGCCGACTGTTCCACATCCGCCGCTGCACCTACGCGCTTGACGCCGACTCGCGCCTGCGCCCGTGTCTCGACCACCACCTGGGCCTGTGCGACGCGCCCTGCGCCGGGCTCATCGACGAGACCGCCTACGCCGCGCTGGTCGACGCCTCGGCCGATCTGCTGCGCGGCCGGGTGGACGCGCTGCTGGCCGACCTGGAGGCCCAGATGGCCGCCGCGGCGGCGAACCTGGAGTTCGAGCGCGCGGCGGCCTTGCGCGACCTGCTGGCGGACGTGCGCAAGGCCTCGGCCCAGCAGCAGCGCGTCGTCTCGGGCCGCGTCGAGGACATCGACGTGCTGGCCACCGCGCAGCATGAGGACATCTCCTGTGTGAAGGTGCTGTTCGTGCGCGAGGGCCGCGTGCTCGGCGACCACCACGCCATGCTCGAGGGCACGCTGCAGGACACGGCCGACGTGCCTTTGCGGGCGTTCATCATGGCGCACTACGCCGAGGCCAGCGAGCTGCCGCCGACGCTCCTGCTCTCCAACCCCATCGAGGACCCGGACGCCGTGTCGGAGTGGCTCTCCAAACGCGCCGGCCGCCGGGTCGAGGTGGCCGTGCCACAGCGGGGCGACAAGCGTCAGCTCATGGACATGGCCCGTCAGAATGCCGAGGAGTCGCTGCGTCAGTGGCTGGCCGACCGCGACCAGCAGCGCCAGCGCTCGGAGCAGGCCACCGCCGATCTGCGGGACCGCCTGGACCTGCCGCACACGCCGTTCCGCATCGAGGGCTACGACATCGCCACGCTGGGCGGCAATCAGAACGTGGGCTCCATGGTCGTGTTCATCGATGGCCGGCCGTCCAAGAAGGACTACCGGCAGTTCAAGGTGCGCCTGGAGACCGATGCGCCCAACGACTACGACATGATGCGTGAGGTGCTCACGCGGCGGCTGCAGCGCGCGGTCGAGGGCGATGAGAAGTTCCTGCCGCTGCCCGACCTGCTGGTGGTCGACGGCGGCAAGGGCCAACTCGGCGTGGCCCGCGACGTGCTCAACGAGCTTGGCTGCCAGCACATCCCGCTGGCCTCGCTGGCCAAGCAGCAAGAGCATATCTTCGTGCCCGGCCGCTCGGAGCCCATCGTGCTCGAAGCACGCATGCCCGCGCTGCGGCTGCTGCGCGCGCTGCGCGACGAGGCGCATCGCGTGGCCAACACCTTCCACCAGCGGCTGCGACGCGGCAGCAGCCTGCGCTCGGTGCTCGACGATATCCCCGGCGTCGGCGGCAAGCGGCGCACGGAGTTGCTCACCCACTTCCGCTCCACGGAGGCCATCGCCGCCGCCAGTGTGGAGGAGATCGCGGCATTGCCGGGGCTCAACCGGCCCATCGCCGAGCAGATCAAGGCGTTCCTCAGCCAGGAGCAGGTGGGTGAGGAGGACTGACATCGGCGCGGACCGCATCATCCTCTCTGTAGAGAGTCAAGGAGATTGATCATGCCGGAAGTCGGCGACAAAGCACCCGCGTTCGCGAGCCTGGACACCCAAGGCGAGCCCATCACCCTCGATGAGTTCGCCGGCCGCACGCTGGTGCTCTACTTCTACCCCAAGGACAGCACCCCCGGCTGCACCATCGAAGCGCAGAACTTCCGCGACAAGCACGCCGAGTTCGCCGCGCTCAACGCCGTCATCGTGGGCGTCAGCCGCGACACGGTCAAGTCGCACCAGAAGTTCGCGGCCAACCAGTGCCTGCCCTTCCGCCTGCTGGCCGATACGGATGAGAGCGTCTGCCACGCCTACGATGTCATCGCCGAGAAGAGCTTCATGGGTCGCATCGGCCTGGGCGTGATTCGCACCACCTACGTTATCGGTCCCGATGGTACGATCCGAGCCAAGTTTGCCAAGGTCGCGGTGAAAGGCCATGTGGACGAGGTCCTCACCGCGGTCAGCGAGGTGGCCCAAGCGACATGAGATGGCTGCGAGCGGCGCTGTATGTGGGTTGGCTGCTGGCCCTGGCTGGGTGCCAGGCGGTCGCGCCGCCGCCCGCTGGACACGCCGCTCGCCCGGCGCCGGCCAAGCCGGCGGCGCCCGCCCTGCCGGCCGGCTTCGATGTGTTGCGCGTCGCCCTGGGCGACCAGCGCAACGCGGACCAGGCCGTGCAGGTTGTCGCGGCGCGCGCTGACCTTCACCGGATGCGCGTGCGCGTGGTCACGGCGCCGGCGAACCGCTCGCAGTGGCCGCGGGCGGCCGAAGTGGCCAGACAGCAGGTGGCGCTGGCGGCGATCAACGGCGGCTACTTCGATGAGCGCAACCGCCCGCTGGGCCTGGTGGTCAGCGACGGCAAGGTGGTCAACCGCCTGCGGCGCGCCGACTGGGGCGTGTTCGAGGTGCGCGACGGTCGGGCCCAGGTGGTGCACACCAAGAAGTTCGCGGGCACCAGCGGCGTCGAGCAGGCGCTGCAGTGCGGCCCACGGCTCGTGGCCGGCGGCCAGCCCACCAAGCTCAAGGAGTCACTGCCCGATGAGCGCGCGGCGATCGGCGTCGACGCCGAGGGACGGGTATTGCTGGCGGCGACCACCCGCGGTCGACTTTCGCTGAGCGCCTTCGCCGCGGTCCTGGCGCGACCGGTGGGCAGTGGTGGCCTGGGCTGTCGCGACGCCACCAATCTGGACGGCGGCCCTTCGGCCCAGTTGTGCATTCCAGGCGCCGCCGACCTGCGTGGCGTGTATGGCATGCCCACGCATGTGATCGTCGAGGAGCGCCCGCCGAGCCACCGTTGACAAAGCGTTGCCGATCATGCAGGATCGCGCCACACCACAAAGTGAGCCGTGAACCCTGATGCTGAATCAATCGTCGCTTCATGCTGTGCGCGCGATGGCGCACCTCGCAGTGGCTGATGACCGCTGGGTAAGGGCCAAGGATCTGGCCGTGGCGGCCGATGTGCCCTTCCACTACTTGGCCAAGCTGCTCGGTCTGCTGGTGCGAGCCCACTTGTTGCAGGCCAACCGCGGCAAGCATGGTGGCTATCGCCTGGCGCGACCGGCCGAGGAAATCACGGTACTCGAGGTGATCAACACCATCGAGCCCATCGTCGGACCGCGCCAGTGCCTGCTGTGGCGGCGCGACTGCGACTGTGAAGGCGAATCCATCTGCGCCGTCCACGAAGCGTGGGCCAGCGTGATGACCAAGGTCTATGAGTTCCTGCAGGGAACGACGTTGGCCGAGATAGCCGAGAGCGAAGGCCTGGAGATGCCCGCGATCCTGGGGCTGGAGGGCCAGTTGCCGTCCACGTAACATCATATCGGCCACGTACCATTGACCGGTGGCCGCGGTAGATACAGGTGACCATGTCTGACAACGAGCGTACTGAGCCGGGCGGCGACGAGCCCGCCGTGCAGCCCGATACCCCGGAGGCCCCCGCCTCACAACCCGCCACCGACGCGCCATCCGCGTCTCCTCCCACCGAACCCGAAGCCGAAGCCGAACCTGCAGGTGCACCGGACTGGGCGCCGGCCGCTGCCGAGTCCGCGCCCATCGTGTTGCCGGCGGCGGTACAGCCCATCGAGCGGCGCTACCGCCCTGAGCCGCGCCCATCCGGCCTGCGCTGGTCGCGGGTGCTCGGCATCTTGCTGGCCGCCATGGCAGTCGGCACGGCCGGCGGCCTGAGCGTGCCCATCGAGGGCCGTAGCGGCTGGTCCTGGCTGTTCTCGGGTGATGTCGGCCTGCCCGTGGTCTTTCCGTGGCAGAAGGTCGGGCCGGTGGAACCGGGCGTCGTGGCCTGGGTCAACGATCGCGGTGCCTTCACGCCGCCCAGCTCCCGATTCCGTGTCGGTCAGCTACGTTCGGTGGGCACCTATGGCCTGCTGGCGGCCGCCAACTACGACCGGCCACCGGCCAGTGCGCTGCGCCGCACCTGGCTGCCCGCCGCGGGCGACGATCCCGCGTCGCTGTCGCGCAACGGCATGAGGGCACTGCTCGACACGCTGCTGGAGCCGGCCGAGATTGCTCAGGTGGCGCGCGAGGCGTTTGTGCCGATCATCATGTACCACGATGTAGTCGAAGGCGCCAAGCTGGTCAGCTTCGACCTGACGGCGCAGGAGTTCGACGCGCAACTGGACAAGATCGCCGCGGCCGGATGCACGCCGATCAGCCTGAGGCAGTGGTGGAACTACATCACCCGCGGGGACTCGTTGCCCGAGAAGCCGATCATGCTGACCTTCGACGACGGCTACGAGAACTGCTACAAGACCGTCTTCCCGCGGCTCAAGAAGCGCGGCTGGCCCGGTGTCTTCTTCATCGTGCCGGGCACCATCGGCAAGCAGATCTGGTCCAAGGGCCACGTGAGCTGGGCCCAGTGCCGGGAGATGATGGCCAGCGGCCTGTGCGAGATCCAGTCGCACTCGCTGACCCACCCGGACCTGACCAAGATCAGCCCTGCCCAGCTCAAGGACGAACTGGTCAAGAGCCGCGCCTCGCTGGAGAAGTGGTTGGGTCGGCCGGTGCAGTTCTTCTGCTACCCCATGGGCCGCTACGACGAGCGCGTGGTGGAAGCCACCCGGCAGGCCGGCTATGTGGCCGCATTCCTCATCACCAAGGGCGGCTCGGCGCAGTCGCGCTCCATCATGGAGGTCGACCGGTTCAACGAGCTCAACCTGGATGAGGCCATCGCCCGCTCCGACGCCGGTCCGCTGCGCGAGGTGAAGCAGGCCACGCAGGCAGTGCAGGCCGCGCCGCCGCCCGTGATCGGCCAGGCGCGCGACTACGGTCCCGTGACCTTCCACCAGTCCGACCTCGCCGTCGGCGGGCAGAAGGTGCCCATGGTGTGGATCACCGGTGGCAAGCCGGTCACGGTGCACTGCGACTTCCGTTATGCCGTGGGTGACGTGGCCAAGCTGGCCGGCGCCGCCGCCGGCATCAATGGCAGCTTCTTCCAGTTGGCGCGGGTCAAGGACATCTCCAACGCCATGCTCGGGCCGGTCATGTCGCAACTCACGACCAAGCGCGATGTGCAGGCCTGGCGCACCAAGCAACTGGCCCTGCCCGAGTCACTGCTGGCCTACAACCAATACATCCCCGGCGAGCCGCAGGACATCGTGCGGCTCATCGGCCGGCCGTATGTGCTCATCGGCGCGAGCGGCATCAAGTTCGTCGAGTTCCAGACCGCCGCCAACTCCCTGACCGCCGCGCGCCAGCTCCAGCCCGACCTGACCGACGCGTTCGTCGCCGGCGGCTGGCTGGTGCGAGACGGCGTAGCCCTCACCAAGGACCAGTTGGACAAGGCGGCCACGAGGGACCACAACGACTTCCGGCGGCGCGCCTGGTTCGGCGTGAACAGGGACGGCGTGCCGATGATCGGCGCCTGCCCCAGCAGCCAGCGCAGCGAGATCATCGCGCGCGCCATCGTCGAGTGCGGCGTGCGCACCGGTGTGCTGCTGGACTCCGGGTTCTCGTCGTCGCTCATCTTCCGCGACGAGGTCTACGTGACCGGCCACTCCGACGCGCAGCCGTCCCGCACGGTGCCGCACATGATCCTGCTCACGGGCGCCGTGGACGAAGCCGCCGCCGCCCAGGCCAACCCGCCCGACCTGCGCAGCATGGGCTCGGATCCCGGCGCGGCGTCCACCTCGCGGCGGCGTCGCCGGCGCTGAGCGCCCGACCCAAACCGCCAGGCCCCCGAGCGCGCCGCTGATGGCGCGCTCGGGGGCCTGGCTCTACTCGGGTATCAGGCAAAAGGTCGCAGGTCGTTGCCGAACTCCAGTGGCTTGGGCAACGCCGTCTCGCCCATCAGGTACTGATCCACGCCGTAGGCGGCCTGGCGGCCCTCGGCGATAGCCCAGACGATGAGGCTCTGGCCGCGCGACTGGTCGCCCGCGGCGAAGATGCCCGGCACGTCGGTCATCTTCGTGTCGGCATCGGCCCGCACGTTGCCGCGCGGATCGAGCTTCACGTCGAACTTGTCCAGCATGCCGCCCGGCTCGGAGCCCACGAAGCCCATGGCCAGGAAGACCATCTGCGCCTCGAAGATGCGCTCGCTGCCCGGCTCCTCGTTGAACGTCGGCCGGCCATCACGCAGGCCCATGGTGACTCGTACGGTGCGTAGCGCGCGCAAGTTGCCCTGCTCGTCACCGAGGAACTCCTTGGTGTTGATCTGGTACTCGCGGACGCCACCTTCTTCGTGCGCGCTGGCCACCCGGAAGATGTTGTCCCATTGCGGCCAGGGATTGCCCGGCGCGCGCACATCCGGCGGCCGCGGCACGATCTCGAACTGGTGCACGCTGCGGCAGCCCTGGCGATGCGCGGTGCCCAGGCAGTCGGCGCCGGTGTCGCCGCCGCCGATGATGATGACGTCCTTGCCCGTGGCCAGGATGTCCTCGTCGTCGAACGCCTCGCCCGAAGCACGCTTGGTGGCCTGCGTCAGGTAAGGCACGGCGAAGTGCACGCCCTTGAACTGGCGGCCCGGAATGGGCAGGTCGCGCGGGGCGCTGGCCCCGCCGCACAGCACAATGGCATCGAACTCACGCCGCAGCATGAGCGGGTCGACGTTCACGCCGACATGGGCATTGACCTCGAAGCGCACGCCCTCGGCTTCCATCTGCGCCATGCGGCGGTCGATGATGCGCTTCTCCATCTTGAACTCGGGGATGCCGAAGCGCATCAGGCCGCCGACGCGCGACGAGCGCTCGTAGACCGTCACCTCGTGGCCCACACGGCGCAGTTGCTGCGCGCAGGCCAGGCCGGCCGGGCCCGAGCCCACCACCGCCACCTTGCGGCCGGTCAGCCGCTGGGGCGGTTCGGGCTGGATCCAGTCCTCGGCGAAGGCGCGCTCGATGATGCCCCACTCAATTTGCTTGATGGCGACGGGATCGTTGTTGATGCCGCAAACACACGACGACTCACACGGCGCGGGGCACAGCCGGCCGGTGAACTCGGGGAAGTTGTTCGTCGCGTGCAGGCGGTCGATGGCCTCGCGCCACTTGCCTTTGTACGAAAGATCGTTCCAGTCGGGGATCAGGTTGCCCAGAGGACAGCCCTGATGGCAGAACGGAATGCCGCAATCCATGCAGCGTGCGCCCTGCACCGCGAGGCGATCCTCGGGCAACGGCTGATAGTGCTCCAGCCAGTCGCCCAATCGCTCCGAGACGGACCGTCGTGGCGACGTCTCGCGCTGGAATTCCAAGAACCCGGTTGGCTTACCCATCTGTCTCGTCCCGTTGGGCCATCGTTGGCCCGGTCGTCAATCCGTCATCTGCCGCCCGACTACCCGGCCACTGCCTCGGCCTTCGCCTTGCGCTCGGCCAGCACGCGCTTGTAGTCCACCGGCATAACCTTGACGAAGCGCTTCACGGTGCCCGCCCAGTCGGCCAGCAGCTTCGCCGCGACCGTGCTGCCGGTGGCCGCCTGGTGCTCTTCCAGCAGGCCGCGCAGCAACGCCAGGTCGTCGGCCTCCTCGACCGCCTCCAACTGCACCATCTCCAGGTTGCAGCGGCTGGCGAACTCGCCGTCGACGTCCAGCACGAAGGCCGCGCCGCCCGACATGCCCGCCGCGAAGTTGCGGCCGGTGCGGCCGATGACCACGGCCACGCCGCCGGTCATGTACTCGCAGGCATGGTCGCCCGTGCCTTCGACCACGGCCTGCGCGCCGGAGTTGCGCACGCAGAAGCGCTCGCCGGCCTTGCCGCGGAAGAAGGCCTTGCCGCTGGTGGCACCATACAGCGCCACGTTGCCGATGAGGATGTTGTCCTCGGGCACGAAGCCGCAGTTCTTCGGCGGGTAGACGGCCATCTTGCCGCCCGACAGGCCCTTGCCGCAGTAGTCGTTGGCATCGCCCTCGAGCCGCATGGTGATGCCGCTCGGCACGAAGCCGCCGAAGCTCTGGCCAGCCGAGCCGGCGAAGTTCAGCCGGATGGTGTCCTCGGGCAGGCCCGCGCCACCATGGCGCATCGATACCTGGCTGCCCAGGATGGCGCCGACCGTGCGGTTGACGTTGCGGATGGGCAGGTCGATGCTGACCTGCTCGGCGCGCTCGAGAGCCGGCAGGCACTGGCGCACGAGTTCCAGATCCAACACACTGGCCAGGCCGTGATCCTGCTCGGTCACGCAGTGCGTGGCCACCTCGTCGGCCACCGCCGGGCGGTGGAAGATGCGCGAGAAGTCGAGGCCCTTGGCCTTGTAGTGCTCGATGGCGTGGTTCATATCCAGCAGGTCGCTGCGGCCCACCATGTCCTCGATGCGGCGGAAGCCCAGCCTGGCCATGACTTCGCGCAGCTCCTCGGCGATGAACATCATGAAGTTGACCACGTACTCGGGCTTGCCCGAGAACCGCTTGCGCAGCTCGGGGTTCTGCGTGGCCACGCCTACCGGGCAGGTATCCAGGTGGCAGACGCGCATCATGACACAGCCCATGACCACCAGTGGCGCCGTGGCGAAGCCGAACTCCTCGGCCCCCAGCAGCGCGGCAATGGCCACGTCGCGGCCGGTCTTGAGCTGACCATCGGTCTGCACGCGGATGCGGTCACGCAGGTTGTTGACCACGAGCGTCTGCTGCGTCTCGGCCAGGCCCAGCTCCCAGGGCGTGCCGGCATGCTTGATCGAGGTGATCGGGCTGGCGCCGGTGCCACCGTCGTGGCCGCTGATCAGCACCACGTCGGCGTGCGCCTTGGCCACGCCGGCGGCCACCGTGCCGACCCCAATCTCGGACACCAGCTTGACCGACACGCGAGCGCGCGGGTTGCTGTTCTTCAGATCGAAGATGAGCTGGGCCAGGTCCTCAATCGAGTAGATGTCGTGGTGCGGCGGCGGACTGATCAGGCCCACGCCGGGCGTCGTGTGGCGCGTCTTGGCGATCCACTCGTACACCTTGTGGCCCGGCAGCTCACCACCCTCACCGGGCTTGGCGCCCTGGGCCATCTTGATCTGCAGCTCGTCGGCGTTGACCAGATACTCGCTGGTCACACCGAAGCGGCCCGAGGCCACCTGCTTGATGCGGCTGCGCTTGCTGTCGCCATTGGGCAGGCGCTGGAAGCGGATCGGGTCTTCACCACCCTCGCCCGTGTTGGACCAGCCGCCAATGCGGTTCATGGCGACCGCCAGCGTCTCGTGGGCCTCGGCGCTGATCGAGCCGTAGCTCATGGCGCCGGTGCAGAACCGCCTGACAATGCTCTCGGCCGACTCCACTTCGTCGAGCGGCACCGGCGTGCACTGGTCGAAGCGGAACTCCATGAGGCCGCGCAGCGTGCACAGCCGCTTGCTCTGGTCGTTGATGCGGGACGAGTAGGTGCGGAACAGGTCCATGCTGCCCGAGCGCGTGGCGTGTTGGAGGCGGTAGATAGTCTCCGGGTTGAACATGTGATGCTCACCCTCGCGCCGCCACTGGTACAGGCCGCCCCAGTTCAGGTGGCGCGGGCCCGCTGGCCGCGCCGGGTAGGCGTTGGTGTGATGGGCCAGCACTTCGGTGGCCACCTCATCCAGGCCGACACCTTCGACCTGCGTGGCGGTGCCCGCGAAGTAGCGGTCCACGAACGCGTGGTTCAGGCCGATGGCCTCGAAGATCTGTGCACCCAGGTAGGACTGCACGGTGCTGATGCCCATGCGCGCCATGACCTTGACGATGCCCTTGAGCGCCGCCTTGATGTAGTTCTTGCGGGCGTGCTCGGCGTCCAGGCCGTCCTTGAGCAGGCCCCGCTCGAGCATGTCGTCGAGCGTATGGAAGGCCATGTACGGGTTAATGCCCGCCGCGCCGTAGCCTAGCAGCGTGCAGAAGTGGTGCACTTCGCGCGCGTCGCCGGTCTCGACGACCAGCCCGGCCTTCATGCGGCGCTGGTTGCGCACCAGGTGATGGTGCAGGCCGGAACAGGCCAGCAGCGACGGGATCGGCGCATGCCGCTCGTCGGCCGCGCGGTCCGAGACGATGAGCACCGTGGCGCCCTCGTCGATGGCCCGGTCCGCCTGGTCGAACAGCATCTTCATCGCCGCCGCCATGCTACCGGCGCCACCAGCGCGGTTGAAGGTGGCGTCGAGCACCGCGGCCCGGTGGCCATGCACATCGATGGCCCGCAAGCGCGCGAGCTCCTCGTTGGTCAGGATGGGCGAGTCCAGCCGGATCTGCCGTGCCGCCTCGGGCCCGGGCTCCAAGAGATTGCCCTCGGGACCTAGACCGGTCAGCACCGAGGTCACGATCCCCTCGCGGATGCCGTCCAGCGGCGGGTTGGTAACCTGCGCGAAGAGCTGCTTGAAGTAGCTGTAGAGCAGCTGCGGCCGGTCGGACAACACCGCCAACGGCGTGTCGTTGCCCATCGAGCCCACGGCCCACAGCGCATTGTTGGCCATCGGCGCCAGGATGTACTTCTCGTCCTCGACGCTGTAGCCGAACATGAGCTGGCGCGTGGTCAGCTCGTCGCGACTGGGCGCGGCCGGCGCCGGCACGGCAGCCAGGTCGTCGAGCCCGGTCATGTAGTCGGCCAGCCACTCACCATACGGATGCGCCGTGGCCAGCTCGTGCTTGAGTTCCTCGTCGGCAACGATGCGGCCCTCGGCCATGTTGACGAAGAACATGCGGCCCGGCTCAAGCCGGCCCTTGGCCACGATATCCTCGGGGGCGATGTCCAGCACGCCCACCTCGGACGCCATGATGACCAGGTCGTCCTTGGTCACCCAGTAACGGCTGGGGCGCAGACCGTTGCGGTCCAGCGTGGCGCCGATGGTCTTGCCGTCGGTCACCGCGATGGAGGCCGGGCCGTCCCACGGCTCCATCAGACACGAGTGGTAGGCGTAGAAGTCCTTCTTCTCGGCCGACATGGTGGTGTGTGCTTCCCACGCCTCGGGGATGAGCATCATCATGGCGTGAGCCACGCTGCGACCCGAGAGGATGAGCAGCTCCAGCACATTGTCCAGGCTGGCGCTGTCGCTCTGACCTTCGCGCACGATGGGCAGCAGCTTCTCCACATCGCCCGGCTCGAACAGCGAAGAGGCCAGCAGCGCCTCGCGCGCATGCATCCAGTTCACGTTGCCCCGCAGCGTGTTGATCTCGCCGTTGTGGGCGATGGCGCGGAACGGATGCGCCAGCTTCCAACTCGGGAAGGTGTTGGTCGAGAACCGCGAGTGGTACATGCACAACGCCGAGGTCAGCGTCACGTCGCTGAGGTCGGGGAAGTACGGCGACACCTGCTCGGGCGTCAACATGCCCTTGTAGACCAGCGTGCGGCACGACAGGCTCGGGAAGTAGAAGCGGTCGGCCTCGTCCAGCCCGGCCTCGAGCACCGCGCTCTCAAAGCGCTTGCGGATCACATAGAGCTTGCGCTCGAAGGCGTCGCTGTCGGCCACACCCTCGCCGCGGCCGATGAATGGCATGTCGATGGCCGGCTCGGCGGCCAGGGCCGTCGCGCCCAGCATGCTGTTGACCGTGGGCACCGGCCGCCAGCCCAGGAAGCGCTGCCCTTCCTCGTCGACGATGCGCTCGAGCAGCGCCTTGCCCACGCGCGCCTGCACGGCGTCCTTCGAGCGGAACATGAGGCCCACGCCATAGTGCTCCGGCGCCGGCAGGGCAATGCCCAGGCGCGCGCACTTGACCACGAGGAACTCGTGCGGCACCTGGATCAGGATGCCCGCGCCGTCGCCCGTGTTCGGCTCGCAGCCGCACGCGCCACGGTGGTTCAGGTTGTTGAGCGCGGTGATCCCGTCACGCACCAGTTTGTGCGATTTGGCGCCCTTGAGATGGACCAGGAACCCAACGCCACAGGCGTCGTGCTCGAAATCGGGGCGGTACAGCCCAAGGTGTGCTGCGCTCTGTCTCGACATTAGCTTCTACCTCAAGTCGCCACAAGCCCGCCCCGGCCCAGCGCCATCGCAACGATGGCCAGCCCGGCCGGCGGCCCGGACTTAGCATTATAACCACGGGTGCGACAACTGCAAAGCTCTCCCCGCCGCCAATGCCCTGCTTCGTTACGACGGCGTTTCGTTATGATGAACCCAAGATCATGCCAATCCGGCGTCGAACGGGGTAGCGCCGGTCGTCGCACCGCGTGTCTCCCTCAACGCTCAATAGGCAACGTTTGTGTGTCGCCCTTATGTCGCGGGAAATCAGCAAGCGGTCGCCGTGGAGGTTACCGACCGGGTGTTCGTTGGCGCCGCCGAGTCGTGACCCAGGGCAGCCCTTGGCTCGTCAGCCGCCCGACAGCCCCGCTGGCAGCGGCTGAATACCGCCAGGACCTGGTGGCCGAACGCGTGGCAGGTCACCCGCGCTGTTACGGACGAGCGAACCGTATCCCCGGTCGCCGCCGCGTCGCGACACACCACGGAGACAATTTGCACCATCGGTATCGAAATATAAAGTGTACATAGACTCATCATTCGCATCGTCGTCACAAGCCGAAAGATCCGACTTTGTTCCCGGCTTGGACAGTCGTGTGTTCGGCCGATCCGTCATTGATCGCTGGCAGTCGAGTTGTACGGGCATACTTCCGCACCAGTGCTCGTTCCAGGCTGGGTACTTCTATGTTTCGGGAGGAACCATGAACCTGCGACAACCGAATGCCAACGAGGCGACCGGCAGCGCCAACCGCTCCAAGAGCGTGGTGCCGATGTCCGGCCTGTGCACCCGCTGTGTGGACGGCTGCAAGGGCGGCTGCGAGGTCTTTTTGGCCTCATTCCGTGGGGCTGAGATCCTTTATCCCAAGGGTTATGGCGAAATGACAGCCGGGGCGGACAAGAACTACCCCGTGGACTACTCGCACCTCAACATCCAGGGCTATGGCGTTGGGGCCATGGGCCTGCCCGAGGGCGTGGAGCCGGGCCCGGACACCGCGGTCTTCCCCGCGGTCGACACCGAGACCGAATACGGCTGGACCAAGAAGGTGAAGATGAAGGTACCGATCTTCACCGGTGCCCTGGGCTCCACCGACATTGCCCGGCGCAACTGGGAGAGCTTCGCGGTGGGCACCTCCATCGCCGGCATCACCCTGGTCTGCGGCGAGAACGTGTGCGGCATCGACCCGCAGCTTGAGCTCAACGACGCGGGCAAGATCGTCTCCTCGCCGGAGATGGACCGGCGCATCGAGACCTACAAGCGCTATCAGGAGAACCACGGCGAGATCCTGGTGCAGATGAACGTCGAGGACACGCGCTTTGGCGTGGCCGAGTACGTTATGGACAAGCACCACCTGGACACCATCGAGCTCAAGTGGGGCCAGGGCGCCAAGTGCATCGGCGGCGAGATCAAGGTCGATACGCTCGAGCGCGCCCTCGAACTGAAGAAGCGCGGCTACATCGTTCTGCCCGACCCGACTCTGCCGGTCACCAAGGCCTCCTGGGAAGCCGGTGAGATCAAGGCCTTCGAGCGCCATTCGCGGCTGGGCTTCATCTCGCGCGACTCGTTCATGGCCGAGGTGGCGCGACTGCGCCGACTGGGCTTTGAGCGCATCACCCTCAAGACCGGCGCCTACTCGGCGACCGAGCTGGCCATGGCCATCCGTTGGGGTGCCGAGGCGCAGATCGACCTGCTGACCATCGATGGCGCGCCGGGCGGCACCGGCATGAGCCCGTGGACAATGATGAACGAGTGGGGCGTGCCCACCTTCTACCTGCAGGCGCTGACCCAGGAGTTCTGCGACACGCTGTCCGCGCGGGGCATCCGCGTGCCCGACATCGCCATCGCCGGCGGTTTCTCCGGCGAGGACGGCGTGTTCAAGGCGCTGGCCATGGGCGCGCCCTACACCAAGGCGGTGTGCATGGGCCGCGCGCTGGCCATCCCGGGCTTCGTCGGCAAGAACATCGGCACCTGGATCGCCGAGGGCAACCTGCCGCGCAACGTGGCCGAGTTCGGCGAGAGCATCGAGGAGATCTTCGGGCTGTATGAAGAGGTCAAGAGCCTGTACGGTGACGCCGTCAAGGACATGCCGCTGGGCGCCATCGGCATCTACAGCTTCACCAAGAAGATCAAGGTCGGGCTGCAGCAGCTCATGGCCGGCAGCCGCAACTTCCGGCTGAACACCGTGGGCCGACAGGACCTGATGTCGCTCACCGAGGAAGCGACCAAGGTGTCGGGCATCCCGTACGTGATGGACGCCTACCGCAGCGAAGCGGAGGCCATCCTGGCCGAGTAAGCTGGACGCGGGTGGTGGGACTCAGGACGTGGGAAGCCGCAAGGCTCCTGCCCACGTCTCACGCCCCACCACCCACGTCCAGTACGCTCCGCGCCAGATCGCAATCGGCGCTGATGGCCGCGCGGAGCGCCTCCACGCCGTCGAACCGCTGCTCGTCGCGCAGCCGCGCCACGAGTTCGACGCGCGCCACCTGGCCATACAAGTCGCCTGACCAGTCCAGCAGGTGCGCCTCGATGCTGAGCCGGCCCGAGCCGTCGACTGTCGGCCGGTAGCCGAGGTTCAGCACGGCGCTGGCCGGCGCCAGCCGCGCCGTGCCAAAACGGGCGGCGTACACGCCGTTGGCCGGCAGCAGTTTGCGCGGGTCGACCTCGATGTTGGCCGTGGGAAAGCCCAGCCTGCGGCCCAGGCGCTGACCTTCCACCACAAGCCCGCGCAGCTCGTAGCGCCGGCCGAGGAACAGCTCGGCGCGCGCCAGGTCGCCGCCCAGCAGCGCCTCGCGCACCGCGCGGCTGCTGACCCGCTCGCCGTTGATGCATTGGGGCTCGACGACTTCCACCTCGACACCGCGCGACTGGCCCAGCGCGCGCAGATCGTCGACACCGCAGCTGCGGCCCTGGCCGAAGCGGAAGTCGTGGCCGACGACCACATGCCGCGCGCCGAGTTGCTCCACCAGTGTGGCCTGCACGAACCGGTCGCCGCTCTGCTGGGCGAAGCCGGGCGTGAAGCGGATCACCTCAACCTCGGCCATGCCCGCGGCGCGCAGGCGTTCCAGGCGCTCGTCGAGGGTGTCGATGGTCTGCTGCCGGCCACGGTGGCCGATGACCTCGCGGCGCGGCAGGTCGAAGGTGAGCGCGGTCGCGGTGAGGTGGAGGCGGTCGGCGGCAGCGCGCGCGCGGGCCAGGAGCACCTGGTGGCCGCGGTGCACGCCGTCAAAGAATCCGATGGTCAGCACCGTCGAGCAGGACATGGCCGTGGCATCTTATCATGTGAACGCCCGGCGGGTATGGCGCATTGGGCATTTGAGAAGGAGCGACACGATGGCGGACCTGGGCGGCGCGATGATCCTGGTCAGCGCGGTGGGGCTGCTGAGCCTGGCCTTCGGGGTCGTGCTGTTCCGTGTGTTCCACGGCTGGTTTGTCGACCAGACGGTGAGCTGCGGCGAGGCCATGGCGCTCCTGGCCGGCACTCTGGGCGCGCTCACGCTGACCATTCTGGCCTGGGGCACACCGTTCATGGTGGTGCCGCCGCTGCTGGCCGCGTCGGCTTCAACGGCCTGGATCCGCTGGCAGCGCATCGCCGAACGACGCGCCGAGGCGCAGCACTGGCTGGAGGAGGAGGCACGCGCGCGCCGGTTGCTCGAGCGCGACCCGAACGCGGCGGTGGGCTTCGACCGGCTGGCCACGGCGCTGGAGCACCAGGGCCGCACCGAGGAGATGACCATCGCGCTGAGCGAGTGGCTCCATCGCGAGCCCTGGAACCCGGAGGTGGTGGCCCGGCTCAACCGCCTGCGCTCGCCGCAGCAGGAGCGCCTCCGGCCCCAGCCCAAGCCATCGGAAGCGGTCGAGGCGCGGCCGGCGCGCGACCTGGGCGCGGTCGACCTGGACTCGCTGCTGGGCCACGCGCCGGTTGCGCCGCCCAAGATGCTCAGCGAGGAGGAACTGCTATCGGCCTTCTCGCCCGACAACGAGCCGAGCCGCCGCGAGCCCGATGTGGGCCTGGCCTTCAACCCCGACGCCAGCGAGTCGGACGATCCGGGGTTCGGCGGGACCGGCGTCGACCCCGAACTGCGGAGCGGCCCGGCCGATGTCGAGGCCGGCCCGGGCTAATTCAGGTCTGCCCGTCGCTGGCCAGCTCCCCGAGCAGCCCGGCCACAGCCGGGTCATTGCCGACGGCCGCTGTGTAGTGGACCAGGCGGCCGCCCACCCGGGTTGGCGACTGCCAATCGCCGGGCGCGCCGACCAGGCCCAGTTCGCGCGGGATGTCCTCGATGGTGTGCAGCGCATCGGCCACGAACAACGGCACGACGCAGACCACCTCGCCGCCCAACTCGGCCAGAGTCGGCGCGATGAGCGGCGGTTCCTCCAGGAACGCCGCGCGCACATCCGCCAGCCCGACCCGCGCCAGCGCCGCGGCGTGCTCAAAGGTGGTGTCGCGTGAGCGGCGGTCGCGGTCGGTGCCGTGCCCCACCAGCAGCAGGCCGACGCTTGCGATCGGCGTGTCGCCCACGGCCGCTCGCAAGCGGCGCAGGACGACGTCGTCGAGGCCCGGCGCACAGCCCAAGGGCGGGGTCACGCGCCACCGCGGCCGCTCCGCGAGACCCAACTCGCGGGGCATTACCGTCTTGGTGAAGTAGCCTTCGGCCATGAAGAACGGCACCACCACCACCTCGGCGTCGTCCAGTTCCTGGGCCACCTGGGCCAAGGTCGGCTCACCGTAGACGAAGGCGGGCGTGACCCGCGACCAGCGGCCCGACTCGGCCAGGGCCGCGGCATGGCGCCGTAAGGGCTCCAAACTGGCCGGATAGCTGCGGCTCCCGTGGGCCGCCAGAACCAAAGCGGTGCGCGTCATAACGTTGTATGATGCATACAATGCCGTTCGGCCGCAAGTTGGGCCCTCGCCGTTGAAGAGGCCCGGTGCCGCGTGCGTTGGACGTGTTCGGCTGATGACGATGAGCGGATGCGTCCGCCACCGCGGCCGCGAGTGCCGCCGATATCTGGGAGTGGTCTTCGATGAGATGGGCTTGGCTGCTGGCTCTTCTGCCGGCTATGGGCGCCTGGGGTAGTACCGACTATCAACTGACCGACGGTCGCCGGTGGAACACCGTGGCCAACGGTCCCGTGGGTGGCGTCGTGGTCGATGACGACGCGCCCGTGCATCGTTCCGTGCGCGCACCGGGTGCACGACGGACGGCGCCGCCGTGGTTCACCATGCTCCAGAAGCACGGTCTGCTGCCCGCCAACCAGCCGCTGCCGACCACGCCGGAGAACCGCGTGCACCGCCGCGCCGGCCGCTTGGTCACGCCCGACCTGGACCGCTCGCGCCAGACTGGCACGCTGGGCGACCCCGCCAATCGGCTGACCTTCGACTTCACGCAGCCCGCCGGCGACACCACGGCGGTGGCCTGGTCGACCACCCAGAGGACGGCGCTCCAGGCCTACCTGACCTCGGCCCAGACGGAGCTGCTGCGGGTGTGGGGCGCGCCGGCCTTTGCCAACACCGTGCGCGTCATCCACGATCCCACGCTCAACAGCCTGGAGATGGCGGCCTACGACGCCACGCGCAACGAGCTGCGCATCGAGCTGCTCAATGACGCGCGCACGACGGATACCACCACCACGGTCATCGACGAGTATGACCTCTACGTGCTGACCCACGCCGTGCTGCTGGCCTACCGCGACGACGCGGCCATCGGCTACGACTCCTGGGAAGCCGGCATGGCCCGCGCCGCGCAGCTTACGGTCATTGCCAACACCAAGCCCAGCTTCGGCTTCCTCGCGCGCGACTTCAACCTGCTCTTTGGCCACTACGACCTGCTCAACCAGCCCGGTCTGGAGAGCCCGAGCTTCCGCGCCGCCGACACCGCCGCCACGGCCGAGGTGTTGAGCGACGCGCTGACCAGCGTCCGCGCCTACATGAGTCAGGCCGCCTGGCTCAAGGTGTTGGCCGAGCGGCCCACGCTGTTTGCCGATTTCAACGCGGCCTACTACACGGCGCTGCGCGGCGACCCGTCGATCCGCTTCAGCATCCCCCAACTGCGCCAGATGATGACCACGCTCGCGCCCGACGTCGAAGGCTTGAGCTTCGCCGACTGGTACACCCGCCAGTACTGCCTGGACACCAGCCTCGTACCCGGCGCCAAGCTGTACATCTTCGGCACGGTGGCCAAGGACTTCATCAGCGGCGAGCCCACCAACTCGTTCCCCATGAGCATCTACCACTGGGAGACGACGTCCACCAATGAGGCCCGCGCGCTGAGCGGCACCGTCCGGTTCAAGTACACCGCTTTTGACGAGTTCGACCTGAACAACGCCGTGGAAGGCGCTTCGGGCCAGGGCGGCATCCAGGCGGGCATCGGCGAGGCCGGCAACTCGCCCGGCATCGGCAGCGCCGTGCCGCTGTTCTTCAACATCGAAGGCGATCAGGGCGTGCAGATGCAGCGCATCGTCGTGGACGGCCAGCTCAACGGCATGGACCGGCGGCTGTACTTCCCCAACGATGTGGCCGCCAGCGACTCGCAAGTGCGCTATGACCTCTACGGCCTGGTCACCAACGGGCGGCAGGGCAAGCTCAAGATCGAGATCGCGGGCCGCGACAGCGTCACCGCCGATGTCGTGCAGGGCGCGTTCCGCACCAAGATCCCCGGTGGCCTGCCCACGACGGCGCGCGCCACGTTGACCTGGACCCCCGACTCCAGCGGCGAGTCCGCTACGGACACGCTGCGCCGCAACGTCATGTTCCTGGGCCTGTTGGGCTCGGGCGTCGATGTGGCCAACGGCGAGGTGACGCTGATCCTCGACACGCCGGTAGAGACGCCGACCCGCATCACCCAGACCATTCCGGCCGGCACCTCGCTGATCACCATTCCGGCGTTTGCCAAGCGCGGCAACCTGGCCCAGATCCTCGGCGTGCCCAGCGGCGATCTGCTGCTGGCGCGCGCCGACGGCGCCGTGACCAGCGCGCAGCCCTGGCGCAACGGCAACATCTATCGCCAGTGGCCGAGCACGCCGCCGTTCCAGCCTGGGTACGGCTTCTTCGTCCGCACCAGCACGCCGCTGACGCTCGACTTCCAGGGCGTGCCCGTCGACCGCGACAAGCCCTACCGGCTGTTCCTGGCGCCCGGGTGGCAGCAGTTCGGCAACCCGTATACCGACCTGAACATCACGCTGGGCAGCGTGCAGGTGCAGGCGCCGGACGGCACCGCCGCGGTCTCCCTGGCTGACGCGCAGACCGCCGGGCTCGTGTCCAGCGGCGTCTTCGGCTACACCGCCGCCGGCGGCTACTCGCTGCTCTCGCCGACCGCCGTGCTGACGCCGTACCAGGGCTTCTGGATCAACGTCATCGGCACCAAGGGCGCCACGCTGATCTTCCCCAACTCGCTGTCGCAATCGCGCCAGCGAGAGACCAGCCGGGCCCAGACCGACCCGCGCGCCTGGCAGGTCGGCCTGGCCGCCAGCACCGACGGCGTGCGCGACACGGTGGCCGCGTTTGGCGTGCAGACCGGCGCCGGCGCCGGCTACACCAGCCGTGACGTACCCAAGCCGCCGCCGTTTGGCAAGTACGTGTCGGTGTCCTTCCCCCACGAAGATTGGGGGGCGCGCACCGGCCGCTATGCCCGCGACCTGCGTGAGACGGTCTCCACCAGCACCACCTGGGATGTGCTGGTGGAGAGCGATGAGCCGGGCCGGCAGGTGACGCTGAGCTGGCCCAACATCGCTGGTGCGCCGGCCGACCTGTCGCTGGTGCTGACCGACCTGACCACCGGCACCCAGCGCTTCATGCGCAGCACGGCGGCGTACACCTTCACCGCGGCCTCGACCTCGAGCCGCTTCCGCGTCACCGCGACGCGCGGTCTGGGCGGGCGCCTGACGATCACCTCGCTGGGCGTGGCGGCGGTGTCGCGGAGCCGCTCGGGCAGCGTCAACTACACGCTCAGCGGCCCAGCTACCGTGACGGCGCTGCTGTACAGCCGCGGCGGCAAGCTGATCAACACCCTGGCCGACCGGCGCGCGGCGGCGCGCGGCACCGGGGCTCTGGAGTTCCCCGCCACCGATGCCAGTGGCCGGCCACTGCCCAACGGCGTGTACCGGCTCGACCTGGTGGCCCTCGGCGAAGATGGACAGCAGGCGCGCGCCAGCCGGCTGGTAGTCGTGGAGCGATAATCCATGCGTAGCATGAACTCGATGCGGATCGCTGTGGTGGCCCTGGCGGCTGCCTTTGTGCTGGCCGGCTGCGGCGCCGGTGGTGGTGGTGGCGGTGGCCCGGTCACGCCGACCGCCACGCTGGCCGTGACCCCACTGGCCTTCTCGAGCGAGGCCGACCAGTCGGTGACGATCACCCCCACGGTGACCAACATCGCCACGCCAGCTTACACCTTCGAACTGGTGCCGCCGGCCTCGATGACTCGGGTCGCCGCCACCCCCGCGGAGATCGCCGACAAGTTCGGCACGCTCACCGCGGGCGTGTTCAAGGCCGGACCCAACGCCACGGTCGGCCTGCGCGGCAGCATCATCGTGACCGAGACGTCGCACCATCTGACCGCCACCGTGCCGCTGGTCATCGTGCCGTTCGTCGACCACGTCACCATCGATCCGACGGTGACCTCGCTGCTGGCCAACCAGTCGCGCACCTTCACCGCCACGGCCTTCGATGTCGATAGCAACCCGATCGCCGACGTCCTCGTGGACTACCGCGTCACTGGCGGCATCGGCTCGATCAATGCCGCGGGCCTGTTCCTGGCCCGCAATGCCGGCGAAGGCACGGTCACGGCCAAGGTCGGCGGCGCGGACGCAGCCGTCTCCTCGGTCACCGTGGTGGGTTCGGTCACCGGCCTGTCCATCCGTCCGGCGGGCAATCCCATCCAGGTGGAAGCCGGCACGCAGCGCCAGTTCAAGGCCTTTGTGACCGACGCCTCGAACAATGAGACCCAGGTGACCGCCACCTGGGAAGCCACCGCCGCCACAGGCACGATCACTGCGGCCGGTCTGTTCACCGCGTCGGCCACCGTGGGCGCCAGCGGCACGCTGACGGCCCGCTACAGCGGCCAGACGGCCAGCCTGCCGCTCACCGTGGTGGCCTTGGTCACGCCGCCGGCCGGCCCGTACAACGTGCGCGGCCTGGTCAGCACCAGCGGTGGCACCCCCGCCGCCGGCGCGCTGGTCGAGGTGCGCGTGCTCAACCAGACCCCGGTGATCGCCACGGTCACCACGTCGACCGACGGCACGTACCGACTTTGGTTGCCCGCGGGCACGTATGATCTGACCGCGACGCTGGGCGCCTCCACCGCTCAGTCGCATGTCGCGCTGCCGACCCAGGACATCATTCGCACGTCAAATCTGCAACTGACACCGTGATTGTGGTGACCAAGGGTCATGTGGTAGACTCAGGACCGGTGGTGTGACAGCACCGGAGGTCCCGGGCAGCAAGGGGAGGCGGCTGCCGTGTACGCCCAGGAGATGGTTTGATGGTTCATGACATGAGCAAGTTCTCGCGACTCGTCAAGAGGCTGGCGCTGGGTGCCCTGGTCGCGGTGGTCACCGGTTGCGGCAGTAGCGGCAGTGGTGGTGGTGGCGGGGGCGGTGGTGGCACGACCAACACCCGAGTCATCACCGGCGTGGTGACCAATGCCTACACCAGTGCGGTCATCGGCAACGCGACGGTCACCGCGTCGGGGCGCAGCACCACGACCAACGGCAGTGGCGCCTACACGCTGACCGCGCTGCCCAACACGGGTAGCATCACGATCACCGCGTCGGCCACGGGCTTCACGTCCAACAGCGTGGTGGTGACCAGCCTGACCCAAGCGCAGGCCAACATCGCCCTGTCGCCCACGGGCGGCGTGGACGTCACGCAGCCGCCGTCGCCGCCGGTCTTCGACTGAGCGTTCTCTGGGGTTCGTGTTGCCGGGCTCGGCCAGCCGTCGTCGCGTGATGCGAGCGGTTGTGCCGGGCCCGCTGCTTTGAGGTGGTGTCTTGCGCCGCTGGCTGCTCCTGGCTTCGTCCAGCCTGATGCCGCTGTTCCTGCTGTTCGTCGCCTGGCAGGTCCACGTCTCCCAGGCCGGTGCGCCGCAGGAACACCGCCCGCGCGATGGCCACGACGCGGTCTTCACCTTCCTCGGCCACACCGAGCGGCTGCGCGACCGGCGCAGTCAGGTCACCTGGTCGTTCGTCGCCCAGCGCCTGGAAGTGCTGACCAACGGCGACTACCTGGTCTATGGCCTGGACCGCGGCGAGTGGCTCAACGCCGGCGCCAGCGCGCTGCAGATCCGCGCCGACCGCGCGCGGGTCGAGCAGCGCACGCACGACATCGCCGCGCAGGGCAACATCGTCGCCACCAGCGAGCGTGGCCTCAACTTCCGCTGCCAGCAGGCCTTCTGGTTTGAGGGCGACGGCAAGCTGTTCGTGCCCAAGCTGGACGCCTTCGAGTGGCGCGACGCCGACGCCAAGGGGCAGGCGGCCCAACCGCCCACCCCACCCGCGCTGGTGCAGACCACGCGCCTCTTCTATTGGCCGGCCAACTCGCGGCTCGACCTGCCTGATGCGCTCTCGGCCACCCAAGGACCGGACACGTTGCGCGCCGCCGCCGGCTCGGCGCTGCTGGACCGCGGCGAACTGCAACTCGCCGGGCCGGCCACCATCGACGCCGCCCTGCCGGCCAACGCGGTCGCCGGCGACATGACCGGCCCGCGCAAGAAGGTCGTGCTGTCGTGCGGCGCAGGCGGCGTGCTGGCCTACGACCGCCGCACGGGCGCCGGCAGCGCTTCGGGCCAGGTGAGCGTCGACCTGCCCACCGACAGCGCCCGTCTGGCATGCGATGAGATCACCTTCAGTGGCCGTGCCACCCGCGTGCTCGACGCCAAGGGCCATGTCCTGCTGACCGACCCGAACAGCCAGTTACGCGCGGACTCCGGCCGCGTTCTGGCGCTGGCCCGGCGCGCGGAGTTCAGCGGCCAGGCCAATCTGGTCCAGCGGCGGCCGGAGGGCACGGTAACGCTGGATGCGCCACGCATCACCTATCTGTACGCCGAGAGCGTGCGGCGAGCTAGCGCCTGGGGCGGCGTGAAGCTGGACACCGGCGAGGCCAAGGCCGAAGCGCCCCGACTCACCGCCGACCTGCGCACCCAGATGGCGCGACTCAGCGGCGGCGTGGCGCTGCACACCATGCCGCGCGGCTATGCCGGCGGAGGCGATGAACTGGCCCAAGCCAAGGCGCGGCCTGTCGATCTGCATGCCGGCCGAGTCGAGCACAGCTTCGCGCCGGGCGCACGCTGGACCGAGGCGCGAGAGAGCCCGAGCTTCAAGCAAGGCGATCGTGAAGGCAAGGCCGACCGGCTGCGTTATGAGCATGACCGGGAGATCCTGACCCTGGTGGGCAACGTTCGGCTTTGGAATCGCGGCGGCGAACGCGCCCGTTGTGGCCGGCTGACGTATGATCTGCGCAACGACGAGATGAAGATTGAGCAGCCGGTCTCGGCCGAGTTCTGGCTGCGCGGCGATACGGAGAAGGCTCGATGAGGCGCGTTGTCGTTCTGCTCTCTGGCTCACTGTGGGCGCTCGGCGCGCTCGCGCAGCCCATCCCCTCGCCCGTGGCGCCCACGGCACCGACCGCGCCGCCCAAGGTGACCACGCCGTCCGCGCCGACGACGCCGGCAGGCGACACCAAGCCGGCGCCGACCGGCGACGAGAAGCCGGCGCAGCGACGCGCCATCATCCGCGCGCTGGAGCCCAACAGCGTGGTCAAGACCGGCCGGGACCGTAGCGTCGTCGCGCGCGGCAAGCTGCAGCTCATTCTGCCCGACGACGACGTCATCGCCTACTGCGATGCCATCGACTACTCGGGCGAAACCGCGGGCATCGCCACGATCCAGGGCAACCTGCGCATGTTGTCGGGCACGATCACCGAGAAGGATGGCACCACCACCATCGAGAAGCCCGAGAACGAGGTGACGGGGCTCATCGGCTGGGTCTTCACCAAGGAGAAGCGCGCCGTGGTGGATGGTGACCTGGCCCCCAAGACCGAGGGCAAGGTGGTCGTCATTCACACGCCCAAGGAGCAGCCCAAGCCCGACGCCGACCGCATCGAGAAGGCCCGCTGGGAACCCACCATCGTCCGCTCGGACCGGCTCACGTTCTGGTATCGCAAGGGCGACCGCAAGGCGCTGTGCCAGGCCAAGCTGCCCAATGTCAACATCACCTTCGCCCAGAAGAACCAGCGCGGCGTCGCCGGCCGGGCCACCTACTTCGAGGTGACCAAAGAGCAAGGCGATACCGGCGACATCCTGGACCTGGAAGGTGGCGTGCAAGTCAGCAACGATGACGGCGAGTCCGTCGAGGCGGGCGCCGCGCGCATCTTCATCGATCAGGAGACGTCGCAGTGGTTCGACGTCGGCAAGGTCGTGGTCAACGTCGGCGAGGGCGCCGACAAGGGCGGGGAGCCCAACAAGCCGCCCGCGCAGCCGGAGACCAAGCCCGGCGAGCCCGCCCCACCCGCGCCGCCCACCTCGCCAGCCGAGCCGACCAAGCCGCCCGAGACGCCGGCCACCAAGTGAAACGTCGACGCGCGCCTGTCGTCCAACCCAGCGAATGACCCACAATGCCTTGAGGAGAGGTCACGCATGATCAGCGCCGCGCGCACGCAGTCCGAGCCCATGTCACCCGAGCGTCGCATCGACCTGCTGCGGCTGATGCTGCTGGCGCGGCGTTTCGACGAGCGGCTCATGGAGCTGTTCGGCCAGGGGCTCATCACCGGCACGGCCCACGCCGCCTGCGGCCAGGAGGCCAGCGCCGTGGGGGTCTGCGCGGCGCTCCGCGGCACCGACCAGGTGGCCAGCACGCATCGCGGCCACGCGCACCTGCTGGCCAAGGGCGGCTGCCCCGACCGGCTGATGGCGGAGTTGTTCGGCAAGCGCACGGGCTACAGCAAGGGCCGCGGCGGCAGCCAGCATGTCGCCGCCTACGAGATCGGCTTCCTGGGTAGCAACGGCATCACCGCCGGTGGCCTGCCCATCGCCACCGGCGCCGCGCTGGCGGCACAGCATCGCGGACTCGACTCGGTGGTGGTAGCCTTCCTGGGCGACGGCGCCGTGGGCCAGGGCGCGTTCCACGAGGCCATCAATGTGGGCGCGGCGTGGAAGCTGCCCATCGTCTACGTCTGCGAGAACAACCTCTATGCCATGGGCACCGCGGTGGCCAATACCTCGCCGGTGACCGATGTGGCCGACCGCGCCGCCGGCTACGGCATCCCTGGCGCGGTGGTCGACGGGCAGGATGTCGACGCCGTCTACTCGTCGGCCAGCAAGGCCGTCGAGCGCGCCCGCTCGGGCGACGGCCCCACGCTGCTCGAGTGCAAGACTTACCGCTACTTCGGCCACTCCAAGGGCGATGCCGAGCGCCCTTACCGCAGCCGCGACGAGGAGCGCTGGTGGGAGCAACGCGACCCCATCCGCGTGCTCACCGGCCACCTGCGCGGCCAGGGCCTGCTCACCGAGGAGCAGGAGACCGCCCTGCGCGAAGAGGCCGCCGAGCGCATCGAGCGAGCCGTGCGGTTCGCCATGGACAGCCCCAAGCCCGAGCCCGCGGACGCCACCTCAGACCTGTTCGCCTAGGCCGCGCACCAATCGTTGCCCGCACCACTTGACAACATCCCATTAGTGAGTGTCTAATCAGTAATCATGGCTAGACCGGTTGTCATTTCGGACGAGCAGATCCTCGACGCCGCGCGGATCGTCTTCGCGCGTGACGGCGCGAGCGCGACCACCAAGGACATTGCGCGTCAGGCCGGCGTGTCCGAGGGCTCGGTCTTCAACCGCTTCCCCAGCAAGGAGGCGCTGTTGCAGGCGGCGGTCAGGCCGCCAGATGTGCCCGGTTGGGTACAGACCATGGCCGGCCTGCGCGGCGTAGGCGACCTGCGCGCGAACCTGGTGCAACTGGCGCACGAGATGATTGCCTTCGTCCAAGACCGTCTGCCGCTGATGATGCTGCTGTGGACCATCAAGGTGCCGTACCCCACCGAGCCGGCTGGCCAGCCGCCGCCCGCCGTCAGGGATCAGCAGCGGCTCGCGGCCTACCTGGACGACGAGATCAAAGCCGGGCGGCTGCGGCCCTGCGACACGCAGGCCCTGGCTCAACTGCTGTTCGGCGCCTGCGTGAGCTTCGTCATCGACCGGCGCGACGCCCTGGCCACAATCACCCCGGAGGCCGTGGCCGCCTATGCGACTGGGCTGATCGACACGGTCTGGCCCGGCATCGCCCCCGAGACAAGCTGACCACGGCCGCCCGGTTGCGGCCCAGAAATGAGTGAGCACTCACGCGCTGGCACAGTCGAGATCAGAGAGGAAGGAACCAGGGATGAACTGCCACACGGGATCGGCAATGTGCGGATCGGTCGGCTGGCTGGCCGGGCTGCTGGTCTGTTGCGCGTCGCCGGCCGGCCTGGCCCAGGCGACCAACCCCGTGCTGTACGCCGACGTGCCCGACATCGCCATCATCCGCGTGGGCGGCGCCTGGTACATGAGCAGCACGACGATGCATATGAGCCCCGGGCTGCCGATCATGAAGTCGACCGACCTGGTCAACTGGCGGCTGGTGGGCTACGCCTACGACACTCTCGGCGATGACGACGCGTTGGCCCTGACCAACGGCAAGAGCAGCTACGGCCGCGGCTCCTGGGCCAGCAGCCTGCGCTACCATGACGGCACGTTCTACGCCACCACCTTCTCGGGCACGACGGGTCGGACGTACATCTACACCACCAAGGATATCGAGCGCGGCCCGTGGCAGATGACGTCGTTCCGGCCGATGCTGCACGACCATTCGCTGTTCTTCGACGATGACGGCCGGGTCTATATGGTGTACGGCGGTGGCGACATCCGCCTGGTCGAGCTGGCCGCCGATCTGTCGGGCCTCAAGCCGGGCGGCGTGGACCAGGTGATCATCCCACACGCGAGCGCGGTGGCCGGGCCGAATGTCGGCCTGCAGGCCGAGGGCTCGCAACTGATCAAGGTCGAAGGACGCTACTACCTGTTCAACATCACCTGGCCGCGCGGCGGCATGAGAACGGCCATCGTGCATCGTGCCGACCGCCTCACCGGCCCATGGGAAGGCCGCGTGGCGCTGGCCGACCAGGGCGTGGCGCAAGGCGGCCTGATCGACACGCCTGACGGCCGCTGGTTCGCCTACCTGTTCCAGGATCACGGCGCGGTCGGCCGCACGCCGTTCCTCGTGCCCGTGCGGTGGGAGGACGGCTGGCCGCGGCTGGGCACTGACGGCAGGGTGCCCGCCACCCTCGACCTGCCGGCCAGCCAGGGCCTCGTGCCGGGCATCGTGGCCTCGGACGAGTTCGACCGCCAGCCCGGCCAGCCGCCATTGCCGCTGGTCTGGCAATGGAACCACAACCCGGATAACGCGCTCTGGTCGCTGACCGCGCGGCCCGGCTGGCTGCGGCTGACCACCGGCCGGGTCGACGCCGACTTCGTCTCGGCCCGCAACACGCTGACCCAGCGCACGTTCGGCCCGCGGTGCTCGGCGACCACCATCCTTGACGCGAGCGCGCTGCGTGACGGTGATGTGGCCGGGCTCGGGTTGCTGCAGCAGCGCTACGGGTTCGTTGGCGTGAAGGTCGAGGGAGAGGCCCGCTCGCTGGTGGCCGTGAGCGTCGAGGGCAACGCCACGGTGGAGACGGCGCGCGTGCCGCTGGCCGTCACAACGGCCTTCCTGCGGGCCGAGTGCGACTTCGGCGGCCGCCGCGACATGGCATCGTTCTACTACAGCCTAGACGGCCAAACCTGGACGCCCATCGGCCGGCCGCTACGCATGGCCTACACGCTGCCGCACTTCATGGGCTATCGCTTCGGGCTGTTCTGCTATGCGACCAAGACGCCGGGCGGCCACGCCGACTTCGACTGGTTCCGCGTGAGCGACCAGACCAGCCCGGCGAGATGACCGATGACCAACCACCACGCCTCTGGAGGTAGAGGGCACATGCGTTACATCACCCAGCTATGGACCACCCGCATCGCGCGACTGGCGCTGGCCGCGGCGATCGCCTGCCTGAGCGTGGCCTCGGCGCGCGCCGACGTGGCCGCCATGTTGACCGTCGACGCCAGCAAGCCCGGCGTGGCCATTCCGCGCGACTTCTTCGGTCTGATGACCGAGGAGATCAACCATGCCTACGACGGCGGGCTGTTCGCCGAGCTGATCCAGAACCGCACGTTCCAGGACATGGGCCCTCGCCCCAACCCTGGCCCAGGACCGCGACCCGGTCCGCCGCCCTCGCCCGTGCCGGTGCACTGGTCGCTGGTGGGTGAAGGCAAGGCGGCCACCGACCGCAACGAACCGGTCAACCCGGCGCTGCCGGTCAGCCTCCAACTCGACTTGGCCAGCGGCGAGTGCGGTGTGGCCAACGACGGCTACTGGGGCATCCCGGTGTGGCCGGACACGACCTACGTGGCGACCTTCTACGCGCGCGGCGGCGGCGGCTTCGCCGGGCCGGTGACCGCGTCGATCAGGACCGACGCCGCCGACCTGACCGTGGCCAAGGCCGACACGCCGGCGGTGACCAGCGCCTGGAAGAAGTACACGCTGAAGCTGACCACGGCCCATGACGCGCCCACCACGGCCAAGGCGAGGTTCGTGCTGTCGGCGCGTGGCCAGGGCTTCGTGCGCTTCAGCTTCGTCTCGCTATTCCCGCCGACCTATCAGAACACGCCCAACGGTCTGCGCCCCGACCTGATGAAGCTGATGGCCGAACTGCGGCCCAAGTTCATCCGTTTGCCCGGCGGCAACTACCTGGAGGGCGGCCGCTTCGCCGACCGGTTCAACTGGAAGCAGATGATCGGGCCGGCCGACCAGCGGCCAGGCCACATGGGTTGCTGGGGCTACCGCTCGTCGGACGGGTTCGGCCTGCCGGAGTACCTGCTGTGGTGCAAGCAGCTTGGCGCGGAGCCGATACTGGGCCTGTTCGCCGGCTACGTGCTCAACGGTGACCACTTCAAGGGCGGCAGCGCCGAGATGGCCATCTACACGCAAGAGGCGCTCGACGAGATCGAGTACGTCAGCGGCCCTGCCAGCAGCCCCTGGGGCAAGCAGCGCGCGGCCGACGGCTTCCCCGAGCCCTTCGCGCTGAAGTACGTCGAGATCGGCAACGAGGACTGGTTCGACCGCTCGGGCAGCTACGATGGCCGGTTCACGCAGATGGCCAAGGCCATCCGCGCGCGCTACCCCAAGCTCAAGATCATCGCCAGCGCGCCGGTCAAGAGCTTCGTGCCGGACCTCTATGACGACCACTTCTACCGCGGCGCGCGCGACCTGACGCGCATGACCACGCTGTACGACAAGCCTGTCGGCCCGCCGCCGCCGGTGACCTTCAATGGCGGCGGGCACAACGGCCGGCAGCCTGACGGCATCAAGACATTCGTTGGCGAGTGGGCCGCGCAGGAGGGTCAGCCGACCCCGAACCTACGCTCGGCCCTGGCCGACGCGGCCTTCGTCATGGGCCTGGAACGCAACTCCGACGCCGTGCCGATGGAGTGCTATGCGCCGCTTCTGGTCAATGTGAACCCCGAAGATCGGGCCAAGGGCTACCCCAAGGGCTGGCAGTGGAACACGAACCTGATCGGCTACGACGCGCTGCGCAGCTTCGGCTCGGTCAGCTACTACGCGCAGGTCATGCTGGCCCAGAACCAGGGCGATTTCGTGCTGCCGGTCCAGCTGACCGAGGCCGACCCGACGGTCGTCGTGGCCACGGCCACCTGGGACAAGGCGGCCGGCACGGTGATCGTCAAGATCGTCAACTCCGGGCCGACACCGGTCAACGTCGCACTCGACCTGCGCGGTGTCGCCAAGGTGGCGCCCGAGGCGACCGCCATCGTGCTGAGCGGCGAGCCGGACGCGGTGAACTCGCTGGACGAGCCCACCCGGGTGGCGCCGCGGACCGAGGCGATAGCCAACGCCACGGCGAACCTGCAGCGGTCCCTGCCGCCGCATTCACTGACCATTCTGCGGCTCAAGGCAGCCACGTAAGGAGCAGTCGATGAACGCAAGTGTACCCATCCTGGTGGCCGCGCTGGCGGCCATGGCGGCCGTCGCCGACGACGCCGCGCCGGCGCCGCGCCTGTGGTCTGATGCACCACCGCTGCGCGATGCCTTTGCTGGCCAGTTCCTGATCGGCACGGCCATGGACTGGCCGGCCACCGTCGACCGCGCGCCGATGAGCGTCGGCCTGGCCGCGCGCCATTTCGACGCCTTCACCTGCGGCAACGCCATGAAGCCGGACGCCACGCAGCCCGATGAGGGCCGCTTCACGTTCGAGCGTGGCGACCGCATGGTCGCCGCCGCGGAGAAGTGCGGCGCCACGCCGATCGGGCACTGCCTGGTGTGGCATTCGCAGACGCCGCGCTGGTTCCACGTCGGGCCCGACGGCCAGCCGCCGAACCGCGAACTGGCCCTGGCCCGCCTGCGCGGCCACATCGCCGCGGTCGTCGGTCACTACAAGGGCCGGGTCAAGCAGTGGGACGTGGTCAACGAGGCCATCAACGATGGGCCGGGCGACCTGCGTGACACACCGTGGCGCAAAGAGATCGGCGACGACTACATCGCCGAGGCCTTCCGCGCCGCGCACGCGGCCGATCCCGACGCCATCCTGGTGTACAACGACTACAACATCGAGATGGGCTACAAGCGGCCCAAGGCGCTGCGCCTGCTCAAGTCGCTGGTCGACCAGAAGGTGCCGATCCACGCCGTGGGCATCCAGGCCCACTGGCGACTACCCGGTCTGAGCATCGACGAGGTGGAGGAGTCGGTCAAGCAGTTCGCCGCACTGGGGCTCAAGGTGATGTTCACCGAGCTCGACCTGGGCGTGCTGCCGACCAAGTACCAGGGCGCCGACATCAACGTGCGCGAGCAGATGACGCCTGAACAGCGCGCCGTCATGGACCCCTACACCGCGGGCCTGCCCGACGATGTGGCCCAAAAGCAGGCCGACTACTACCGGCGGATGTTCGAGATGTTCATGCGCCACCGCGATGCTATCGGGCGGGTCACCTTCTGGGGCGC
Source organism: Armatimonadota bacterium (assembly GCA_016235455.1). Classification (GTDB taxonomy): domain Bacteria; phylum Armatimonadota; class UBA10988; order UBA10988; family UBA10988; genus UBA10988. Next base: position 23,495 of record JACRKZ010000106.1, on the reverse strand, counting down.
CCACGACGGCGAGTCCTGGCTCAACTTCTTCCCTGTCCGCGGCCGCACCGAGCACCCGCTGCTGTTCGATCGCCAAGGCCGCACGAAGCCGGCGTTTGATGCCGTTCGGCAGGCAGCCTTGACGGTCAGGCCGGCCACGGCGGCAGTGCCAGTCGCGCCGCCACCGCCGGCCAAGGCCGCCACCGAGGACGTGCGCGCCGTGACCAACGTGGGCGGCGCGGAGTATCCGCGCATCAAGCCCGACCTGCGCGTAGTCTTCCGCGTCAAGGCGCCCGACGCCCAGAAGGTCGAGTTCGACCTGGGGCGACGTTACGCCGGCACCAAGGACGCTGACGGCTTCTGGACCGCGACGACCGATCCGCAGCCGCCGGGCTTCCACTACTACTCGCTGGTCATCGATGGTGTCTACGTCTGCGATCCGGCCAGCGAGACGTTCTACGGCATGGGCCGGCAGGCCAGCGGCATCGAGATCCCCGAGGCAGGCGTGGACTACTACCTGCCCCGCGACGTGCCGCACGGCGACGTGCGCGAGCGCTGGTACCACTCGGGCACAACCAACGAATGGCGCCGCGCCTTCATCTACACACCGCCTGGCTATGACACGGCGCGCGACGAACGCTACCCGGTGCTCTATCTGCAGCACGGCGGCGGCGAGGATGAGCGCGGCTGGCCCGTCCAGGGCCGCGTCGGCTTCATCCTGGACAACCTCATCGCCGAGCGCAGAGCGCGGCCGATGCTGGTTGTCATGGAACGCGGCTATGCGCGCCGGCCGGGCGAGCCGCAGACACCGTTGGGCCCACCGCGCGCCGGCGCCGGGAATCCCATGCCGCCCGACTTCAGCCGTATGTTCGAGGCGTTTGGCGATGTGCTCACCAAGGACCTGATCCCGTATGTCGACGCGACCTACCGCACGCGCCCGGACCGCGACAACCGCGCGCTGGCGGGGCTCTCCATGGGCGGCATGCAGGCCTACACCATCGGGCTGAGCCATCTCGACCTGTTCTCGGCCATCGGCGGGTTCAGCGGCGGTGGCGGCGGGTTCGGCGGGTTCGGCGGCGGCACGTTCGACCCCAAGACCGTGCACGGCGGCGTGATGGCCGACGCGGAGGCGTTCAACAAGCGCGTCCACACGCTGTTCCTGAGCATCGGCACGGTTGAGCCGCAGCACATGCAGGACAGTGTCCGCCATTACCACGACAACCTGACCAAAGCCGGCATCAAGACCACCTTCTACGAGTCGCCCGGCACCTCGCACGAGTGGCTGACCTGGCGACGCAGCCTGCACGAGTTCGCGCCGCTGCTCTTTGGTGGGCAAGCCCCCACGCGGGTGGCCGCCTCGCCGGAGCCGCGGCCGAGCGGCGACTTCGGCGGGCCGGTCAAGCTCAATCCCGACGACGTCCAGGCCTATCCCGAGCCGCCGGACGGCATCGATGCCAACCGCGCCGACGTGCCGCATGGCAAGCTGGAGATGATCGAGTACAACTCGACGACAGTGGGCACGCAACGGCGGATGCAGGTCTACACGCCGCCCGGCTACTCGCCGGACGCGAAGTACCCGGTGCTCTACCTGCTGCACGGCATTGGCGGCGACGAGAACGAGTGGCAGAACGTCGCTCACCCCAACCTGCTGATGGACAACCTGCTGGCCGCCGGCAAGACCGTGCCGATGATCGTGGTCATGCCCAACGGCCGCGCGCAGAAGAACGACCGACCGGAAGGCAATGTCTTTGCCAGCGCGCCGGCCTTCGCCGTGTTCGAGCAGGATCTGCTGCGCGACGTCATCCCGGCCATCGAGAAGCGTTACTCGGTGCGAACCGACCGCGAGCATCGGGCGCTGGCGGGCCTGTCCATGGGCGGTGGCCAGTCGCTCAACTTCGGCCTGTCTCACTTGGACACCTTCGCCTGGGTGGGCGCATTCTCCTCGGCGCCCAACACCAAGGCGCCCGCGGAGCTGCTCCCCGACCCCGCGGCGGCGCGCGACCGCCTGAAGCTGCTCTGGATCTCCGGCGGCAACAAGGACGGGCTGCTGCGCATCAGCCAAGGCGTGCACGCCTACTTCAAGGGGAAGGGCGTGCCGCACATCTGGAACGTCGATGGCCATGGCCACGACGGCACCACCTGGCGGAACAACCTGTACTACTTCCTCCAGGCTGTGTTCCACTAACGCCCATCCCGCGAGCCGCCCTGGAGCACAGCCGGCCCCGGCTGTGCTCCAGGGTGCGCCGTAAGCGGCGGCCGGCTTGCGCATCTCGCCCTGGGCAGTCACAATGCCTGCAAGCGGCGCAGGTGGGCGCCGAGCGGGATGGACGGGCAGGCATGGCCGAACGACAGCAGGTCGAAGACGCGCTGAAGTACCTCTACGATGCCACGGCGAACGGACAGCCGGTCACCGCGGCCAATCTGGCCAGCGTGATGGGCGTGCCGGCCAGTCGTGATGACGGGCCTCTGGCACTGCTGCTGGCCGCGGCCCTGGTGCAGGAAGACGAGGGCCGCCTGGTCCTCACCGCCCAGGGACGCGAGTACGCGCTGCAGGTCATCCGGGCGCACCGGCTCTATGAGACCTATCTGGCCCACCGCACCGGGCACCCGACCAACACCTGGCACGACCAGGCCCATGCCGCGGAGCATGAACTGTCCCGCGCCGAGGTTGAGCGGCTGGCCATCTCCCTGGGCAATCCCGCCTACGACCCGCACGGCGACCCCATCCCCTCGGCGACCGGCATCATGCCTCCGCAGCGCGGCGAATCGCTGGCCACGCGCGGCGTGGGCTGGGCCGGTCGCGTGGTGCATGTCGAGGACGAGCCGCCCGAGCTCTACCGCGTGCTGAGTCGCGCTGGCCTGGCGCCCGATGTGCGGCTGCGCGTCGATGCCGTCGGCCCGCGGGGTGTCACGCTGCGCGTGGACGGCGAGAGCCATACCATCGACCTGCGCGCCGCGGCGCAGGTGCTGACCGACCATCTGGCCGCGGACGAGACCTTTGACGATACCGTCATGCGGCTGTGCGAGGTGAAGATCGGCGAACGTGCCGAAGTCGTAGGCATCTCGCCGTTGATCCGTGGGCTGGCGCGCAGCCGGCTGCTCGACCTCGGCGTCGTGCCCGGCACGGTGCTCGAGATCGACATGATCGGCCCCAGCGGCGATCCCGTGGCCTACCGCATTCGCGGCGCGTCCATCGCGCTGCGCCGTGAGCAGAGCGAACGCATCGTCGTGCGGCGACGCGACGGGGAGGCGGCGTAATGGCCATCGGCAAGAGCGGCTGCGACACCTGCCCCATCGGCGCGGCCCGCGTGGAACGTCTCGGCGTGAACGTCGGCGACTTCGACTACGTGGTGGCGCTGGCAGGCAACCCGAACACCGGCAAGAGCACGGTGTTCAACTCGCTCACCGGGCTCAAGCAGCACACGGGCAACTGGCCGGGCAAGACCATCGCGCGGGCCGAGGGCGGGTTCGTCTATCGCGACAAGCGCTACAAGCTGGTCGACCTGCCGGGCACCTACAGCCTGCTCTCCGCCACGCCGGACGAGGAGGTGGCGCGCGACTTCATCCTCTTTGGCAAGCCGGCGGTGACCATCGTTGTGGCCGACGCCACGCGCCTGGAGCGCAACCTGAACCTGATGCTGCAGGTACTGCACATCAGCGACCGCGCCGTGCTGTGCGTCAACCTGCTCGACGAAGCCCGCGCCCACGGCGTCGAGGTCGACATCAAGGGCTTGAGCCGCGAACTGGGCATCCCCGTGGTCGGCGCGGCGGCGCGGCAGGGCATCGGCATTCCCGAGTTGCTGGCGGCGCTGGCCGATGTGGCCGAGGGCACGTTCATCTGCCGGCCGCATCGACCGCGCTATCGCATTCCAGGCCTGGACGGCGCCGTGGCTCAGCTCAGTGAGCACCTCGAAGCGGCCTATCCCGGCGTGCCGCACAAGGATTGGATTGCCATGCGTCTGCTGGAAGGCGACCAGGAGATCGCCGAGGCTGTGCGCAACGGCCAGCTTGGTCAGCTCAAGGAGGACCACAAGGCCAAGGTGGAGGCCGACCATGAGTGAGCCGCGCCAGGAACTCCTCGATGCCGCCGAGCGCCTGCGCTGGGAGCTGCCGCAGAACTTCCGCGACCGCTGGGTGGAGCAGACTTACGCCGAATCGGCACGGCTGGCCGGCGCGTTCGTCCATCAGGACCGGCCCTCGAGCCGCCTGGCCTGGGAGCACCGCCTGGACCGCTTCCTGACCAGCCGCTGGACCGGCTTCCCCACCATGGTGGCCATGCTGGCGCTGGTACTGTGGCTGACCATCAAGGGTGCCAACGTGCCCTCGGCGCTGCTGGCCAAGGTGCTGATCGGTGGCGGGCAACCGCTGCTGCACCATCTGGCCGACGCGGTCATGCTGCCCACCTGGCTTTCGGGCCTGCTCATCGACGGCATCTACCTGACCACCGCCTGGGTGGTCAGCGTCATGCTGCCGCCCATGGCCATCTTCTTCCCGATGTTCACCATCCTGGAGGATTTCGGCTATTTGCCGCGCGTCGCGTTCAACCTGGACAGCCTCTTCCGCCGGGCCGGCGCCCACGGCAAACAGGCGCTGACCATGACCATGGGTTGGGGCTGCAATGCCGCCGGCGTGGTGGCCACGCGGGTCATCGATTCGCCGCGCGAACGCCTCATCGCCATCATCACCAACAACTTCTCGTTGTGCAACGGCCGCTGGCCGACGCAGATCCTGCTGGCCACGGTGTTCGTCGCCGCCACCGCGCCGCCGCGGCTGGCCAGCGCCGTGGCGGTGGGCTCGGTGCTGTTTGTGGCGCTGCTGGGCGTGGTGCTCATGTTCTTCTCGTCGTGGCTGCTGTCACGCACGGTGCTGCGCGGCGAAGCCTCGACTTTCAGCCTGGAGCTGCCGCCCTACCGCCCGCCGCGCATCTGGCGCACGCTCTACACCTCGCTCATCGACCGCACCATGATCACGCTGTGGCGCGCGGTGACCTTTGCCGCGCCAGCCGGCGCGGTGCTCTGGCTGGTGTGCAACATCCCCAGCGCCGACGCGTCGATCGCCAGCTACCTGATCCGCTGGCTCGATCCCATTGGCTGGGTGCTGGGCCTCAACGGCGTCATCATGCTGGCCTACGTGGTGGCCATTCCCGCCAATGAGATCGTCATCCCGACCATCCTGATGCTCACCGTCCTGGTCACCGGCGCGGCCGGCGTAGGCGAACACGGCGCGGGCGTGATGTTCGACATCGGCGACCACGGCACGCTGGCCACACTGCTCCGTGGCGCCGGCTGGACGACGCTCACCGCCGTCTGCCTGATGCTCTTCAGCCTCTGCCACAACCCGTGCTCGACGACCATCTACACCATCTACAAAGAGACCCGCAGCGCCAAGTGGACCGCGGTCGCCACCTTGCTGCCCATCGCCTTCGGCGTGGTCATCTGCAGCAGCGTGGCGCTAGTCTGGCGACTGCTGCTCTAGGAGCCGCCATGGGTGCCGACCGCCGCGCGCAACTCTGGTCACTGCTGGGCGATCTGCCCACGCCGGGGCCGATCGCCTGCGAGACGACCGAGGTCCGCCAGTGCGCCGGATATCGCCTGGAGAAGCTGCGGCTCGACCTGAACGGCATCGAGCCGGTGCCGGCCTGGCTGATGGTGCCCGACGGCCTCACCGGGCCCGCGCCGGCGGTGGTCTACAGCCACAGCCACGGCGGCTACTACCAGACCGGCAAGGAAGAGTTCATCGACGGCCAGAGCTACCTGCTGGGGCCGTACGCCGAACTGCTGGCGCAGGCGGGCTACGTGGCTCTGGCCATCGACGCCTGGTGCTTCGGCGAACGCAGCCATCGCTCCGAGTCCGACACCTTCAAGCGCATGCTATGGAACGGCCAGGTGCTGTGGGGCATGATGTGCTACGACGCGCACCGCGCCGTGGACTACCTGGTGTCGCGGCCCGAGGTGGACGCGCAGCGGATCGGCGCGGTGGGCCTGAGCATGGGCTGCACGCAGACCTGGTGGCTGGCCGCACTCGATGAGCGCATCAAGGCCGCGGCGGGCCTGGTCTGCCTGACCGACTTCACCTCACTGCTGGCCAACCAGGCCGAGTATTGCCACGGCATCTACTACTTCGTGCCGGGCCTGCTCAAGCATTTCGAGACCGCCGACATCGTACGGCTCATCTGCCCGCGCGCCTTCCTCAGCCTCAACGGCGACCAGGATGCCGGCACGCCGCCCGAGGGCGTCGAACGCATCAAGGCTGCCGTCGAGCCTGACTGGCTGGCAGCGGGCGCCCCCGACCGGCTGCGCATCGTGCGCTACGATGTCGACCACCGCGAGACGCCGGAGATGCGCGCGGAAGTGATCGCGTGGTTTGGGCGCTGGCTCTAGACGACGATGCGCGGCGTGCGAGCCCGCACGCCGCGCATCGGTGCCCAGGCCAGCGCCTGGTTAGGGTCAGTAGCTGCCGCTCACCGGCAGGCCGGCAGCGGTGTATCCCGTCTTGGTGATCTTGGTCACCCGGAACGTCAGCGCGCCCGTGGACTTGGTGCGCGGCGGGCCATAGAACTCAGCCACACCGCTGGCGTTGGTGGTCACGGCCGAGGCCTTGCTGGTGAACGCGCCGCTGAACAGGCCCGTCACCACGGCGCTGGCGCACGGCGCGCCATTGGCCATGACGGTCACCTTGGCGTATGGCTGGTACTTGCCAACGCTGCCCAGCCAGGTCACGTAGACCGTCGCGGTCATGACGTTGTTCGGCGCGGCGACGACGGTGACCTGCCGGGTGGTCGTGCTCTGGAGGCCGAGGTTGTCGGTCACGGTCAGAGCGATGGTATAGGTCCCAGCCGCGGCGTAGGTATGGGCGGCATTGGGGCCGCTGGCCACGCCGCCGTCACCGAAGGTCCAGGCGTAACTAGCGATGGTCCCGTCGGCGTCGGTCGACGTGCTGACACACGACACCGACAGGCCGCTCGGCGTGGCCGTGAACGACGCGGTCGGGGCGGTGTTGGGCGTGGTGAACCGGATACTTCCACCGCGCACGGGAGTCCAAGCGCGACCTGTCTTGGGCGACACGTTGGTGGTCCAATCGCTAACCCAGGTGCTCTGCCAGTAGCCGCCCTCATCGACGTTGGTGAGGCCACCGAGTTGGTTGTGGAACGATTCCTCAGTGACCATCAGGACGACATCGTGCAGACCGGCGGACAGCGCGAAGTCGACCGAGTTACCTGCCTCGCGCTCATACCAGAGCTCGATGGTCTGGTCTGCGCCAGCCGTCTGGTAGCAGGCCGTGGTGCGCTTCACCGTATAGGCTTGCTTGACCGTCCCAGTCGCGACGATGAAGCTGTTCTGCCCCGTCTTGGCCGTGATGTGATAGCAGTGGTCCGCCTTGATCGGTACCCAGCCGTCGCTGCCCGTGGGCGCTTCGACTGCGCCCGCGGCGCTGCCGAAGTACTTGATGGTGCCGTTCTCGTCGGTCATGACGTAGCCGAAGTAGTTGTACCCGGCAACCCATCCGTCCAGGTACTCCGTGTCATTCATCAGAGCGGCCTGCGCGGTCGGGGAGGTGTCGTACGCGGGCACCTCGGACTTGTACTTCCACCAGCGGGCGTTGGTTAGGATGGCGTAGTTGGTGGCATTGTCCGCACCGGAACCCCAGAGGCCGCCGCTCACCGTTCCCGGTTTGCCCATCAGCTTGAGCTGATAGCAGAAATTCGGCTTGAGGCCCGAACCCTTGATCTCGCCAACCAGCGTCCGATCGGCGGGCGACGGATCGTACCGGAACTGAATGGTGCCAGCCGGCAGGTCGTTCCGGAACAACTGGTCGGCGATGTCGAAGAACCTGGGCTTCGAGCTCGCCCACTGGTCGCTGAACGGAATCATCGTGACCGTCGGCCAGCCCTCGGCCCGCCCGCCCGCACCGCCCAGCGCCCCGGCACCACAGCCGGACACCAGCCAACCCGCAACAACCATCCCAACGGCCAGCGCCGCGCGGCGCCATGCACCCTGACGTGCCATGCTCAGACCCTCCTGCAATGGCGGTGGCCCCCTGACGGACTGCCGACCATAGCTGGAATGGACTATAGCAGGCCCAAAGCACCGCTGTCTCGCCACATTCAACGTTGTGAGGTTTTGTAAGTGCGGCGCCCGGCGCTCGTCGAGCCGTCCACGCCCTGGAGGCGGCGGGGCGAGAAGGTTCCCAGCAGGCGCGTGGCGAATGGGTGCAGCCAGGAGTCGGCGGTGGCGGTATATCTGCGGGGCATGGATGCGGCGAATGCCGGGCGCAAGCTCAACCTCAAGCCGGGCACCTGGCGGTTGCTGACCGCCGAGACCGGCTTCGAGCTGTTGCCCGACGATCCCAGTGCGCCCGGCGCGCGACTGCGCGTGGAGCCGCGCGCCATCATGGTGGAGCCGCGCGAAGCGGTCGTCGCCGTGGATGGCCAGCCCCAACGCGAGCCGTTCCGCGTCCGGCCCGGCCAGACCCTGGCCGTGGGCTCGGCGGTGCTCATCCTGGAGGCCGACCGACCGACCGAAGCCACCGCGCCACCCGTCGCCGCGCCGGCGCCGCCGCCGCCCGCCGTAGCTCCGCCGCCGCCGCCGCGCCAGCCGGTCGCCAGGCCGGTCCAGTTGCCGCCGGCCGAGGCCGCGCCAATCGGCATCGCCTTGCCGCCGCCCGACCCGCCCAAGTGGCGCAACCTCCTGCGCTTTGGAGCACTGCTGGTCGTGGTGGTGGTGGCTGTGGCCGTATGGAAGGCGATCCCCAAGCAGCTCAGCGTCGAGGAGCACTTCAGCGCCGAGGTGCGCCAGCGCGTGCAGGCCGCCACGGTGTGGGTCAAGGCCGAGGACGCTGGTGCCGAGGGCAGCGGCTACGTGCCGCGCGCGGGGTATGTGCTGACCAACGCCCACGTGCTCAACAACGGCAAGGACATCAAGGTCGTCTACAACTCCGGCCAGTCGAACGCCGCGAAGTTCAGCGCCAAGGTGCTCAAGGTCGGCCAACCGGGCACGCCCAACGACCTGGCGTTGCTCAAGGTCGACACTGGCGCCATCAAGCCCCTGCCGCTGTGTGACCTGAGTACGCTCACCGAGGGCGCCGAGACGGCGGCATTTGGCTACCCCATGGGCGGCGAGGCGAGTCTCAACCAGCTCGGGCCGTCGATCAGCATTCGTGGCGGCAAGGTCACCTCCAAGCGCACCGACAACGGCCGCGTGGGCTGGGTGGAGACCGATATCGTGGCCGAGGTAGGCAACAGTGGCGGCCCGGTGGTCACCACCAAGGGCGAGGTGGTCGGCCTGGCGACAATGATCGTCGGACCCAACCTGCGCATGGCCTGGGTGGCATCGTCGGACATGATCCGCGCTTTCGCGCCGGAGGTAGCTGGCAAGTAGCCGGCCCAAACGCTGCGCGCTACACTGTTCCTTGAGAGTGGCTCGGGTCCACTCGCAGGGGACGTCACCATGCCGCGTCGCCTCGCCGTGCTGTTGCTGCCTCTCACCGGCGCGCTGGCCGCACCGACCGCCAGCCTGCTGGAGCCGATCAGTCCAGTCGGCTGGGATCTCGGCGGTCATTCGGCCGTCTGGGCCGACGGCCAGGGCCATGTCGCCGCCGTGGTTTCGGGCAAGGCGTCGGCCCAGGACACGACCACCGTGCCGCTGCTCCTCTGGCGGCAGGGCAACGGCTGGCGCGAGGCCCGGCTCAGCCCGCCCAAGGGCGCCGGCAGCGTGACCCACCTGGAACTCGTCGGTCGCGCGAGTGACCTGACCTGCCTGGCCAGTTTCGAGCGGCTGGACACAGTGCTGGCCTGGCGCTCGGCCAACGGCACGAGCTGGACCGGCCCCAGCACCGCCGCCACCTACCCCGCCGGCGCTACGCCCGACTACTTCCGCGCCGCCTATGCCGGCGACACGCCGATGGTCCTGGCGCATGTGCGCACCGGCGGCCAGGCGGGCCTGTGGCTGCATGTGCGTCGCGCCAAGAACTGGAGCGCGCAGCGCATCAGCGACCAGACGCTGGGCTCCTCGCGCACAGCGGATCTGCTGACCGACACGCGTGGTCGCGTCTACGCCACGGGCATCGGCCGCATGGAGACACCGCTGGTGCTGGGCCGCCCAGGCCTGCCGCCGCTCGCACCGACCACGGCCTGGCTCGCGCAGCCAGCCACGCCGCCACTCGGCGGCCGACTGCTGGCCAGTCCCGCCAGCATGGCCTACGACGTGGCGCGCCAGCAGTCCGTGGCGGTGATGGGCAATGAGCAGGTCGAAGAGCTGACCACGGCGCGTCTGCCGCTGGGCGCGCTGCCGGGCACGCCACTCAATGCCCGGCCCATCCCCCCACCCGCGGGCCGCGCGGCCGGCGGCGCCTATGTGCTGGCCGCCGGGCCCGAGGGCACCGTGGTGCTGGTGCGGCGCTGGACGCTAGAGGCCACTCGCTTCGCCCTGGCCGTGACGCCGTTGGGTCCCGACGGTCCCGGCGCGCCGCAGTGGCTGGGCCGCGGCGCCACGCAGACCGAGGCGGCGGAGTTCATCCGCTCGTTCACGGCCATCGCCGCCCAGGTCGACCCGCGCGGCGAGGTGCATGTGGTGGCGGCATCGCTCAAGCTCGGCGCTGTACCCGCGGGCCGCGAGCGGCTCTTCTATGGCCATGTCAGCGGCCTGGGCATCGGCGGCTCGGCGCCGACCAGCACGCCGTTCGACGGTGAAGGCCCGCCGCCGTCGGCCGCGGGTGGCGGCACGATCACGCCGCCGCCCGACGGTCCGCCGCCGGCCGCGGGTCCCAAGCCGAACCTGCGCGGCGAACTGCGCATCGCCTCGGAGCAGGTGCTGCCGCGCTACGACCTGCCCTACGCCGCGCATGACGGGCTCGAGCTGTGGCTCAAACTGTACAACGACGGCGCCGACTACTACGGCGACCTGCGCTGCCGCATCGAGGTCGGCGGCCATACGCTCAACTGGGTGTGGCGCGACGACACCCACCACCGTGAGCCGCTGCTGCGCGGCGGGCGTCACTCCGAATCCGTGCCGGTCACACTGCGCTTCGTCACCTCGGGCGCCAGCACGCCCGGCACCCAGGAGATACCGCGCGGCAAGCGCGTGCTGCTCAAGCTGCCGACCGTGCTCGGCCGGCTGCCGCTGCGCCTGACCGTCGACCCCGACCAGAACGTGGACGAGACCAACGAAGGCGACAACGAAGCGCGCTGCGAGGCCGTGGTCTATGACGGCCTGGCGCCCGCCGACCAGCAGCGCGGCGCTGACGGCAAGCTGGCGGTCCGCGGGTTCAACGATGCGGCGGTCTTCGAGGGCCGCGTCTACGTGCGGCCGAACGCCAAGTTCGCACGCTTCGGCCTGCGCCAGTCGCCAACCTGGCTGGCGGCGGTGGTGGAGAACCCACGCGGCGCGCGGTGGATGCGCGGTGTGAAGGTGGTGGCAAGCCTCGACGGGCAAGCGCTGGGAGAGCGCTTGGCCGACCTCGTGCCCAACGCGCCCACGCTGACCGCGGCCGAACTGCCCTGGAGCATGAACGCGCCGGGCACCGCCGGGGCCAAGCTCGTGCGCGGCACCATCGTGAGCTGGCCGCTGGACCTGACCAACGTGCCCCTGGGTGAACACACGCTGCGAGTCGAGGTCGATCCCGACGACCGGCTCGGCGACCGGCAGCGCGACAACAACGTGGCCACGTCGCGGCTGCGAGTACGGCCACCGGGGGGCACGTTGGTGGTCGAGTGCCTCGACAGCGGCAGCCGCGCAGCGGTCGTCGGCGCCCGCGTGACGCTGCCGGGCCTGTGGTCCATGGTCACCGGCGCAGGCGGCCGGGCCACGGTCGACGACTTCCCGCCGGCGAGCTACGGGGCGCAGGCCTTGTCGGCCGAGAAGGACGTGGACGACGGCAAGCCCTACGCGCGCAAGTGGGCGGCGCCGTTCGCCGTAGCCACGGGCCAGACGACGAACGTGACGCTGCTGCTCGACGGGCCGGTGACCATCTTTGGCCGGCTGACGGGGCCGGATGGCAAGCCGCCGGCCTACGGCGCCAGTGTGGGCTTCTCGGGCACGCACAACCGCGTGAGCTATCGCCGCGAGACCGGTGACTACCGCATCGATCTGGCCGAGCCGGGCGCCAACCGCGTCACCATCTGGGCCTATGGCTACCTGCCCACGGAGCTGGCCCGCACCTGGCTGGCCGGTGCCGATGGCACGGCGCGCGCCGACATCGCCCTGGCCGAAGCGCCCAAGGCCAGCATCCAGGGCACGGTGACCTCGGCCGCCGCCGTCAAACTCAGCGGCGTCACCGTCATGGTGGCCGGCACGCCGTCCTCGGCGGTAACCGACGCCCAGGGCCGGTTCCGCATCGACGGCATCATGGCCGGCGCGAACTACGGCATCGAGTTGCTCAAGAAGGGCTATGTGCAGCGGGTGGACCACACGACCGGCAGTCTGCGCGCCGGCGACCTGATCACCTGCGACATGAGCATGGCGCAGGTCACGCCGGCCACCTCGAAGATCGGGGCGCATGTGCTCACCTGGGCGCTGTGCGAGTCCTACCCGGGTTTCGAGATCGGCTCTGCCTCGTCCAAGGGCTACAAGGTAGAAGCCTTCTACGGTGAGTTCAAGCCGTCGTTGGCGCTGACCTCGTACTCGGTGCAGGGCGATCCGCACACCTACCTGGGCGGGCTGGCCATCGGCGTCACGCCAGGCGTGTTCTGGAGCGAGAACGTCTCCTTCCAGTGGAACCCGACCGACCTGATCAGCAGCGCCTGGGAGACCGTCACCGACGACCTGCTCGGCGCGGTGTTCGGCAGCAAGGGCGGCAAGATCGCCGGCGAGTTGGCCAAGCTCATCGACCCACTCAACTCGGTGGTCAATCTGGCCACGGGCGATGTCGACCCCAACCAACTGCACGGCGACGACGAACTGGTGGGCACCTGGACCAGCCACACCGGGGACAAAGCAGAGGAGACGACATTGATCGACCTGCCCAGCACGGAGGTCACCGTGGGCTTGGGCTTCAAGGGCGGTCGCACCACGGTGCGCGTGGACCGTGTGGAGATCAGCGACGGCACAATGAGCCATACCTACCGCAGCCAATGGTACTCGCCGCGCTCGGCCTACTACCGGCTGGGCGACGCCGTCGACTGGCAGAACCTGGAGGTCACGGTCTACCTGCAGGTGATGAACGAGAACCTGAGCGTCGGGCCGCTCTATGCCAACTCGCGCAACCGCCTGGTGTGGAAGCCGGCGCAGGGCAAGTGGCTGCGATTCGAGCCGTTCCCCTATGAGCCCTAGCGCGCCAGCCGCACCTGGCCCGCACGCGCGTGCCTGACGGTCAGCGCGTAGTCGCCGCCGCCCAGGTCGCGCGCCTGCCAGCCATCCGTGCCGGAGCGCTGTAGCGGCGCGCCATCGAGCGTGACCGTCGCCGGTAGGAAGGTCAGGCGCAGGTACTCCGTGCCAACCGCATCGCGCGCGGTGTAACGCACCTCGCCCGGCGCGTAGGCCACGTCGGCCAGCACGCCGGCGCTGTAGAGGATGTGATCCTCGCCCGGTGGTGCCCATTCGGGCATGGCAGCAAACGCGTGGTAGAACATGCGCGGGCACTCGCCGTAGCAGTCCGACCACCAGGTGGCGATGTGCAGTGAGTACGGGCTCTCGGTGGCGCGGCCCTCGGCATCGCTGCAGTAGGTCACCCAGTTCAAGCTGCGGTAGGCCTTCTCGCGATAGCTCTCGTCGCCCGACGCACGGTACCAGCGCGCGCACTCGGCGGCATACCTCGCCGTCTGGTAGTCCATCTTGTAGTTGAAGCCGTCCTGCTCGCCCACCACGTTGGCGCCGAACGACGTGGCCGGCTCGCCGTCGTTGGTGCGCGTGACGAACAGGTCCTCGGTCCACTTGAGGTAGCGGGGAATGTGCGTGCGCCAGTCGGGGTCGAACTCTGGGTGGTCGAACAGGTAGAGCATGGTGTTGCTCTTGCTCATGTTGCTGCGGTTGCTGTTGCCGGTGACCGCATTGTCGGTGTGTCCATCGACCCAGCGGCCGTTGGCCATGGGGAAGCGCAGCACGAACTCGCGCGCCTTGTCTCGCGCGGCGACGTAGGCAGCGGTGTTGCCCTGACCGGCCGCAACCAGCGCCTCCAGCAGCCCAACCGCACCGGCCCAGTTGGCACAGTACTGCGCGGTGATCTGCCCCGTGTCCATGCGCACTCGATAGGGCCAGACGGACTCCGTCTCGCTGCCGGTGCGAACGTGCGCGGCCAGCGCGTCGGCCACGGCCAACGCGGCGCGCAGGTACCTGGCGTCACCAGTGAGCTGGTACAAGCGGTAGTACGACAGGCCCATGTCGCCGGCGTGGTCGGTGTGCGTCTCGTGCAGCGCAAACGGGCCATGGAAGCCTCGGAACTCGGTGTCGCCGTAGTTGGTCGTGGTGTATGGGAAGCGCGGCCAGGCGAACCCGGCCGGACTGGTGCCGTGGTCGAGGCTGTAGTCGATCATGCGCCGCACGATGGCCAGCGGCTCGGCATCGCCGGTGTAGGCGTAGTACAGCCGAGCCGACTCGAACCAGTTGGGGATCTTCTCGCCGACATCGTTCATCCAGTTGTCGGGCCTGATGTCCAGGTCCTTGGTCGTATACCCGTCGTAGAAGAAGTACTGCGGATAGTCCGAACGCGGCGCCGGACCCGGTGCGGGCGGCACCTTGGTCTTGATGAACTGCCAGCGCCGCCGCAGGAACTGGTCGTAAGCCTTGGCTACCGGCGTGTCCCACGGGATGATCTTGCCCTGCGCGTCGAGCTGGACGGTATGGCCGGCGAGGATGCGCTCAGACGGCTTGACCGGCGGCTGGGCGTCCGCCGGCGGCAGCGTGGCGCCCGCGGCATAGAGGCAGTAGGTCACCGCGCCGCCCTCGACCAGAGCGACGGGGTTGGGCCATTCGCCCCAATCGCGCCGCAGCCAGCGCGTCAGGCCGCCCTGGTCGCAGAAGACCTTAGCCGATGCGTCATCCGACCAGATGGCCAGCCAATAGCGCTGGCCGGCCTTGAGCGCTACCGGCGTCGCCAACGCCAGCTCCAGCCAGCCATCGGCCGGCGCCCTGGCCGCGGCGGTCTGGGCCAGCAGGCCGCCGCCCGCGACAGCGTAGATGGCCGCCTTGTACCAGCCGGCCACGGCCGTCACTTTGGCGTAGAGGCGCGTGGCCGAAAGGTCCTCGGTGGCCTCGGCCGCACTGGCGTTGATCCAGGCGCCCTGGTTCCAGAGGGTGTCGGTCGACGTGCCTTCGGCACGGTGGCCGACCAACGTTGGCTCCGCGGCGCAGACCGCGAGTCGGCCCGGTCCAAAGACACTCCACAGCATTAGGAGGACCGCTGCCCTGAGACTCTGCCGCATCGCCAGTTCCTTCGACGTCGATGTGGCCATATTGCCCCGGCCGGGCCACGCTGTAAACGCTTGAGGCCCCTCGGCATGGACGTCTCGCGTGATCCACGGTATAACTGTGGCCGGCAAGGACGAGGCGAATGCGGCGAACACACAAATGCGGTCTCCTGCGCCCCGAGCACGTCGGGCAAACGGTTTGCGTCAAGGGCTGGGTCAACAGCCGGCGCGACCACGGTGGCGTGATCTTCCTGGACCTGCGCGACCGCACCGGGCTGCTGCAGATCGTGGCCGACCCCGAGCGGGGCACGCCCGAGGCCCATGCCATCGCCGATGGTAGCCGCGCGGAGTATGTGCTGGACGTCGTGGGCGAAGTCGTCATGCGCGGCGAAGGGCTTGAGAATCCGCGCATCCCCACGGGCCAGGTGGAGATCATCGCCAAGACGATCACCGTGCTGTGCCGCGCCGAGCACCCGCCATTCGAGCTGGACGATGAGGTCATCGGGCTCGAACAGCGCATGCGCTATCGCTTCATCGACCTGCGCCGGCCCGAGATGCAGCGCAACCTGCAGATCCGCCACACCGCCGCCCAGGCGGCTCGCGCCTACCTCAGCAGCCAGGAGTTCCTCGAGATCGAGACGCCGCTGCTGCTCAAGGCCACGCCCGAAGGCGCGCGCGACTTCCTCGTGCCCTGTCGCCTCGTGCCCGGCACGTTCTACGTGCTGCCGCAGTCGCCCCAGCTCATGAAGCAGACGCTTATGGCGTCGGGCTGCGACCGCTACTTTCAGCTTGCTCGCTGTCTCCGTGACGAAGACCTCCGCGCCGACCGCCAGCCCGAGCACACGCAGATCGACCTGGAGATGAGCTTCGTCGAGCAGGATGAGATCCTCGAGACCATCGAAGGGCTCATGGTCGAGGTGTTCGGCTCGGCCGGCCGGACCATCGCCGGTCCCTTCCCACGCATGACCTACGCCGAGTCCATGCGCCGCTACGGCTCGGACAAGCCCGACACGCGCTTTGGCGTCGAGCTGACCGATATCAGCGACCTCGTCGCCGACGTCGACTTCCAGGTGTTCCGCAACGTCATCGCCGGCGGCGGCCAGGTCAAGGGCATCTGCGTGCCGGCGGGCGGCAACCTGTCGCGTAAGGATCTGGACGACCTGACCTCGTTCGTGCGCGACTTCGGCGCCAAGGGTCTGGCCTGGATCGCCGTGGAAGAGGACGGGCTGCGCAGCGTCATCCTCAAGTTCCTGCCCGAAGCCATCCAGCAGGCCATCGTCGAGCGCATGGGCGGCAAGCCCGGTGATGTGCTGCTCTTTGTGGCCGACAAGCCGAGCGTCGTCGCTGACGCGCTGGGCCGCCTGCGCGTCAAGCTGGGCCATCAGCTCGGGCTGGTCGACAAAGACCGCATCGACATGCTGTGGGTCACCGACTTCCCGCTGTTCGAGGCCGACCCGAACACCGGCGGCGTCACGCCCATGCACCACCCCTTCTCCATGCCCAACCCAGAGTGCCTGGAGACGCTGGAAAGCGATCCGCTGGGCGTGGTCGCGCAGCTTTACGACCTGGTCTGCAACGGCGCCGAGCTGGGCAGCGGCAGCATCCGCATCCACGATCCCGAGATCCAGTTGCGCGTGCTCAAGGTCATCGGCATGGACCGCGAGGAGGCCGAGGAGAAGTTCGGCTTCCTGCTCGAAGTCTTCCGCTATGGCGCCCCGCCGCACGGTGGCGTGGGCCTGGGCTTCGACCGCATCGTCGCCATCCTCTGCGGCCAGGAGGCCAAGGACGTCGACATTCGCGAGGTCATCGCCTTCCCCAAGACCAGCACCGGCCGCGACCTGATGCTCGGCTGCCCCACCGCCATCGACGCGGCGCAGTTGGCCGAGGTCAAGCTGGCCGTACTGCCCGAAGAAGACGAAGTCTAGACCTGGAACGTCTCGGCATTCTGTCTGTCTAACGCAGGTTAGGGAGACACAGTGCCAATGGTGACCATGGCCGACGTGGCAAGCGCCGCGGGTGTATCGCGTTCCACGGTGTCGCTCGTACTCAACGGACGACACGAATCGGTTGGCCTCGCGGCTGATACGGTGGCGCGCGTGCGTGCCGTCGCGGAGAGCCTGGGCTACCGCAAGAACGAACTGGCGCGGGCGATGATCACCGGGCGCAACCCGTTCCTCTGTCTGCTGACGCCCGTCGTCGCCGACGAGTTGAGCTCGCGCTGCCTGGCTGCCGCCGTGGCCGAGGCCGAGCGCCACGGGCAGTACCTGCACGTGCTGGCCAGCGGCCAGGACGACGCGGCGTGCGCCGCCGCGGTCGAGCGCTGCATCGAGTTGCGGCCGGCCGGTGTGGTGGCCTGGAATCTGCCAGCCAAAGTCCAGGCCAAGCTGTCGACCGAACTCGACCGCTATGAGATCCCGCTCTGCGCCATGCAGCCGTTCCATGGCGGGCAACCGCTGGCACCGGCGCTCGACCACCTGTTCGATCTCGGTCACCGCCGCGTGGGCCTCGTCTCCATCCCCAGCGAGCCGGCGCTGGAAGCCTCGTTCCTCGAAGCCATGAAGGCCTCGTGGCAAGCCGTGCCCGCGGAGCACCTGATCCGCACCGAAGAGGGCGAGAGCGACCTGCGCGACGCGCTGCGCGAGGTGCTCCGCTCCCGCAAGACGCGGCCCACGGCGCTGGTCTGCACCTCCGACGCGGCGGCGCTCATGGTCCTGCGCGCGGCTCGGCGACTGGATCTCAAGGTGCCCAAGGAGCTGTCCGTGGTGGGTTGGGGCAACCTGGCCCTGGGCGCCCTGGCCGACCCGCCGCTGACCACGGTCGAGCCGCCGATCACCGACCTCGCCGGGCAGGCCGTCGCGCGCTTGCTGGGTCAGCCGCCGGTGGTGAACGCTGCTTCCGCGCCGCGCATCGTTGTGCGCAAGTCGACGGCGGCGGCGAGCTAGTCGCGGGTCACACAAGCCGCTGGACGGCCTGGGAGCGCCACGCTCCCAGGCCGTCGGCGGAAGGAAGTTCGACCCATGGCCTGGACCACACTCGCGCCCGCTGCCGCCCTCGACCTCAAGTTCCCCGAGTGGCTGCTCTTCGTCGTCACCCACGACGGCGCGGGCCACTATGACCTGATGCCCGCCGGCTGGGCCATGCAATGCAGTCTCGACCCGCCCATGCTGGCTGTTGCGCTGCATGCGCAACGCTACAGCTTGGCCCAGATACGCGCCACCGGCGAGTTCGGCCTGGCCTTCGCCGGGCTCGGGCAGCATGAACTGATCACCTGGAGTGGCACCCGCAGCGGCCGCGAGGTGGACAAGTTCGCCGCCTACCCCATCCGCCACTCGCCCGGTAGCGCCACTGGCGTGCCGCTGATCGACGGCTGCGCGCTGGCCTTCGAGTGCCGTCTGGCCAGTGAACTGCCCGCGGGCGACCACGTCATCGTCACCGGCCACATCGCCGCCGCCCACCGCGCCGAGCCACCCGTGTCCAAGCTGGTGAACTTCGGCGGGTGGTATGCACCGGCCGTGGCGGCGCCAGACGACGTGTGCTAGACTGGCCTGCTCAGGAGGCCGGGCTATGTACCGCTGGGTTGTTGCCGTCTTGCTTGCTCTGACCGTCGGGGCCGCGCCGCTCGGGCCGGGCAGCTACCTGCACACCGACGGCCGCGCGCTGAAGAGCCGCGATGGCCAGGTGGTGGCGCTGCGCGGCGTCAATGTCGGCGGGTGGCTCGTCACCGAGGGCTGGATGTGTGGCCAGACCGACAGCGGCGAGCGCTGGGCGCTGGAGCAACTCGAGGCGCGATTCGGCGCCGAGCGGGCCGGCCTGCTGATCGAAGCCTGGCGCGACAACTGGTTCACCACGCGCGATCTCGACAAGATCGCCGAGTGGGGCTTCAACCTCATTCGCGTGCCGTTTGGCTACCGCAACCTGCAGGACGCCGCTGGCAACTGGCGGCGCAACGCGCGCGGCGAGATCGACTTCGCCCGGCTCGACTGGGTCGTCAAGGAGGCCGCGCGCCGCGGTATCTACGTCATCCTCGACCTGCACATCTGGCCCGGCGAGCGTGAGTCCTACTCGCTCATCTCGCGCCATGTGGACGGCAGCAACGAGGCCCGCGCCCGGAGCGCCGCCATTTGGCGGGAAGTGGCCAGGCACTTCCGGGGCGTGGGCGCCATCGCCGGGTTCGACCTGATCAACGAGCCCGAGGGTTCGCCCGGCGATGCCGTGCAGCGGGCCTTCACCGACGCCATCCGCGCCGAAGACCCCGAGCGCATCGTCATCGGCGAGTCGATGGGCTACACCAACTTCCGCGACCCCTACTGGCGCAACAGCATCTGGTCGGCCCACTACCCCGAGGACAAGGAGCCGGGCACACTGGATGAGAAGCTGACTCGCTGGGCGAAGAAGGCCGGCATCACCGACGACGTGGCCGTGCCGGTGTTCATCGGCGAGATGAAGGCACCCGAGGACACCAAGGAGTCCGCCGCGGGCCTGGCCGAGGCGATGAACAAGCGCGGCTGGCACTGGGCCGTGTGGTGCCACAAGGCCGTCAATCAGGGCGGTTGGGCCGCCTTCAACTACAACCAGAGCCTGCGTTACGACCTGGGCCGCGACAACTTCGATGTGCTGCTGGCCAAATGGTCGACCGATCTTGTCGCCTGGCACGACCCGGCCAAGCCGGCCAACTCGTGGTGGACCGGATGGTGGGTTGACGGGTTCCGGCAGGCGCCGCCGCGCTAGCGCGCGAAGGGGTCGCCCGGCAGTGTCACCAGCCGCCGCAGGCTCGGATCCGGCAGCACGTAGGCCTTGGCCGCCGCGACCAGCGCCTCGTCGTCCTTGCGCGGCTGGTTGACGATGCGCCGGCGCATGAGCGAACTGGCGACCGCCTTTGCGCCGTCGGCCTCTACCATGGCGCTCGGCCGGGTAAGCGCCTCGTCGCAGACCACCCGGCGCACCAAGTCGTCCACCGCTGGCTGCTTGCCGACCGGCATCAGGCAAAGCAGCAGGGCCGGCATCGTGGCAGGCTCCCCCAGTCGGCGCCCCTGCCCCAACACGACGAGTCTAGCATCGGCGGCGGCGCGATGCTACACTCGGTCCCAGCCCACGGAACCACGCCTTGCCGCCCGAGCCGACCGGACAACGCATCGTCAGCCTGCGCGTCGTCGTGCTCGCGCTGCTCCTCACGCCGCCGGTTGCGTGGTGGATCTTCTGCGCCGAGATCGTCTACCCGTCGGTCCACGCCACGGTGCTGTCTATCTTCTGGACCGCCGTCGATGTGCTGGTCGCCGCGCTGGCCGCCAATGCCGTGCTGCGCCGGCTGTGGCCCAAGCTCGCGCTGAACCGCGGTGAACTGCTCGTGCTCTACAGCATGGTGGCCATGGGCACCAGCCTGGCCAGCCATGACCTGACCCAGATCCTGCTGCCGCTCATGGTCGTGCCGTACCGCTTCGCCACGCCCGAGAACCGCTGGCAGGAGTTGTTCCATGGCCAACTGCCCAAGCGACTCCTGGTGCAGGATTCCATGGCGGTCAAAGGCTTCTTCGAAGGCCATGCGCGGTTCTGGGATCCTGACATCCTCGGCCTGTGGGTCGGGCCGCTCTGCTGCTGGGCGCTGCTCG
The DNA here is from genome assembly GCA_016235455.1 of Armatimonadota bacterium. GTDB lineage: Bacteria > Armatimonadota > UBA10988 > UBA10988 > UBA10988 > UBA10988. The sequence goes on along the minus strand of JACRKZ010000106.1, from coordinate 2,573 downwards.
TCGGGCTGGTGCTGGCCTGGATGCTGGGCATGTCGCTGCTGCTGCGCCGCGCTTGGTGCGATGAGGAGCGACTGAGCTTCCCGTGCATTCATCTGCCCCTGCAGATGACCAGCCCCGAGACTGGCCTGTGGCGCTCGCCGTACCTGTGGGCTGGCTTCGCGGTGGCTGGCACCATCTGTCTGCTGCGCGCGGGCCATGCGCTGCACCCAGCCATCCCCGAACTGCCCACCAAATGGGACCTGCGCACGTACATTACCGAGCGCCCGTGGAGCGCCATCGGCTGGACCCCGCTGTGCATCTACCCATTCGCCATCGGGCTGGCCTGGTTCATGCCCCAGGATCTGGCCTTCAGCACCTGGTTCTTCTACCTGTTCTGGAAGGGCCAGATGGTGCTGCGTGAGTGGCTGGGCTGGGGCTCGCTGGCCGGGCCGTATGCCAGCGATCAGTCGGCCGGCGCCTGGGTGGCCGTGGGCCTGTTCGCGCTGGGCGCCTCGCGCCGGCCAATTGCACAAGCGCTGCGCCGCGCCTGGCGCAGCGACGAGAGGGACGCCGCGGAGCCCGTCGCCGGCCGCTCGGCGCTGCTGCTGTTCGCCGCTGGCCTGGTGGGCATGACATGCTTCATCCACGCCGTCGGGCTGGACTGGTGGCCAGCGGCCGGCTTCGTGCTGGTCTACGGCGTGCTGGCCGTGGCCGTGACGCGCATGAGAGCCGAGCTTGGCCCGCCGACGCACGACCTGTATTTCGCCGGGCCCGACTGGGCATTGACCGCGGGCTTCGGGCCGGCCGCGCTGGGCGTGCGCAACCTGACCGCGCTGTCCATGCTGTTCTGGCTGACCCGCGACTACCGCAGCCTGCCCATGCCCCACCAACTCGAAGCCTTTCGGCTGCACGACTGGCATCGGACGCGCCGCCGTGACGGCAACCGGCTGGCGGCGGCGCTCCTACTGGTCGGTGTGGTCGGCTTCCTGGCGGCCTCGGCGGCGGCGCTCACGCAGTACTACGAGCAGGGCGGTCTGTCCGGCATACGCGGCTACGGCACCGGGCTGGCGCGCGAGTCGTTCAGTCGACTGGAGTCATGGATGACCACGGCCAAGCCCGGGCCGGACCACGCCGCACTGACCCAGTTCGGCGGCGGCGGCCTGCTGACGCTGGGCATGATGGCGCTGCGCCGACGCTTCCTGGCCGTGCCGTTCCACCCCGTGGGCTACGCCATCGCCGGCAGCTGGACCATGAGCTGGCTGTGGTTCTCCGTGTTCTTGAGCTGGGTCATCAAGGGCTTCGTGCTGCGGCATGGCGGGCTGCGGCGATTCCGCGCCGCGATGCCGTTCTTCCTCGGCCTGATGCTGGGCGACTACGTCGTGGGCGGCGGCGTGACGCTGCTGAGCCTGTGGCTGCATCGGCCGGTGCCGGGATTCTTCACGTGACGCAAGCGATCAGACGCCGGAGGCAGGCGGTACAGGCGCCGTCACTCACATCCCACGTCCCACCACCTACGTCGCCCTTGTCGCCGCGCCGCCGCCGGCCGATAATGGGGACGGGCCGACTGTGCGACGTCCGGCCCGCTCGAGGCACATGAAGGACTCGACCCAACAACCGGGGCCGCGACCGGGCTGTGGCTGGCCTGCGCTCGCGGCGATCCTCCTGGTGCTGGACACCACGGCTCCGGCCGTGCCTTGGCGTGCCGGCTGGGATACGGCTGGTGCCCTGCTGCTGCTGTTCGGCTCGCTACCGCTATCGCTCTGCCTGGCCGACCACGGCCAGTTGCTGGCCCTGCGCGCCGGCGAGCAGTCGCGCCTCACCGGCCGCTACGGCGCCCGCGCCTCGCGCCTCGCCGCCTGGGTCGACCTGGCCGGGCCGCTGCACCTCACGCTCCTCACCTGCACCGGTGCCTGGCTGCTGGTGCGCGCCTGGCCCTATCGGCCGGGGGCCGTGGTGGCGGTCTGCGTGGTGCGCGTCCTCTGCGAGCTCTGGCTCAGCCGACGCTGGCACGAAGCACCCACGCGCCCGCTGGCGGCGGCGGCGGCGCTCTGGGGGCCGCTGCTGCGGCCACTCCTGACGCTCGTGGCGCGCGCCGAGCCCGAGCCGCTGTCACCCCGCGAGGAGCCCGCCAACCAGGCCCTGGCAGAGGCCATTGAGGTGGGTGACCAAGAGGGCGAGCTGAGCGTCGCGGAGACCAACCTGCTACGCCGGGAGCTCGACTTCGGCCGCACCGTGCTGGGTCAGGTGATGGTGCCCTGGCCGCGGGTGGAGCGGCTGCACGTCCACGCCGACTTCGACGAGGCGCTACGCCGGCTGGTCGCGTCGTCCCACAGCCGCTTCCCAGTCTGCCGGGCGGACGGCGCCGTCGTCGGCGTGTTGCACAGCAAGGACTTGCTGCCCTACCTCGACCAGCCGCTGTCGAACGTGCTGCAGGTGCTGTCGCACCGCCGTACGCCGGCACCGCTGCGCCTACAGGTCGATGTCGCTCTCGACGACGCGCTGCGCCTCATGCGCGGGGCACGCTGCTCGCTGGCGGTCGCCGTCGACGACGCGGGCCGCCTGGTGGGCGTAGTCGCCATGGAGGACCTGGTCGA